>NZ_LOKV01000026.1:0-382035 GCF_002211395.1 Rhizobium sp. R339
TCTACATCCTCGCCGGCCGCTACTTCGTGCGTGGCCTGATGGCGGGCGCAGTCAAAGGGTAACCCATGGCTTTCCTCGAAATCTCCGGCCTCAGAAAGCGCTTCGGCGCCGTCGACATCCTCAAGGGGATCGACCTCGAACTCGAAAAGGGCGGCTTCCTGGTGCTGGTCGGCCCGTCCGGCTGCGGCAAGTCGACCCTGCTCAACACCATTGCCGGACTGGAAACGATCACGTCGGGCGAGATCCGGATCGACGGGCGCCCGGTCAACGGTCTGCATCCTTCCAAGCGCGACATCGCCATGGTGTTCCAGTCCTATGCGCTCTATCCGAACATGACGGTGGCGGGCAACATCGCCTTCGGCATGGAGATGCGCGGCGTGCCGCCACAGGAGCGCAAGCAGGCGATCGACAAGGTCGCCAAGGTGCTGCAGATCGGTCATCTGCTCGACCGCAAGCCGAGCCAGCTGTCGGGCGGCCAGCGCCAGCGCGTCGCCATGGGCCGGGCGCTGGTGCGCGATCCCAAGCTCTTCCTGTTCGACGAGCCGCTTTCCAACCTCGACGCCAAGCTGCGCGTCGACATGCGCATCGAGATCAAAAGGCTGCATCAGGCGACCGGCAAGACCATCGTCTACGTCACCCACGACCAGATCGAGGCGATGACGCTCGCCACCCGCATCGCCGTCATGAAGGACGGCATCGTCCAGCAGTTCGGAACGCCCGCCGAGATCTACAACAATCCCGCCAACATGTTCGTCGCAGACTTCATGGGATCACCCGCGATGAACTTGCTTGCCGGAACAATTGAAAACGGCGCGGGCGGGCTCACGGTGTCGCTGGAGCGGCCGAATGCCGCGCCGCTCAAGCTGCCCGTCATGGCGGCCAATAACGGCCTCAACTCCTATGCCGGCCGGCAGGTGGTCTTCGGTATCCGGCCGGAAGCGCTGACCGATCTCGACGGCGCCGATCGCAAGGCGCGGTCGCTGACCGAGGGCGATTGCCTGATCGAGGTGATCGAGCCCGCCGGTTCCGACACCTTCGCCGTCACCAAGCTCGGCGGCAAGGAAGTCGTGGCCCGCCTGCGCGCCGATGCCGGCATAGCGCCCGGCCAGAGCGCCCGCCTTGCCTTCAATCTCGACAAGGCGGTGTTCTTCGATCCGGAAAGCCAGCTCAGGATTTCGTGATCGCCGTCAGGCGACAGCCGTCACGTTAAGCGTCACCGGCGCAAAACGCGAGGAGACGGCCTCGACGGTGATTTCGCCGGTCAGTCCCGTCGCCTCCAACCAAAAGCCTGATGTGCCGCCTTGCAACGGCACGTTGACCGGGCCGACGATCTTTGCCGGTCCATGCACCTTCAGCGAAATGCTGTCGTTCATGAACGGCAGGCGCTGGCCGCATTGATCGAGCGCGCGGATGATGACACGGGTGCTATCGCGTTCGCGGGCTTTCAGCGTGCGGCTGTCGGCAACGATTTCCAGCGTCGTCGGCAGGGGATCGGCCGCGAGCGTCAGGCTCGCCACCGCCTGGCCGCCGATATAGCCGGTCAAGGTGCCGTCGATCCATTCGAGGCCCCAGGTGCCGAGTTCGTCTGCGGTGAAGTGCCGGTGGTCGAGCACGATGGGCGGATGCGGCAGGTGCGGATAGTTCTCGCGGTCCGGACCGATGCGCTTGGACAGCGCGCCGTATTGCAGCTCCACCTCGTCGCAATTGGTCAGGATGATCAGCGGCAGCACGCCGCCGATATTGCGCTCGCCGCGCGCCCAGAAGGTCGCCGGCTTCATGACGATCTCCTCGGACGGGTCGCACTGGCTGATATAAGCATAGGCCGCGAATTTCGGCTCGCGGAACATGTCCATGACGCCGTGATAGCAGATGCGGTCGCCGGAGCCGAAATCCTTGTGGGTGTTGTAATCGAACATGCACCAGCCGATCGCACCCGAAATATCCGGATCGCCATAGGCGGCATTCAGCACTTCCAGGTGACGGCGCACATGCTCGGCCTGGCGCTGTTCCTGGTCATAGATCTTCGTCGGGTGCATGTGGCCGTTGAACTCGGTGATGAGGTACGGCACCTTCTGCGACAGGCCGGTATTTTCCTGCTGGCCGCGTAGCGCCGTGCGCGGGCGATTGGCGCCCGGCAGTTCTTCATTGCCAAGGATGAAATCGTTCATCGTGTAGACGTCTTCGAGCAACTCGCTCTCGGTGATATACCGCACGCCGCCGGTCTGGCGGGTGCTGTCAAGCTCGCGGGCGAGGCGATTGGTCTCGACGTAGAAGTCGTGGCTGTCCTGCGACTCGTTGATGCGCACGCCCCAGATGATGATCGAGGGATGGTTCCAGTCGCGCTCGATCATGCGCCGGACGTTCTCGATCGATTCCTTCTGCCAGTCGGCATCGCCGATATGCTGCCAGCCGGGAATTTCCTCGAAGACGAGCAGGCCGATCGCATCGCAGCGATCGAGGAACCATTTCGATTGCGGATAATGCGAAGTGCGGACGATATTGCACTTCAGCACCGACTTCATGATGTCGGCATCGCGCTCCTGGGCGGAACGGCCGGCGGCATAACCGACATAGGGGAAGGACTGATGGCGGTTGAGGCCGCGCAGTTTCAGCCGCTTGCCATTCAGCAGGAAGCCGTCGGGCGTGAATTCGGCTGTGCGGAAGCCGAAGCGGGTCGAGACACGGTCGGAGCCGTGCTCGGTCCTCAGTTCGACGATGACCTCATAAAGCGTCGGATCGGTGATGTCCCAGAGGTTAATGTTGGTGAGGCCGCCGAAGGAAAGCCTGGTGCGCTCGCCGATCGTTTCGGTTGCAGCGGTGGCGATCACCGTGCCGTCGGCCTGCCTCAGCGTGGCGGTGACGGTCGCCGAGAAGCTGCGGCCCTCGGGATTGGCGATATCGACGCGCACGCTCGCCGACTTTTCCGAGGCAAGAACATCCGTGGTTTCGATCTTGAGATTGCGGATCGAGACGGGGTCGGTGACCTTCAGCCAGACGTCGCGATAGATGCCGGCATAAGTGAGATAATCGATGCGGCCGCCGAAGGGCGGAATGGCAGGGTTTTCGCTGCCGTCGATTTTGACGGTCACGAGGTTCTCGCCCTTGATGAGCTTACCGGTCAGGCGGGCCTCGAAGGGAGTGTAGCCGTCCTTGTGGACGATGATTTCCTCGCCGTTCAGATAGACGACGCTGTCGGCCATGGCGGCGTCGAAGACGAGCGAGACCTCGCGGTCCTCGAATTCCGGCAGCCAGCGCAGCATCTTCTGATAGGTGAAGGCGCGCTGATAGCTGGTTTCGTCGAAATAGTTGAAGGGCAGTTCGACGGCGGTATGCGGCAGGCTGACCATTTTGGCGGCGTCGAAGTTTTCGAGCAGACGCTGGCCGAAGCCTTCGTGGAAACTCCAGCCTTCGTTGAAGGAAAGGACGGAACGCATTCAGGCTCTCCCGCTCATGGCATCAGGAGCCGTGCGGCGCGCCTCGGCGCGTGAAAATCGGATCATCGTCTATTCCTCCTTGATGCAATAAGGCGCGGCCGCTTCAGCGCTTCGCGTCAAATCTGATTCATGCGACGCGTTTAGCGTTTTTCAGCGATGCCGTCATCCGCAACCATTTCACATGGGCTAATGAGATGCGTTAGGCGGTCGAGCCCCAGCGGGGCGTGCAGGTGAGTGTGATGCTGTGCGGTCCTTCGATCCCGGCGTCATGGCGCTCGATCAGTTCGACCACAGCATCGATGAAGGCGACGTGGTCGAGGCTCAGCGTGGTGAGATCATTGCAATCCCAGGCTGCCATGGCGATGCCATCCTGGCCGACGATGGCGATATCGCCGGGCGTATTCCGGCCGAGCACGCGGCGCGCCGCATCGCGCGCGCCGATCGCCATGACGTCGTTGCCTGAGATGATGACGTCGACCTTGTCGCGGTGCAGCAGCAGCACGGCTTCCTTGAAGCCGGAATCATAGGAATAATCGCCGAAGGCCTGTGCTTCGAAGGCGAGGCCGCGCTTAGCGAGCGCCTCGGCGAACCACCTGCGCCTCAGCTTGTCGATCCAGCTCGAATTGGTGCCGGAGAGATAGGCAAAGCGTTTCTTGCCGTCGCGGACGATCTTGTCGATGATCGCGTCTGCGGCGGCGGAGCCGTCGATGCGGATCGAGGAGACGTTTTCGTTTTCGAGCGGCTCGAAGGAGACGATGATCGGCTTCGTCGTATGGAAGATATCGACGGCGTCCTGCATCGACACCATGTCGGAAAAAATGACGACGTGATCCACCTGATAGGTGGAGGCAAGCCGCATCAGCTGCAGCCGGTCGGAATGATCGGCGCAGCAGAGGATGATCGGCAGCAGCTGTCTTGCCTGGAGACGGTGGACGAGAAGCTGCTGTTCCTCGGCCTCGCAAGGATTGCCGATCGCGTTGACGACGAGGGCGACGAGCCGCGAGCGCTGATTGTTCAGCGAACGGGCGATGGCGTTCGGCTGATAGCCATATTCGCGGGCGACGGCGAGGATGCGGTCGCGCGTTGCCCTGCCGATGCGCGAATCCGGCGAGAAGGCGCGGGAAATGGTGGCGGAGGAGACGCCGGCGAGCTTGGCCAGTTCCTTCGAAGTGATCCGCCGTTTGTTCGTTCCGCTCATCTTCAGTGCCTGTCAGGCGGCGATTCTGACGGAGGCGCCGCCGGCCGCTGCCGATTCCTTGATTGCATCCCAGAGCCTAGCGAATCTGAGGCCCATTTCAACGGAGCCGGAGTTTTCCATTTTACCATCGCGAATGGCGAGGAAATTCTTCATCGGATTGCCGAGAATTTCGGCTTCCTCGCGGGGCTCGGCGGTGCGGCCGACACTGATCTCACGCCAGCCGCCCCAAGCGTCGATGCGCACGATTGCTTTCGAATAGAAGAAGGTGATGTGGGAGGCGCAGCCGGGCGGGCCGTCGCCGGCGGCCGTCAGTGTCGCCAGCGCGCCGTTCTTCAGCCGGGCGGAGACGGCGGTGGCGATGTCGATGGTCTTGCCGTGATTGGCCATGTAGGCCGAGACGCTGTCGAAATCGGAATTGGCGAGCAGGCAGACGGTGTTCATCATATGGGCGCCGGTATCGAACATGAAGCCGCCGCCTGATATCTCCGGCTGCTGCTTCCAGTGGCCGTCATAGTTGGACGACCAGCTTTCCCAGATCATGCCCGATATGGCGATCAGTTCGCCAAACTCGCCGGCCAGCGCCCGCCTGCTTGTGTCGAGCACGAGCGGCGACAGGCCGCCCTGAAAGGCGGTGACAATGGTGACGCCGCTCTTCTTCTGCGCGGCGATCAGCCGCTCGGCCTCGGCGACCGTCGTCACCATCGGCTTTTCCAGGAAGAGATCGAGGCCGGCCTCGGCGACGGCGGTCGCCTGCTCGGCATGGAAGGCATGTGGGGTGGAGATATAGACGATATCCAGTTCGCTCCTCATGGCAGCGAGCATCGCGCGATAATCCTCGAAGCTTTTCGGTTCGGGCGCGCCTGCGGCGAGGCAGACGTCGATCAGGCGTTGGCGTGACGCGGCCGTCGTGTCCGCCAGTGCCGCGAATTCGATCTCCGGCATCCTTGCCCAGCTCTCGGCGTATTCCGCCGCCTTCAATCCTGCGCCGATGACGCCGAGGCGCAATTTCTGAGTCATGAAACTCCTCCCTCAATCAAGTGTGCACACGATTACACAAATGCACTTCCGTACGCAAGTCTTAAATAATTGAAATAAATCAATGGATTAGACTTCGAAATCGAATCTTTTCAAAATCTGCCTTGCCAGTGATTGGAATGCGTGTACATTTTCGCCGGCGGTGCTGGAGGGCGCCGTATCTCTAAAAGAGGGAGGACTTTCGTTGAGGAAGACGGTTCTTGGTGGCCTGTGCGCCATTCTGCTGAGCGCGGTTTCAACGCTGGCGCAGGCTGAGACAATCCGAATTGCCAATCACGGTCAGGCCGGCATCGACGCGATGAAGTCGACGGTCGAGCGGATCGAAAAGAAATACGGCGTGACCGTCGAGGTCGTCGAATATCCGGCGCCCGATAAGGACTACCTGACCAAGCTGCTGACCGAGCTCGGCGCCGGCAATGCGCCCGACCTGTTCTCCATTCCGACGACGGCTGCTGTCGCCGACATGGTGGAAGCGGGCTACCTCGCGCCGATCACCGAGCAGTTCAAGGCCTGGGACGGTTATGCCAATCTTTATGACGTCGCCAAGCAGCTTGCCGTCAGCCCGGATGGCGAGACCTATGTGATGCCGTTCATGCTCGGCATCCAGGAAATCTATTACCGCAAGGACGTTCTCGAAAAGGCCGGCATCTCGACCGAACAGCCGAAGACCTGGCAGGAGCTTCTCGACCGCGCGGCTGAGATCAAACAGAAGACCGGCGCCTACGGCCTGCTCTTCCCAGCCGGCGTCTCCTGGGGCAGCGGCGCTTTCGACGAAGGCTTCCAGCACTTGCTCGTCGGCTCCAAGACGCCGCAGCTGGTCGATGCGGACGGCAAGCTCGATCTCAACGGTGAAGGCATCAAGGATGTCTTCAACGTCTACAAGGAGCTGATCGACAAGGATCTGATGCCGACGCAGCCGTTGCTCGGGCCTGAGCCCTGGGTCGTGCCGAAGTACCAGATGTTCCCGGCCGGTAAGCTTGCGGCGACCACGTGCGGCTCCTGGTGCTACATTTTCGACTGGGGTCGCGAAAGCAAGAACCCGATTCCCGAGGTGACGAAGGTGGTCGGCACTTGGACGGTTCCCGGCCAGAGCAGCGGCCAATATGTGCTCGCCAATCTGGCGGCGCCGTGGGCAGTCAATGCCAAGTCGGCCAATACAGAGCTTGCGATCAAGGCGCTGATGGAGATTGGCTCCATCGAAACCCAGGTCTCCTACGCGGCCCGCATCGGCAATATTCCGGCAAGCAAAGATGCGGCCGGGAATGCCGAGTTCCAGAAGCTGACGGAACTCGTTCCGATCCATGCGGCTGCCGAAAACGGTGTGTTCCTCAAGCAGGCTTCCGGCTTCGGCACAGTCTCGGAAGGTGTGGCGCGGGCGACCGAAGCGCTGCTGCGCAAGGAAACCGATGCGGCCGGCGCCCAGAAGATCCTTGTCGACTACGTCAAGGAAACGCTCGGCGACGACATGGTCAAGTAAACGTCCGTTTCTTGCCTTTGCCGGGGCGCGGCGTCGATCGCCGCGTTCCGGTTCATTCGATCAGTTGTGAGCTTCCATGGTCCGAAACTCTCATGAAAAGCGCGCCGAGCGGCAGTGGCTGTTGATTCTGCTGCCTTCGCTGGTGCTGCTTCTGGCCTTCGTCATATATCCGGCCATCTATTCCATCTATCTGAGTTTCACCAACGAGGCCCTGACCGGGGCGGCGGCACTGCGGCCGCGCTTCGTGGGCTTTCGGAATTACGCGCGGCTCTTCCACGACGCAAAATTCTGGAACGCGCTCTTCGTCACTTTCGTCTTCGTCATCGGTTCGGCGGTGATCGGCCAGTTCGTGCTCGGCCTCGTTTCGGCAATGGCGCTGCGCCGGTCGATCCGCTTCCGCAGGATCTTCTCGTCGATCATCCTGCTGCCGAACGCCGCCCCCGAAGTCGTCGCCGGCTTCATGTGGATCTCGATGCTGGCCGGCGGCGAGAATGCCACGCTCAGCCGTATCGTCAGCTTTTTCGGCGTCACGCCGGCCGATTGGCTGCAGGTCTTCCCGCTGTCGATGATCATCATCGTCAACACCTGGCGCGGCATCGCCACCGCGATGATCCTGCTGACCGCCGGCCTCAGCACCATTCCGGCGGAGATCTACGAGGCCGCGCGCATGGACGGCGCGACGCCGTCGCAGATGTTCCGCCGTATCACCCTGCCGCTGATGATGCCGACGATCCTGCTCTACATGCTGATCTCGGCCGTCTCGACCATCGCCGTCTTCGGCCTCGTCTATGCGCTGACGCGCGGCGGACCGGGCGGAGCGACCGAAGTCGTCAGCATCTATATCTACAACCAGTCCTTTACGGCGTTTCAGCTCGGATATGGCGCGGCGGTCGCCGTCGTCGCCCTCATCATCTCGCTGATATTGGGCATCGCTTATGTCCGGGCCATGAAGGTGGAGGTCTGACATGGGCGTCGTTTCCCCGAGCGAGACCGCAAACAAGGGCCGTTCCGACCTCATCGCCTATGCGACGCTGTCGCTGATCTCGATCTTCTGCGCCGTGCCTTTCTTCTGGGTGTTGCTCGCCTCCTTCGACGGCAATGCGCGGCTCTTCCTGCATTGGCCGCAGCAGTGGACCTTCGCCAATTATGTCAGGGTCTTCACCAAGGAGGACGGAGCGAAATGGCTGTTCAATTCGCTCTTCGTGGTCGGCAGCGCCACGCTGCTCGTCATGGTGCTTGCAGGCCTCGGCGGTTATGCGCTGTCGCGCACGCGGGCCTGGTGGAAGCTGCCCTTCCTCTATGCCATCCTGCTGATCCGCGTGCTGCCGCCGACGGCGCTCGTCGTGCCGCTCTACAAGTTCCTGCTGACTTTGAACAACGCCGAAGCGGCGGTGCTGAGGCCGATCTTCGGCAGCTATGCGCGTGACATCATGCGCTGGACCGGCTTCATCGACGGTTATCTCGGACTGATCCTGGTGCTCGCGACGATGCAATTGCCGCTGGCGCTCTGGATCATGAAGACCTTCTTCGACGGGCTGCCGAGGGATTACGAAGAGGCGGCGTTGATGGACGGAGCAACGCTGATCCAGCGCATCCGCCGGGTGCTGATCCCGCTGGCGCTGCCGGGGCTTGCCGCCGCCGGGCTGTTTGCCTTCATGTCGGCCTGGGGCGATTTCCTGCTGCCGCTGATCTTTCTCTCGTCGCCGGAGCTGCAGACGCTGCCGCTCGGTCTCTTCCGCGCCTTCTTGCGCATCAACGAGATCGATTACGGCCTGCTGACTGCACTCGCCTTCATCTATCTGCTGCCCGCCGTCGTCGCCTTCGGCTTTGCGCGGCGCTTCCTCGTCCAGACGTTCTCGGGCGGTGTGAAGGGCTGAGATCAAGAAAGAGAAACGGATGATCACTCTCAGAAACGTTCGCAAGTTCTACGGCGCGCTCGAGGTCATCAAGGGCGTCGACATCACCGTTGAGGACGGGGAATTCGCCGTCTTCGTCGGCCCGTCCGGATGTGGCAAGTCGACCCTTCTGCGCATGATCGCCGGCCTCGAGGGTATCGATGAAGGCGACCTCATCCTCAACGGCAAGCGCATCAACGACGTGCCGCCCGACAAGCGCGGCATCGCCATGGTGTTCCAGTCCTATGCGCTCTATCCGCATATGACGGTCGCGGAAAATATCGGTTTCTCGCTCAGCCTGAAGAAGGTGCCTGAAGCGGAAATCCGCAAGCAGGTCGAAGCTGTCGCCGAGATCCTGCAGCTGACCGACTACCTCGATCGGAAGCCCGCGGCCCTTTCCGGCGGCCAGCGCCAGCGCGTGGCGATCGGCCGCGCCATCATCAAGAAGCCGTCGCTGATCCTGTTCGACGAGCCGCTGTCGAACCTCGATTCAGCACTCCGGGTGCAGATGCGCGCCGAGCTGCAGCGCCTGCCCCGCGAGCTGAAGGCGACCGTCGTCTACGTCACTCACGACCAGGTGGAAGCAATGACGATGGCCGACCGTATCGTCGTGCTGAACAAGGGTGTCGTCGCCCAGCAGGGCGCACCGATGGAGCTCTATCATCAGCCGGACAACGAGTTCGTGGCGACCTTCATCGGTTCGCCGAAGATGAATGTGCTGGCGATGACGGCGACACGCCGGGATGCCGGCACTGTTCGTCTGGAAAGCCCGCTCGGCCTTGCCATCGATCTGCCGGATGGGAACGGCGCTGTGCCGCAGGGCGAGGCGAAGCTCGGCATCCGGCCGGAGCATCTGAAGCTCGCGTCGGAGGGGCAGGGCGATTTTTCCGCCGAGGTGGTCATTGTCGAGCGGCTTGGCGTCGAGACCTATCTGACGGTCGGTTCGCAGCAGCAGCCGATCGTCGTGCGCGCGGAGGGTGACATGACCATCCGTCCGGGCGACCGCGTGTCGCTGACGGCCGAGCGGGCCGCCTGCCATCTGTTTGATTCCGCCGGCCGGGTGATCCGTCCGGCTCAAGCCTGAAACATCGACGCCAAAACATTGAGGACTGGCATGACAATCAAGGTCACGATCTGGAACGAGGGACGCCACGAGCAGGTTCACAAGGAGGTCCAGGATATCTATCCGGATCGTATCGACGGCGCGATCGCCGCCGGTATTGCCCATCCGGATTTCGAAATCCGCCGCGGCACGCTCGACGATCCTGAAGAAGGACTGCCGGACTCGGTGCTCAACGATACCGACGTGCTGCTCTGGTGGGGGCATATGGCGCATGAGGAGGTCAGCAACGGGCTGATCGATCGCGTGCAGCAACGCGTGCTGAAGGGCATGGGCCTGCTGGTGCTGCATTCCGGCCACCACTCCAAGCTCTTTCGCCGGCTGATGGGCACGAATGCCAATCTCTCCTGGCGCGAGACGCCGGATGGCGACCTGGAGCGCGTCTGGGTGGTCAATCCGTCGCATCCGATCGCGGAGGGTTTGCCGCCCTATTTCGAGGTCAATGCCTCGGAAATGTACGGCGAACCCTTCGACATCCCCCAGCCGGACGAGCTGGTGTTCATCTCATGGTATTCCGGCGGCGAGGTGTTCCGCAGCGGATGCACGTTCCAGCGCGGCCGCGGCCGCATCTTCTTCTTCAGCCCCGGTCACGAGACCTACCCGATCTATCACGACAAGATCGTGCATAAGGTCATTTCCAACGGCATTCGCTGGGCGCGGCAGAAACACACGGATGGCCGCATCCTGGAGAACTGGCACCGCGCCGAGCCGCTGCACGGCAGGCCAGCCGCAGTGAAGGCCTGAAGCCGCGCGCATTTCGGCGGCGCGCCGATCCTTACGGATATTGCGCGCCGTTCGTTTTGGTATAGATCGAATAGACAGAGCGCGTCGCGGTGATGAAGAGCCGGTTTTTCTTGGGGCCGCCGAAGGTGAGATTGGACACCGTCTGCGGCACTCTGATCTTTCCGAGCAGGGTTCCATCCGGCGAAAAGCAGTGCACACCGTCGGACGCGCTTGTCCAAAGATTGCCGCTGACATCGAAGCGGAAACCGTCCGGGTTGCCGACGTCGAGGCTGCAGAAATAGCGGCCATTCGTGAGCCTTTTGCCATCGACGACGTCGAAAACTCTTATATGGCGCGGCACTTCATGCTTGGCCGAGCCGGAATCGGCAATGTAGAGCTTCGTCTCATCGGGCGAGAAGGCGAGGCCGTTCGGCTGGATGAAATCCTCGACGACGGCTTCGATCGCGCCGCTGGCGGGGTCGATGCGGTAGACATTGCGGGTCAGCTGCTCGGGCTCGGCCTTGTGACCCTCATAATCGGACAGGATGCCGTAGGTGGGATCGGTAAACCAGATCCCACCGTCGGAATGCACGACGACGTCGTTCGGCGAGTTCAGCCGCTTGCCCTTGTAGCTGTCGGCGAGAACGGTGATGGCGCCATCCGGCTCGGTGCGGGTGACGCGGCGGCCGCCATGTTCGCAGGAGACGAGCCGGCCCTGCCGGTCGCGGGTATTGCCGTTGACGTAGTTGGAGGGCGAGCGGAAGACCGAGACGGTTCCATCCGGCATCCAGCGCATGATGCGTTCGTTCGGGATGTCGCTCCAGAGCAGGCAGTTCAGGTCGGAAAACCAGACCGGGCCTTCCGTCCAGCGGCAGCCGGAATAGAGCTCCTCGAGGACTGCGCTGCCGATGACCAGAGCGCCGAAGCGCTCGTCGCGGATGTCGTAAAGCGGATTGTCGGCCACGCCGGTTTCCTCCCTGAATGCTGCTGACCTTTTCCTAGCGGCAAATACCGGCAGGTGCCAGAGCCCGGCGGGGGAAATGCCGGGCTCAGTTTCTTAGAGAGCGGCGACCGGATGCGGCGAGCCGTCATAAGCACCCCAGATCGACTGGTCGAAGCAGATGACCGAGCCGGTCATAAGGCCGGATTCGGCAGATGACAGATAAGCGCAGGCGCGCGCTACCTCATGCGGATCGACGAGACGGCCGAAGGGCTGGCCGGCGGCCGCCTTCTCCAGCCAGTCGGCGGGTGCGTCGTGATATTCGCGCTGAATCCGGTCTTCGCCTTCCGAGGCCATCCAGCCGATGTTGAGGCCATTGACGCGGATGCGGTTGCGCAGCAGCGCATAGGCCGTGTTCTTCGTCAGCGTTTCCAACGCGCCCTTGGAGGCGCAATAGGCGGCGATGAAGGGTTGGCCCGCCTTGGCCGACATGGAGCCGATGTTGACGACGGTTCCCTCGGTCTTTTCCCTACGCATGATGTTCACCGTCTCCTGCATCAGGAAGAACGGCGCCCGCACGTTGACGGCGAACATCGCGTCGAAGAGTTCCGGGCTGGTGTCGAGAATGGTGCCGCGGTCGGTGATGGCGGCGGCATTGACGAGCGCATCGACACGGCCGAAGGCCTCATCGCAGGCATGCACGACATTCCTGCAGTCTTCGACCTTGCCGAGGTCGGCCTTGACGTAGACGACCCGCGTGCCGGTGGCGGCGGAAATCTCGGCGGCCTTCGCCTTGCCCTTGGCTTCGTTGCGCCCGCAGATGACGATGCCTTCCGCGCCGCGTTCGGCGAAAAGACGGGCAATGGCGGCGCCCAGCCCTTGCGTGCCGCCGGTGACGATGGCGATCTTGCCGTCGAGGCGGCCGTGGTCTGTGCTCATGTGGTTCCTCCTTGGTGATATGTAAATGGCCTCCGGCGTGCGGGAGGAGGCTATGGCAGTGCGGGTGGCCCCCTCATCCGCCCTACGAGCACCTTCTCCCCGCTGGGTAGAAGGGGGAATCGAGACGGCGCGGCAAGTCTCTTCTCCCCTTGGGGGTCCGAAGGACGGGTCGAGACCGGTGGCTCGACCCAGGTAAAGGTGCCGGTAGGCGGATGAGGGGGCTCCAGTCTCCAAGTTCAGCTCAATTTCTTCCTCGCCTGCTCGGCAAGCGCTGCCGTAAAGGCTTCGTCGCTCCAGCCTTCCCGCAGCGCCTCGTGCATCAGCTGCGCCTGTGTCTTCGGCGCCAGGCCGCCGAGCGGCGGGTCGCGGTCGAGATTGGTGGGGAAGGAGTAGCCT
Organism: Rhizobium sp. R339; assembly: GCF_002211395.1. Taxonomy (NCBI): domain Bacteria; kingdom Pseudomonadati; phylum Pseudomonadota; class Alphaproteobacteria; order Hyphomicrobiales; family Rhizobiaceae; genus Rhizobium; species Rhizobium sp. R339. The sequence goes on from NZ_LOKV01000026.1 coordinate 13,158, forward strand.
TCGGCGCAGGCTGCGACGGCATTGGCGATTTCGTTGGCGGACAGCTTGCCCTGCAATGTTTTCAACGCGGGAAAGAGGGCGGCGCTCATCCTTTCGCGGTTGACGGTTTCCATAGCGCGGCCGAAGGCGGAGGAAACCTGCAGGAGGTTGGCGACGCGCTTGATGTCGGCCGAGCGATTGGTGCCGGCGGCGTGGAAGAGTGCCGGATTGAAAAAGACGACGTCGCCTTTTTCGAGCGGCAGCTGCACATGGTTGGCTTCGAAATAATCCCGGAATTCTTGACGTTTCAGCGCGAGATAACCTGGCACATAGGTCTGGCTGTGCGGCAGGAAGAGCGTCGGGCCGCTTTCGAGCGGCATGTCGCAATGGGCGACCGCACCTTGGAGCGTCAGTACCGGCGAGAGCCGATGCACATGCGCCGGAAACTGCTCGATCACCTGAGACGACTGGAAGCCGAGATGGTAGTCGCGATGCGCCGACTGCGCCGCACCGCCCGGATTGACGCGGTTGACCTGCGCCGTCATCTGGTAGCTCGGGCCGAGCCAGGCTTCGCTCGCCAGAGCGATGATGGCATTGCCGTAATATTCGGCGAAATTTTCGGGATCGGCGAGGCAATGCTTCTCCAGGGAATTCCAGATACGGTCGTTCGCGCCAGGCTTGGCGAAGTGATCGCCGCCGCCGGTCGATGTGCGGTGCTGCTCCTCGATGATCGCATCGAAGATGGCGCTGGCGCGGTCGATGATGCCGGTGTCCTCGTAAGCACGCCTGAACACCACGACGCCGGGACCTTCGCCGAAGGCCTCGCAGATCTCAGCCAGTACGGCGCGCCGGCCTTCCGGCGCTGAGGCGGCTTCCATCACCTTGCGGCTGTCGTAGATCAGGACATTCCGTTCCACTGCCGAGGCCGTCGGAAAATCGGCAAGCACGGTGTTTTTTTCTGCAAGTCTGCGAAAATCTTCAAGATCGCAGGCGTCTTCGCTCAGCCAGACGCGGTCAGCGCGCATTTTCTGCTGGTTGTCCGTTTTCATCAGGTGCTCCTCCCTGTTTTCGATGGAGGCACTATACGCCGCGCTGTTCGGTGATGTAGATCAGGAATCCATCAAAAAACCATCAGGACGGCTTGTGGCACGCACCTTTCTCGTCAAGGACATCGCCTTTCAGGCAGGATTGAGCACTGCCACCGTCGACAGGGTTCTGAACGGCCGGCCGGGTGTGCGCCAGCAAACGGAAATGCGGGTGAGGGCGGCGATCGTCGAGCTGGAAAAGCAGCAGGCAGGCGCGATCGGCAGCGGCCGCACGCTGGCGATCGATATCGTCATGGAGACGCCGCAACGTTTCAGCGACGCCGTATGCGCCGCCTTCGAAGCCGAGATGGCCGCCTTTCTGCCCGGCGTCTTTCGCTGCCGCTTCCATTTCGCCGAGGTGATGAAGCCGGCCGAGCTGGTCCAGCTTCTCGATCGCATCCGGCTGCGCGGCACGCATGGTATCGTGCTCAAGGCGCCAGACGTTGCGGAAGTGGCGGCCGCCGTTGCCCGGGCGGATGCGGCCGGGATTCCCGTGGTGACGCTGGTGACCGATCTTCCGAATTCGTCGCGCATCGCCTATGCCGGCGCGGACAACCGCGCGGCTGGAGAGACCGCTGCCTATCTCATCGGCGAGGTGCTCGGGAACCACGGCGGCAAGGTGCTGGTGACGTTGTCGAGCGGGCGGTTCCGCGGCGAGGAAGAGCGCGAAATCGGCTTTCGCCGGGTCATCCGCGCCCATTATGCCGGGGTCGGTATCACCGAAATCAGCGAGGGACACGGCACCGATGCCGCGACGGGAACGCTTGCGGCGGTAGCGCTTGCGGCTGATCCCGATATCAACGCCGTCTATTCGATCGGTGGCGGCAACCGGGCGGTGCTGGCCGCCTTCGATGCTGCCCATCGTCCGGTCCGCGTCTTCGTCGCCCATGACCTCGATGCCGACAACCGGGCGCTGCTTTCGGCACGCCGCATCGGTTTCGTGCTGCATCACGATCTCAGAACCGATGCGCGTTCGGCCTTCAGGGCGATCATGGGCCGGGCGACGTCACCGGGGCGGGCGGTTCCGGCCTCGCTTTCATCGGTCGAAATCGTCACGCCCTACAACATGCCCGCCGGCGATTGAGGCGTCGGCGTTCCTTCCGCAGTGATTTTCGGCTACAGCTTGGGCAGAGCAAAGGTGAGCGGCATGGATTACAGCGACGTCAGCACGATTGCGGCCTGGATTACCGAGCAAGGCCTCAAGGGCGTTTCGGAAGCCGAACTGATGACCGGCTTCTGCGCGGCCTGCCGAAACGCCGGGCTGCCGCTCGACCGCGGTCTGGCGCTGATGGATACGCTGCATCCCGTGCATGAGGGCCGCGCCTTCCGCTGGGACAGCGTCGAGGAGATCGAAACCGAATTCGAATATGGTCCGACGAGCTCCGGCGAAGCGGCGGCGAACTGGCAGCGCTCGGCCTTCTATCATCTTTGGTCCGGTAACGAGCGGGAGGTACGCCGACGCCTGGGCTTCGGCGATCCGACCGATTTCAGCATGCTCGACAAGATTGCCGAAGCCGGTCACACAGATTTCGTGGCGATGATGCATCGCTTCAACGAAGCCGGCACGATCGGCGAAATGGATTGCTTCTTCTCGCATTTCGCAACCAGACATCCGCAGGGCTTTTCCGATCACGATCTCGCCATCCTGCGCAAGCTGGTGCCGGTTCTCGGATTGGCGATCAAATGCATCGCGCTCGGGCGCATCGCCCGCACCATTGCGGAAGTCTATCTCGGCGAAGATGCGGCGCGCCAGGTGATGGAAGGAAAGATCAGCCGCGGCAAGTCCGAGCGGATTTCAGCCGCACTCTGGTTTTCCGATTTGCTGAACTATACCAAGATCTCCGACCGCGTGCCCCCGGAGGAAATCATTCCGCTGCTCAACGATTACAGCGAGGTGGCGATCTCGGCGATTCATGAGGCGGGCGGCAACGTCCTGAAGCTGATCGGCGACGGCGTGCTCGCCATCTTCAAGGGCGAGGTGCCGGCCGAGACCTGTCGCGCGGCGCTCAGCGCCGAATCGCTGCTGCGGGAGAAGCTCGTCACGTTGAATGCCGCGCGCGCGGCTGACGGCAGGCCGACGACGGATGTCTATATCGGCCTGCATATCGGCGATGTCTTCTACGGCAATATCGGCAGCCAGGACCGGCTGGACTTCACCGTCATCGGCCCGGCCGTCAACGAGGTCAGCCGGATCGCTTCGATGTGCCGCTCGGTCGACCTCAACCTGTTGATCTCCTCCGACTTCGCCGCGGCCATCCCGGAAGAGGAGCGCGCCGCGCTCGCCTGCGTCGGGCGTTATGCGCTGCGCGGCGTGCAGCGCGCGCAGGAACTCTACACCTTGGAAAGCGCACGGCTGGGCGATTGACCGTCTGGCGATGCGGGCTCTACCGCAGCAAGCCCTGGCCGCCGTCGATCCAGATCGGCGTGCCGGTAATGTGCCGGGCCCGTTCGGAGGCGAGGAAGAGGATGGTTTCGGCGACATCCTCGCTTTTGCCCGCCTTGCCGCCTGCGATCGGGATATCGCCTTCCGGCCAGATGACCGGAACCTCGGTTTCCTCACGGCCACGGCTGGCGGTATTGGCGTTGATATTGGTTTCGATCTCGCCGGGGCAGACGGCATTGACGCGGATGCCGTGCCGGCCGAGTTCCAGAGCGAGCTGCTGGACCATGGCGACCTGGCCGGCCTTGGTGGCCGTGTAGGCGGTGGCGCCCGGCGTGGTGAAGGTGCGGGTGCCGTTGATCGAGGAGACGACGATAATCGAGCCGCCGCGACGCTTCAAATGCGGAACCGTCAGATGCAGGGTCAGATAGGTGCCGCGCAGATTGACGGCGATCGTCTTGTCCCACTCGTCCGGCTTCAGATCGTCAATCGGAGCCCAGACGCCGTTGATCCCGGCATTGGCGACGACGATGTCGAGGCCGCCGAAGCTATCCGCAAGTTTCTGCACGGCCGCGCGCATCTGAGCTTCGTCGCTGGTGTCGGCCGTCAGCGCGATCGCCTCGCCACCGGCCGCCTTGATCTCGGCGCAGGTCTTTTCGACCTCGTCCGCCGTGCGGCTCAAAGCTGCGACCCTTGCTCCCTCGGCAGCAAGCCTTAACGCGGCTGCCTTGCCGATGCCGGAACCGGCGCCCGTCACCAATGCGATCTTTCCCTTCAGCTCCATCAGCGGCCCTCCTTGACGTTCTGCCGTATGCCAATGTCCGGCACGGCAGTTGGTTCCGGATGAGGGCGGGCCGTCGCGCTTATCTCAGCAGCGTCGGCTTTAAGGCCCATTTCTCCGGCCCATGGACGGCGGCAAAGAGCAGGCCGGCGAGGAAGGTGAAGTGATCGACGAAGAAGCCGAATTCCGCCTGGTTCTGCTGCCAGTGGGATGGGCCGTGGAAGGCAAAACCGAGGAAGATCACGTAGACGCCTGCGAGCAGGCTCGCTTCGCTGAAGAAGGCGCCCGATATGAAGGCGAGTGCCAGCGCGATCTCGAAGAAGGCCGCGACCCAGGTCAGGAACGTCGCCATCGGAAAACCGGCAGCGGCGATGTAGCCCGATGTCGCGCCGATATCGGCGAACTTGAAGCCGGCGGCCATGAAGAAGATGAAGCTGAAAATGATGCGGGCTGCGATGATTGCGATTGCTCTGGCCATGGAAACCTCCTCTTGAGCTTCCATTATGACGGATGAGCCGCCTGATTTCCGACATGGCGAATGAAAAAGGGCCGCTTGCGCGACCCTTCCCCTTTTTACCATTCGGCAAAGCTGCCATCGGCATGGCGCCAGACGGGATTGCGCCAGCGATGTCCCTCCCTTGCGCGCTCGATGACATAGGCCTCGTCGACCTCGATGCCGAGGCCCGGCCCCTGCGGGATCGAGACGAAACCGTCGGCATAGTGGAACACCTCCTTGTTGGAGACATAGTCGAGGATATCGTTGCCGGTGTTGTAATGGATGCCGAGGCTCTGTTCCTGGATGAAGGCATTGTAGCTGACGGCATCGACCTGCAGGCAGGCGGCAAGCGCGATCGGGCCGAGCGGGCAATGGGGTGCCAGCGCCACGTCATAGGCTTCGGCCATGGCTGCGATCTTGCGGCATTCGGTGATGCCGCCGGCATGCGAAAGGTCCGGCTGAATGATGTCGACATAGCCGTCCGAAAGCACCTGCTTGAAATCCCAGCGGGAATAGAGCCGCTCGCCGAGCGCGATCGGCGTCGAGGTGTGGTTGACGATATCGCGCAGCGCTTCCTTATTCTCCGAAAGAACCGGCTCCTCGATGAACATCAGCTTGTAGGGCTCAAGCTCCTTGGCGAGAACCTTGGCCATCGGCTTGTGGACGCGGCCGTGGAAATCGACGCCGATGCCGATATGTGGGCCGATCGCCTCGCGGATGGCGGCGATGGTCTCGACCGCCTTCTCGACCTTCTCGTTGGTGTCGACGATCTGCATTTCTTCGCAGCCGTTCAGCTTGATCGCCTTGAAACCGCGCGCAACCACATCCTTGGCATTGTTGGCGACGTCAGCAGGCCGGTCGCCGCCGATCCAGGAATAGACCTTTATGCGGTCGCGCAACTGGCCGCCGAGCAGCGAATGGATCGGCTGGCCAAGGGCCTTGCCCTTGATGTCCCAAAGCGCCTGGTCGATGCCGGAGATCGCGCTCATATGGACGGCGCCGCCGCGATAGAAGCCGCCGCGATACATCACCGTCCAATGGTCCTCGATCAGGAAGGGGTCCTTGCCGATCAGGTAGTCTTCCAACTCGTGAACCGCGGCCTGGACCGTCAGCGCGCGGCCTTCGACGACCGGCTCGCCCCAGCCGACGATGCCTTCATCGGTCTCGACCTTCAGGAACAGCCAGCGTGGCGGAACGATATAGGTGGTGAGTTTGGTGATCTTCATCGCGGTTCTTCAGCTCTTCCTGGGGGTTGCGACTGGCGGCATTTCCGCAGAGGTGGTGGGATCGATTATTTCGTTCTGCCGATTGCCTTCTCGGCAGCGGCCAGGTCGCGCACCGCAAGATCGAGCATGCGGTTGGCGCATTCGCGGGCGCCGGCCTTGTCACGCATGCGCAGGGCCTCGACGAGCTCGCCGTGAACGAGCACCGCATCCTCCCGGTTTTCGACGGCGATGTTGGAGGCATGCAACGCATATTTCAGCGCCGCATGGATGGCGCTCGACAGGCGGCGGAACACCTGGTTGTGGCTGGCGGTGAGCAGCACCGTATGAAACATCACGTCGGCATCGGTGAAGCTTTCCGGTTCGCCGGCGCTGTCGCGCATCTGTCGCCAGGCCTTGTCGAGATCGGCGATCTCTTGGGCGCTGGCGCGTTCGGCGGCATATTCGGCGGCTGCCGGTTCGATGGTGCGCCGGGCCTCGAGAATGCAGCCAAGCAGGTCGAAGTCCTTGATGTAAGGCCCCATCCAATCGAGCACTTCGGCATCGAGGATATTCCACTCGTCCCTGTCGCAAACGGTCGTTCCGACCCGCGGCTTGCCGCGGACGAGCCCCTTGGATTCCAAAACTTTAAGCGATTCGCGAATGACGGTGCGGCTAACGCCGTAGAGTTCGCAGAGGTCGTTCTCACGGGGCAGCGGCGAGCCCGAGGGATAGCGGTCCGCACAGATATCCTGAGCGATCGCCACTGTCACGTTGCGGCGTACGCGCGGCCGGCGTTCGCTGCTGCTGGAGCTTTTTTCCGCCCGGCTTTGTCCCTCAGATTCCAACTTCACCTCTCCGCAACCCTCCCCGGGAACAAACCGAACCTCATTATCCGAATTCCATCGGCTTTGCGACGGGTCCTCCGGCTCCCATTGCTATCCTATTATTCTAATCATCATACATTGGCAATTGACTGGTATGATGATTTAACATAATTCATAACACACTGCCGGGGAGGCAGTTGCTCGATTTCAGAGTTTAGGGAGAGAGACATGCGCTTGTTCAAAGCAGCTATTGTGGCTGGCACTTTCGCCATTCTGACAGCCGGCTCGGCATTTTCCGCGGACGTCAAAATAGGGTTTATCGTCAAGCAGCCCGAGGAGCCGTGGTTCCAGGACGAATGGAAGTTTGCCGATCAGGCCGCCAAGGAAAAAGGCTTCACGGTCGTCAAGATCGGTGCGGAGGATGGCGAGAAGGTGCAGTCGGCGATCGACAATCTCGGTGCCCAGGGCGCCCAGGGCTTCATCATCTGCACCCCTGACGTCAAGCTCGGTCCCGGCATCGTCGCCAAGGCCGAAGCCAACCAGCTGAAGCTGATGACGGTCGACGATCGCCTCGTCAGCGCCGACGGCAAGCCGCTGGAAGACGTGCCGCATATGGGGATTTCGGCGACCAAGATCGGTGAAACGGTCGGCCAGGCCATCGTCGACGAGATCAAGAAGCGCGGCTGGGACATGGAGAATGTCGGCGCGATCCGGGTCTCCTACGACCAGCTGCCGACCGCCGTCGATCGCGTCGAGGGCGCCATCTCGGTGCTGAAGGCTGCAGGCTTCCCTGCCGAGAACATCTATGACGCGCCACAGGCGAAGACCGATACGGAAGCGGCGCTGAATGCCGCGACCACGGTTCTCAACAAGCATGCCGACGTTAAATACTGGGTCGCCTTCGGCCTCAACGACGAAGCCGTTCTCGGCGCCGTCCGCGCGTCCGAATCGGTCGGCATCCCGGCGGCCAACGTCATCGGCGTCGGCATCGGCGGTGCGGAGTCGGCGATCAACGAATTCAAGAAGCCGGCCGCGACGGGCTTCTTCGGTACGGTCATTATCTCGCCGAAACGCCACGGCTATGAGACGGCGCTCAACATGTACGACTGGATCGCCAACGGCAAGGAGCCGGAAAAGCTGACGCTGACGTCCGGTTCGCTGGCGCTGCGCGGCGATTACGAGAAGGTCCGCAAGGACCTCGGCATCGAGTAATCATTCCCGAATGATGCATCTCCGGCGGCCGCTTACGCGTGCCGCCGGGACTTTCGCGGCGGAGTGATGATGGCTTTCCTCGAATTCAAACACATTTCCAAGGGCTATCCCGGCGTGCAGGCGCTGGCCGATGTCTCCTTCAGCGTCGAGAAGGGCGCCGTGCACGGCCTGATGGGTGAGAACGGCGCCGGCAAATCGACGCTGATCCGTGTGCTTTCCGGCGATCAAGCCGCGGACGCCGGCAGCATTCTCATCGACGGCGAAGAGCAGAAATACGGATCCGTTCGCGACGCTTTCCACGCCGGCGTCATCGTCATCCATCAGGAACTGCAGCTCGTTCCGGAGCTGACGGTGGCCGAAAATCTCTGGCTTGGCCGCTTTCCTGCCAAGGGGGGCGTGATCAATGGGAAAACCCTGATCGAGACAGTCCGGTCGAAGCTCGAAGAGATCGGTATCGATGTCGATCCGTCGGCCAAAGTCTCCTCGCTTTCGATCGGTGCCCGGCAGATGGTCGAGATCGCCAAGGCCGTGATGCTCGACGCCAGGGTCATCGCGCTCGACGAGCCGACGTCCTCGCTTTCCTCGCGCGAAAGCGAAATCCTGTTTTCGCTCATCGAAAAGCTGAAGGCGAAGGGCGCGGTCATTCTTTACGTCTCGCATCGTCTCGACGAGATTTTCCGGCTTTGCGACAGCCTGACGGTGCTGCGCGACGGCAAGCTTGCCGCCCATCATCCCGAGATCGCCGGAACGACGCGCGAGCAGATCATCTCCGAGATGGTCGGCCGCGAGATCAGCGATATCTGGGGATGGCGCGAGCGCCCGCTCGGCGACGTGAGGCTGCAGGTCGAGGACCTATCGGGACCGAGACTGCGCAATCCGATCAGCTTTTCGGTCCGCCGGGGCGAGATCCTCGGCTTCTTCGGCCTGATCGGCGCCGGCCGCAGCGAGATGGCGCGGCTGCTCTATGGCGCTGATGCGAGAGACCAGGGCCAGGTGCGGATCGATGGCGCCGCCGTTTTGCCGAACGATCCGAAAGCGTCGATCGATGCCGGCATGGTGCTCTGCCCCGAGGACCGCAAGTCCGACGGCATCGTTCAGGGCCGGTCGATCGAAGAGAATATCGCGATCTCCTCGCGCCGGCATTTCTCCCCCTTCGGGATTTTGAATCCCAAAAAGGAGGCGGCGCTGGCTGACGAGTTCATTGCGCGGCTTCGGGTGCGAACGCCCTCGCGCAAGCAGGACATCATCAATCTTTCCGGCGGCAACCAGCAGAAGGTCATTCTCGGCCGATGGCTTTCCGAACAGGGTGTCAAGGTTCTCGTCATCGACGAGCCGACGCGCGGCATCGACGTCGGGGCGAAATCCGAGATCTACGAAATTCTTTATGAGCTGGCCGCCGGTGGAATGGCGATCGTGGTGATATCGAGCGAATTGCCCGAGGTCATGGGCATCTCCGATCGCATCATGGTGATGTGCCAGGGCAGGGTGGCGGCCGATGTCGCCCGACCGGATTTTGACGAGCGCAGCATTCTGACGGCAGCGCTTCCCGACAAGAATGCCGCCGGCACCATCCAGCATCAGGAACACGGACGATGAACTCGTTGAAAAAAATCCTTCTCGGCGAACAGGGACTGGTGGTGATCTTCGCCGCCGCCTTCGTCATCGTTTCGCTCTTCGTCCCGAACTTCCTGACCGAGCGGAACATGCTGGGGCTGCTGCAGTCGGTGGTCACGATCGGCATCGTCGCCTGCACGATGATGTTTTGCCTTGCGTCGCGTGATTTCGACCTTTCGGTCGGATCGATCGTCGCTTTTTCCGGCATGGCTGCGGTAATGGTCTCGAACGCGACAGGCTCCATTCCGGTCGGGTTGCTGGGCGCCCTGCTGTGCGGCGCGATCGTCGGCTTCGTCAACGGCATCGTCATCGCCCGCTTCCGCATCAACGCGCTGATCACCACGCTTGCGACCATGCAGATCGTGCGCGGGCTGGCGCTGATCGCTTCGGATGGCCGCGCCGTCGGCATCAACGATCCCGCCTTCTACCAGCTTGCGCTGTCGCGCTTCCTCACCGTGCCGACGCCGATCTGGATCATGCTCATCCTGTTCGTCTTTTTCGGTTTCGTGCTCAACCGCACCGTCTTCGGCAAGAACACGCTGGCGATCGGCGGCAATCCGGAGGCTTCGCGGCTTGCCGGCGTCAACGTCGTCAACATGCGCATCTGGATCTTTGCGCTGCAAGGCCTCGTCTGCGGCATTGCCGGCATCCTGCTTGCCTCGCGCATCACTTCCGGCCAGCCGAATGCGGCGACCGGGCTTGAGCTTTCGGTGATTTCGGCTTGCGTTCTCGGCGGCGTCTCGCTTGCCGGCGGCCGGGCGGCGATGAGCGGCGTCATTGTCGGCGTGCTGATCATGGGCATTGCCGAAAACGTTATGAATCTGCTGAATATCCAGGCATTCTATCAGTATGTCGTGCGCGGGCTGATCCTGTTGATCGCGGTGCTGCTCGACAATCTCAGGTCTTCGGCGGCAGGACGGCGTGGATGAACAAGGGACATCGCGGAGATGAAATCGAGCTGAGCCACGGCGATCTCTCGGTCCGGGTCAGCCGCCGGGGCGCTGCCCTGACCGCCGCAACGTTTCGTGGCAAGCCCTTTCTCCTTCCGGCCGGCGGCCCGGACGGGATCTTCGCAAGTTTTCCCATGGTGCCGTTCGGCAATCGCGTGGAAGGCAATACCATGTCCTTCGGCGGACGCGATTATGTCTTCCAGCGAAATTGCCACGATTCCCTCTATCTGCACGGCGATGGCTGGATCAGCCTTTGGCAACTGGAGGAATCGAGCTCCGAGCATGTGCAGCTCAGCTTTTCCAGAGATGCCGACGGCATTTCGCCCTACGCCTATCGCGCCCGCCAAGAGATCCGTCTTGCCGGCAATCGGCTGGCGCTGACGCTTTCGGTGGAGAACCGGGGTGAGGCGGCTTTGCCCTTCGGTCTCGGCCAGCATCCCTTCTTCGTCAGGACGCCGGAAACGCGGTTGACGATTGCCGCCGAGCGCTTCTGGAACGAGCGGCACGACCATCTCCCCGGAGAACCCGGTTCGGTCCCTGATGATTTCGATTTCAGCTCCAGCAAGCCGCTGCCGCGGTTCTGGATGAACAATGCTTTCGAGGGATGGGACGGGCGGGCAGCCATCGCCTGGCCGGAACTTGGAATTCAAGCAGCGCTTGAAGCCGATGCCGCGCTCGGCCGGTTCATGCTCTATATGCGGACCGACCGCACGGATTTCTTCTGCCTCGAGCCGATGAGCCATCTGCCGAACGGCCATCACCTGCCGGAGTTCGGAGGCCTCATGCCGCTCGCGCCGGGTGAGGTTCTTTCCGGCAAGGTGACGATCGCGCTGTCGGCGCTGCCGGTTCAACGGGAGGAGAGATGATGGGTGACCGCCTGCAGGGCAAGAACATCCTGATAACCGGCGCTGCGCAGGGTATCGGTCTTGCGATCGCGAAGGCGTTCATCAGCGAGAATGCGGCCGTCTATCTCGTCGACCGCGATGCGGCGCTGTTGGCCCGGGCAGCGGCGGACCTCGCGAGCACCGGCGCCCGGGTCGGCTATCTGCCGGCCGATATCACGGATGCCGGAACGATCAGGCTGGCGGTTGCCGAGGCGAATGAGGAGATCGGTCCGCTGAACGCGCTCGTCAACAATGCCGGGGTCAACGTCTTCGCCGAACCGCTCGCCACGACGGATGAACAGTGGAGCCGCTGCTTCGACGTCAACCTCAAGGGCGCATGGAATTGCTGCAAGGCGGTGCTGCCCGGCCTGATCGAACGGGGCGGCGGCGTCGTCCTCAATATCGCTTCCACGCACGCCTTCACCATCATTCCGCACACCTTTCCGTACCCGCTGGCGAAGCATGCGCTGCTCGGCATGACCAAATCGCTGGGTCTGGAATATGCGGCCCGCAATATCCGGGTGAATGCTCTGGCGCCGGGCTATGTCTCTACGCAGAAGGTGATCGATTACTGGAACAGCTTCCCCGACCCCGAAGCGGCCAAGGCCGAAACGATGCGGCTGCATCCCGGCGGGCGGATCGCAACGCCGGAGGAGATCGCCATGGCGGCGGTGTTCATGATCTCCGACGAATGCCCCTTCATGAACGCCACGTGCCTGACGATCGACGGCGGCCTCAGCGTGCTGCAGCATGCCGTCTGAGCGGCATTGCCGGCAGGATTTTTACAAGCCTGTCGTCTTCTGCCGATAGAGCGTTATATTGCCTGTCGGGAAGGCGAACCTGATCTCCCGCAGGCTTGGAGCGGCACGTCGCCGCTACCTGAAAGCTCAATTGAAAACAGGAGGACGGCATGCAGATCAATCGTACGGCTTCGGCCCATTGGACCGGTGGCCTCAAGGACGGCAAAGGCCTGATCACGACGCAGAGCGGCGCGCTGAAGGATTATCCCTACGGCTTTGCAAGCCGCTTCGAAGGCATTCCCGGCACCAATCCGGAAGAGCTGATCGGTGCCGCCCATGCCGGCTGCTTCACCATGGCGCTGTCATTGATCCTCGGCGAAGCCGGCTTCACCGCCGAGCATATGGAAACCTCCGCCAAGGTGACGCTCGAAAGCGTCGAGGGCGGCTTTGCCGTCACCGCCATCCATCTTTCGCTCTCCGGCCGCGTCCCCGGCGCCGATCAGGCGACTTTCACCGAACTCGCCAACAAGGCGAAGGCCGGCTGCCCGATTTCCAAGGCGCTCGCCGCCGTTCCGATCACGCTCGACGTCAAGCTCGCCTGATTTTCGCTGCCGCAGGGGTGCCGCGCGCTTCCGCGTCGCGGCACTTTCGTTTTTCCCGCGCGCCGAGACCTTTACCGAAATGCCGTGGTCAGTGGGCCGGGAAGCAGCGTCGCAGAACCTTTCGCGCTGTTGCAGTTCCATGCTTCGATATTGACAAATGACGTCTGATATTTTACGACTGACGAAATTCAAAAATCGTCAGTCGTAACTCGAGGCATCGAAACTCATGAACGACATTGCGGAAAATACGCTCGACGTCACGCGGCAGGAGAATGTGACCCGCATTCTCGATGCGGCCGAGCGGCTGTTCCGTCACTACGGTTACAGCAAGACGACGGTGGCCGACATTGCCCGCGATCTCGGCATGTCGCCGGCCAATATTTATCGCTTCTTCGCTTCCAAGGTGGAGATCCACCAGGCGCTCTGCGGGCGCATGCTCGCCACCGCCTATCAGATCGCCTACGATATCCGCCATCAGCCGATTAGCGCCGCCGAGCGTTTGCGCCTTTACGTCAAGACACAGCATCAGCTGACGCTGGATCTGATGCTCGACGAGATGAAGGTGCACGAGATGATCATTGTCGCGATCGAGCGCGACTGGCACGTCATCGAGAAACATATCGATCGCGTCCATGATCTCATTGCCGAAATCATCGCGGAAGGCATTGCAACCGGCGAGTTCGCCGAGCAGGACCCGGTCGTTGCCTCGCGCTGCTTCGGTGCGGCGACCATCAATCTCTGTCATCCGCAAATGGTCGCGCAGTGTCTTGCGAAAACCAACCGCGCAAGCGTCGACGAACTGATCGATTACGTGATCAGGGCGCTGAAGAAATAACGGGCGGCAGCGGCCGCCGGAAACCCCAAAACGATCCAGGAGTGCGGAAGATGTTTTCGCTCAAGACCCTCAGCAACCGCATGCCGTCCGCCGCAAGCCTCGCGCTCGTCGGCGCCATCGGCATTGGCCTTTCGGCCTGCTCGGAAGAAAAAGCTGAGGTCAAGGTGGTTGTCCGGCCGGTGAAGGTGGTCGAGATCGCCAAGGCCGGCGATACGCGCAAGCTCGATTATTCCGGTTCGGTCAAGGCGCGCACGGAGATGAACCTCGGCTTCCGCGTCGCGGGCAAGATCACCGAGCGGCTCGTCGATATCGGCGACCGGGTGAGCCCGGGGGATGTTCTCGCCCGGGTCGACGCCACGGATTACCAGCTGGCGGTCAAGACGGCGGAGGCCAATCTCGCCGCGGCCGAACGTGGCGTCGAAACCGCCGATCTCGCCAATAAGCGCGCCGAGCAACTCTTCGACAAGAGCGTCGCCCCCAAGTCGCAGCTCGAACAGGCCGCACTCAGCCACGACCAGGCGATCTCGCAGCGCGATGCCGCGCTCTCGGCGCTCGACCAGGCGAAGAACCAGGTGAGCTATACCGAACTCAAGGCCGGTCAGACCGGCATCGTCACATCGATCAATGCCGATATCGGCCAGGTAGTCGGCTCCGGCAGCCCGGTCGTCACCGTTGCCGTCGACGGCGAGAAGGAAGTGCAGATCGCGGTTCCGGAAAACGACATTGCCGAATTCAAGCCGGGCAAGACTGTTAAGGCCAGCTTCTGGGCGGACGACAGACTGGTGCTCGACGGCAAGGTGCGGGAGGTTTCCGGCAGCGCCGATCAGCAGTCGCGCACCTTTGCTGTGCGCGTGAGCCTGCCGAACGACCCGCGCATATTGCTCGGCATGACGGCGACGATCGAGGCCGACGTCGATAATGGCGACAGCTATGTCTCGATCCCGCTCAGCGCGCTGGCGGAGAAGGACGGCAAGCAGATGGTCTGGACCGTCGACCGCGATACCGCAACCGTGCACGGCCGCGATATCAAGGTCGCCGATTTCACCGGCGACGGCGTGCATGTGACCGAGGGCCTCGATACCGGCGATCTCGTCGTTGCCGCCGGCACGCAGTTCATGAGCGAAAACCTGAAGGTGAAGGTGCCGGACCAGCAGTCGGCCCTGGCCAAGACGGATCAGACGGTCCGTTAAGCGCGCCGTGAAAGGGAACAGGACCATGGACGCCACCACCACCGAGAAGCGGCCCTTCAATCTGTCGCGCTGGGCGATCGCGCATCCGAGCATCGCCCGCTTCCTCTTCGGGCTGATCATCATCACCGGCGTGCTCGGCCTGATGCGCATGGGCCAGCGCGAGGATCCCGAATTCACGTTCCGCGTCATGGTCGTCCAGGCGCTCTGGCCGGGCGCTTCCATCCAGGAGATGGAAGATCAGGTCGTCAACAAGATCGAGCGCAAGCTGCAGGAAACCCCGCATCTCGACTGGGTCAAATCCTATACCCGGGCGGGCAGCGCGATCATCACCCTGCAGATACAGGGCGACACGAATTCGCAGGAAGTGGCGGATGCCTTCTACCAGGTGCGCAAGAAGGTCGGAGACATCTCCAGCGAGCTGCCGCAGGGTCTGCTCGGCCCCTATTTCAACGACGAGTTCGGCGATACCTTCATCACGCTGCATTCGATCAGCGGCGAGGGCTATTCCTATCCGGAACTGAAGAAATTCGCGATCCAGGCGCGCGACATGCTCCTGACGACGCCGGGCGTCGAGAAGGCCGTCATCATCGGCGACCAGCCGGAGAAGATCTATATCGACGTCTCGTCCAAGTCGCTCGCCGAGCGAGGTCTCACGATCCTCGACCTGCAGAATGCCATCAAGGGCCAGAACAATGTCGATCCGGCAGGCTCGGTCGACACCGGCCTACGCTCGGTGCGCATTTCGGTCGAAGGCGACGTGAAGAAGGCGGCCGATATCCGTGAGCTGCGCCTTCGCGCCGGCGGCCAGGTAACGCGGCTTGGCGATATCGCCACCGTCAGTTCCGGGCTCGAGGACCCCTATCAGCGCAAGTACCGTTTCAACGGCCACGAAAGCGTTCAGGTCGGCGTCGTCATGGCCAAGGGCTTTAACGTCACCGATGTCGGCAAGGATGTCGAGGCGACCTATAAGCGCTTCGAGGAGGCGCTGCCCTATGGCGTGGCGGTCGACCAGATCGCCAACCAGCCCGACGTGGTGACGGATGCGATCAGCGAATTCATGCATGCGCTCGGCGAAGCCCTCGTCATCGTGCTCGTTGTCTCGTTCCTGTCGATCGGCTGGCGCTCGGGCCTCGTCATCGCCATCGCCATCCCGCTGGTGCTCGCCGCCACCTTCGCGCTGATGTACGAACTCGGCATCGACCTGCAGCGCATCTCGCTCGGCGCGCTGATCATTGCGCTTGGCCTGCTCGTCGACGATGCAATGATCGTCGTCGAGATGATGGAGCGAAAGCTGGAGGAGGGGCTGGTCAAGGTGGAGGCGGCGAGCTTCGCCTATTCCTCGACCGCCTTCCCGATGCTGACGGGCACGCTGATCACCACGGCGGGCTTCATTCCCGTCGGCTTTGCCGCATCGACGGCCGGCGAATATGTGCGTTCGCTGTTTTACGTCGTCGGCATCGCGCTGGTGACCTCGTGGTTCGTCGCGGTCTATTTCACGCCGTGGCTCGGTTACATGATCCTCAAGCAGCGCCATCACGCCGGCGAGCATCACGACGCCTTCGACACGAGTTTCTACCGCCGGCTGCGCGGCATGGTTGCGTGGGCGGTTCGCCATCGCGTCATCGTGCTGCTCCTGACGCTCTGCACCTTCGTCACCAGTCTCTGGGCCTTCCAGTTCATTCCGCAGAATTTCTTCCCGCAATCCTCGCGGCCGGAAATTCTCGTCGATCTCTGGCTGCCCGAGGGCACCAGCATCAAGGAAGTCGAAGTGCAGGCAAAGGCGCTCGAAGCCAAGATGATGGACGATCCCGACAAGAAGTTCATCGCCACCTATATCGGCGAAGGCGCACCGCGCTTCTTCCTGCCGCTCGATCAGCAACTGCGTAATCCGAATTTCGCCCAGCTTCTCGTCATGGCCAATGACGAGCCGGCGCGCGAACGGCTGATCGTCAAGCTGCGCACGATTCTTGCAGAAGACTTCCCCGATATCCGGGGCAAGGTCGACCGCCTGTTCCTCGGGCCCCCGACCGGTTGGCCTGTGCAAATGCGTGTCATGGGACCTGATCGCCAGGAAGTGCGCGAGATCGCCGATCAGGTGAAGGCACGGTTTGAGGCCAATCCGATGCTCGGCGCCATCCATGACGACTGGCTGGAACAGGTGCCGGCGATGAAGCTGGTGATCGACCAGGACCGCGCCCGGGCGCTCGGCGTCACCTCGCAGCGGGTGCGCCAGATGCTGCAGACCGCCATGTCCGGCGCGCCGCTCGACGATTTCCGCGACGGCGAGGAGACGGTCTCGATCGTCGCTCGCGAGCCGGATTCCAGCCGCTCGCTGCTGTCGGCGGTCAATTCCGTCTATGTCCCGACGGATTTCGGCGGCTTCGTGCCGGTCTCGCAGGTCGCCAAGGTCGTGCCCGTCATGGAGCAGGGCATCGAATGGCGACGCGACAGACTGCCGACCATCACCGTGCGCGCCACACTGCCCGACGGCGTACAGCCGAACGACGTGGTCATGAAGATGTATGCCGACATGAAGGACCTGCGCGACAGCCTGCCGGCCGGCTACAAGGTCGAGATCCAGGGCGGCGCCGAAGATGCGGCCGAAAGCCAGATGTCGATCGCCGCCAAGGCGCCGATCATGCTCGCCGTCATCATCGTGCTGCTGATGGTGCAGCTGCAGCATTTCGGCAAGGCGATGCTGGTGCTCGCCACCGGCCCGCTCGGCATCATCGGTGCGGCGGCCGCCCTGCTGATCAGCGGCGCACCTTTCGGCTTCGTGGCGATCCTCGGCGTCATCGCGCTGCTCGGCATCATCATGCGCAACTCGATCATCCTGGTCGATCAGATCGATCAGGATATCAAGGCCGGCATGCACCGGCAGGAGGCGATCGTCGGCGCGGCCGTGCGGCGTTTCCGGCCGATCATGCTGACGGCGCTGACCGCCGTGCTGGCGCTGATCCCGATCTCGCGCGGTGTCTTCTGGGGTCCGCTCGCCTACGCGATGATGGGTGGCATCCTCGTTGCGACAGTGCTCACCATTCTGGTTCTACCCGCCGGTTACGCCCTTTTCTTCGGCCGCGAGCCGAAGACAAAGGACGAGCCAGGCCGGGATGCCGACGCCATCCAGGAAGAGGCGGATGCCAGACATCCGCCGGCGTTGGCAGCCGAGTGAAGGCGGCGCGGCGAAAGCCGCGCCGTTTTCCTTTCAGGCCGCAGGTCCTCGTCAAAGCCCGCCGGCGCCGATTCCATTGCTCTCTCGAAGAAGCTAAGCTGCTAGAGAATGCCCGGGAACCAGCCGCGATCCCGGCCATTCGATGACGGGGAGGATGCGACCATGGCCGATTATCGTCTGGAAACAAGCTGGCGCCCGGTCGAAGGCGGTTTCGGGTGCTTGACCTTCACGCTCTTCAATCTTTCGGCCGAGCCGCTTTCCGGCTTCTCGCTCGCCTATACGTCGGAGACGCGGGTTGCCGACAAGCATGTCTGCGACGGCGGCAGCCTCAAGCGGCAGGTGGCGCATTTCCATGAATTCATGCCGCCCGAGGGGTTGAGCGTGCGGCCCGGCGGACATTGGCGGTTCACGGTCGAGGGGCTGACCAGAGAGCCGAAACATGTAACGGCCGGCGTCAAATCGGCCTATCTGACGCTTGGCGACGGGCGCCATGTTCCCGTCGGGTTCGGCGCTCTCATTCTCGAAGGCCGGGACGGCGGCGCGGCGGCGCCGCTGCTGCCGGTGGGCCAAGTCCAGGAACCCTACTCGCTGCTGCCCTGGCCGCTTTCGCTCGGGCTGAAGGCGGGAGAGCTGCCGGTCGTCCTTTATCCGGCCGAGAAGACGCGGCCGGATGCGATCAGGACGCTTTCCCTGGTTCTCGGGCTCTACCAGCGGCTCTATCCCGCCGATACCGCGCCGTTTTCGCTGAGCGCCATCAAAGGCGGGCGCGCTATTCGTTTCGTCGCCGAATCGTCGATCGCAGCCTTTGCCTACGAGCTGCGTTTCACCGCCCATGAGATCGTGCTGTCGAGCGCGGATGAAGCGGGGCGGCAATATGGGCTGATCAGCCTGGCGCAGCTGCTGCACGGCGCCCGCGCCGATCGCGAGCACTTCAAATTTCCTAATTTCGGCACCATCGCCGACCAGCCGCGTTACGACTGGCGCGGCTGCCATCTCGATGTCGCCAGGCAGTTCTATCCGGTGGCCGACATCGTGCGGCTGATCGATATCCTCGCCTGGAACAAGCTCAACATCTTCCATTGGCACTTGACCGACGACGAAGCCTGGCGGCTGGAGATCAAAACCTATCCAGCGCTGACTGCGATCGGCGCGCGACGCGGGCCGGACGAGGTGCTCGTGCCGCAGCTCGGCGACGGAGCCGAACCCCGCGCCGGCCATTACACGCAGGATGACATCAGGCGGATCGTCGCGCATGCCGCCTCGCTGCATGTCGAGGTCGTGCCGGAAATCGACGTTCCCGGCCACAGCACCGCGACGCTGTTCTCGCTGCCGGAGCTTATCGACGGGCAGGAGGCGCCGGACAGCTACCGGGCGGTGCAGGGTTATCCGAACAACGCCCTCAATCCTGCGGTCGAATTCACCTATGAATTCCTTGGCAAGGTGTTCGACGAGATGGTGGCGCTGTTTCCCGGCGACTACATCCATATCGGCGGCGACGAGGTGGCGCAGGGCGCCTGGCTTTCCTCGCCGCTCTGCAAGGCATTGATGAAACGGGAGAAACTTTCCGGCACAGCCGAGCTTCAATCCTATTTCCTCAAGCGGATCAAGGCCATGCTGTCGGAGCGCGGCAAGAAGCTCGCCGGCTGGAACGAGGTCTCGCATGGCGGCGGCGTCGATCGCGACGGCACGCTGCTGATGGCCTGGGAGAAGCCGGCCGTCGGCATCGAGCTGGCGCAGCAAGGTTACGACGTGGTGATGACACCAGGGCAGGCCTATTATCTCGACATGGCGCAGGCCGAAGCCTGGGACGAGCCCGGCGCGGCATGGGCCGGTTATGCGCTGCCGGAACATAGCTATGCTTACGAGGCCGCAGGCGAATTGCCGGAGGCGCTGCAGGAGAAGGTGCGCGGCATCCAGGCCTGCATCTGGACCGAAAACTTCACCTCGCGCGCCTATTTCAACCGACTGGTCTTCCCGCGCCTTCCTGCCGTCGCCGAAGCTGCCTGGACGCCGTTGGAGCGCAAGGACTGGGATCGTTTCGCGGCGATCGTGCGGATGTGGCCTATGCTTTAGGACGCAGCCGCTTCGGCTTTCAGTCCGAGGAGTGCTGCGCCGATCAGGCCCGGCTCGATGCGGCATTGGCTCGGCACCACCAGCGGGCGGTCGAATTTGCGCAGGGTGCGGGTGCGCACGGCGCGGTCGAGTTCGGCAAGCAGCGGCTCGACATTGGAAAGCCCGCCGCCGACCGGAACAATGGTGGCGCCGGTGATGTTGATCGTCAGCGCCAGCGGCGAGGCGACGAGATCGACATAGACGTCGATGGTGCGTGCCGCCTTCTCCTCGCCGCGCCGCCACTCTCCGATGATCTCCTCGCTGGAAAGGTCGAGATCGTGCAGCGTCTTGTGCAGGCGCTCCAGGCCCCGGGCGCCGCCGACGGTATCGACACAGCCCTTCTGGCCGCAGCCGCAGGCATAGGCGGGAATGGCGGCGGGCGGATTGCCGGCCGCCGAAGCGATGATCGGGCCGTGACCCCATTCGCCGGCGAAGCCGCCGGCCTCGTTGACGAGGCGGCCGTCGGCTACCAGGCCGCCGCCGACACCGGTGCCGAGAATGGCGCCGAAGACGATGCGGTGGCCGCGGCCGGCGCCGAGACCGGCTTCGGCCATGGCGAAACAATCGGCATCGTTGGCGATCAAAACAGGCCGATCGAGCTTGGCTTCGAGATCGGCCGCGAGCGTGCGGCCATGGATGCAGGGAATATTGGCGCAGGTCAGGCGCTGCGTATCGGGATCGACGACGCCGGCGATGGAGAGCGCGATGCGGCTCGGTTGTTCGCCTGTTTCGGCGATGATGGCGCGCAAGGTCTCGACGAAAGCGGCAAAATCGTCCTTCGGCGTCGGGCGGCGGCCGAGGGGGACGATGTCTGTCTCGGAGCGGGCGATGCCGCCCTTGATGGCGGAACCGCCGATGTCGAATGAAATGATCATTGCACTCTGCCGTCTCTCTGGTCGCAAGCGTCTGCTCGCACTGTTGCAGTGGAATTACAAGCCTGCATTCCTTCTGCCGCCGTCGCCGCGCAACAAAGGAGCGATGATCGAGTTTAAATCGCTACAGGCTCGTCCTCATCACTATCCTGTCTCATAAGTCATTCAATTGGCATATTGCGCAGCCAAAATCGCAGCCTACATTTCCACCATCCACTGGTATCATGACCATCGAAAACGCCGAATCCCAGAGACGCAGAAGACCACGTCCACCCCGCGCCAAGGGCCGCCGCCTCTCAGCCGTCCTGCGGCAGCTGGCCGGCGACCGGAGCCGGGAATGGATTTCGATCGGCGATCTGTTCCAGACCATGGGCGACAGGGCGATCAGCGCGCTGATGCTGATCTTTGCGCTGCCGAACGCCTTTCCCACACCGCCCGGTACCTCGGCGGTGCTTGGGGCGCCGCTGGTTTTCCTGGCGGTGCAACTGACCTTCGGGCTGAAACCTTGGCTGCCGAAGGCGATTGCCAACCGCTCGATGCGGCGGGAGGATTTCGAGACCATCGTCGGGCGCATTCATCGCTGGCTCGCCTGGGCCGAGCGCATGCTGAAGCCGAGGCTTGCGATCTTTGCCGAGCCGCCGGCGGAATATTTCGCCGGTCTCGCATGCCTGCTGCTGTCGATCGTGCTGGTGCTGCCGGTTCCGCTCGGCAATATCCTGCCGGCAATCACGATCTCGGTCTTTGCTTTCGGCATATTGGGGCGCGACGGGCTATTCGCGCTTGCCGGTTTCATCATGACAGCCGTATCGCTCGTCATCGCCGGCGGCGTGATTTACGGTCTGGCGAAGGCGGCGATCTATCTCGTCATGCGATGGTTTGCCTGAGCGGCATCGGTTATTTCACGGGCTCGGTTGCAACGGGCTCGACATTTCCAGGAATTTTGTTTTGATCTGGCGCGATACAGACTCAAAAATCATGTTCGACGGCAGCAAGCCGGCTCACTTTGTGCGGTAGGCATTCAATGGCAAAAAGATCCGAGACCCCTGGACGGCTCGACGATGCGGCACGCGCCGGCTGGCTTTATTACGTCGCCGGGCGCACGCAGGACGAAATCGCAGCCTCGATGGGGATCTCGCGGCAATCGGCACAGCGGCTGGTGTCGCTGGCGGTCGCCGAACGTCTCATCAAGGTGCGGCTCGACCATCCGATCGCGGCCTGTCTCGAGCTGGCCAACCAGCTGCGACGGAAATTCGGGCTGAAACATGTGGAGGTCGTGCCGAGCGACCCCGGCTCCTCATCGACAACCGTCGGCATCGCCGAGGCGGCTGCCGCCGAGATCGAGCGCTGGCTGAAGCGGCCGGAGCCGATCGTGCTTGCGGTCGGCACGGGCCGCACACTGAAGGCGGCCGTCGACCAGCTGCCGGCAATCGAATGTCCCGGCCACCGCATCGTTTCGCTTACCGGCAACATCGCGCCGGACGGATCGGCCGCCTATTACAACGTCATCTTCAGCATGGCGGATGCAGTGAAGGCGCGGCATTATCCGATGCCGCTGCCGGTGCTCGTCACGTCGGCGGAAGAGCGGGAACTCTTGCACGGCCAGCAACTCGTGCGCTCGACGCTCGACATGAGTGCGCAGGCCGACGTCACCTTCGTCGGCATCGGCGAGCTTGGCATCGACGGGCCGCTCTGCGTCGACGGTTTCCTGGAAAAGGACGAGATGATGGAGCTGATGCGCGGCGGCGCTGCAGGCGAGATCTGCGGCTGGATCTTCGACGCCGACGGCAGGCTGATCGACAACCCGATCAACGAGCGCGTCGCCTCCGCGCCGATCCCGTCGCGCGAGTCGTCGACGGTCATCGGGCTCGCCAAGGGCAAGCGGAAATACAAGGCGATCAGAGCCGCCGTCGTCGGCCATCAGATCAACGGCCTGATCACCGACGAGGATACGGCTGAGTTTTTGCTCAAGAACTGAGCAAAAAATTTCGTATTTTAGATCAATGAGATAGGCATTCTCTTCGGCATCGCAGCATCGAATGCCGATTGACATTTTTTGTCGCTTGGTGAGTAATTGCCCATGAGCAAAGCGAATGCTCACATCTCGTCTTCTGGGAGGAAGATATGACATTGAGAACTTTTCTGCTGGGCGCCTGCTCAGCACTGGCGTTTGCCGGCATGGCTTCGGCCGAGACGCTGACAATCGCGACCGTGAACAACGGCGACATGATCCTGATGCAGAAGCTGACGGATGACTTCAAGGCGAAGAATCCCGGCATCGACCTCGAATGGGTCACCCTCGAAGAAAACGTGCTGCGCCAGAAGGTTACGACCGACATCGCGACCAAGGGCGGCCAGTACGACGTTCTGACGATCGGCACCTATGAGGTTCCGATCTGGGCGAAGCAGGGCTGGCTGCTGCCGCTCGACAATCTTGGCGACAGCTACGACGTGAATGACCTGCTGCCGGCAATCCGCAGCGGCATTAGCCAGGATGGTAAGCTTTATGCGGCTCCGTTCTACGGCGAAAGCTCGATGGTCATGTACCGCAAGGACCTGTTCGATGCCGCCGGGCTGAAGATGCCCGACGCTCCGACCTGGGATTTCATTGCCGACGCTGCCCGCAAGATCACCAACAAGGACAAGGAAATCTACGGCATCTGCCTGCGCGGCAAGGCCGGCTGGGGCGAGAACATGGCTTTCCTGACGGCCATGTCGAACTCCTTCGGCGCGCGCTGGTTCGATGAGCAGTGGAAGCCGCAGTTCGATCAGCCCGAGTGGAAGGACACGCTGACCTTCTACGTCAACCTGATGAAGGATGCCGGCCCTCCGGGTGCTTCCTCCAACGGCTTCAACGAAAACCTGGCGCTCTTCCAGACCGGCAAGTGCGGCATGTGGATCGATGCGACCGTCGCTGCCTCCTTCGTGAGCAACCCGAAGGATTCCACCGTCGCCGATAAGGTCGGCTTCGCACTCGCCCCGGACAAGGGCCTCGGCAAGCGCGGCAACTGGCTCTGGGCCTGGAACCTCGCCATCCCGGCAGGCTCGCAGAAGGTCGAAGCCGCCGAGAAGTTCGTCGCCTGGGCAACGAGCAAGGATTACACCAAGCTGGTCGCCGAGAAGGAAGGATGGCTGAACGCACCTCCCGGCACCCGCACCTCGCTCTATGAGAATGCGGAGTACCAGAAGGCCGCTCCCTTCGCCAAGATGACACTCGACTCGATCAACTCGGCCGATCCGACCAAGCCGACCGTCAAGCCGGTCCCCTATGTCGGCGTCCAGTTCGTGGCGATCCCGGAATTCCAGGGCATCGGCACGGCCGTGGGCCAGCAGTTCTCGGCAGCCCTTGCTGGCCAGATTTCGGTCGATCAGGCACTGCAGAGCGCGCAACAGCTCGCGACCCGCGAAATGACCAAAGCCGGCTACATCAAATAAAACCTCCTGAGCCAAGAGGCGGATACTTGACAATCCGCCCCTCTGGGCCGCCGATCGCCCGAATTGCATCGGCGGCCACATTTTTCAGAGAAAATTATCCTGCGACCGGCCCCCGCGTCAGATCAGATCGGTGATTGCCATGGCAACTTTACACACACGCTCCGCAGCGCGCCTGATGATTGCACCTTCCGTGCTTTTCCTCTTCGCGTGGATGATCGTCCCGCTCGCGATGACGATCTATTTCTCGCTGCTGAACTACAATCTGCTCAATCCCGGTATGGAAAGCTTCGTCGGCTTTCTGAACTACGAATATTTCCTGTCGGACCCGGCCTTCTTCGCGGCGCTGGTCAATACGCTGCTGCTCGTCGCCGGCGTGCTCGTGATCACCGTCATCGGCGGCATCGCCTTCGCGCTGCTGCTCGATCAGCCGATGTACGGGCAGGGGATCGTGCGCATCCTCGTCATCGCGCCGTTCTTCGTCATGCCGACGGTCGCGGCGCTGGTCTGGAAGAACATGTTCACGAACCCGGTCAACGGCCTCTTCGCGCATCTTGCCAAGGCGCTCGGCCTGCAGCCGATCGACTGGCTGGCGAATGCGCCCCTGCTCTCCGTCATCCTCATCGTTGCCTGGCAGTGGCTGCCCTTCGCCACCCTCATTCTGCTGACAGCGCTGCAGTCGCTCGACGAGGAGCAGAAGGAAGCGGCCGAAATGGACGGCGCCGGGGCGATCTCGAAATTCATCTACATCATCCTGCCGCACATGGCTCGCGCCATCACCGTGGTGATCCTGATCCAGACGATCTTCCTGCTTTCGGTCTTCGCCGAAATCCTCGTCACTACCAATGGCGGGCCGGGCACCGACAGCACCAACCTCACCTATCTCGTCTATGCGCAGGCGCTGCTGCAGTTCGATATCGGCGGCGCCTCGGCGGGCGGCATCGTCGCGGTCGTGCTTGCCAATATCGTTGCGATCTTCCTCGTCCGCCTCGTCGGCAAGAATCTGGAGGCTTGAGATGGCTCGAAAAGTCACAACCCAGCGCAAGGTCATCGTCACCGCGATTGCCTGGACGCTCGGCATCCTGATCTTCTTCCCGATCCTCTGGACGTTCCTGACCAGTTTCAAATCGGAAGCCGACGCCATCGCCTCGCCGCCGCAGTTCCTGTTCTTCCACTGGACGACGGAAAACTATGCGGAGGTGCAGAGCCGGTCGAATTATCTCAGCCACTTCATGAACTCGGTGGTCATTTCCTTCGGCTCGACGCTGATCGGCCTGATCATCGCGATCCCGGCCGCCTGGGCGATGGCATTCGCGCCCACCAAGCGGACCAAGGACGTGCTGATGTGGATGCTGTCGACCAAGATGATGCCGCCGGTCGGCGCGCTCATCCCGATCTATCTGATGTTCCGCAATTCCGGCTTGCTCGATACGCGCACCGGTCTGGTGATCGTGCTTACCCTCATCAACCTGCCGATCATCGTCTGGATGCTCTACACCTACTTCAAGGAAATTCCCGGCGAGATCCTCGAAGCGGCGCGCATGGACGGGGCGTCGCTGATGAAGGAGATCATCTACGTGCTGACGCCGATGGCGGTGCCGGGCATCGCCTCGACGCTGCTCCTGAACATCATCCTTGCCTGGAACGAGGCGTTCTGGACACTCAACCTCACCGCCTCGAAGGCGGCGCCGCTGACGGCCTTCATCGCCTCCTATTCCAGCCCGGAAGGCCTGTTCTACGCCAAGCTCTCGGCTGCCTCGACCATGGCGATCGCGCCGATCCTGATCCTCGGCTGGTTCAGCCAGAAACAACTCGTCCGCGGCCTGACCTTCGGCGCAGTGAAATAAGAAAAGGGAGAGAAACATGGGCAGCATTACCCTTCAGAAGGTTTCCAAGGTCTTCGGCGAAGCCAAGGTCATCCCTTCGATCGATCTCGATATCAATGACGGCGAATTCGTCGTCTTCGTCGGCCCGTCGGGCTGCGGCAAGTCCACGCTGCTCCGGCTGATCGCCGGTCTTGAGGATGTGTCCGGCGGCAAAATCGTCATCGACGGCAGGGACGCCACCGAAAAGGCTCCCTCGGAACGCGGCCTTGCGATGGTGTTCCAGTCCTATGCGCTTTATCCGCATATGAGCGTGCGCAACAACATCGCCTTCCCGCTGAAGATGGCGGGCGTCGATAAGGCTGAGATCGACCGCAAGGTGACGGATGCCGCCCGCGTGCTCAATCTCACCGATTATCTGGAGCGCAAGCCGCGTCAGCTTTCCGGCGGCCAGCGCCAGCGCGTGGCGATCGGCCGCGCCATCGTGCGCCAGCCTTCGGCCTTCCTCTTCGACGAGCCGCTGTCAAACCTCGACGCAGCGCTGCGCGTCAACATGCGCCTCGAAATCAGCGAACTGCATCAGCAGCTGAAGACGACGATGGTCTACGTCACCCACGACCAGGTCGAGGCCATGACCATGGCCGACAAGATCGTCGTCTTGAACAGGGGCAATATCGAGCAGGTCGGCTCGCCGCTCGAACTCTACAGCCGCCCGCGCAACCTTTTCGTCGCCGGCTTCATCGGCTCGCCGAAGATGAATTTCATCAAGGGCCAGAACGCGGCCGAGCTCGGCGCGCATACGATCGGCATCCGTCCCGAACATGTGCTTTTGTCGATGGAAAGCGGCGACTGGAAGGGCAGGGTGGTGGTTGCCGAACATCTCGGTTCCGACACCTTCCTGCATATCGATGCCGACGGCATCGGCATGGTGACGGCGCGCGGCAGCGGCGATTTTGCCGCCAAGGCGGGCGATACGGTCTACCTGACGCCGGACCGTTCGCGCATTCACAAATTTAACGAGGGCGGCCTCGCCATCTGAGGCGGGCAGCCGGCTGGGGGCAGGCATGCGAGCCGGGCGATGGCGCCCGGCCGTCTCGGCAAGACCTTCAAGAGGACTGAAACATGACGTGCAAACTATCGCTGGCAACGCTTTCGGACGCGGCGCGCACTGCCGCCGTCCCCTCCTATGACAGGGCGTCGCTGAAAGCCGGCATCGTGCACTTCGGCGTCGGCAATTTCCACCGCGCCCACCAGGCGATCTATCTCGACGATCTCTTCAACCAGGGCGCCGATCATGACTGGGCGATCGTCGGCGCCGGCGTGCTGCCGTCCGATGCCGCCATGCGCGAAAAGCTTGCAGCGCAGGATTTTCTGACGACGGTGGTGGAGCAGGACAACAACAAGACCGCGGCGCGCGTGACCGCGCCGATGATCGACATCCTGCCGGTCGGCGATCCCGCCGCGACCATCGCGAAGCTCGCCGATCCTGAAATCCGCATTGTCTCGCTGACGATCACCGAAGGCGGTTATTTCATCGATGCTTCAGGCACGTTCAATCCGGCGCACCCGGCGATCGCCGCCGACGGGAAAAATCCGGGTGCGCCGAAGACGGTCTTCGGCCTGATCGTTGCCGGCCTGAAGGCGCGCAAGGACAAGGGCCTCGTGCCCTTCACCGTCATGTCCTGCGACAATATTCCCCATAACGGTGTCGTCACCGCCAATGCCGTGATCGGTACGGCGGCGCTTTCCGACCCAGCTCTTGCGGACTGGATCCGGGCCAATGTCGCTTTCCCGAATGCGATGGTCGACCGCATTACACCGGCGACCGGCCAGCGGGAGATCGATTTCCTGCGAGAGAATTTCGACATCGAAGACAACTGGCCGGTCTATTGCGAAGAATTCAAGCAATGGGTGCTCGAAGACAAGTTCACGGCCGGCCGGCCGGCGCTGGAGAAAGTCGGCGTCACCTTCGTTCCCGACGTCACGCCTTACGAGCATATGAAGATCCGGATTCTCAACGGCGGGCACGCAGCGATCGCCTATCCGGCGGCGCTGATGGACATTCATTTCGTGCATGATTCCATGGAGGACCCGCTGATCCGTGCCTTCCTGGCGAAGCTGGAAAAGGACGAGATCATCCCGATCGTGCCGCCGGTGCCGAACACCTCGCTGACCGATTATTTCGCGCTGATCGAACATCGGCTTCTCAATCCGAAGATTGCCGACACCATTCCGCGCCTGGCGCAGGACGGATCGAACCGCCAGCCGAAATTCATCCTGCCGTCGACGCTCGACAATCTCCACCAGGGTAGGGATATCGTCGGTCTGGCGCTGGTCTCGGCGCTCTGGTGCCGCTATTTCGCCGGCAAGACCGACAGCGGCAAGGATATCGTCTTCAACGACGCCAGTGCCGATCGGCTGCATGCTGCGGCGCTGAAAGCCAAGGACGATCCCGCAGCCTTCCTCGCCTTCGACGACATTTTCGGTGAGGTGGCAAAATCCGAACTTTTCCGCAAGCGTTTTGCCCATGCGCTCAAAACCCTGTGGGAAAAGGGCACGCGGGAGACCTTGCAGCTCTATCTCGACGGCAAACTGGCAGTGTAGGAATGGGCATGGCGGCATCCATTGCCGCCGTCCATCCGGCCTTGCGGTTACAGCGGGTCGCGTCCGAATCGAACTCAGGTTGGGTCTTTCATGGCTGATGCTGAACCACGGCTGGTCATCTTCGATTGCGACGGCGTGCTCGTCGACAGCGAACCGATCTCGATCAGCGTTCTTGTCGGTGCAATGAACGATCTCGGCGTCTCGATCACCGAGGATCAGGCCTATGAGCGGTTTCTCGGCCGCAGTCTCTCGACCCTCATCGATACGCTGGAAACCGAATTCAACGTCCATGCCGGCGAGGAATTCCTCGAGCGTATCCGCACCGATCTCTATTCCCGTTTCCGCACCGAGCTGAAGCCGATCGAGGGTATCGCGGCAACGATCGACGGGCTCGGTATTCCCTGCTGCGTCGCTTCTTCCAGCCAGATGGAGCGGATCCGGCTGTCGCTCTCCGTCACCGGACTTCTCGACAAGCTGCCCGACATCTTCAGCGCGACGATGGTCAAGCGCGGCAAACCGGCGCCCGATCTCTTCTTGCATGCGGCCCGGCAAATGCATGTGGAACCGGCTTCCTGCCTCGTTATCGAGGACAGTCCGGCCGGTATCGCGGCGGCCAAGGCGGCGGGTATGACGGTCTTTGCCTTCACCGGCGGATCGCATGCCAATTTCGCCGGATACCGCGCCGAACTCGACCGGCTTTCGCCGGAAGCGGTGTTTGACGCCATGCCGGATTTGATACACCTTGTCCGCAACCATAAGCTGGACGGGACCAAATTTTGATGCGTGATCATGTGGTTGCGGTGGATATCGGCACCGGCAGTGCGCGTGCCGGCGTCTTCGATGCGCGCGGCCGGCTGCTTGCCAAGGCCGAGCAGACGATCATCATGAACCGGCCCCGCGAAAACCATGCCGAGCATGATTCCGAGGATATCTGGTCGGCCGTCTGCACGGCGGTGCGCCGCGCGATGGAGCAGTCGGGCATTGCTGCGGCCTCGGTCGGAGCGATCGGTTTCGACGCCACCTGCTCGCTCGTCGTGCGCGACGTCGAAGGACGGCAGATCAGCGTCTCGACCGGTGGCGAGAAACGTTTCGACACGATCGTCTGGCTCGATCACCGGGCGCTGAAGGAAGCCGATTTTTGCACGGCGACGGAGCACAGAGTGCTCGAGCATTCCGGCCATGTGATGTCGCCGGAAATGGAAATGCCGAAGCTGATGTGGCTGAAGAAGAAACTGCCCGCCACATGGGAGAAGGCCGGCTATTTCTTCGACCTCGCCGATTTCATGACGTGGAAATCGACCGGATCGCTTGCCCGTTCGCGCTGCACGCTGACGGCGAAATGGAACTATCTCGCCCATCTCGAGAAAGGCTGGCAGCAGGATTTCCTGGAGCGGATCGGCCTCGAAGACCTTCAGGCGCGCGGCAATCTGCCGGATGAGACCGCGCCCGTCGGAGACAGCGTCGGCCGGCTGACGCCCGATGCAGCCCAAGCACTTGGGCTCACCGTCGATTGCCACGTCTCGGCCGGGATGATCGACGCTTATGCCGGCGCACTCGGCGCGCTCGGTGGCTATGCCGCCGATCCCGTCAAACGCGAGCACCAGCTGGCGCTGATCGCCGGCACGTCGAGCTGCATCGTCGCCTTCTCGCAGGAGCGCAAGCCGAGCCACGGCATGTGGGGACCTTATTACGAAGCGGTCTTCCCGCAATGCTGGCTGGTGGAGGCCGGGCAATCGGCGACCGGGGCGCTGCTCGATCACATCGTGCGCATGCACGCGGCCGGCGGCGAACCGACCTCGGCGCTGCATCAGAAGATCGTGAGCCGGATTGCTGAATTGCGGGCCGAGGAAGGCGATGCCTTCGGAGAGCGCATCTTCGTCCTGCCGGATTTTCATGGCAATCGCTCGCCGCTTGCCGATCCGCATGCCGTCGGCGTCGTTAGCGGGTTGACGCTCGATGTCTCCTTCGACGGGCTCTGCGCGCTCTATTGGCGGACCGCCGTGGCGATCGCGCTCGGCATTCGCCATATCCTGGAAAGGATGAAGGAATACGGCTACGTGCCCGACACACTGCATATCGCCGGCGGGCATGTGAAGAACCCTGTACTGATGGAGCTTTATTGCGACGCCACCGGCTGCAAGGTCGTGGTGCCGAAGATGAACGAGGCGGTGCTGCTCGGCACGGCGATCGCGGCATCCGTCGCCTGCGGCCTGCACAGGGATCTGGCGTCGGCCGGCGAGGCGATGTATCCGGGCGGCGAGGAGAGGCTCCCCGACAAGTCAAAGCAGGCGCTCTACGACCGCGATTACCGTCGCCTTCTCGCCATGTACCGGCATCGCGCCGAGCTGGAAGCGATGCAGTAAGCAGTTAAAGCGACGCGCTATCCCGGACGCGAAACCGCTTTTTCACTGTTGCTTAGTGACTGACGGTCTCGCCGAGGACTGTCGCGAATTCCAGCATGCGGCGGCGGCGAAGCGCTGCCTCCTCTCCGACTGCGAGAATGACGGCCTCCGACAGGCAATCGAGCAGCGCGATCAGCGGCGGAAGATTGTCGAGATCCGGAGCGCGGGCGGCCGGCAGTGGCAGCATGACGTTCGACTGGTCCGCCATCCAGTCCGCATGCTGAGGCGAAATCAGCACGACCTTATAGCCGTAACGCCGCGCAGTCCTGGCAAGCAGCCGCGCCTTGGCGAAGCGGCGACAATCGATGATGACGAGCAGCGCATCGTCGACCGCCAGCCGGGCAAAGAGTTCGGCAAAACGGTTTTCGGCGCCGTCGAGCGTGCGCACGCCGTCACGGGCCTGCGTCAGACGCTGACAGAAATGATTGGCGAGGCTTGCGAGCCGCGCATGCGTGACGATCGACACTTCGCGGGCCGTGCTGATCAGGCTGACGGCTTCGGACCAGTTCGGCTGCGCCGTCAGATGATAGATGTGATGGAGCGCCTGGATCTGTTCGGCGACCAGAACGGCCAGCGGCTTGCCCTCCGCCGCGTCCTGATGCAGCTCGGTCATGGCGCTCTGCAATTGCGCCGGCGACGTCGCGACGGTCTCGCGAATCTCGACCTTGACGCTGTCCAACCCCTGATAGCCGAGGGCGCGCAGGAAGCGCCCGACAGTCATCGGCGACAGATCCAGCCTGTCGGCGACGGACGCAGCCGTCTCGAACGGCAGGTCGTTCAGATGTTCGGAGAAATATTTCGCGATACGACGCTCAGCAGGCGTTCCCGTTTTTGCGTATTGTCTGAGCTTCTGCACAAAGTCTTCCACATCAGCCTCCCCCGTCTTTCCTCAGAGGCGTTCCGCGGATGCGCTGTTGCGACCCCTTGTCTTTGCAACTATTTCGGAAGCTGCTTCTCAGGTCCATGTATATTGTGCTGTTACACAATATTATATTAGCATTTAATTTGCGACAAGTTTCTAGTAAAGCATGCAATTTTATTCTCTCTTGCCGGTGGCATTCGCCTTCCCTACATCTTCCGCGCAACCGGAGACGCCGAAGACATGATCCTTGATGCCGCACGACTTTCGCTCGTCAACCTACTCGCCGCCGAAACACGTTCGGTGTTCTGGAAAGTGCTTGGGCTGACGATCCTGGTGTTGGTCGGCCTCTGGTTCGCGTTGCGCGGAGCCTTCATGGCCTTTGTCTTTCCCTGGCTGACTAGCTTTTTTCCCGATCTGCCGGAATGGGCGGGATGGTTCACCCTGGTCTTCGCGATTCTTGCGGGTATCGGCCTTGCGCTCCTGCTGGCGCTGCTGCTATCGCCGGTGACGGCCTTGATCGCGGGCCTGTTTCTCGACGATGTCGCCGATGTCATCGAAAAACGCGACTATCCCGCGGACGCGCCGGGCACCGCCATGCCGATCGGGCCGGCGATGGCAAGCTCGGTCAAGTTCCTCGGCGTGGTGATCGCCGGCAATATCGTCGCCCTGCTGCTGCTGTTGATTCCCGGCGTCAATCTCATCGCCTTCTTTCTGGTGAACGGCTACCTCCTCGGACGGGAATTCTTCGAATTCGCCGCCATGCGTTTCCGCCCGCCGCAGGAGGCGCGGCTCTTCCGTGCCAAACATGCGCCTACCGTCTTCCTCGGCGGGCTGGCGATTGCGCTTTTCCTGATGATCCCCTTCGTCAATCTGCTGACGCCGCTCTTCGCCGCCGGCATGATGGTGCATTTGCACAAGCTGATTTCGGCTCGCGAGGGTTCGCGAGCCTGAGGCTCAGCCGGGCAGGGCGGAGGCGTCGTACATCGCGGCGAATTCCGCGCTCGGCGGGATCGGCTTGATGATGTCGATCAGCACGCCGTTCGGATCGGCGGTGATGAAATGCCGCTGGCCGAAATCCTCATCGCGGATCTCTCTCAAAATCGGCAGGCCGGCGTTTCCGCAGGCCTCGTAGATCCGATCGACATCCTCGACCTCGAAATTGAGCAGCAAACCGCGAACCTCGCCGCGGGCGGCGGCGGGGATGGTCTCGTGGCTGCCGTCGAGGATGGCGAGTGCGACTTGCTCCGTCTCGGCCGATTGCAGGTGAACGTACCAATCGCTTTCAAAGAGCGCCTTGAAGCCGAAGTGGGTGCAGTAGAAGGCGGCGGTGCCCTGAACGTCGCTCGTCATGATGACAGGGTAATAGCTTGTCGATTTCATTTCTCGCTCCCTTCGATTTTACATACAGCCTGTATGTTTTCATGTATTAACATACATGCAGTTTGTATGTAAATACATTGCATGAGCCGCAGCAATCGCGAGAGAACGGAACAGACGAGGCAGGCGTTGATCGACGCCGGACGGCGCATCTTCGTCGAGAAGGGGTATGCCGAGACGGCGACGCCGGAGATCGTCGCGGCGGCAGGGGTGACGCGCGGCGCGCTCTACCATCATTTCGAGGACAAGAAGGCGCTTTTCGAGGCTGTCATCAACCGCGAGGCGCAAGACGTGGCCAAGGCGATCGAGGCGTCTTCGGCGCCGGAAAAAGAGCCCCGGGCTGCGCTGATCGCCGGCGCTTCTGCCTATTTCACCGCCATGGCGCAGTCGGGACGAACGCGGCTGCTGCTGATGGAGGCGCCTGCCGTTCTCGGATCGCCGACGGCCGCGGCACTGGACGCGGAGAATGCGGAGGCGAGCTTGCGGGAAGGACTTGCGGCGCTTCTTCCTGAGGCAGGCGCCTTGCTCGACCCGCTGACGTCACTGCTGTCGGCGGCTTTCGACCGCGCCGCGATCGCGATCGACGCCGGTGGGGAGCGGCGGGATTACGAGCGGGCGATCGCGGCCTTACTCGACGGCCTCGCCGATCACCTGCGGCGGTAGCTCGACGAGCGGCGCCGGAATATCCGAACTCTTCTCCGGCGATTTGCAGATGTCGGCGATGACGCAGCGCTCGCATTCGGGGCGGCGCGCCTTGCAAGTGTAGCGGCCATGCAGGATCAGCCAATGATGGGCGTGATAGAGGTAATGTTTCGGCACGACCTTCATCAGCCGCGCTTCGACCTCGTCGGGCGTCTTGCCAGGGGCGAGTCTGATGCGGTTGGCGATGCGGAAGATGTGGGTGTCGACGGCCATGGTCGCCTGGCCGAAGGCCATGGAGAGCACGACATTGGCGGTCTTGCGCCCGACGCCGGGCAGGCGGACCAGTTCCTCGCGCGTTTCGGGCACCTTACCTGCGAATTCGTCGACCAGCATCTGGGAAAGCGCGATGACGTTCTTTGCCTTGTTGCGATAAAGGCCGATCGTCTTGATGTAATCGCGGACCCTCTCTTCGCCGAGATCGAGCATCTTCTGCGGCGTGTCGGCGATCTTGAAGAGCGCCCGCGTCGCCTTGTTGACGCCGGCGTCGGTGGCCTGGGCGGAAAGCGCCACGGCGACGACGAGGGTGAAGGGATTGGTGTGTTCGAGCTCGCCCCTCGGTTCCGGCCGCTGCACCGAGAAGCGGCGGAAGATCTCCTCGCGCTCGGCCACGGAATAGGCGGTTTTCACCGCCGCTGCCGGTTTGCGGCGGGCAATCACATTCGAGTTTTGCGAGGGTTTGCCAACAGATTTGAGTTTCGGATTCGCCATGGAGAATCTATACTCAACGGCCATGATGGAAAGCAACGCCGACAGCTTCAACGAAAAGCCTGTTTTCGCCGCCGAACTCTTTCCCCACCGGTCTCTCGGGCGCAAGGGCTTAAAGGTGCTGCTCATTTTGTCGGGCGCCGTCTGCTTTCTCTACGGCCTATTCTTCACCGTCACCGGCGCCTGGCCCATCGGCTTCTTCTTCGGGCTGGATTTCGTGCTGCTCTACGGCGCGTTCTGGCTGAGCTACCGCTCCGGAAGGGCGCGCGAGGAAGTCACGGTATCGCGCACGGATGTTTCGGTGCGCAAGTTCGCACCGTCGGGGCGGATGGTGGAGCATCATTTCAACCCGTTCTGGGCGCGTTTCCGCGTGCGCCGGCATCAGGAGATCGGCATCCTGTCCATGCAGATTTTCGGTGAGGGCCGGCGCACCGATATCGGCTCTTTCCTCAATCCCGAGGATCGTGAGACGTTCGCCAAGGCTTTCAAAGGGGCGCTCGCCACGGTCAAGCAGCGTATCTGATGCGCTGATAGCAATGGTGCGCAAGAAACGGGTGGTTTGGCCGGCCGCCCTTGATTATCTCCTGTCTAAAGGAGAAAAACGATGAATATGATCGCGAAGCTCGACACCGATATCACCCCCGATGGCCCGGATTACGATACCGTCCGCCAAGTCATCGAACTCATCAGCGAAGAATATCGCGACCAGCCCTCGCTGGAGGCGATCGCGGCGCGGCTGAACCAGTCGCCGACGCAGCTTCAGAAGACCTTCACCCGCTGGGCCGGCCTTTCCCCGAAGGCGTTCCTGCAGGCTGTCACACTCGACCATGCAAAGCGGCTCTTGCGCAGGGAAGAGATGCCGCTGCTCGAAACCTCGATCGAAGTCGGGCTTTCCGGTCCGAGCCGCCTGCATGACCTGTTCGTCACCCACGAGGCGATGTCTCCGGGCGAATGGAAGGCGAAGGGCGGCGGCCTGACAATCCGCTACGGGTTTCACACCTGCCCGTTCGGCACGGCGCTCGTCATGGCGACGGACCGCGGCCTTGCCGGCCTCGCCTTCAGCGATGCCGGCAACGAGAAGGCTTGTTTTGAGGACATGAGCTGCCGCTGGCCGAACGCCAGTTATATCGAGGACCGGCAGGCGACGGCTTTCTATGCGGAACGGATCTTCCAGCCGGGCCGCTGGACCTCGGACCAGCCGCTGCGTGTGGTTCTGATCGGAACGGATTTCCAGGTCAGCGTGTGGCAGAGCCTGTTGAAGATCCCCTTCGGCAAGGCCGTGACCTATAGCGATATCGCCAGGGACATCGGCCGGCCGACCGCGATGCGCGCCGTGGGCGCTGCCGTCGGGGCCAACCCGATCTCCTTCGTCGTGCCCTGCCATCGCGCGCTCGGCAAGAACGGAGCATTGACCGGATATCATTGGGGACTGACCCGCAAGCGGGCGATGCTCGGCTGGGAATCGGCGCACGCCTGAGCGGCTCGCCTCTTCAGCGAGACATGCGTCAGCTCTGTTCAGCCAATTCCAGCAATGCCCGCGCTGCGCTTTCATCGGTGATCAGCGTGTTGCAGCCGATGCGCTTGATGGTGGCGCGGATGGCGACGGCGCGGTGCGCGCCGCCGGAGGAGAGGACGATGTGTCTGGCCTCCTTCAGCGTATCGAGATCGACGGACATGACGCGCCGGTTGATCGAGTGATCGACCGAATTGCCGTCCTTGTCGAGGAAGTTGAACATGGTGTCGCAGACGCAGCCGGCGTCGATCAGTTCCTGCAACTCGGCTTTCGATATCCAGCCTTCCGACAGCGAGGTCGAGTGCGGGCCGATATCGCCGCAGCTGACGATGGCGAGGTCGAGATTCTCGGCAAGGCGATAGATCGTGTCCAGCCCGCATTTTTCGATGAGATTGCGTTTGGTCTCGATAGAATCGACGAGCAGCGGCGCCAGGAACATATAGCATTCGGCGCCGAGCTGGTTTGCCAGCCGCCACGTATAATCGATCGGGTTCGTCTGGTGCACGGCGACGATGCCGCCGAGCAGCGAAACGATCTTGCAGTTGTCGCGACGCGGCGGCCGGAAGCTTGCGAGCGACGCCGTCATGGTGCGGCCCCAGCCGACGCCGATGGTGTAATCGTCGGGGATCGCTTCGGAGAGGAACTGGCCGAGCGCCAGCCCGACATTCTTCGCCAGCCCGTTGACGTCGCAATCGACGGGCTTCGGCACCACGATCGCCTCGTCGAGGCCATAGGCGCGCTCCAGCTTTACCGAAAGCTCGACGCAATCGCCGATCGAATCGTTGATCCAGATCTGGACTTCGCTGCGCTTCATCGCTTCGTCGAGCAGGCGGATGACGGTGGTGCGGCTGATGCCGAGCTGTTCGGCGACGTCCTTCTGGGTCAGGCCCTCATTGTAATAGAGCCATGCGGCCCTCAGCCGCAGCGATGACGCTTCTGAATAGGCCGTGTGTGTGCCGCGTTTGAGCTTGACCACATCTCCTCCCGCACGATTTCTGTCCTAAATCCCTTGCGAGGACAAAGGCTGCGATGACGCGCTTGCTGTCGGGATAATGACGGGTGTGACACTTATGTCAATTGAAATGCACAAATGTCCTTGACTTTTCCTTAGCCGCGCGGCGATAGTCCTCGCGAGATGAAGTCGTTCTTGTCCGTCCGAGGAGGACATAGTGCGGGCATGCCGAAAGTCACGACCGGCCCTTGAGCCGCAGGCAGCGCCGCTTGCGTTCGAACAGCCGTTCGCACGCGGCCGGAACAGGTCCACTGTCCCTCACGTTTACCAATCATCCGTGACGGATGCGCGTATTTCCGTCCGCAGCATGCAAACCGTCTGTCCCTAGATCACCTCTTTGCCGGGCGGAACTCGCGCCGGTCCGCAGCCCAAATTCAACAAGGATTACCAACCATGACATCCAAGCTTGACCAACTCCGCGAGATTACCACCGTCGTCGCCGATACCGGCGATATTCAGGCTGTCGCCCGCCTGAAGCCGGTCGATTGCACGACCAATCCGTCCATCGTTCTCAAGGCGCTCGGCACCGAGATGTTCGCCGACGACATGAAGGAAGCGATCGCCTGGGGCAAGAAGCTCGGCGGTGATGCCAATGTTGCCGCCGCAGCGGTTGCCGACCGCCTTGCCATCTCCGTTGGCGCCGCCCTGGTGAAGCTCGTTCCCGGCCGCGTTTCGACTGAGGTCGACGCCGACCTGTCCTTCGATACCGAAGCGTCGCTGAACAAGGCCCGCAGCATCATTGCCGCCTACAAGGAGCGCGGCATCGAGAAGGACCGCATCCTCATCAAGCTCGCTTCCACCTGGGAAGGCATCCGCGCAGCGGAAATCCTGCAGAAGGAAGGCATCGACTGCAATCTGACGCTGCTCTTCTCCAAGGCACAGGCGATCGCTTGCGCCGACGCCAAGGTTTTCCTGATTTCGCCCTTCGTCGGCCGCATCCTCGACTGGTACAAGAAGTCGACAGGCAAGGATTTCACCGCCGAGGAAGATCCGGGCGTGCTGTCCGTTCGCGAGATCTACAACTACTACAAGGCGAACGACATCAAGACGGTCGTCATGGGCGCATCCTTCCGCAACACCGGCGAAATCGAAGCGCTGGCCGGTTGCGATCGCCTGACCATCGCTCCGAACCTGCTCGACGAGCTTTCGAACGACCAGGGCAAGCTTGAGCGCAAGCTGTCGTCCGAGACGATCAAGCCTGTTTCGAAGATCGCCGTCGACGAGAAGACATTCCGTTGGATGATGAACGAAGACGCGATGGCGACCGAAAAGCTCGCCGAAGGCATCCGCGCCTTTGCAAAGGACCTGGCGACGCTGCGCACCATGGTGCAGAAGGAATTGCAGCTCGCTGCCGCCTGATCGGGCACGGCAAAACGATCGAAGGCGCGGTGGCCCGCTGGCGACCGCGCCTTTTTCATGCTGTTATCAAGGACCTATGCGGCCGGAGGCGAAGATGGAGGACGAGGAACGGACAAGGTCTCTGACGGCGCTTTCCTCCCGGCACGCAAGTTTCATCATCGCTTTCCTTGCCGGCCTGGCGGTCTTTCTGGCCGTGACATCGCGGGAGGTCAGCGCCCGCAATGTGCTGTTCGGATGGAATGCCAGCGCCGGCGTCTTCATTGCGCTCAGCTGGCGCAAGATGCTGCGGGCGACGGTCGAAAGCATCCGCAAACGCGCCGAGGATCTCGATTTTTCCGACACGGTCCTGCTAGCGCTTTCGATCGGCGCGTCGCTCGCGAGTATCGCCGGCATCGGGCTCGAGCTTCATTCGATCAAGGAGGCGGCGCCTGACGTCGCGCTGGCAAGGGCGGGCGGCGCGGTGCTGACGATCCTGATCTCCTGGGTCTTTCTGCACACGCTCTTCACCATCCATTATGCCCACCATTTCTATGGCGGGGCGGACGAAGAGAGCGGCCTCAAATTCCCCGACGGCATCGACGAGCCCGGCTACTGGGATTTTCTCTATTTCTCCTTCACCATCGGCGTTGCCGCGCAGACGGCGGATGTCGCGGTCAGTTCGACCAGCATGCGCAAGCTGACGCTGCTGCATGCCGTGCTGTCGTTTTTGTTCAACACGACGATCCTGGCGCTTGCGATCAATGTCGGGGCGAGCCTGCTATAATGTGAGCCGTCGCGGGCTCGACCTGTCGGACAGGATCTGAATAAAAGCGGGCGGCCCGCTCGCCCTGCAAAATCGGAGGGTATGATGGAAAGCGCCTCAAGCCGGCCGGGCCTGGCCGATTTCATTCTTCTCCTCGGCAGGCTTCTCTTGTCCCTGATTTTCCTGCATGAGGGATTGTCACTGGCGGCCAATCTCACCGCGACCATCGAGATTTTCGAGAAACTGGGCCTGTCGGCGCCGATTGCTTATGCCACGATCGCGCTTCAGATAAGCGCCGGCCTTTCCGTCGCCGCAGGCTTCCTCAGCCGGCTCGGGGCATTGGCGCTGGCGCTTTTCTGCCTGACGACGGCTTTTCTCTTCCATACCAATTTTGCAAGCCAGAACGAGCTGCTGCATTTCGAAAAAGACCTGGCGATTGCCGGCGGCATGTTCGCTCTCGTAGCCGTCGGCGCGGGATCGACCTCGATCGACCATCTGCTGGAAAAGCGCGTGGGCAAGATGCATCCTTTGCTCAGGGCAATCCTGTAGCCGATTTGCTCACCGCAATGCGGGTGAGAGTGGAGGAGGTCATTGACGGCACATCCGGCCAGCCGGGCGATCACCGCGATGATCGCGTTCCCGGCAACGGCCTATAGTTGGGACCACTTAGAGGACTGCCTGGCCTGCCATCAGCGCAAGGACGAGGAAGATCAGGAAGATCACCAGGGCGATACCGAAGAGAACACGCGCGATCGTCGCGGTGGCCGCGGATACGCCGGAGAAGCCGAAGAAGCCGGCGATGATCGAAATGACGAAAAATATCAGAGCCCATTTCAGCATGGCAGCATCCTTTTACCTTTGCCTGAGAAGACGCGGCAGCGGGGAAAATGTTCCGGCATCGTTGAAGGATGCTTCGTTAAACGGAAGGCCCTAGATTTTCACGGCTGAGAGAAGCGAGATCAACTGCGACTGGCGCTGCGTCCCGGTCTTGGCAAGCAGCTTCTTGACGTAGCCGCGTGCCGTTTCATAGCTGAGGCCGCAAATCTCGGCGATCTCGCGCGGCGAGGAGCCCTCCATCAGCAGCCGGGCGACGGTCGCCTCCTGCGGCGTCAGGGCGAAGAGCCGCCGCAGGAGATCGCCGTCCGTTCTTGCGCGTTCGGAAAGGTCGGTAATGATGGCGACGGCGCGCGAATGGGCGAAGATATCGGCGGGCAGGCCCCGGAGGGCCTGGGCGCGAATGATGAGCGGGGCCTTGCCGGCGCGGGAGAAAAGCACCGGCGTCGACACGGCCGGGCTGAGGAAAGGGTCTCCAGCAAGAACCGCCTTCAAGTGCCGCCGCAGCAGGCCGGTCTCTTCCTGGCTGGCGGAAACCAGTTCACGGTCGACGATGCGGATATCGCCGTTGAGCAGCCTTTCGGCCCGATTGTTCAGATGGCTGACATGGCCGGTGCGGTCGAAGAAGACGGCGGCGGTGCCGCTGAGTTCGAA
The DNA here is from genome assembly GCF_002211395.1 of Rhizobium sp. R339. Classification (NCBI taxonomy): domain Bacteria; kingdom Pseudomonadati; phylum Pseudomonadota; class Alphaproteobacteria; order Hyphomicrobiales; family Rhizobiaceae; genus Rhizobium; species Rhizobium sp. R339. The sequence goes on from NZ_LOKV01000026.1 coordinate 54,109, forward strand.
AGCCTCGCTCATGCCGTCGATCTTTGCCGCCTGCAGCGAACGGATGATTTCGGCCGAGGCGGTCAGCTTCGATTGCATGGAGAGCAGGATGCGTTCCTCCTCCCGATCGAAGGGTGGATCGTCGATGCGGCGCTGCAAGTTGAGGGTGAGCAGCGTATCGCCCGAGGTAAACGCAATCATGGCGGAATAACGCAGGCCGAAGCGGGCAAGGAACTCGGTGTAGAATTCGTGCCGACGGAACTCTTCTTCCGAGGCAATGTCGTGCTCGATGATGATGCCTTTGGCGAGTGCGACCGGAAGCCCGCGCTCGCGGAAATCCCGCTTGTACCAGCCTTCGGCGAAATAGACGCCGAAGGCTTCGAGCAGATTGGGCGTCGTCAGGAAGCCCGGAGAAAACTTGCCGACGGCCGGCAAAATATGGGCACCTGCAGAGCCGGTCGCCCGGGAGATCGCTTCCAGCGTACCGGTCCATTTTTCCGGGGCCAGGGCGGATTCCAGCAACCCGTCCATGGCCTTTTCAAGCTCGGAGATATCGATGCGAGTCGCCATGAAGATGCTGCCTCATCGTATCTGTTGCGGGGCCTGTCCTCGAACCTACCGTCACGATCTAAGCGTATTGTCGTAACAACGATAGGACAATAACAGGCAATGTTTGTCGGCTTATTGTTCCTCTGCGATAAGGTTCGCCTGCTTGCTTCACGCGAACCTTTTATTCATGCGATATATTACCTTCCGCCGCTCAACCGTGATTGATCATCACGTGACGAACGGCGGTATAATCCTCCAGCGCATAAACCGACATGTCCTTGCCGTAGCCCGATTGCTTGAGGCCGCCATGCGGCATCTCGTTGACCAGCATGAAATGGGTGTTGATCCAGGTGCAGCCATATTGCAGGCGGGCGGCCGTCTTCATGCCGCGGCCGATATCCTTGGTCCAGACGGAGGAGGCGAGGCCATAATCGCTGTCGTTCGCCCAGGCGATGGCGTCATCGGCTTGGGAAAAGCGGGTGACCGAGACAACCGGGCCGAAAACCTCGCGGCGGACGATCTCGTCGTCCTGCAGGGCGCCTGCTATGACGGTCGGGGTGAAGAAGAAGCCCTTGTCGCCGGAGACCGCGCCGCCGGTGGTGATCTCCATGTGCTTGTGCTCGGACGCGCGGGCGACGAAGCTTTCGACGCGGTCGCGCTGACGCCTGGAGATCAGCGGGCCGATCTCGTTTTCGGTATCGTCGGCCTGGTTGAAGCGGATGCTGGAGACGGCCGAGGAGAGATCGGCGACGAAATTGTCGTAGACCCTGGCATCGGCATAGATGCGGCAGGCGGCCGTGCAGTCCTGGCCGGCATTGTAATAGCCGAAGGTGCGGATGCCTGAAACGACGGCGTCGATATCGGCATCGTCGAAGACGATGACCGGGGCCTTGCCGCCAAGTTCGAGATGGGTGCGCTTGACCGTCTTGGCGGCGGCCTGCAGCACTTTCTTGCCGGTGGCAATATCGCCGGTGATCGAGATCATGCCGATCTTGGGGTGGTTGATGAGCGCGTTGCCGACGCTTTCGCCGCGGCCGAGAATGACGTTGACGACGCCTTCGGGGAGAATATCGGAAAGCAGCTTCGCCATCTTCAGCGCCGTCAGCGGCGTCTGTTCCGAAGGCTTGAAGACGACGGTATTGCCGCCGGCGATCGCCGGCGCCAGCTTCCAGGCCATCATCATCAGCGGATAATTCCACGGCGCGATCGAGCCGACGACGCCGATCGGGTCGCGGCGGATCATCGAGGTGTGGCCGGGCAGATATTCGCCGGCGGCCGGTGCGTGGAGGTTGCGCACGGCGCCGGCAAAGAAGCGATAACAATCGACGATCGCCGGAATCTCGTCGTTCAGCACTGAATTGATCGGCTTGCCGCAGTTCAGCGCCTCCAGCGTGGCGAAGCCCGCGGCATCCTTCTCGATGGCGTCGGCGATCTTCAGCAGGTAGCCGGAACGCTCGGAAGGCGTCGTCTGCGACCAGCTCGTGAAGGCCTTTTCCGCGGCGTCGACGGCGGCATCGATCTGCGACAGCGAAGCTTCAGGAAGGTCGATCACCGTCTCGCCGGTCTTCGGGTTCAGGATGTGCTCGTCCGTCTCCGTGCCCTTTTCGAAGCGGGAACCGATCAGCATTTGGGTGTCCATGACGTTCTCCCTGTCATTTGCCGGCGCCGGCGATCTGGTCGCCGTCGCGGGTGAGGTAATAGGCTGCCAGGATCGGCAGGAAGGTGACGAGCACCACGACCATGGCGACCACATTGGTCACGGGGCGCTGGCGCGGGCGGATGAGTTCTTCGAGCATCCAGATCGGCAGGGTCGATTGTTGGCCGCCGGTGAAGGTGGTGACGATGACCTCATCGAAGGAAAGCGCGAAAGCGAGCATGCCGCCGGCAAGAAGGGCGGTGCCGATATTCGGCAGGATGACATGGCGGAATGTCTGGAAGCCGTCGGCGCCGAGATCCATCGAGGCCTCGATCAGCGATCCGGAGGTGCGGCGAAAGCGGGCGACGGCATTGTTGTAGACGACGACCACGCAGAAGGTGGCGTGGCCGAGCACGATGGTCCAGACCGAAAACGGAATGTCGAAAAGGCTGAAGGCGGAGCGCAGCGCAATGCCGGTGATGATGCCGGGCAGGGCAATCGGCAGGATGACCAGCAGCGAGATCGCCTCGCGGCCGAAGAATTTCGTCTGGCTGACGGCCGCCGCGCAGAGCGTGCCGAGCACCAGCGCGATCGCCGTGGCGATGACCGCGACCTGCAGCGAGAGGCTGAGCGCCGACCAGACATCCGGCCGGTTCCAGGCAACGGCAAACCATTGCGTCGTCAGCCCCGGCGGCGGCCATTGATAGCTCTTCTCCTCCGTCGTGAAGGCATAGACGAAGATCAGCAGGATCGGCAGATGCAGGAAGAGCAGCCCTGCGGCAGCGGCGATCTTCAAAAGCAGGGGCGATGTTTTCAGGTCAGAGCGCATCGAAGGCCCCCTGTTTCTTGGCGAGCCACAGATAGAGCGCCATGATGACGATCGGCACGACAGAAAAAGCGGCCGCCAGCGGCACGTTGCCGGCGGTTCCCTGCTGGGCATAGACGGCCTGGCCGATGAACAGCCTGGAGGAGCCGATGATCTGCGGGATGATGTAATCGCCCAATGTCAGCGAGAAGGTGAAGATCGAACCGGCGACGATGCCGGGGAGCGCCAGCGGCAGCAGCACGGTGCGGAAGGTCTGGCGCGGCGTGGCACCGAGATCCGCCGAGGCCTCGATCAGGTTGGCGGGCACGCGCTCGAGTGCCGCCTGCGTCGGCAGGATCATGTAGGGCAGCCAGATATAGACGAAGACGATGAAGGTGCCGAGATAGCTCACCGAGAGCGAATTGCCGCCGATAACGGGCAGGTTCAGGATGCCGTCGAGCAGCCATGAGAGGGAGAGTTTCTCGAAGATCCAGGTGAGGATGCCTTCCTTGGCGAGGATCAGCTTCCAGGCGTAGACCTTGACGAGATAGCTCGACCAGAGCGGCAGCATGACGCCGAGATAGAAGAGCGCCTTCCATTTGCCCTGCGCGTAACGCGCCGCGTAATAGGCGATCGGAAAGCCGATCAGCGCCGAAGCGAGGGTGACGAGAGCGGCCATCACGACGGTGCGGATGATAATGTCGAAATTCGTCGGGCTCAGCAGCTGGGCATAGGTCGAGAGGGTGAATTCGTAATTCACCAGGCCGGAGAAATCGTCGATCGAAAAGAAACTCTGCAGAAGCAGGGCGATCAGCGAACCGACATAGATGATGCCGAGCCAGAGCAGCGGCGGCGTCAGCATCAGGAAGAGCAAGAGCTTCGGATGCCGCCAGAAGACATCCGACAGCCGGCCGAAGAACCCGCCGCGGCTCGGAAGGATCGATGTCTTGCCGGCTGACAGTGTGAGCGTCGTCATGCCGCGTCGTCCATATAGTGGATATCGGTGGACTGCCAGGCAAGCCGGATGCCGGCGCCGACGTCAGGCACGGCTGCGCCCGCCGGCAGCATGACATGCAGCCGGCTGCCCTTGAGATCGACGCTGAGGCGCGTCGCCGCGCCGAGGAAGCTTGCATTCTCGACTTTCGCCTCGATGCCGTCGCCTGCCAGGCGGATCGCTTCGGGACGCAGGCTCGCCCAGCGTTTCTCGCCGCCGAGCGAAGCCATCAGATCCGGCGCGATCACGTTCGAGGAGCCGACGAAATCGGCGACGAAGCGGGTCTTCGGGCAACGGTAGATATCCTGCGGCGTGCCGTGCTGGACGATGTTGCCATTGTTGAAGACGGCGACCCGATCGGCCATGGACAGCGCCTCGCCCTGATCATGGGTGACGAAAACGAAGGTGATGCCGAGCGCGCGCTGCAGGCTCTTCAGCTCTTCCTGCATCTGCTCGCGCAGCTTCAGGTCCAGAGCGCCGAGCGGCTCGTCGAGCAGCAGCACTTTCGGCTTGTTGACGAGCGCGCGGGCCAGCGCCACGCGCTGCCGCTGGCCGCCGGACAACTGACCGGGCCGCCGGGCGCCGTAACCGGGCAGTTTAACGAGCTCCAGGGCATCGTTCGCGGCCTTGATCCGCTCCGCCTTGCCGACGCCCTTGACCATCAGCCCGTAGGCGACATTGTCGAGGATGTTCAAATGCGGGAAGAGCGCATAGTCCTGGAACACGGTGTTGACGTTGCGCCGATAGGGCGGGACGCCATCGGCCGTCTCGCCGAAAATCTGGATATGGCCCGCGGTCGGCTGCTCGAAGCCGGCGATCAATCTGAGGCACGTCGTCTTGCCGGAGCCGGAGGGGCCGAGCATCGCGAAGAATTCCCCCGGCGCGATCTCGAGATCGACGCCGTCGACGGCGCGAACCTGGCCGAAATGGCGCGATACCTGCTGGAAACGGACGGCTGACGTCATTGGAGCGCTCCGGGTCTTGCAATGTTTAGAGAGGGCTTTGGTCCGGGCTTAAAAAAGACCCCGCCCCCAACCCCTCCCCACAAGGGGAGGGGCTTAACGTGCCGCACCCTCGCGAAGAATTCGGCGTTCAGAGAGGAGTGAGGCGGTGCCACCTATAGCCCCTCCCCCTTGTGGGGAGGGGTTGGGGAGGGGATTTTTACCCTACGAAGCGGCTCGGCTCACCGCCCGCCGATCACGCCGATATAGTCCGACACCCAGCGATGGTACGGCACGCATTCGCTCTGCGTCGTGCATTTGGCGACCGGGGTCTTCCAGAACTTGATCTTGTCGAAGTGATCGAAGCCGTTGTTGGCGCAGCCGGTATCGCCCATCAGCGCGTTGCCCTTGCAGGCGGCCGGAACGGAGGGCACGGCGCCGAACCAGGCGGCGGCATCGCCCTGGACCTTGGCTTTCAGCGAATGTTCCATCCACATATAGGCACAGTTCGGATGTTCGCTGTCGGCATGCAGCATGGTGGTGTCGGCCCAGCCGGTGACGCCTTCTTCAGGGAAGGTGGAGGCGATCTTCTGCTTGTCGGCCTGCAGCAAGTTCACCTGGAAGGGCCAGGAGCCGGAGGCGACGACGCCTTCGTTCTTGAAGTCGTCGATCTGGATCATCGCATCATGCCAGTAGCGGGAGACGAGCTTGCGCTGGCCGCGTAGCAGATCGAGGGCGGCCTTGTACTGATCCTCGGTCAGCTCGTAAGGGTCCTTGATGCCGAGATCGGGCTTGTGGGCCATCAGATAGAGGGCGGCGTCGGCGATATAGATCGCGCCGTCATAGGCCTGGACGCGGCCCTTGTTCGATTTGCCGTCAGGCAACATCTCTTCCTCGAAGACGACTTTCCAACTGGTCGGCGCCTTGTCCTTGAAGGCGTCGGTATTATACATCAGCACATTCGGGCCCCAGAGATAGGGCACGCCGTAATGCACGTCGCCGACCGTATACCACGGGCCTTTCTGCAGGCGTTCGTCGACATTCTTGAAGCCCGGGATCAAATCGGTATTGATCGGCTGCACACGCTTGCCGGCGATGAGGCGCAGCGATGCGTCGCCGGATGCCGTGACGAGGTCGAAGCCGCCTTCGTTCATCAGCGAGACCATTTCGTCCGAGGTGGCGGCGGTCTTGACGGAGACCTTGCAGCCGGTCTCCTTTTCGAAATCGGTAACCCAGTCGTAGTTCTTGTCGGTTTCGCCGCGTTCGATGTAGCCGGCCCAGGCGACGATGCTGACGGCGCCTTCGCCCTTGCCGAGCGCCTTCAGCGGTTCGGCGGCGATCACCTGTGTCGCGAAGCTCAGGCAAGCGAGCGCTGCCGTGCAGGATTTCAAGAGATTCGTCATCATCCGTCTCCCAGTTTGATGCCACTTTTCGTGGCCGTTCGTTCCCAGTTAAGAAGGTGATCCGAAAAGACCGCTTTCGCAAATTCATTTATCAGAAGGGCGATATCGGAAATACCGATATCATCTCATGCGGCCGGAGCGAATGCTTTCGGCGATGCCGACGAAATCGCGGGCTGCCTGCGGCAGGCTGGAGCCCTTGCGCCAGACCATGCCGACCTGCACGACCGGCAGCGAACCGGAGACGTCGCGGCTCTCGATGCGATCGCCTTCCAGCGACCATGGGCGATAGACGAGATCGGGAAGCAGTGCGACGCCGGCGCCCGTCGCGACCAGGCTACGCACCGCCTCCACCGAGCGGGTGCGGAAGGCGACATGCGGGCGGGCGCCGAGGGCCGAAAGCAGCTTGCCCGTATTCTCCTCGATTTCGTCGACCGTCAGCATGATCAGCGGTTCGCGGGCGATATCGGCCACCGAGATAATGTCGGCGGAAACCAGCGGGTGGCCCATCGGCAGCCATAGGCGATAGGGCGAGGTTTCCAGGATTTCCGCCTGCAGCGCCATACGGTCGCGCAGGTTGGAGATCACCATGACGGCGACATCCAGTTCGCCGCCGACCAGGAGATGTTCGAGATAGCCGCCATTGTCCTCGATGGCGCTGACTTCGATGCCCGGGCAGGCGCGCCGGTAGCGCGCCAAGAGATCGGACAGCACGTAGCCGGCGACGAGCGAGGTGACGCCGATGTTCAGCGTGCCGGAAAGCGGGCTCTGTTGCCCGGAAAAGCTGGTGCGCGCATCGGAGACGGACGCCAGGATCTTCGTCGCATGGCGCAGGAACTGGTGGCCGTTATGGGTGATCGTCAGGCCGCGCGGGTGACGCTCGAAGAGTGCTACTCCGAGGTCCGTTTCGAGCTCCTTCAACGCTTCCGTCACCGAGGATTGCGAGATCGAAAGGTTCTGCGCGGCCCGTGTCACCGAACCCTGTTCGGCGACGGCGACGAAGTACTGAATCTGGCGAAGCGTGAAGGCCATTGGCGTTTAGAGCATGGCGGAATGTGCCGTGGCAAGCAGCCGAAAAATTCGGACCTTTTTTGGTATTTTCTTGAAATGGGGCAAGCTCGGCATGCCCACTTAAACTTTCCGAAACGTCATTTCTCTAACTTTCTCGGCACTTGTCCTGCGTTGGAGTTTCAGATGGCGGAGCAGTTGGCGTGAAGGCCTTACTGCGCATATTCCGGCCTTCCCGGAAATTGGCAATCATCATCGGTGGAGTCGCCCTTCTGGCGGGCGTTTCCGGCGGCGCGGCCGTCTATGTCGGCAAGGACAGGCTGATCGGCTCCTCGCACGGGGGCTCCGGGCTTGAATGCAGTGACGTCAACCTGGTGACGATCAAGAAGCAGGATCATGTCTGGGTTCGCAAATATATCAAGACCGAACCGACCGACGGAATGACGCGGGTCAGGACGGCCCTTCGCGTCGCCCAGGCCGTCTATGCCGCGCAGAAGCCGGATCTCGTGCAGGTGGTGGTGCTCGACGAGAACGGCCCGACGCTGCGCGCCGATATTCGCGGCCGGGCGATCGGCGCCGACGTCGTCTATATCCCGCATCCCGACAAAACAGTTCCGGGCCTCGACGACAAACCCTATACGGCACGGTACTACGACGGCAAGGCCAGCGAAAACGGGCTGTTCTTCGGCGAGCGCATCGAGCTGCCGGCCGATGAGGTCGCCATGATCAGCGCTTCCTTCGAGGATCCGGAGGATTGCGTCGATCCGGTTGCCGTTGCCTCCACCAAGGGCGGAGAGAAGGCGAAGAAGGCTGAAGGCGGCGGGCATGGCGCAGCGCCAGCGGCCGAAACCGAAGCGGCGCCTGCTGCCGAAGGCGGCCACGGCGCCGACGCCGTAACCGAAGCGCCGGCCGAAGAGCCGCCGGCGGATGCTCCCAAGACACACTGAACAGGCGGCATGAAAAAGCGGAGCGCCGGCCGGCACTCCGCTTTGCTTTTTCTATGGATTTCCGGTCAGTCGGTCTTGCTGCGGCGGGCCGGGAAGAGGATGACGTCGCGGATCGACGGCGCGTTGGTCAGCAGCATGATCAGGCGGTCGACACCGATGCCGAGGCCGCCGGCCGGCGGCATGCCCTGATCGATCGCGTCGAGGAATTCCTCGTCCAGCTGCTTTTCCTTTTCGCCCCGGGCGTGGGCCTGTTCGAGCTGCTCGACCATGCGGCGGCGCTGCTCTTCAGGATCGTTGAGTTCGGAGAAGGCGTTGCCGAGTTCCCAGGCATTGCAATAGGTCTCGAAGCGCTCGACGAGCCGGGGCTCGCCCGGCACTTCCTTGGCGAAGGGCGAGATGTCCTTCGGGAAATGCGTGACGTGGGACGGCTGGATCAGCGTGGCTTCGACCTTCTCCTCGAAGATGAAGGCAAGGCATTCGCCCCAGGTCCAATCCTTCTCGACCGCGAAGCCGGCAGCCTTGGCGGCGGCGCGCGCTTCCTCATCGGTCTTGATCGCCAGGAAATCGATGCCGGTGGCTTGCCTGACGGCATCGGGCATCGGCACGCGCTTGAAAGGACCCTTGAAGGACAAACGCTTGTCGCCGAAATCGAACTCCGTCGTGCCGTGAATGGAAAGCGCCAGACCCTCGAACAGCCGCTCGACGAGGTCCATCATATCCTCGTAATCGGCATAGGCCCAGTAACACTCCATCATGGTGAATTCGGGATTGTGCCGGGTGGAGACGCCTTCATTGCGGAAGTTGCGGTTGATCTCGAAGACCTTGTCGGTGAGGCCGGAAACCAGCGTGCGCTTCAGGAACAGTTCCGGCGCGATGCGCAGGTACATGTCGAGCTTCAGCGTGTTGTGATGCGTCTTGAACGGCTCGGCGGTGGCGCCGCCGTAGATCGATTGCAGCATCGGCGTCTCGACTTCCATGAAACCGTCATTTTCCATGAAACGGCGGATGCCGGAGACGATCTTCGAGCGCTGCTGGAAGCGCAGCTTCGAATCCTCGTTGGTCATGATGTCGAGATGGCGCTTGCGGTAACGGAGCTCGATGTCGGAAAGACCGTGCCACTTCTCCGGCATCGGCAGCAGCGACTTCGTCAGCATTTCGATCTTCTGGGCATTGATCGTCAGCTCGCCGCGCTTGGTGCGGCGCACGATGCCGGTGACGCCGATGATGTCGCCGATATCGATCATCGGCAGCAGGGCGCGGGCCTCTTCGCTCGTCACATCCTTGTGCGAGAAGATCTGGATCTTGCCGGAGGCGTCATGGATATCCATGAACATGCCGGAGTTGCGCGAGGAGTAGACGCGGCCGGCGACGGTGACGACGTCCTGCGTCTCGACGTCGGGCTCCAGGCTCTCGTATTTCGCCGCAAGCTCGGCATTGGTCAGCGTCCGGTGGAAATGCGCCGGATAGACATCGCCGATCTGCTCGCGCAGCAGCTTCAGCTTCTGGGCGCGCACTTCGGTGGCGTCGGAGGAGAGAGTGTTTTCGGTCTTGTTGTCAGCCACTGTCGAAATCCTCTGACTGTTCTTACTTCGAGCCGACGAGGGCGGCGACGGCCTGGGCGGCGAGCTTCAGGCGCTGACGCACGACCGAGCGTCCGAGGATCGCCATGGAATCGAAGAGCGGCAGGGAGCGCGACGAGCCGGAGACGGCGACGAAGAGCGGCGAAACCACGACCTTCAGCTTCTTGCCCATGCGGTCGGCGATGGCGCGCAGCTCCGCTTCGATGGTCTCGACGTTCCATTCCAGGATCTTTTCGAGATCGGGCTGAACGGTGTTGAGGATCTCCAGGATTTCTTCCGGCGGCGACTTGATCTTGACGAAATCGGACGGCTGCAGGCCGAGATCGGACTTCAGCAGGAAGCCGGCGAGATCGGGCAGTTCGCCGAGCTTGGAAATGCGCGTCTGCGACAGACGGAGGCCCGCCTTCAGGCGGTCGTTTTCCATCGCCCAGGCCAGCACGCGCGCCTGGAATTCCTCTTCCGAGAGCTTCTCGCGGATCCAGCGGCCGTTCAGCCAATCGAGCTTCTGAATGTCGAAGATGGCGCCCGCCTTGGAGAGATTTTCCGGATCGAACTTTTCGGAGAGTTCGTCCATCGTCAACAGCTCTTCGCCTTCGGCGATCTGGATGAAGAACAGGCCGAGGAAGTTCATCAGCGCTTCGGGAATATAGCCGAGCGCGGAATAATAGGAGATCGAGGTCGGGTTCTTGCGCTTCGACAGCTTCGACTTGTCGGCATTGCGCATCAGCGACAGATGCATGAAGACCGGCTGGTCCCAGCCAAAATAGCGATAGAGCAGAATGTGTTTCGGCACCGACGCCAGCCATTCCTCGCCGCGGGCCACATGGGTGATCTTCATCAGATGGTCGTCGATGACGTTGGCCATATGATAGGTCGGCATGCCGTCGGCCTTGATCAGCACCTGCATGTCGACGGAATCCCAGGGGATGGAGACATCGCCGTAGACGCCGTCGGTGAAGTCGCAGGAGCCCTCAGCCGGGATCTTCATGCGGATGACGGTCGTCTCGCCGGCGGCCATACGCGAGGTCACTTCCTCGGCCGTCAGGCTGAGGCAGAGACCGTCATATTTCGGCGGCTTGCCGGCGGCGCGCTGCGCCTCGCGCATCTGCTCCAGGCGCTGCGGCGTGCAGAAACAGCGGAAAGCATGGCCCTTGTCCAGCAGTTCCTGCGCATAAGGCTGGTACAGCGGCTTGCGGTCGGACTGGCGATAGGGGCCATAGGGGCCGCCGATATCGGGGCCTTCCTTCCATTCCAGCCCGCACCATTTCAGCGCGTCCAGCACCTTCGTCTCGAATTCCGGGGTCGAGCGCGTCGCATCGGTATCCTCGATGCGCAGGATGAACTCGCCGCCGTGCTTCTTGGCGAAAAGGTAATTGAAGAGAGCGATGTATGCGGTGCCGACATGCGGCTCGCCGGTCGGCGAGGGAGCGATGCGGACGCGGACGCCGGAAGCTGTCATAATATGAGCCCGTCAATGAATGCCGGACGGCTTTCACGGGAAAGCGACGTTCGGCCGGAAGGATGCAGATATCTTCGGCAAACCGGCCGGAAAAAGGGCATGCGCCCGCACCATCCGCCGATCGTCCGTTCGGCTGGCCTTAGGCCATATTCAACCGGGCGCGTCAAGGAAAACCGCGTCCCGCGAGGGGATGACGGCGCTTGCGGGAGGGCGGCGGCTGCCGCGCACCCTCCCGCGTCGGCCTCAATGGGCGCCGTCGCGTTTGCGCTTGCGGGCGTTGCGCGCGAACATGTTCAGCACCTCGACCAGCGCCGAGAAGGCCATGGCGGCGTAGACGTAGCCCTTCGGCACGTGGAAGCCCATGCCTTCGGCGATCAGCGTCGTGCCGATCATCAGCAGGAAGGCGAGCGCCAGCATGACGATCGTCGGATTGCGCTCGATGAAGTTGGCGAGCGGGGTGGCGGCGACCAGCATGACGGTGACGGCGGCGACGACGGCGATCACCATGATCGGCAGGTGCGGCGTCATACCGACGGCGGTGATGATGCTGTCGACGGAGAAAACCAAGTCGAGAAGCAGGATCTGGCCGATCGCCGATGCAAAGCCCGTCGTGGCTGAAGTCGCGATGAAATCCTCCTGGTGGTCGACCGGATCGACGCTGTGGTGAATTTCCTTGGTGGCCTTCCAGACGAGGAACAGGCCGCCGGCGATGAGGATCAGGTCCTTCCAGGAGAAGCCGTGTCCGAAGGCCTCGAACAGCGGTTCGGTCAGCTGCACGATCCAGGCGACGGTGCCGAGCAGCGCCAGGCGCATGATGAGGGCAAGGCCGATGCCGATCTTGCGGGCTTTTTCCCGGTGCTCGGGCGGCAGTTTGTTGGTGAGAATGGAAATGAAGATCAGGTTGTCGATCCCGAGAACGACTTCCATCACCACCAGCGTGATGAGCGCCACCCAGGCGGCCGGATCCTGAATGAGCGTCATAATTTCCTGCATCAGCTTATATCCCCTTTGCGTCACATGAGCGATGACGCCCGCAATGTAGTGTCAGCGGCTTTTCGCGCAAGCGCCGCAAGGGGATATACGAAATCCGTGTGACTTTTATTCCCTAAAGCGCGTCGCATCAAACTTGATTCATGTGACGCGCTTTAGCTCTTTGTTTTGATGCATGTCGTTATCCCGGAACCGCTGCACACTTCCGAGCGACATGCATTAGAACAGGATGTCGTCCGAAAACCGCTCATACTTTTCGGCATCATGCTCTGATCGGCAACCAGATTTCAGTGACGCCCATGCCGGTATAGGGGTCGAAGCGCTCGTCGTAGCGTTCGAACATGTCGGGTGTGGCGCCGTGCTCCAGGCCGGAGGTCGGCCACCATGTCCCGAAAATCCGGTTCATCGTCGCGGAAATGCCGGAGACATGGCCGCGATGGATGAAGACGACGTAGCGCTGGGCCGGCAGCTTGAGCGTGGTGAAATCTGCCGGCAGATCGCCGGCATCGGAGATCTCGACGGCCGCCATATAGCGAAATTTCTCCGCTTCGCCGTCGATATGGGTGCAGATGCCGTAAGCGACATTGCCCTTCTGGCCGGATATATGGCCGAAATGGGCATTGAACTTCTGCCAGAGAGAGGGAATGGCGGCATTGCCGCCATAGGGATAGGGCTCCTGCAGGCCGGCTAAGAGCATCGGCGGCAGGGTTTCGAAGCGCGGCGGTTCGAGGTCGTGGAGGTGGGCGGGGTCCATTCTGATCGGCTCCAGCAAGGCAAGGTTGCGGGCGTGCCCTTGTTTGCGCACCGCATCCGGCGTCATGCCGAACTGGTCGCGGAAGGCACGGGTGAAGGCCTCGTGCGAGCCGTAGCCCGCGCAAAGCGCAACCTCGAGAATCGTGGATGAACCGCCGACGAGCGCGGGCACGGCGCGGCTGAGGCGCCGTCCCCTGACATAGCCGCTGATCGAGTGGCCGGTGACGAGCCCGAAGACGCGCGACAGATGGTAGCGCGACAAACCGGCCGCTTCCGAGATCTCTTCCAGCGATATATCGTTTTCGAAATGGCTCTCAATGAACCAGATCGCCCGTGCGACGGCGCTCATCCCTTATCTCTCCTGGTTGCGGCTTCCTTCTTAGAAAAAAGCCGCCTGCCGGGTTTGATCGTTCTTGCGGAGTTTTGGCCGATCACGGGCAGCCGTCAAGAAAGGGTGTCAGGCGGTGGCGGGCCGGGGCGTGCCGTAGGCGGCCATGAAGACCTTGATCGCGCCGCGGATGACGCGGTCGATTTCCTCGCGGGTGGGCGGCTCTTCCATGCTGCCGAACAGGCGCAGCTTGAAGAAACTGCCGCTGGCAAGATCGAGGAACTGGCCGGCGGCCAGATCGATGTCATCGATTTCGAGCGTGCCTTCGGCGACGTGGCGTTCAAGGAAGTCTCGCATGATCGTGCGCAGATTGACCGGCCCCTTGAAGAAACGCTGACAGAGCGCCGGCATGCGGTCGCGCACACCGAGAACGGTGCGCATCGCGGTGATGACCTTTTCGTCGGTCATATGGGTGACGAAGCTTATTCCGAATTCATACAGTCCGGATTCAGGATCGTCATGTTCGGCAAGCGCGGTGCGCACGGCCGCCACGAAGGCAGCGCGCTCGGCCTCGATCATCGCCGAAAACAGCTCTTCCTTGTTGGTGAAGTAGACGTAGAGCGTTCCCTTGGAGACGCCGGCCTCGCGCGTCACGTCGTTCATGCTGGCGGCGTCGAAGCCCATCTTCATGAAGACGCGCTTTGCGCCGTCGAGAATCTGCTGACGCTTGGCCGGGTCTTCGCCCGCGGCAAACCGTCCTCCGGCAGCAGGAGGACTGAACACGGCGGCATTGTCGGATTTCAGCGTCATGTCTCCTTAACCGTGTTTACGGTTTCGCCTTTCCCTTAAAAGAAATCGAACCGATTGGTTCTATGCATCTTGATATGACGATAAAACAGGTTTATGTCAACTGAACCGAACCGTTCAGTTCGATTAATTACACCAAGATCGGTAATGGCCATGTCGAGCAATTCAAAAAGCAACGTCGCGCGGATCGTCAGCGAAAACGCCGAAGCCGAAGAGGCAAAGGTCGCGGCCGTTGCGGAAGCTCCGGCTGCGGAGGCCCGTGAGGCGCCGCCTGCTCCCGCGCAGTCTGCGCCGGCTTCGGTCGCCGCGCCCGCGGCCGCCAAGAAGCGCCGCAGCCCGGTGCTGCCGATCGTCGTGCTTGCCCTTCTCGCAGGCGGCGGCTGGTATGGTTACGAATGGTGGACGAACGGCCGCTTCATGGTGTCGACCGACGACGCCTACATCGAGGGCGATATCGCAACGATCTCGCCGAAGGTCACGGGCTACGTCGCGAAGGTGAATGTGGTCGCCAACCAGGAAGTCAAAGCGGGCGACGTGCTTGCCACGCTTGATAACGGCGACTATCAGAACGCCCTCGATCAGGCCGAGGCCCAGATCGCCACCGAACAGCTTTCGCTGCAGCGCATCGACGCGCAGATCGAAGGCGCGAATGCGAGCCTTGCGCAGGCGCAGGCGCAGAAGGTGGCACTCGAAGCGGCCGTTCGCGGTGCCGAGATCACCCAGAAGCGCCAAAGCGAGCTCCAGGCGAAGTCGGTCGGTACGGCCGCCGACCTCGACACCGCCAATATCGCGCTCGATCAGGCCAAGGCCAATCTTGCCGGCGGCGACGCCAACATTACCGCGGCCCGCGCCAACATCACCATCCTTCAGGCCCAGCGCAAGGAGGCGGAGGGTTCAGTCCGTTCGCTGGAAATCTCGCGCGACAAAGCCGCTCGCGACCTCTCCTTCACCGTGCTCAAGGCGCCTTATGACGGCATCGTCGGCAACCGCTCGGTCCAGGAAGGCGATCTCGTCTCGCCCGGCCAGCGTCTGATGGCGCTCGTTCCGGTGCGCCAGCTCTATATCGACGCCAATTTCAAGGAAACGCAAATCCAGCATCTCGTTCCCGGCTCGAAGGTCAATGTCCATGTCGACGCCTATGACGACCATCCGGTCGTCGGCACCGTCGAATCGATCTCGCCAGCCTCCGGCTCGGTCTTCTCGTTGCTGCCGCCGGAAAACGCCACGGGCAATTTCACCAAGGTGATCCAGCGCGTGCCGGTGCGAATCGCGCTGCCGCAGGAAGCGCTCGATAGCGGGCGCCTGCGCGCAGGCCTCAGCGTCGTCGTCGACGTCGACACCCGCACGGCGCCCGGCAAGTGAGCCTTCAAGAGCGAGTAAGCCTTTAAGAAAAGGCGGAGGTGGTCTGATGGCCGGGAGCGCAACAGCAACAGCGGCAATGATTCCGGCGGCGCCTGCTCACGCCGAGGATCGGATGGATCCGAGGAAGCTCATCGCCTTCTTCGCGATGGTGCTCGGCATGTTCATGTCGATCCTCGACATTCAGATCGTCTCGGCCTCGCTTGCCGAAATCCAGGCCGGCCTTTCGGCCGGCAGCGACGAGATCGGCTGGGTGCAGACGTCCTATCTGATCGCCGAAGTGATCATGATCCCGCTCTCGGGCACGCTGGCGCGCATCATCTCGACGCGTTACCTCTTCGCGATTTCCGCCGCCGGCTTCACCATGGCGAGCGCCCTTGCGGCAACGGCGACGAACATCGACCAGATGATCGTCTACCGCGCCATTCAGGGCTTCATCGGCGGCGGCATGATCCCGTCGGTCTTCGCGGCGGCCTTCACCATCTTCCCGCCGTCGAAGCGCAGTATCGTCTCGCCGATCATCGGCCTGATCGCGACGCTCGCGCCGACGATCGGCCCGACTGTCGGCGGCTATCTCAGTCATGCCTTCTCCTGGCACTGGCTGTTCCTCGTCAACATCATTCCCGGCATCATCGTCACGATCGTCACCTGGAACTTCATCGATTTCGACAAGCCGGAACTGTCGCTGTTCAAAAAGTTCGACTGGTGGGGACTGGTCTCGATGGGCGTGTTCCTCGGGGCGCTGGAATACGTGCTCGAAGAGGGCAATTCCAACGACTGGTTCAACGACGAATCCATTGCCATCGCGGCCGTTGCCTCAGGCGTCTCGGCCATAATTTTCTTCTATCGCGCCTTTTCGGTGGAATTCCCCGTCGTCGATCTCAAGGCCTTTGCAAACAGGAACTTCTCCTTCGGCTCGGTCTTCTCCTTCGTCATGGGTATCGGCCTTTATGGCCTCACCTATATCTACCCGGTCTATCTCGGACGCATCCGCGGCTACGACTCGCTGATGATCGGCGAGACGATGTTCGTCTCCGGGCTTGCGATGTTCTTCACCGCGCCGATCGCCGGCCGGCTGTCGACCAAGATGGACCTGCGCCTGATGATGGTGATCGGCTTCACCAGCTTCGCCGCCGGCACATATATCATGATCCACCTGACGGCGGATTGGGATTTCTACGAACTCTTCGTTCCGCAGATCCTGCGCGGTTTCGGGCTGATGATGTGTATGGTGCCGATCAACAATATCGCGCTCGGCACGATGCCGCCCTCACGCATCCGTGGCGCGTCCGGCCTGTTCAATCTGACCAGAAACCTCGGCGGCGCCGTCGGCCTAGCCGTCATCAACACCGTGCTCACCAACCGGCAGGACGTGCATTACGAGCGGCTGCGCGAGAATATGGACTGGGGCAATCCGGCGGCGATCGACCAGATGAACAACATGGCTGCCAATTTCAACACCTATGGCATGGACGGCGCGTCGGTCGCGATCAAGCAGATGGTCGGCCTCGCCACCAAGCAGGCGGTCGTTCTGTCCTTCAGCGACATGTTCCTGATCCTCACCGTGCTTTTCCTGGCGATGATTCTCGGCGTCGCGATGATCAAGAAACCCGCGCCGCAAGGCGGCGGAGGAGGTGGCGGCGGCCACTGACCTCCGGCCCCGCCCCTTGAAAAGGCCCTCTCCCCCGGAGGGCCTTTTTGTTTGCCGTTGGCCAGCCGTTATGCCATGAGGCGGTTGATCGCTTGTCCGAATCGCACGAACAGGCAGGGTGCTAAAAACGCCGTCCGCGCCTGCTTTTCGATTTTTTGATTTACGTACATCAAATTTGGCGCTAATGGTCTCGTCAGGAGGAATGATGAGGCCAACCGTTCACGATATTGCTGCTGCCGCCGGTGTCAGTCTCGCGACTGTCGACCGGGTTCTCAATCAGCGTCCGGGTGTGCGCGGCGTTACGCGGGAGAAGGTCGAGGCCGCCATCCGCGAGCTCGGCTATATCAGGGACCTCGCCGCCGCCAATCTCGCCAAGGGGCGCACCTATCCGCTGGTGTTCATCCTGCCGGCCAGCGACAATTCCTTCATGCACGGGCTCAATGCCGAAATTCGGCAGGCAATCGTCCGATCGCCGGCCGAGCGCACCGATATCCGCACCATCGAGGTGCCGGCCTTCGATCCGGCCGCGCTCGTCGCCGTGCTCGAAGAGCTTTCCAGGGGCAAACCTTGCGGCATCGCGATGGTGGCGACCGATGCGCCCGAAGTGCGCGCCGTTGCCGACAGGATGGTGCGCGACGGTTTCCCGATCGTCACGCTGGTTTCCGATCTCACGGGATCGCTGCGCCATCACTATGCCGGCGTCGACAATATTGCCGCAGGGCGCACGGCCGCCCGCCTGCTCGGCCGGTTTCTCGGGCCGCGAAAGGGCGAGATCGCCGTCCTTGCCGGCTCCATGCTGGTGCGTGACCATCGCGAGCGACTCGAGGGCTTCACCTCCGTCATGGCCGAGGAATTTCCCGGTCTTGCGATCTTGCCGGTTCTCGAAGGCCGCGACGATCCCGAGGTCGCCCATATGCTGGTTGCCGACGCGCTTGGGAATGCCGGCATCGTCGGCGTCTACAGCCTCGGCGCCGGCAATCGTGGCCTCATCCGGGCGCTGAAGGAAAAGGCCGTCGACCGGACGCTGACCGTCATTGCCCATGAACTGACCGTGCATACGCGCGCCGCGCTCATCGATCATACGATCGATGCGATCCTCAACCAGGATGCCGGCCATGAGGTGCGCAGTGCCATCCGGGTGCTGAAAGCCAAGGCGGACGGGCTTGCCGTCATCGAAGCGCAGGAACGCATCCGCCTCGACATATTCCTGAAGGACAATCTGCCGTAACGGCAAAGGAGAATACCAGATGTATCTCGGTCTCGATCTCGGAACCTCCGGCGTCAAGGCGATGCTGATCGACGGCGATCAGAAGATCGTCGGCTCGGCCAACGGTTCGCTCGACGTCTCGCGCCCGCATTCCGGCTGGTCGGAGCAGGAGCCTGCCCACTGGGTCCGCGCCACGGAGGAGGCTGTCGCCGGCCTCAAGGCGAAGCACCCGCACGAGCTTGCCGCGGTCAAGGGCATCGGCCTTTCCGGCCAGATGCATGGCGCGACGCTGATCGATTCATCCGACAATGTGCTGCGCCCCTGCATTCTCTGGAACGATACGCGCAGCCATGTCGAGGCCGCGGCTCTCGATGCCGATCCGCGTTTCCGGGCGCTGACAGGCAATATCGTCTTCCCCGGCTTCACGGCGCCGAAGCTTGCCTGGGTCAGGAAGCATGAGCCGGATATTTTCGCCAGGGTCGCCAAGGTGCTGCTGCCGAAGGATTACCTGCGCCTCTGGCTGACCGGCGAATATATCTCCGAAATGTCGGATTCGGCCGGCACGTCCTGGCTCGACACCGGCAAGCGCGGCTGGTCGTCCGAACTGCTGGCCGCCACGGACCTTTCCAGGGAGCAGATGCCGGCGCTCGTCGAAGGCACGGAGCAAGCCGGAAAGCTGCGGCCGGAGCTCGCGGCGCAATGGGGCATTTCAGGCCATGTCGTCGTTGCCGGCGGCGCCGGCGACAATGCGGCCTCGGCCTGTGGCATGGGCACCGTCAGCGATGGCGCGGCTTTCGTCTCGCTCGGCACTTCGGGCGTGCTTTTCGCCGCCAACGGTTCCTATCTGCCGACGCCGGAGAGCGCTGTGCATGCCTTCTGCCACGCGTTGCCGAACACCTGGCACCAGATGGGCGTCATCCTGTCGGCCACCGATGCGCTGAACTGGCATTCCAGCGTGACCGGCAAGTCGGCCGCCGATTTGACTGGTGAACTCGGCGAGACGCTGAAAGCGCCCTCCGGCGTCACCTTCCTGCCCTATCTCTCGGGCGAGCGCACGCCGCACAACGATGCCGTCATTCGTGGCGCCTTCATCGGCCTCGAGCATGAAAGCAGCCGTGCCGTGCTGACCCAGGCCGTGCTGGAGGGCGTGGCTTTCGCCATCCGGGACAATCTCGAAGCGCTGCGTTCGGCGGGCACCGATATTTCCCGCGTGACGGCCATCGGCGGCGGTTCGCGCTCGCGCTACTGGCTGGCCTCGATCGCGACCGCGCTCGGCGTTCCGGTCGATCTGCCGGCCGACGGCGATTTCGGCGCGGCCTTCGGGGCTGCCCGTCTCGGCCTGATCGCGGCAACCGGCGCGGATCCCATCGCCGTCTGCACGCCGCCGGTCACGGCAGGAACGATCGAGCCGGTTTCGGCGCTGAGCGGCGCTTATGAGGATGCCTACAAGCGCTACCGCGCGCTCTATCCGGCGATCAAGTCGCTGGCGCATTGAGAACTGGAGCCTGTGGCCCCCTCATCCGACCCTTCGGGCCACCTTCTCTCCGAGGGGAGAAGGAAAAAGAGGCGCTGCAACCCGTCTCTTCTCCCCTCGGGGAGAAGGTGCCGGCAGGCGGATGAGGGGGCTTCTGGCGTAGACCAACGACTGAGAACTTCGAAAAGATACGAACCCAAGGAGACCTGACATGAGCACCGGATTTTTCGGCGATATCCAGAAAATCAAATATGAAGGCCCCGACAGCACCAATCCGATGGCCTTCCGCTACTACCAGCCGGACGAGATCGTTCTCGGCAAGCGCATGGAAGACCATCTGCGTTTTGCGGTGGCCTATTGGCACACCTTCACCTGGCCGGGCGGCGATCCGTTCGGCGGCCAGACCTTCCTGCGCCCCTGGTTCGAAGACACGATGAAGGCTGCCAAGCTGAAGGCTGACGTCGCTTTCGAATTCTTCTCGCTGCTCGGCGCACCCTACTACTGCTTCCACGACGCCGACGTGCGCCCGGAAGGCAAGAACTTTGCCGAGAACACCAAGAACCTCAACGAGATCGTCGACTATTTCGCCGAGAAGCAGGCTGCCACCGGCACCAAGCTGCTCTGGGGCACGGCGAACCTCTTCTCCAACCGCCGCTATATGTCGGGTGCGGCGACCAACCCCGATCCCGATGTCTTCGCTTTCGCCGCCGCGACGGTGAAGACCTGCATCGACGCGACGCAGAAGCTCGGCGGCGAGAACTACGTGCTCTGGGGCGGCCGCGAAGGGTATGAGACGCTGCTCAACACCGACCTGAAGCGCGAGCTCGACCAGCTCGGCCGCTTCCTCAACCTCGTCGTCGAATACAAGCACAAGATCGGCTTCAAGGGCACGATCCTGATCGAGCCGAAGCCGCAGGAGCCGACCAAGCACCAGTATGATTACGACGTCGCGACCGTCTATGGCTTCCTCAAGAAGCACGGCCTCGAAAACGAGGTGAAGGTCAATATCGAGCAGGGCCATGCCATCCTTGCCGGCCACTCTTTCGAGCACGAACTGGCGCTTGCCAATGCGCTCGGCATTTTCGGCTCGATCGACATGAACCGCAACGATTACCAGTCCGGCTGGGATACCGACCAGTTCCCGAACAATGTTCCGGAAATGGCGCTTGCCTATTACCACGTCCTGGCAGGCGGCGGCTTCACGACCGGCGGCACCAACTTCGATGCCAAGCTGCGCCGCCAGTCGCTCGACCCGGCGGATCTGCTGATCGGCCATATCGGCGGCATGGATTGCTGCGCCCGCGGCCTGAAGGCGGCGGCCAAGATGATCGAGGACAAGGCTCTGTCTAAGCCGCTCGCCGATCGTTATGCCGGCTGGGAATCGGCCGAAGCGCAGAAGCTCTTCCGCGGCGAATATTCGCTGGACGAAATCACGAACTGGGTCGAAAGCAAGGACGTCAATCCGCAGCCGAGATCCGGCCAGCAGGAACTGCTCGAGAACATCGTCAACCGCTACGTTTGATAGCAGGCGCCGGCGGCCATGGGTCGCCGGCGCAGCCTTCCCGGCCGGTTGTCGCCGGCCGATACCGGTTCAGCGTTTCGACCAGTTGCGAGACGGTGCGGAGACGGAGTTGCGGACGACCAGATCCGGCCGCAGCAGGATCTCCGTCTCGGCCGGCCGGCCATCGGACAAGAGCTCCAACAGCAGCGCCATTGCCTGTTTGCCGATCGCCGTTCTCGGCTGGCGGATCGTCGTCAGCGACGGGGAGATGAAGACGGCCTGCGGCACGTCGTCGAAACCGGTCACCGAGAAATCGCGCGGAATATCGTAGCCGCGCGCGCCGAGCCCGATCATCACGCCGATGGCCGTCTGGTCGTTGACGCACATGAAGGCTGTGGGAAGCGTGTCGCGCATGAAAAGCTGTTCGACCGCATGCCGCCCGCTTTCGATCGTGCCGTCGCCTTCGAGCACGATCCTGGCGTCACGCGGGATGCCGGCGGCATCGAGGCCGGCATCATAACCCATGCGGCGTCTGGTATAGGCGAGCCGGGTGCGGGAATCGCCGATGAAGGCGATCTTGCGATGGCCTTCGGCCAGCAGCAGGTCGACGGCCTTCCTGGCGCCCTCGATATCGTGGACGCCCACATAGGGAATGCCGCCGTTGAAGACGGGCTCGAAAACGCCGACGCTCGGCGGCAGCCGCGCCGTCATGGTCTGGTGACCGAAGGGCAGGATGCCGGTGAAGAGGATCAGTCCGGCCGCCTGGTTCGAGTTTAAAAACTTCAGATATTCCAGACCGCGCTGGGCGTCGTTCTGGGTGTGGCCGATCAGGACGCCGTAGCCGTGCGCACGCGCCTCGTTCTCAAGGCCGACGAGAATGTTGGAGAAATTGGGGTCGCCGATGTCGGGCGCCACGACGAGGATCATGTTGGAGCGGCCGAGCCTCAGGCTGCGCGCCATGGCATTGGTCGTGTAACCGGTGACGGCGATCGCCTGGTTGACCTTGAGCCGGGTGGAGTTGGCGACCTTCTCCGGCGTGTGGATCGCCCGGGAAACCGTCGCGATGGACACCTCGGCGATCCGGGCGACGTCTTCGATTGTTGCGGGCGTGGAATTCGACACTGCGCTCTGCCTTAAGGCTGTCTTCGCCGCGACACTACACAGACTCGCCGACAGGTCAAAGGCAAGCTTCGACTGATCTGTGTAAATTCACGATGTAAACCTTTACATAAACGATGTAAAGGTTTACATAAGGCTCAAAGCGGACGGGAAGCCGCAAGTGCACGCCTCTTTTCAGAAAGGAAATGTGCGCTACTTCAATGTGATGGGGCGTTTCCGGCACGTGCCGCCGGCACGCAGCGCTCTGGGGGAGGGGATGATGACCGTGGAGACCGCCGACACCGCACCCGTGGTGCTGTCCGCCAGGCGCATATGCAAATCCTTCAGCGGCGTCCAGGTCCTCTTCAGCGTCAATTTCGATCTCCGCGCCGGCGAAATCCATGCCCTCATGGGCGAAAACGGCGCCGGCAAGTCCACCCTCGTCAAGGTGCTTTCAGGCTTTGAGCAGCCGAGTTCCGGCGAAATCCTGCTCGACGGCAAGTCTGTGGTGCTGCCGCCCAACGGTGCCGCCGAAGCGCTCGGCATCGTCATCATTCACCAGGAATTCAACCTCGCCGACCATCTGACTGTGACGGAAAGCCTTTTCCTTGGGCGCGAGGTGACGCGTTTCGGCGTGCTCGACCGCAAATATATGCGCGCCGAGACCCGCAAGGTTCTGGACGTGCTTGGTTCGCATGTCGATGAGAATGCGCTGATCAGCACGCTTTCCATCGCCGACAAGCAGATGGTCGAGATCGCCAAGGCGATCAGCCGCGATGCGCGCGTCGTCTTCATGGACGAGCCGACCGCCGTCCTGTCGCGCGAAGAAACCAGCATGCTCTTCAAGCAGGTCCGCAAGCTGCGCGACCAGGGCACGAGCTTCGTCTTCGTGTCCCATAAGCTCGACGAGGTGATGGAACTGACCGATCGGGTGACGGTCCTGCGCGACGGCCAGTGGATCAAGACGTCGCCGACATCGATACTGGATGGGGAATCGATCGCGCAGCTGATGGTCGGCCGGGAACTTTCCAGCCTTTATCCCACCAAGGTCGAGCCGAATGTCGACGAGGAGATCGTTCTGCGCGTCTCTTCGGTCTCGACCGGTTATGTCAAGGATGCCAGCTTCGAGGTGCGCAAGGGCGAGATCATCGGTTTTTCCGGACTGATCGGCTCCGGCCGTACCGAGCTGATGGAGGCGATCGCCGGGCTGCGGCCGCGTCTCCACGGCGAAGTGTTCATCAAGGGGGAAGCAGTTTCTTCCGGCGATGTGCATGCCGCCAATCGCTGCGGCCTTGCCTACATGACCAAGGACCGCAAGTCGAAAGGCCTGCTGCTGCGTTCCGGCATGGTGAGCAATCTGACTTTGCAGTCGCTCGGAAGGCATTCTCGCCACGGTTATCTCAGCCCCGGCAGCGAAGCGGCTGCGCTGGCGAAGGCCAAGCGCCGCTTCGACATCAGGGTTCGCGACGCCAATATCGTCGCCGGCCGCATGTCCGGCGGGAACCAGCAGAAACTGCTGCTCGCCAAGGTTATGGAGACCGATCCCGACATCATCATCATCGATGAGCCGACGCGCGGCATCGATGTCGGCACGAAGCAGCAGATCTATCATTTCATCTCGGCGCTCGCCCGGGACGGCCGGTCGATCATCGTCGTTTCCTCGGAGATGCCAGAGGTCATCGGACTCTGCACGCGGGTGGCGGTAATGCGCGAGGGGCATATCGTCGGCGTGCTCGAGGGAGACGAGATTTCTGAGCAGGAAATCATGCGCTACGCCGCCGGGCTGAAAAGGAAGGCGGCCGCCTGATGCATGTCGCCCAAAAGTGTGCCGCGGTTTTGGGAGGACGAGATGCATGGAACAAAGACGTGAGAGCGGAGCGGACTTCGCCGACGCGCACCATAGATAAGATGCCCAGGCAGTCTGGGACGGGAGGTTGGTTTTGGACATGAGTGTTAACGAGGAAACGCGAGACATCCGGCGCAGGTCCTGGCGTGATGTTGATTTGCGCGCGGTGGCACCGTTTGCCGCTTTGGCCTTGCTTCTCATCGTCGGCGCACTGGTCAACCCGAATTTCATTGGCATCACCAACCTTGCCAACGTCGCGACGCGTTGCGCTTTCATCGCCATCATCGCTGTCGGCGCCACCTTCGTGATTTCGTCCGGAGACCTCGATCTTTCCGTCGGCTCAATGGTGGCCTTCGTCGCCAGCCTGATGATCCTGCTGATCAATTCGGGCGTCATTGCCGATCCGGTGCTGATGCTGACGGCGGCGATGGTCTTTACGATCCTCGCGGGGGCTCTTTGCGGTCTCGCAAACGGCCTCATCACCACCGTCGGCAAAATCGAACCATTCATCGCCACGCTCGGCACCATGGGCATTTATCGCGGCCTGACCACCTGGCTGTCGCAGGGCGGCGCGATCACCTTGCGCTCGAGCGAAATCCAGACGCTCTACCGTCCGGCCTATTTCGGCAATATTCTCGGCATTCCGGTTCCGATCGTGGTCATCCTCGTCGTGACCGCGATTGCGGCCTTTATTCTCTACCGCACGCGCTACGGCCGCCATGTCGTAGCTGTCGGCTCGAACAGCGACGTCGCGCGCTATTCGGGCATCGCCGTCAACCGCGTGCGCACCATTGCTTTCGTCATCCAAGGCCTCTGCGTGGCGATCGCCGTGCTTCTTTATGTTCCGCGTCTCGGTTCCACGTCGGCAACGACCGGCATTTTGTGGGAGCTGCAGGCCATTACCGCCGTCGTCGTCGGCGGCACCGCTCTCAAGGGCGGCGCCGGCCGGGTCTGGGGCACGATCTGCGGCGCCTTCATTCTCGAGCTCGTCGGCAACATCATGCTGCTTTCGAACTTCATCAGCGAATATCTGATCGGCGCGATCCAGGGTGCGATCATCATCATCGCCATGCTGGTGCAGCGGTCGCTGGTGCGCAAATCGTAGAGCAAACGGCTTTTCGGATTGGCCGGGCTTTACAGGGCACCCGGCTCGGATTGGACAAGTCCCTGATATTTTTGGGAGGAAATAGCATGCGCAAGCTCATGTTGGGTCTGGCGGTTGCGGGGGTGGCTTTTGCCGGCGCAGCCTACGCCCAGGACAAGAACTATACGATCGGCGTGTCCATTCCGGCCGCCGACCATGGCTGGACCTCCGGGGTGGTGTTCCACGCCGAGCGCATTGCCAAGAAGCTGATGGTCGAACATCCTGGGCTGAACGTCATCGTCAAGACCTCGCCGGATGCCGCGACGCAAGCGAACGCCGTGCAGGATCTCGATACGCAGGGTATCGACGCACTCGTCATCCTGCCGTCCGATCCGGATCCGCTCGTCAACGCCATCAAGGAAGTCAAGGGCAAGGGCAAGTTCGTGGCGCTCGTCGACCGTGCGCCGTCGAACAACGACAATTCCGTGCGTGACCTCTATGTCGCCGGCAACAATCCGGCGCTCGGCGAAGTCGCCGGCAAATATATTGCCGAAAAGACCCCGGAAGCCGAGGTCGTCGTTATCCGCGGTCTGCCGATCCCGATCGACCAGCAGCGCCAGGACGGCTTCGACAAGGGCATTGCCGGCTCGAAGGTCAAGGTTCTTGACCGCCAGTACGGCAACTGGAACCGCGACGACGCCTTCAAGGTCATGCAGGACTATCTGACGAAGTATCCGAAGATCGACGTCGTATGGTGCCAGGACGACGACATGGCCGTCGGCGTTCTTCAGGCGATCGAGCAGGCCAAGCGCACCGACATCCAATATGTCGTCGCCGGCGCCGGCTCCAAGGACATGATCAAGAAGGTCATGGACGGCGACAAGCTGATCCCGGTCGACGTTCTCTATCCGCCGGCAATGGTCGGCACGGCGATGGAGCTGACGGCTGCTGCTCTCTACGACCAGGTTCCCGTCCACGGCAACTACATCCTCGATGCGACGCTCGTCACCAAGGACAATGCCAAGGACTTCTACTTCCCGGATTCTCCGTTCTGATCGATCCGCGATGCAAGCGCGCCCATTCGTAAGGATGGGCGCATTTTTTTGCTTTCGTTTTTGGCGAGCAGGCGAAAATGCTGCACGTACCTCTTGCCCGCCAAAGCCCATCATGGTTAGTTCGCAGCCATACCCATCCGGCTCTGCGCCAAATACGACAGCAAGCAAGGAAGCGCCTTGCTCCCGCAAAATTGCGTGCTACAAGTTATCAGAAACGTTTACGGTCGATGTTCAGGGAGGAATTTGACATGAAGACGATCAAGGGCCCCGGCCTTTTCCTTGGCCAGTTCGCGGGCGATACCGCGCCTTTCAATTCCTGGGACGCGATTACCAAATGGGCGGCCGACATCGGCTACGAGGGTGTCCAGGTGCCGACCTGGGCGAGCCAACTGATTGATCTGAAAAAGGCCGCCACCTCCAAGGATTATTGCGACGAATTCGCCGGCAAGGCCCGCGAAAACGGCATCGAGATCACCGAACTTTCCACCCATCTGCAGGGCCAGCTCGTCGCCGTGCACCCGGCCTATGACGAAGCCTTCGACGGGTTCGCGGCGCCCGAAGTGCGCGGCAATCCGAAGGCCCGCCAGGAATGGGCGGTTGAGCAGGTCAAGATGGCGCTGACGGCATCGAAAAATCTCGGCCTCAAGGCGCATGCGACCTTCTCGGGCGCGCTCGCCTGGCCCTTCATCTATCCCTGGCCGCAGCGCCCGGCCGGTCTGGTCGAGACTGCCTTCGACGAGCTTGCCCGCCGCTGGACGCCGATCCTCAACCATGCGGATGAGAACGGCATCGACGTCTGCTACGAGATCCATCCGGGCGAGGACCTGCATGACGGCACCACCTTCGAGATGTTCCTGGAGCGGGTGAAGAACCATCCGCGCGCCAACATGCTCTACGATCCCTCGCATTATGTGCTGCAGTGCCTCGATTATCTCGAGAACATCGACATCTACAAGGACCGCATCAAGATGTTCCACGTCAAGGATGCGGAGTTCAATCCGACCGGGCGCCAGGGTGTCTACGGCGGGTATCAAGGCTGGGTCGAACGCGCCGGCCGCTTCCGCTCGCTCGGCGACGGCCAGGTCGATTTCGGCGCGGTCTTCTCGAAGATGACGGCCAATAATTTCGACGGCTGGGCTGTGGTCGAATGGGAATGCGCGCTGAAACATCCCGAGGACGGCGCCCGCGAAGGGGCCGAATTCGTCGCCGCCCATATCATCCGCGTCACGGAAAAGGCTTTCGACGATTTTGCCGGCAGCGGCACGGACCAGGCCGCCAATCGGCGGATGCTGGGACTCTGACATAAGGCACGTTGCGAGGCTGCCCCTCACCCTAACCCTCTCCCCGTTCTGACGGGGAGAGGGGACGTGCCTTGCGAGACGTTAGCGAGGGATGGAGAGGTCGCGGCATATCCCCTTCTCCCCGTCAGAACGGGGAGAAGGTGGCGGCAGCCGGATGAGGGGCCGTATCCGCACCAAGTTAAATTCCAGGAGGACAAGAATGGCAATCGAAGCATCATCCGAACAGACCCGCGAGCCGCGCATCCGGCTCGGCATGGTGGGCGGCGGCGCGGGCGCGTTCATCGGCGCGGTGCACCGTATCGCGGCGCGTATCGACGATCAGTACGATCTCGTCGCCGGCGCGCTGTCGTCGACGCCTGAGAAGGCGGTTCAATCCGGCCGCGACCTCGGCCTCGATCCGTCGCGGACCTATTCCAGCTACCGCGAGATGGCGATCCGCGAGGCGAAGCTGAAGAACGGCATCGAGGCGGTGGCGATCGTCACGCCGAACCATGTGCATTACGATGCGGCCAAGGAATTCCTGAAGCGCGGCATCCATGTCATCTGCGACAAGCCGCTGACCTCGAACCTTGCCGACGCCAAGAAGCTGAAGAAGGTCGCCGACGAGAGCGGTGCGCTCTTCGTGCTGACGCATAATTATACCGGCTATCCGATGGTCCGTCAGGCGCGCGAGATGATCGCGAACGGCGAACTCGGCGATATAAGGGTCGTCCAGGCCGAATATCCGCAGGACTGGCTGACGGAAGCGGTCGAGCAGACCGGCCAGAAGCAGGCCGCATGGCGCACCGATCCGGCCCAGTCCGGCGTCGGCGGCTCGACCGGGGATATCGGCACGCATGCCTATAATCTCGCGTCCTTCATCACTGGGCTGGAGCTCGACAGCCTGGCCGCCGATCTCGACAGCTTCGTTCCCGGTCGCCGGCTTGATGATAATGCCCACGTCATGCTGCGCTTCAAGGCGAAGGGCTCGGAGAAGCCGGCCAAGGGCATGCTCTGGTGCAGCCAGGTGGCGCCCGGCCATGAGAACGGCCTGATGGTCCGCGTCTATGGCACCAAAGGCGGGCTGGAATGGACGCAGAAGGATCCGAACTACCTCTGGTACACGCCCTTCGGCGAGCCGAAGCGGCTGATCACCCGCGGCGGCGCCGGGGCAGGTGCTGCTGCCGGCCGCGTTTCGCGCGTGCCGTCAGGGCACCCGGAAGGTTATCTCGAGGCGTTCGCGACGATCTATACGGAAGCCGCGCATGCGATCAACGCTCGCAAGAAGGGCAAGGCGGTCGACAAGGCGGTGGTCTATCCGACGGTTGACGATGGCGTGAAGGGTGTCGCCTTCGTCGAGGCCTGTGTCGCCTCGTCCAAGAAAAACGGCGCCTGGGTCAAGGTCTGAGGTCTGGAGCAGTGCGAAGCCCTGCGAAAATGCCAAGGCGGTCATTGACCGCCTTGGCCTGTCCGTCATTCGTCAGGCCGCAGCGCGGTTGCGCTTCATCAGGCCATCGATGCTGAGCGGGCCGGCGCCTGCCGCGACCAGATAGAGAAATACGAAGCAGAACAGGATCGCCGCGACGCCGCCGTTCTGCGCGGGATAAAAGCTCTTTCCCGCATGACCGATGAAATAGGCGAAGGCCATCAGGCCCGAAAGCACGAAGGCTGCGATGCGGGTCTGGAATCCGATCAGGACTAGGAAGCCGAGGGTGAGTTCGATCAGCCCGGCAATCCAGGAGAGCGAGCCCATCGGCGGCATGCTTGCCGCGGCCGGAAAATGCAGGATCTTCTGCGTTCCGTAGCTGAAAAGCACGAGCGAGGAGATGATGCGCAGCAGGCTCAGCAGATGGGGCTGCAGCAGATGGATCGAAGACGGCATTGGGTTCCTTTCATGTTTGCAATGTCTTCGCTGTGTACTGATCGCGGGCCCGGCGGCAAGTCACGCCTGCTGACATTCGCGTTATGAGGTCGGTTGCGGCGGGAACGCGAATGTCCGGAGCGGCCGAACGATGCCCGTCATGGCCGTTCCACTCTTCCTACTGCAACGTTGCAGTTTTTCTTGGTCGAGACCTGTACTTTGCTTTTCGGCTTGGCTAAATCCGGCCCAACGGCCAGTCCACATGCTGAGAGACGGGGATTAGAGATGATCGATGCCAAGACGCTTGCCAGCCGCTTTCCCGGTGACTTTACCTTCGGCGTTGCCACTGCCGCCTTCCAGATCGAAGGCGCGAGCAAGGCCGACGGCCGCAAGCCATCCATCTGGGACGCTTTCTGCAACATGCCCGGCCGCGTCCATAATCGCGATAACGGCGACATTGCCTGCGACCATTACAACAGGTTGGAGCAAGACCTCGATCTGATCAAGGAGATGGGCGTCGAAGCCTATCGCTTCTCCATCGCCTGGCCGCGCATCATCCCCGATGGCACAGGCCCGGTGAACGAAGCGGGGCTCGATTTCTACGACCGGCTGGTCGACGGCTGCAAGGCGCGCGGGATCAAGACCTTCGCGACGCTCTACCACTGGGACCTGCCGTTGCTGCTCGCCGGTGACGGCGGCTGGACGGCGCGCTCGACGGCTCATGCCTTTCAGCGTTATGCCAAGACAGTGATGAGCCGCCTCGGCGACCGTCTCGACGCCGTCGCGACCTTCAACGAGCCCTGGTGCATCGTCTGGCTGAGCCATCTCTATGGCATTCATGCTCCCGGCGAGCGCAACATGCAGGCCGCCCTTCACGCCATGCACTATATGAACCTTGCTCACGGCCTTGGGGTCGAGGCGATCCGCGCCGAGGCTCCCAACGTGCCCGTCGGCCTGGTGCTCAATGCAGCCTCGATCATTGCCGGCTCGGACAGCCCGGCCGATCTTGCGGCGGCCGAACGCGCGCATCAATTCCACAACGGCGCCTTCTTCGATCCCGTCTTCAAGGGCGAATATCCGAAGGAATTCGTCGAGGCGCTCGGCGACCGGATGCCTGTGATCGAAGACGGCGACCTGAAGCTGATCAGCCAGAAACTCGACTGGTGGGGTCTGAACTATTATACGCCCGAGCGCGTCACCGACGATGCCGAACGCAAGGGTGATTTTCCCTGGACGGTGAAAGCGCCGCCGGCGAGCGACGTCAAGACCGATATCGGCTGGGAAATCTATGCGCCGGGATTGAAGCTCCTGGTCGAGGACCTCTACCGCCGCTACCAACTGCCGGAGTGCTACATCACCGAGAACGGCGCTTGCGACAACACCGGTGTCGTCGGCGGCGAGGTCGACGATGTGATGCGTCTCGATTATGTCGGCGACCATCTCGCTGTCGTCGCCGATCTCATCAAGGACGGGTATCCGATGCGCGGCTATTTTGCCTGGAGCCTGATGGACAATTTCGAATGGGCGGAAGGCTACCGCATGCGCTTCGGCCTCGTCCATGTCGATTACGAAACCCAGATCCGCACGGTGAAGAAAAGCGGCAAGTGGTACAGCGAATTGGCGGCGCAATTCCCGAAAGGCAACCACAAGGCGGGTTAACTGTCATTGGCCTTAAGTGACTGACATTGCTTGGCTGAACCTTCGCGCAACGGCGAGGTGCAGAAATTGATCGCGGAAGATCTTTAACACTGGTTGCTTAAACGTTTTTGAACCCTTGACTGGCAAAGTCCAACGGTCAGGGAGCCGTAATGCAGACAGTTGCCAAGTCGCAGAGCAAGGGATCGGGAATAGGCCGCCACATCACCGTCACCGGCGTGCTTTTCTCCTTCGCGGTCATCGTCGCTGTCGTCACCATCATGGTGCTGACGGCGCTCGAACGCGTGGCCGGAAATGCCAATCTCCTCGATGACGAGCGCTCGCGCGAAACGACGATCGGCGCGATGAAGACCTTCGAGGAACAGCTCGGCGCCACGCTTGACGACTATGCCGCCTGGGACGATGCCGCCGCCAATGTCTATGCGCCTGACGGCATCGCCTGGACGGTCAGCAATTACGGCGAGATGTCGGTCAACAGCCCGCTCTTCGACATGGCGATCGTCATCGACGACCAGAAGAAGGCGATCATCGCCTATCGCGACGGCCAGCCGATGGTCGAGCCGCTCACAGACTTCTTCGCGCCCTCGCTCTGGACCCTGTACGACAGGGTGAAGGCGGCAGGCCCCGCCGATCGTCCGCAGGCGGTCGGCTTCGTCACCACCAAACGCGGCATTGCCGCCGTCGGTGTCGCGCTGGTGCGGAAGAAATCCGGTGAGCTCGACGCGCCTCCCGGCCAGCACCGCTATCTCGTTTTCGCCCGCCATCTCGACGACGACAGGGTGACCGCGCTCGGTCAGACCTATGTCATCGGCGGGCTGAAGCTGGCGCCGCCGGCCTTCGAAGCCGATTATTTCGTGCCGATCGTCGATCCCTCTGGGACAACGCTCGGCAAGCTCGTGTGGATCTCGCGTTCGCCCGGCGATATCGCCTATGCGCAGGTGCGGCCGATGGTCATTCAGGCGCTCGGACTGGTCGGTCTGTTTTTCATGGTGCTGCTGGTCATCGGCTGGCTTGCCGGCCGCCGGCTGAAGGGCGAGGAAAACAGTGCCCGCGAGGAAGCCCTGCGCGACAGGCTGAGCGGCCTTTCCAATCGCGATGGCCTCGGGCTCGCCGTCGATCGTTTCGTTGCCGAGGCGCGCCAGACCAAGCGCAACGTGCTGCTTCTCTATCTCGACCTCGACGGCTTCAAGGAAGTCAACGACAGCTACGGCCACGGCACCGGCGACCAGCTGATCCGTGCCGTTGCCGCCGGTCTCGCCGTGCTCATTCCGCGAGGCGCGGTTCTCGCGCGTATCGGCGGCGACGAATTTGCGATCGCCTTTCTCTCCGACGGCGAACATGCCGCCGCCCTGCAGCTTTCCGAACAGATTCTCGATTTTCTTGCCGAGCCGCTCGAAATCGGCCGCCGCGTCGTCGTCGTCGGGGCAAGCATCGGCATCGCCATGTCGCCTGCCGGCGCGATCAGCCGCGAGGAACTGGTGCGCCGCTCGGACCTTGCCATGTACAAGGCGAAAGAGGCCGGCCGCGCGCGCATGACGCTGTACGATCCGTCGATGGATGCCGATCGGGAACAGCGCAACGAGTTGGAGATCGACCTTCGGGTCGCGATCGAAAGCGGCGATCTGACGCTCGCCTACCAGCCGCTGGTCGATGCGGCGACGCATGCGCTGAATGGCGTCGAGGCGCTGGTGCGCTGGAACCGTCCGGGCTACGGTCCCGTCTCACCCGATGTCTTCATTCCGATCGCCGAGACCAGCGGGCTCATTGAATCGCTCGGCCTGTTCGTGCTGCGCAAGGCCTGCGAAACGGCCAAGCAGTGGCCGGGGCTCGCCATCTCGGTCAACGTTTCTCCAGGCCAGTTCCGCAATCCCGCCTTCACCGACTACGTGCGCTACGTGCTGAAGCAGACGGAGATCGAAGCCGGCCGCGTCACGCTCGAGATCACCGAAGGCTACATGATCCAGAATCCGCAGCGCACCCGCCAGTCGATCGAAAGATTGAAAGGGTTGGGCGTCAAGGTGGCGCTCGACGACTTCGGGTCCGGCTTCTCCTCGATCGGCTATCTCAGGCAGTTCGGCTTCGATCGTATCAAGATCGACCGCTCGCTGGTCATGGATGTCGACGAAGGCAAGCGCCAGCGTGAGATGCTGCAGGCGACGGTGGCGCTTGCCCGCTCGCTCGACATTCCCGTCACCGCCGAGGGCATCGAGACCGAGGCGCAGGCCGTTGCCATGCGTCTCTTCGGCTGCGATTGCCTGCAGGGTTATCTCTTCGGAAAGCCGATGACGGCCGACCACATCACCGCATTGCTGAACGAGCGGCATGCCGCGGAACCGGCCGCCCCGCGCCGTCTCGGCGCGGCCTGAGCGGTCGCCGGTCGATAGGTCCGGCACACGGAATTGGCTCAGCTGCCGATATGTCGCTGGCCGCGTTTCTTTGCGAGCGCGATCTGATGCTGACGCTGACGGTAACGCAACCGGTCCTCTTCGCTACGCGTGTGATAGCAGTGGCTGCAGGAAACGCCTTCCTCATAGAGCGGCGAGGTGATTTCCTCCGCGGTGATCGGATTGCGGCAGGCGTGGCACAGCTTGTGTTCGCCCTCCTTCAGCCCATGCTCGACCGAGACACGCTCGTCGAAGACGAAACAGGCGCCATCCCAGAGGCTTTCCTCCTCAGGCACGTCCTCCAGATATTTCAGGATGCCGCCCTTCAGATGATAAACCTCGTCGAAGCCCTCAGCCTTCATGAAGGCCGTGGCCTTCTCGCAGCGAATGCCGCCGGTGCAATACATGGCGATCTTCGGCTTGTTGTGCAGGCCGGGATTCTGCCGCACCCAATCAGGAAATTCGCGGAACGTCTTCGTCTTCGGGTCGACCGCGCCGCGAAAGGTGCCGATCGCGGTTTCGTAGTCGTTGCGCGTATCGATGACGATGGTGTCGGGGTCTGATATCAGCGCATTCCAATCCTTCGCCGTCACATAGGTGCCGACCACCTTGTTGGGGTCGATATCCTCGACGCCCATGGTGACGATTTCCTTCTTCAGCTTCACCTTCATGCGCAGGAAAGGCATTTTGGAAGCGCGGCTTTCCTTATGCTCCAGCCCCGAAAATTCCTGCTGGGCGCGCAGAAAGGAAAGGACGGCATGGATGCCGGCATCCGGCCCTGCGATCGTGCCGTTGATGCCCTCATGCGCCAGAAGCAGCGTTCCCTTGACGCCGTTCTCCTCGCACAGCGCCTGCAGCGGAGCCTGCAGGCTCGCAAAGCGCGGCACGGAAACGAAATGGTAGAGTGCGGCCACGAGGAACGGGCTGGTGTGTGTCAGGCTGTCGGTCATGGGCCGGAAATACAGAAAATCGGCGGGCCGCGCAATTGCCTCCCGGTACCCTTCTCAACGCCCGACCGTCAGCCAGAGAAGCTCTATCCGCTCGGCTTCCTCGTCGGGATCGTCGGCGAAGACGGCTTCGGCTTTGACGAGCGCCTGACGCCGGTCTTCCTGCTGGCGGAAGATGATGGCGTCGAGCAGGTGTGCCAGATCGTCGTTGCGGGTGAAGAGCTGGGGTTCGGCCTCGACCAGTTCGGAGAGCACGGCAAGATCGTGGATGTGGCCGAGATCCTCGACAAGCTCCTTGGCCGCATCGCGCTTGGCCTGCATTGCGCCCGGCCAGACGTCGCGCAGGAGGGAGTGATAGAGCCGGTAGTCGTAGGTGCGTTTGCGCAGGTCGTGGAAATCGCCGGCCGATGCCTCGCCGTGGCAGGCCGCGAGGGCAGCCTTCGCCTTCCGCGCGGTGCGGCGCCAGCTTTTGCCCAGCATGCGGGCATTCTTGCGGTGGCTGCCGGCGAAGGACACCTCATCCAGGCAACTGATCGCCTCGTTCAAAACATCCGAGGTTTCCACCAGTCTCTGTTCCAGGCCGCTTTCGGCTTCCGCCATCCAGTCTCGGCGCCCTTCGAGGATGGTGACGATGCGGCCGAGCGCTTCGTTCTCTTCTTTCTCGCGGGCCGTTTGCTGCAGATATTGGGCGGTGCCGACGAGGGCATTGGCGTCCCGGATCGCCGAAAGCGACCGCGCGGCGCTGCGCAGGCGTTCATTTTCATGGACCTGGAAATCCGGCACTTCGCGGGCCACGAGCCGATAGAGCGAGCGCAGCCGCTTCAGGTTCTTGCGGAAGGAATGGATCGCCTCATGCGCGCCGTCCGGTCTCTCCTCGAGAACCGTGACGGCGTCGTCGAGCTGTTCCTTCGCAACGCTGCGGAACTCCCGGGTGAAGTCGGCGTCAGGCCGTATGCGATAGGCCATGCCTGTCGTGCCCATATTCTGTGGCAAGGGCCTGGTTGGAATAGCGGAAATCGCCGGTCACTTCGCGGCCGAGCCAGGCCGGCAGCGCCGGCTTGTCGGTTTCGGCGGTCATTTCCACCTCGGCGATGACCAACCCGCGATGTTCGCCGGCAAAGACATCGACTTCCCAGACGAAGCCCTCATGCGGAACGCGATGACGCGTCTTCTCGATGACAATGCCGATTGCGTTCTGCAACAGCTCTTCGGCATCGGCGACCGGAATGTCATATTCGAATTCGTCACGGGTGATGGCGCTGCGGCCGATCTTGATCGTCAGTCTCGCTTTCCTGCCGTCGAGGATGCGCACCCGGACCGAACGATCGTCCATCGAGGCGATGTAGCCCTGCCTGAGGCTCGACTTCGTCTCGACGGCGGAACGCCATCCGTCGCTGCGCACGAGAAACTTCCGCTCGATTTCTTTCGCCATACCGGTGAACCTTTTGTGACGATCGGGGCACGGTAGCCCAATTCCCATGGATTTCCTACCCATCTTGTCCTGTGAATTGGTTTTGCCTCGACAAGGTTCCGCTGGGACGCTATTCGGGACCAATTCAATCGTTTCAAACAATCCGTTTCAAGGAGGTCGCGCGACCATGGGTGAGAAAACAGAGAAGCTCCTTTCCATCCTGAAACTCCAGCCGGTCGTCCCTGTGCTGATCGTCGACGATGCCAAGTCGGCTGTGCTGCTCGCCCGCGCGCTTGTCGCGGGTGGCCTGAAGGCGATCGAGATCACCATGCGCACGCCGGCGGCGCTTGATGCCGTGCGCGCCGTCGCCGACGAAGTCGAGGGTGCGGAAGTCGGAGCCGGCACGATCCTGAACGCCGCCCATTGGGAAGCCGCCGTCCAGGCCGGTTCGAAATTCATCGTCAGCCCGGGCACGACGCAGGAACTGCTCGACGCCGCCGCCGATTCCGAGGTGCCGCTGCTTCCGGGAGCGGCGACCGCCAGCGAAGTCATGGCTCTGCGTGAGGAAGGCTATCAGGTGCTGAAGTTCTTTCCGGCCGAGCAGGCCGGCGGCGCCGCCTACCTCAAGGCGCTTTCTTCGCCGCTCGCCGGCACGCTGTTCTGCCCGACAGGCAGCATTTCGCTGAAGAACGCCGGGGATTATCTCTCGCTGCCGAACGTCGTCTGCGTCGGCGGCTCGTGGGTCGCGCCGAAGGAATTGGTCGCTGCCGGCGACTGGGCGGGGATCACCAAGCTTGCGGCGGAGGCCGCGGCGCTAAAAGCCTGAGGTCGGAGGCGGGGGATACACAATCCCCCGCGCCCCGTGTTTGTATTTCAGCCGTCGCAAACCTATGTTCTCTCCAGCCTCAAACAGGGAGACGACGAGGAATGTTCGACGCAAAGAAGCTTCTCGACCAGTTCTTGGGTTCGCAGGTGCCCGGTCTCGGCGGTTCAGTCCGCGACAGGGCGGGCGATGCCGTGCAGACGGCGAGGAACAACCCGATGAAGACCGGCGCGCTTGCGGCCGTGCTTCTCGGCACCAAGACCGGGCGCAACATCGCCGGCAATGCGCTGGCGATCGGCGGTCTTGCCGCCATTGCCGGCCTTGGCTACCAGGCCTACAAGAATTATCAGGCGGGTCAGGCGCCCGCGGCTCCCTCGGATGCGCCGTCGGCCAATAATCCAGTTCTCCTGCCGCCGCCTGTCGAATCCGGCTTCGGGCCGGCGTCACCGGCCGGCAGCAACGAATTCGTGCTGGTGCTGATCCGTGCGATGATCGCCGCCGCCAAGGCCGACGGCCATATCGACGATGCCGAACGTGCGCTCATCATGGACAAGATCAAGGCGGCCGATGTCAGTGGCGAGGCCGCCGCCTTCATCGAACGCGAACTCGCTTCGCCGACGGATATCGATGCGCTTGTGGCTGCGGCGGTGACGGAAGAGCAGCGTGTCGAGCTCTACACCGCCTCGCGCCTAACCATCGAACCGGATTCGCGCGCCGAACGCGGCTATCTCGATCTGCTTGCCGGCCGGCTCGGCCTTGCCGACCAGCTGGTCGACCATATCGAGGCGACGGTGTCGTCCGCCAAGACGACCTTGTCACAGTAACATCTAGGCCGGTTGCCTTTGTCGGGCGGCTGGCCTATCCACTCCTCAGAACAGGGGAGTGGATATGCGCGATCTTGCGAATTTCAAAGGCTGCCCGGCGCCGAAGCCGGTGACGCTGAAGGGCCGCTTCGTTACCGTCGAGCCCTATCGGCGGGCGGAGCATCTCGAAGCTCTGTGGGAAGGTCTCGGCGGCATGGGCATCAACCCGCTGCTGCTCTATTTCGCGCAGGACGATTTTTCCGGCATCGAGGATTTCGCCAACTGGCTGGAGGCCGTCTCAACCAAGTCCGGCTGGCTCACCCATATCTTCCGCGACAACGCCACCGGCAAGATTGTCGGCATGGCGAACTATATGCGCGCCGACCCGGCAAACGGCGTCGTCGAGATCGGCGGAGTGGCGCATGGCGCCGATATGAAGCGCTCGCCGCTCTCCACCGAGGTGCACTATCTGATGGCCAAGCACGTCTTTGAGGACCTCGGCTACCGCCGCTACGAATGGAAATGCGACAACAAGAACGAAGCGAGCAAGACGACGGCCCTGCGCTACGGCTTCAGCTTCGAAGGCGTCTTCCGCCAGCATATGATTTCCAAGCACCGCAATCGCGACACCGCCTGGTTCTCGATGATCGATGCCGAATGGCCGCTGATCAACGATGCCTTCGAAGCCTGGCTTTCGCCTGAAAATTTCGACGCCGCCGGCAGCCAGATCCGTCGCCTGCAGGATATCCGCGCCGATCTGGAGAAGGAAAGGCTCGCGTGACCCCCGAGAGCCGCTCCCAGGCGACCGCCGCCGCCATCATCCTGCTCGGCGCCGGCCTCGTCCTCTATTTCTTGCCGACCATCGTCCTGTGGATCGGCAATTTCTCGCCGGCGCTGGCGATCGTCGTCGGCATTTGCCTGATCATGGCGCTTTTTGCGGTCTTCTGGCTGCGGGCGCGTTATCAGCGGGGCAGAGGCAAGTAAGGCTAGCCCTGCAGGGAGGCGCCGAGCAACAGGACGCCCATCAGGATGACAAGTACGGCGCCGAGGATTTCGATGGCGTTCCCGACCCAGACCGAAGCGGTCGAGCCGCGTCCGGAGAGGCGGACGGCAGCGCCCTTGGCGGTGACGGCAAGGGTTGCGAGCACGGAGACGGTGATCGCCGTGCCGAGCGACATGGCGGCGACCGAAAGCACGCCGCCGAGATAGAGCCCGTTCAGCAGCGAAAAGGTCATGACCAGAAGCGCGCCGGAGCATGGGCGAAGGCCGACGGCGACGATCGCCGACCAGGCCTCGCGGGCGCTGAACTTGTCGCCGCCGAGCAGCGCCGGGTCGGGCACATGGGCGTTGCCGCAGGTCTCGCAGACCATGCCGGGAACGAAGGTATGGCCGGCTTCCACGGCTTGCGCCTTGCCGCTGAAGGCATAGGCCTGGCGTTCGGCCGCATTGTCCTTCCAATCGAGCATCATCGAGACCGGCCCGGCAGGCGTCGCCATCAGCCGGCGGCCAGGCAGGTTGCCGATCATCGAGCGCAGTTTGCGGAAGAGCAGCCAGCCGCCGAAGAGGATGACCATGACGAAGCTTGCGATCTCCATCGCATGGGTCGCCGCCGTCAGCGTGATGCCCGTGCCGCGCAGCACCAGCCAGGCGCCGCCGACGAGCGCCACCGCCACCACGCCCTGAATGAAGGCCGAGATGAAGGAGATCACCACGCCGCGCTTCAGCTCGACCTCGTTGGCGATCATGTAGGAGGAGATGACCGCCTTGCCGTGGCCTGGGCCTGCGGCATGGAAAACGCCGTAGGCGAAGGACAGGCCGATCAGCGAGGCGAGCTGCCACGGATCCTCCCGCATCGCCTTCAGAGCATTGGTCAGCGCCCGGTAGAAGGCCTGCTGCTCATAGTTCACATAGAGCAGCAGCGGGGCGAGCGGCCCGCCGGTCGGCTGGAAGCTCGGCTCCGCCGTGCCGATGCCGAGCGGCGATTGCGCATGGGCGAGGCTTGCCGCCGCCAGGAGCGCAAGGGTCGCCGCGGAAAGAATGAGGGGCAGGCGCTTCGTCAGCATGTAACCTCCAGCCGGGTGGCGAAGAGTTTGGACATGTTGGTGCCGGTGGGATCGTTGAAGAAGGCGTCGGTCAACGACTGCTTGTTTTCCGAGATCACCTGGTCGGCATCGGGTCTCACCACCTGGTGCTTGCAGGCCTTGAAGCCGTCGCCGACGATTGAAAGTTCGGCGTCGGTCGGAAAATCGATCGACGTGTAGAGCGTCGGGTCGTAGACGCCGAAGCTCAGCCTGCCCTTGAGCGGCATCTTTTCTGCCGGCTTCACCGCGAAGAACATCAGCAACTGGCCGTCCTTGTAATCGACGTGGATGATGTCGGGCTTCTGGACGGTGATGTTCTTCCCGTCGACCGTCAGGTTCATGTAGTAATCATAATCGGCAAGCGACTGCTTCACCGTCTTTCCGACCTCCGCGAGCTCGTTCGGCTCCAGCTTCAAATCGGTGTTCTTGTCGAAATCCATGACGACGGAGGAGGAAAAGACCTCGTCGAAGCGCCAGACGTTGCGCAGTTCCTCGACGCTGCCGTCCTTGGCGGCCACGACCTCGAGACGCGCTTCCACGAAGATGTGCGGATGGGCAAAGGCGGCGGCCGGCGCCAGCGAAAGAAGCGCGGCCATCAATATCGTCGAATGTTTCATTTATGCCGCTGCCCTGTTCGGTGACGCTGACTTCTTGCCAGAAATTGGGACGGAATTGGGACCGGGGGCCCTATCCGGCTCATGTGATGAGAGGTTCAGGCGGGACGCAGTGTCGCATCGCCGGTCCTCTCACGGGTGCTTCTTGAACCAGTTGTGCAGGTAATCGACGAAGATCCTCACCTTGGCCGGAAGGTAGCGCCGGTGCGGATAGACGGCATAGATGCCGCGGTCGGTCGGGATGTAGTCGTTGAACAGCGTCAGCAGTTCGCCGCTTTCGATCGACTTGCGGGCGATAAAGTCGGGGACGAGGGCGATGCCGATGCCGGCGAGGGCAGCGCGCAGTGTCGCATGCGGGCTGTTGACCTCCATCGGGCCGGAAACGGCGACGGCGAAAGTCGTATTATCGGGATTGTAGAAGCGGATGCTCCCCTGGGTGCGCGAATTGGTATCGACGATGAAGGGGACGTTGGAAATGTCGCTCGGATGCTCGAGATCGGGATGGCGCTCGAGAAAATCGGGGGTGACGCAGAGATGGACGCGGAAATCGGAGATCTTGCGGGCGATCATGCCGGAATCTTCGAGCTTGGTGATGCGGATCGCGACATCGAAGCCCTCCTCGATCAGGTCGACGAATCGATCGTCGGCGGCGATCTCCAGCGACAGGTCGGGGTTTTCCCGGGCGAAATCGATCAGCGACTGGCCGACATCGGCATCGACGAAGGTGCGCGGCACCGAGACGCGAAGCTTTCCCCTCAGCTGTGCATTGTTCTCGCGCACGAGATCGGCAAGGTTGTCGATCTCCTTCAGGATGTCGGAGGCGGTGCGATAATAGGTGTGGCCGGCCTCGGTCATCGAGAACTGCCGGGTGGTGCGGTTGAGCAGCAGGGCGCCGAGCTCATCTTCCAATTCGCGCACATATTTGGAGAGCAGCGCCTTGGAGCGGCCGGTGCGCCTTGCTGCGGCGGAAAAGCCTTCGGCCTCGACGACGTCGATGAAGGCGCGTATGCGAGTCAGAGTGTCCATGGCGCTTCCCCAGTTGTTTCGAAACGTTGAACAAATCGGCCCGTTTTGTTCAATTATTTTTTTGACCTCGGAAACAAAAAAACGCTTGATTATGAAGGCGAATATTCTTATTTCCCACTCAGCCCAAAGTCGCACGTGCCCATGGGTGTCCGCCGAACCCTCGAATTGGTGAGGAAATCGGTAAGGTACCTGGAATTAACCCCTCCAGTCGCTATTCCGGCCAACCGGAAAATGCGAGGACGCCTGAAGCAACGACGGTGCGGGCCTTTTTGTTCTCTCCCTGCTTTCCATCAGCGGGGGTTACTGAAGAGGCACACCATCATTGCCGGAAGTGCGGTTGGGATTCTCCCTCCAATCCATGGCAGACAAAGCCGAACTTACACCGCGTCCGCGGCGTTGGTTCACTATCCGCGCATCGAGCGCTTGCTATGGTTCCGGGGTCTCCACCGGCTGGTTCCAATGCGAGTTCTCGTATGCCCTTTGTCCTCCGGTTCATGCCGGAGCTCTGGAATTGGAAGAGGGAACGATATGACCACCCAGCGCATCCGCGACTTTCTCGCAACCCGACGTCCCGACGGTCCCTGCCTCGTGGTTGACCTCGATGTCGTTCGCGACAATTTCCACGCCTTCCGTCACGCGATGCCGGACAGCGCCATCTACTACGCCGTCAAGGCCAACCCGGCCCCTGAAGTGCTGAAGCTGCTCGCAGGCCTCGGCTCCAATTTCGATTGCGCATCCGTTGCCGAAATCGAGATGGCGCTCGAAGCCGGTGCGACCGCCGCCCGCATTTCCTACGGCAACACGATCAAGAAGGAGCGTGACGTTGCCCGCGCCCATGCGCTTGGCGTCAGCCTCTTTGCGGTCGACAGCCACGAGGAAGTCGAGAAGATCTCGCGCGCCGCTCCCGGCGCCCGTGTCTTCTGCCGCGTGCTGACGGATGGCGAAGGCGCCGAATGGCCGCTGTCGCGCAAGTTCGGCTGCGTCCCGCAGATGGCCGTCGACGTCCTCGTCTACGCCCATCAGCTCGGCCTGCAGTCCTACGGCGTCTCGTTCCATGTCGGTTCGCAGATGACCAAGGTCGATGCCTGGGATTCCGCACTTGCCGATGCCAAGCGCGTCTTCGTCTCGCTTGCCAAGCAGGGTATCCACCTGCAGATGGTCAACATGGGCGGCGGCTTCCCGACCAAGTATCTGCGCGACGTTCCGTCGGCGGAAGCTTACGGCAAGTCGATCTACCAGGCGCTGCGCACGCATTTCGGCAACCAGATCCCGCAGACGATCATCGAGCCGGGCCGCGGCATGGTCGGCAATGCCGGCGTCATCAAGGCTGAAGTCGTGCTGATTTCGAAGAAGTCGGACAATGACGATGCCCGCTGGGTCTTCCTCGACATCGGCAAGTTCGGCGGTCTCGCCGAGACGATGGACGAAGCCATCCGCTATCCGATCCGCACGGAGCACGACGGCGACGAGATGGAGCCCTGCGTCATCGCCGGCCCGACCTGCGATTCGGCCGACGTGCTCTACGAAAAGAACCTCTATCCGCTGCCGATCTCCCTTTCGATCGGCGACGAGGTTCTGATCGAAGGCACTGGCGCCTATACGACGACCTATTCGGCGGTCGCTTTCAACGGTTTCGAGCCGCTGAAGGCCTACGTCATCTAAGGCCGTTTCCGCCGGCCCCGTAACCAGCCGGGGCGGCAATTTCACAATTTCCTTCATCGCCGCTGATAACGGTATTGGGTACGGGAGGCCAAGATGGCCGCTGTTCTTGATTCTGTCCGCGCATTCTTTGCGCCCACCACTTTTGCCATCGACGTCGAAAATCCTTCGGACGTCGTTGCCCGCGAAAACCTGCTCGACCGCGTCATGGGTCCCGATCGTCGCAAGAAGTCGTCGGAGAAGATCCGCCGCAACCGCATTCCGGCCGACGGCTTAGCGCTCGTCGCGCGCGACCGCGACGGCCATGTCATCGGCACGGTGCGGCTCTGGAACGTCGAGGCCGGCGTCAACGATGAAGGCACGCCGATCAACGCGCTGCTGCTCGGTCCGCTCGCCGTCGATTCCCGTCACGGCGGCAAGGGCATCGGCGCGGCGCTGATGCGGGCAGCGATCCTCGAAGCGAAAAACCGCGGGCATGGCGCCGTCCTGCTCGTCGGCGATGCCGCCTATTACGAGCGTTTCGGCTTCTTTGCCGAAAAGGCTCGCCATCTCGTCATGCCGGGTCCGTTCGAACGCTCGCGCTTTCTTGCGCTGGAGCTCAGGGAAGGCTGGCTTGACGGCGCGGCCGGCATGATCGTCCCCTCGGGGCGCATGTTGGCCGGCGCGCCGGTTCGCCGCGCAGCCTGAGGCCCGCGCGACCAGTCGGCCGGGGTTGAGGTCCTTCCCTCGGCCGGCAATGTCCGCGCCGCTTGATCATGGAGGCAGGCGGGCCTGCCGTGGTTGCGGCGCGGATTTCTTTCACGGCCGGGTGGGCGAGGTCAGCCGGTTCACCTACAGACACAATCGCGTGAAAAGTGCTGCCGGCACGCGAATATGCTGCGGCGATCTCCTATCTTGCGCCGCATGAACCGCATCTTTTGCCTCCTCCTTTTCTTCTGCCTGTCGCTTGCCGCAACAGGTCCGACGTCTGCCCAGAGCACGGCGTCCGCCGCCGGTCTTGGTTCGCGCCTCGACCGGGCAGCGAGCGATCCTGCGATGCGGCCGCTGAAGACAGTGATCGTCGCCCGCGACGGGCGCGTGCTCACCGAGCGCGGCTTCCGCGGTCACTCGCCGGCGGAATCGACCAACATCAAATC
The DNA here is from genome assembly GCF_002211395.1 of Rhizobium sp. R339. Classification (NCBI taxonomy): domain Bacteria; kingdom Pseudomonadati; phylum Pseudomonadota; class Alphaproteobacteria; order Hyphomicrobiales; family Rhizobiaceae; genus Rhizobium; species Rhizobium sp. R339. Next base: position 98,241 of record NZ_LOKV01000026.1, read on the forward strand.
CGCGTCGAAATCGATCATTTCCGCACTGGTCGGGATCGCCATCAGCAAAGGTCTGCTGGAAGGGCCTGAGCAGAAGATCGCGCCGATCCTGAAGGCCGATCTTCCCGAAACACCCGATCCGCGCCTTAAAGACATCACGGTCGGCAATCTACTCTCCATGCAGGCGGGGCTCGACCGCATGTCGGGGCCGAACTACGGTCGCTGGGTCTCCTCGCGCAATTGGGTGCGCTTTGCGCTGTCGCAGCCTTTCGTCGATCAGCCCGGCGGAGAAATGCTCTATTCCACTGCATCGACGCATCTGCTTTCGGCCATCCTCACCAGAGTCAGCGGACGGTCGACGCTGACTCTGGCCCGCGAATGGCTCGGCCCCGTTGAGGGTTTCCGTATCGGTGCATGGGAGCGCGATCCGCAGGGGATCTATCTCGGCGGCAATCAGATGGCGATGAGCGCCCGGTCGCTGCTTGCCTTCGGCGAACTCTATCGCAATGGCGGGCGCACGGCGGAGGGAGAGCAGGTGGTGCCTGCCGATTGGATCGTGCAATCGTGGCAGCACCGCACCAATTCGCGCTTCTCCGGCGACGAATATGGCTATGGCTGGTTCACACGTGAGATCGGCGGCGAAGAGGTGCATTTCGCCTGGGGGTACGGCGGCCAGATGCTCTATATCGTGCCGTCGCTCGATCTCACCGTCGTCATGACCTCGGAAGAGAGCGGCCCCTCGGCCCGAAACGGCTACAGGGATTCGCTGCACGGCTTGATGGCAGACATTATCGGCGCCGTGCGCGCCGCTTAACGCGGACGCCTCGAAAAACGCGATCGTTAAACTTTTAACGAAGCCTCCAATCAAACCGCAAAACGCTTGCTGTAGGTTCGCCGCCAGAACCTCGGGAAAGCGTCATGCTACTGGATCTCAGGACGATCTATTTCATTGTTGCCGTGAGCTGCTTCGTGCTGGGCATTCTCCAGCTTGCAGCCTATGCGACCGGCCGCTTCGACAGGTGGCCGCTCTGGTGGGGCTTGAGCAACCTCCTCATCGGCGTCGGTTCCTTTCTCGTCGCGCTGCGCAATATCGTTCCCTACGCGGTCTCGATCGACGGCGGCAATATCGTCACCATCGCCGGCTATATGCTGATGTTTTTTGCCGTGCGCGTCTTTTCAGGACGGGCTCTCGAACAGCGCTATTTCTGGCTTGCCATCTTCCTCGTCAGCGTGCCTGTCGTCCTTATCGTCAGCGACCCCACCGCGGTCTCGGCAAGGCTCCTTTACGTTTCCGTCATCTGCTGCCTCTGCGATCTTGCCGTCGCAAGGGAGGCGCTCAGCATCGTCCGCCGCGAGAGGCTGTATTCGGCGGCTCTGCTCGTCGGCCTCTATGTCTGCACCGCCATGATCTTTGCCGCGCGCAGCATTCTTGCGGCGACCGGAGAGATCGGCGGGCCGGATCCTTTCGGCGGCAGCGTGGTCCATAGCTGGATGGCGGTATCGGCGGTTGCCTTCATCATGCTCCGCAGCATGGCCATGGTGCTGATGGCGGCCGAGCGCAGCCGAAACCAGCTGACGGAACTCGCCCACCACGATCCGCTGACCGGCGCGCTCAATCGCGGCGGCCTTGCCCAGCATGTGCCCACTCTCGGGTCCCAGCCGGTTTCGCTGCTGATCATCGATATCGATCACTTCAAGCAGCTGAACGATAGGCACGGTCATGCGGCCGGCGACGAGATCCTGCGACTTTTCGCCAGCGTTTCGAGAAGCATCATGCGACCGCACGATCTGCTCGCCCGTCAGGGCGGGGATGAGTTCCTGGCGGTGCTGAAAAACCTATCCAGGGAAGATGCCGTTGCAATTGCCGAGCGCATTCGTCTCGACTTCGCCGCCGCCGTCATGCAACGGCCGGATCTGGCCGTCTTTCCGACGCTGAGCATCGGTGTCGCCACGCGGGAAAGCGATGGAGACTTTGAAAATCTCATGCACAAGGCGGATGAGGCGCTTTACCGTTCGAAGCGCGAAGGCCGCAACCGCGTCGAAGCCTTCTGGGAAAACCAGCAGGCGGCATAGCTAGATATTCTGATCCATCGTCTCGGCCGGGATTTCGTCGGCGCGGTGGATGCGCACGACGGTGGCCGGCACGCCGGCGACCGTGCAATGTTCGGGAACCGCTTTCAGCACGACGCTGCCGGCGGCGATCTTGCTGAAGGCACCGATTTCTATATTGCCGAGGATTTTGGCGCCAGCGCCGATCATCACGCCGTGGCGGATCTTCGGATGACGGTCACCGGTTTCCTTGCCGGTGCCGCCGAGCGTGACATTCTGGAGGATAGATACCTCATCCTCGATCACCGCCGTTTCGCCGATGACGATGCCCGAGCCGTGGTCGAGCATGATCGAGGCGCCGATCCGTGCGGCCGGATGGATATCCGGGCCGAAGACCAGCGAGGCGAGATTGGCGAGCCAGGTGGCGATCTCGGGGCGGCCGGCGTTCCAGAGCGCATGGGCGATGCGATGCGTCTGCAGCGCATGGAAGCCCTTGAGGTTCAGGAGCGCGTGCAGAAATGTCGTGCAGGCGGGATCGCGCTGGCGCACGGCTGCGAGATCGGCCTCGACCTTCCGCATGATGTCGTCGGTGAGGGTGGACAGGATGAGATCGAACAGATTGCCGGTTTCTACCTGCGTCACGGAAAGCCGGGCAGCGAGCACGCGGGCGAGGATCTCATGATTGCCGATGGCATCGGTGATCTCCGTGGTCAGCAGCCGTCGCAATATCGGCTCGCGCGCCGCAAGCTCCGCCGCCTCGGTGCGGATGGCGCTCCAGACGGATGCATCGCCCAAAGGCGGCGGCTGTTGCTCGGCTACACCGAGGCCGGTCGATTTCGGCATTCGCATTTCCTCTGTCAGCACGGCGACGGCTATGTCCGCGTGCATTTCATGGTTTGCCTAGGCAAGGCATTTGGCAAGCTCAATGTTCCGGAGCTTCGGCCGATGTTTTAGCCGGACGGTTTCAGACCAGGCGTCAGCTCCGGAAGCCGGCGCCAATGGTAGAGCACGTCAGGCTCCTTTTCCTCATTATCGATGCCGTTGGTTTCTTCCTCGGCGGAAAAGCCGTGCCGCTCGTAAAAAGCACGTGCCCCAATATTGCGTTGGAACGTCCAGAGCCTGATTTCGTCCATCTCCTCCTTGGCGCAGCCGAGAAGGATCGAACCGATGCCGATGCCCTGGAAATCAGGAAGAACGTAAAGCTGCTCTATCCAGCCGTCGCCAGAGGCGATGACGCCGACGAGCTTGTTTCCGATGGCGGCGCCAAGGATCGTGCAGGTCGGCAAGAGATGCATGCGCCAATACTGCTCTTCCTCCTCAGGCGTGTGGACATCCAGCAGCCAGGGAAGGCGCTGCCAAAGCGCCACGCGCCTGATCCCTGCCGCAGCCCGCATATGGTCGGGCCCGAGCTTTACGATCTCGGGTTCCGTCAATGCCTCTTCCATGGCCGGCAACGCGGCCTCAAGCCGAAATGTCGATGACGCCGCAATCGCCGGCTTCGGAAGCAAAGGCGAGCAGTTTGCCGTTGCCGCTCCAGCTCATCGCGGTGATCGCGCCCTTGCCGGGGCGGCGCAGCAGCGCTTCCTTGCTGTCGGCGATGCGCACGGCCAGGATCATGCCGTCGATGAAACCGATGGCGAGGATATCCTCCAGCGGGTGGAACCTCACCGAGGTCGCCATGATATTGGCGCGGGTTCCGAGTTCGAGCGGCGCCTTGCCCATCGGCCCGTCCTTGCCCTGGAAGGGCCAGACGATGGCGGCGGGGGCGCCTGATGAGGCGAGCCATTTGCCTTTGACGGACCAGGAGAGCGATTTCACCTTGGCCGGGTAGCCGGTCATGCGCATATGGCGCGCTTCGGCGCCGGGCTTGCTGTCGAGCTTCCAGCCGTGCAGAGCGTTTTCCTGCATCGAGGTGACGAGGAAATTACCGTCCGGCGAGAAGGTGACGCCGGTATGCGCACCCTTCCATTCGAGATCGACGGGCTTGGCGCTCATGCCGACCCAGTGCAGCGAGACGCCGTTATAACGGGCGGCGGCGATGCGCAGGCCCTTGGGCGCGAAGGCGATGCCCTCGACGGTGCGCTCCTCGGGAAATTCCTTGGTCGTGCCGTCGGCGAGGCGCACGAGCGAGTTCTTGCCGTAGGAATAGGCGATGGCGCCCTGGGGCCCGGCGGAGACCTGCGAGATCCACTTGCGCGGCTCGGCGGCGAGTTCGCTGACGCTGCCGTCGGCAGCGATGCGCAGCACCTTGCCGTCCTCGCCGCCGGAGATCAGGCTCTCGCTATAGGGATCGCGGATGGCGGTGAGCATGCCCTGATGGGCTTCTGAAACCCTCTCGCCGCCATCCAGCCGGTGAAACGTGCCGTTTGCGTTTGCGAAGAAGGGAACATCACCTAAAAATTCGACGGCCAGAACGTGGCCGTCGAGATCAAGCGGTGCAACTGTCGGCATCAGGCGGCCGCCTCGCAGGCCTTGAAGGAGGCTTCGAGCTTTTCGCGGTCAAGATCGCGGCCGATGAAGACGAGACGGCTCTCATGCTTCTCGCCGTCCTTCCACGGCCGCTGGTGGTCGCCTTCGATGATCATGTGCACGCCCTGGACGACATAACGCTCCGGATCGTCCTTGAAGGCGATGATGCCCTTGAGGCGCAGAATGTTCGGTCCCTGCATCTGGGTGATCTTCTGGATCCAGGGGAAGAAGCGCTCGGCGTTCATCTCGCCGCCGCGCAGCGACACCGACTGCACCGTCACATCGTGGATCGCCGACATGGCACCGTGATGTTGATGGCCGTGGTCATGATCATGATCATGATGGTGGTGGTCGTGATCATGATCGTGGTGGTGATGATCGCAATCCGGGCCGCAGACGTGGTCGTCATGGCCGTGTTCCAGGAAATGCGGATCGTTTTCGAGGGCGCGCTCCAGATTGAAGGCGCCCTGGTCGAGCACGCGGGCGAGGTCGACGCCGGAGCGGCTGGTCTTGTAGACACGGGCGGCCGGGTTGATGGCGCGGACGATGTCTTCGATCACGGCGAGTTCGTCGGCGGTCACAAGGTCGCTCTTGTTGATGACGACGACGTCGGCGAAGGCGATCTGGTCTTCGGCCTCGCGGCTGTCCTTCAGGCGCAGCGGCAGGTGCTTGGCGTCGACCAGCGCGATGACGGCGTCGAGCTCGGTCTTGGCGCGCACGTCATCGTCCATGAAGAAGGTCTGGGCGACCGGCACCGGATCGGCAAGGCCGGTCGTTTCCACGATGATGCCGTCGAAGCGGCCGGGGCGGCGCATCAGGCCTTCGACGACGCGGATGAGGTCGCCGCGCACCGTGCAACAGACGCAGCCATTGTTCATCTCGTAGATTTCCTCGTCGGACTCGACGATCAGGTCGTTGTCGATGCCGATTTCGCCGAACTCGTTGACGATGACCGCATATTTCTTGCCGTGGTTTTCGGAGAGGATGCGGTTGAGCAACGTCGTCTTGCCGGCGCCGAGATAACCGGTGAGCACGGTGACGGGAATAGGCTTCTGGGTGGAGATCGCGTCGGTCATGAGAACCTCTAGGATTAGGCGTGCGGCCGACCGGCTTGGATCGGCCGCTTGAACGGTTGGTCTCATATAATGGCATGGGCACGGCAGTTCAAAGGATTTTATAATGTTATAAGATCACATTGCCAGCGTCGCACAAAAGGCAATCTTCACCGAAGCTGCGTGATGTCGAATGCATCGACGTCTTCCAGCAATTCCACCAAACCGTTGACCGCATGCGCGATCAGCGCCTCGCCTTTTTCAGCGGTCGCAGCCGCGGCATTGCCTGCAACGCCTTCCGCGTTGAGATCCGACATCTTCCAGCCGAAGGCATGCGGCCCATAGGCGCGCAGATGTTTGAAGCGGCCGGCGAATTCGGTCTGCCGCGAGGGAAAATTCCCCGCCTTGGTCATATCGACCCTGCCGGGATGAAGCGCCAGCATCACCGAGGTCTCGATATCGCCGCCATGGATGTCGATCGCCTTTTCCTCCGGCGAGATCACGCCGTCGGGCAGGCCGAAGCGGGTCCAGCTCGTCGCTACCGCCAGCATGGCGAAGCGGACCCTGGCCTCGGTCGCGACGATCGATATCAGAGGCGAATTGCCGCCATGAGCATTCAGCATCACGAATTTGCGGGTGCCCTGCTTGGCCAGCCCTTCTGCGATGCCGAGCCAGCGGTTGACCGCTTCGTCGAAGGCGAGCGTCTTCGTTCCTTCAACATCCATATGCTCTATGGAGTAACCGACCGATTCGGCGGGCAGGAAGGTGACGGGCAGGCGGGCGGGCAGGGCCGCCTTCAATCGTGCGGCGATGCCTTCGGCAATCAGGGTGTCGGTCTCGAAGGGCAGGTGGGGGCCGTGCTGCTCATGAGCGCCGAGCGGCAGCACGGCGATCGGGGGGCGCGCGCCGGGGGCAGAGGCCGGGTCGCTGTCCTCGAAGCGGGGCGAAGGCGTCATCATCCGGTCGTAGCCTCTTGTTTATGACGAGATCCTGGGCAATGTCATATCGCAGCGGCGCCAGCGCTTAAAGATCAAAGGGATGGCTATGGGCAAGAAGCACAAGGACGGCAAGAAGAACAAGTCCAAGAAGAAGGACCAGACCGAGTATACGCTCGTCGATCTTTCTCCGGCGCTCACCCAAGCGGCTCGTTCCATGCGTACGGTGCTATCGCGCAACCTGTTTGAAAGCGGGCTCTATGCCGGCCAGGACGGCGTCATCCTCTCTCTCGCCGAGAGCGACGGCATGACGGCCGGCGGGCTTGCCCAGAAGCTCGGGGTCAAGGCGCCCACGATGACGCGCACCATCGGCCGCATGGAGGCGCAGGGTTTCCTCGAGCGCAAGCCCGACGCCGAGGATGCGCGCCTGACCAAGGTTTATCTGACCCCGCTTGGCCGCGACAGCGTACGGGCGATCGAGATGGCGGCCTCGGCCTGCGACCGGCTGGCGACGCAGGAATTCTCCGAAAAGGAAATCCGCAATCTCGTGCGCCTCTTGAAGGCGATCGACGCCAATCTGCAGGCCGAAGCCCTTCATATCGAAGAACCGGACGACGAGTGAAATTTCCCCTGAAAGACGAATTGCTTCCGCCGGTTAAATCTTTTAATTAAACAATTTAAGGGGCCGTGCCGATTTATCGGCAGGGTCTTGCTGTCTTGCGTGCTGCCTGGAGGAGGACACGTGGTCCAGAAGATCAAGCTTTCGACAATCGCCGAAACGCTCGGCATTTCAACGGCGACCGTATCGCTTGCCTTACGCGACAGTCCGCTCGTCGCCGGCAATACGCGGGAGAAGATCAAGGAGCAGGCGCGCGCGCTCGGCTATATCTACAATCGCCGCGCCGCCAGCCTTCGCACCTCCCGCTCCGGTATCATCGGCGTCGTCGTGCACGACATCATGAACCCTTTCTACGGCGAGATCCTGAAGGCGATCGAAAGTGAGCTTGATCGCAGCCGCCACACCTTCATTCTGTCCAATCACTACGACAACGTCGAAAAGCAGCGCACCTTCATCGAGACGCTTCTGCAGCTCGGCGGCGACGGCGTCATCATGTCGCCGGCGATCGGCACGCCGCCGGAAGATCTGCAGCTGGCGGAAGAAAACGGCATGCCGGCGATCCTCGTTGCCCGCTCGATGGACGGCCTTGATCTGCCGACCTATCGGGGCGACGACAGCTACGGCATCTCGCTTGCCACCAACCACCTGATCGGCCTCGGCCACCGCTCGATTGCGATGATCGGCGGCACGGACCAGACGTCCACCGGCCGCGACCGCTACCAGGGTTATGTCAACGCGCTGCGCAAGGCGGGCATCGAGGTCGATCCGAACCTGCGCATTCCTGGCCCGCGCTCGAAACAGGGCGGTTTCGAGGCCGCGGTGCATTTCCTGTCGCTGCCGCAGAAGCCGACGGCGGCCGTCTGCTGGAACGATCTCGTCGCGATCGGGTTGATGAATGGGATTGCGCGCGCCGGCCTGGTGCCGGGACGCGATATCTCAGTCACCGGCTACGACGATCTCGAGGAAGCCTCGATCGCCACGCCGGCGCTGACGACCGTCTGGAACGGCCAGACCGAGGTCGGCCGCCTGGCCGCCCGGGCGCTTCTCGATCGCCTTGCCGGCAGCCACGAGCCTGACGGCATGCATCTCATCAAGCCGGAAATGCGCATTCGCCAGTCCACCAGTCCCCATCGGCCCCGCGCCTGAACCAAGACCGCCACCCAAGAGGAAAAGCCATGTCCCGCATCGCCATTCTCGTTCCTGGGAAGATACACGATCGTGTTCTCGAAAGGCTGAAGGATCGTTTTGAGATTATCGCCGTCCCGCGTGCGGAAAAGCTTGCTCTCGATGGCGAGACCGCCGCGCGCATCCGCGGCGTCGCGGTCTCCGGCGCCTTTCCCGGCGCCTGGATGGACCAGTTGCCTGGCGTCGAGGTGATCGCCAGCTTCGGTGTCGGCTATGACGGCATGGATGTGAAGCGCGCCGCCGAAAAGGGCATCGTCGTCACCAATACGCCTGACGTTCTGAACGACGAGGTCGCCGATACGACGATCGGCCTGCTCCTGAACACGATCCGCGAGCTGCCGAGGGCGGAAGCGTGGCTGCGCGGCGGCAATTGGAAGCCGGGCGCGGCCTATCCGTTGTCGCGTTTCTCGCTCAAGGGTCGCCATGTCGGGCTTTACGGCCTCGGCCGCATCGGGCTCGAGATCGCCAAGCGGCTGGAGCCGTTCAAGGTGAAGATCAGTTACCACACCCGTTCGCGCCATGCCGACGTTTCCTACGACTACTACCCGACGCTGAAGGGGCTGGCGGAAGCGGTGGATACGCTGATCGCCATCGTTCCGAAGACGCCGCAGACACACAAGACGGTTGATGCCGATATTCTCGCCGCGCTCGGCCCGAACGGTATTCTCGTCAATGTCGGCCGCGGCTGGACGGTTGATGAAGAGGCGCTCGGCGCGGCTCTTGCATCAGGCGCACTCGGCGCGGCCGGTCTTGACGTGTTCTACGACGAGCCGACGGTGCCGGCCGACCTGCTTGCCGCCGAAAACGCGGTATTGCTGCCGCATGTCGCTTCCGCATCGGTGCCGACCCGCAATGGGATGGCCGATCTCGTCGTCGACAATCTCATCGCGTGGTTCAAAAAGGGAACGGCGCTGACGCCGGTGCCGGAGACGCCGCAGAAAGCGTAAGTCCTGCTCAGGCGATGGCTTGCGCCGGTACCGTCGCCAGTTTGCCGGCCGCATGGTTGCGGACGGCGTCGCCGAAGGCGGTAAAGAGCTTGTTGGAGGGCTTGTCTGTTTCGGCCCAGTATTCCGGATGCCACTGCACGCCGACGGCAAAAGCCTTGGCGTCGATGACCGAGACGGCCTCGACTGTGCCGTCTTCGGCGGTGGCTTCCACCTGCAGGCGGGGCGCGGTCCTGGCGATTGCCTGGCGATGCAGCGAATTCACGCGGACTTCGCCGGGGCCGAGAATGCCTGCGATGTAGGAGCCTCCCTTGACATGCACGGTCTGGCGAATGGCGTACATGCCGTCGCGGTCGACGCCTTCCGGCCGCCGATGATCCCAGATGCCGGGCTGGTCCTGGATCTCGCTTGCGAGCGAACCGCCGAGAGCGACATTCAGCTCCTGGATACCGCGGCAAATGGCGAGCAGAGGGATGGCGCGGTCGATGGCGCGGCGGATGAGCGGCAGGCTGGTGGCGTCGCGGGCGGGGTCGAACGGGCCGTCCCTTTCGGTCGCTTCGACGCTATAGAGCGAGGGATGCACGTTGCTGGCCGAGCCAGATACCAGGAGGCCGTCAACGCGGTCGAGGATCGCGTCGGTATCGTAGCCTTCCTCGAAGGCCGGAATGATGAAGGCCATGACGCCGGCCGCATTCAATGCGGCCCTGAGATATTGATGCTGCACGGCATGCCAGGTGATGCCGTCGAAGCTGCGGATATCGGCAGGAATGGCAACGATCGGTTTCGTCATGTTCACCCCGGTGAAATCTTTGTGCTGACCGTTTTGCCGCCAGAATGGCCGTCAAGTCAACGCTTGGCTGCGCGAGGTGGCCAAATTGCGGCGGCAGCGCCTCCGCTGCCATCCTACTTGCCGCTAAGCTGCTGATTTTGATGGGTGCGCTCGTATTGCCTTATTGCCGTCTTGATGCCAAAGGCTAATAGACTAAAGCTTGAATCGCGGCCTTCGCCATGCTTAGGTTTGCCCTTGCTGCGGGTAGGGGTGAAGATCGCCGCGTAGCGCCATCTATACGGGAGGTTTTTGATGGATCGTCGTTCGTTTTTCAAGAAGGCGGGGACCGCCGGCGCCGGAGCGGTTGCCGCAACGGCATTGGCAGCGCCTGCGATCGCGCAGGAAAATCCGAAGATCGCATGGCGCATGACGTCGTCGTTTCCGAAGAGCCTGGACACGATCTATGGCGGCGCCGAGGACATCTCCAAGCATGTCGCCGCCGCCACGGACGGCAATTTCACGATCCAGCCTTTCGCGGCCGGTGAAATCGTGCCCGGTCTGCAGGCCGTCGATGCGGTCGCCGCCGGCACGGTCGAGGCGGCGCATACCACCTCCTATTATTTCGTCGGCAAGGATCCGGCCTATGCCTTCGGAACGGCCATTCCCTTCGGCCTGAACAGCCGCCTGACCAATGCCTGGTTCTACGAGGGCAACGGCAACAAGCTGATGAACGAATTCTACGCCACGCAGGGCATGTATGCCCTGCCGGCCGGCAATACCGGAGCGCAGATGGGCGGCTGGTTCCGCAAGGAAATCAATACGCTCGACGACCTCAAGGGCGTCAAGATGCGCATCGCCGGCCTTGCCGGGCGCATCATGGAGAAGGTTGGCGTCATTCCGCAGCAGATCGCCGGCGGCGACATCTATCCGGCGCTCGAAAAGGGCACGATCGACGCGGCCGAATTCGTCGGCCCCTATGACGACCTGAAGCTCGGCTTCCATAAGGTGGCGAAATACTACTATTACCCGGGCTGGTGGGAAGGCGGCCCGACGGTGCATGCGTTCTTCAATCTCGAAAAATGGAGCAACCTGCCGAAGCACTATCAGGCAGCGCTGACCGACGCCTGCGCCTTCGCCAACACCAACATGCTGGCGAAATACGACATGAAGAACCCGACGGCGCTGAAGCAGCTCGTTGCGGAAGGCGCGACGTTGCGCCCGTTCAGCCAGGAGATCATGGAAGCCTGCTTCCAGGCGGCAACCGGCATCTACGGCGAAATCTCCGGCACGAACCAGTATTTCAAGAAGATCTATGAAGACCAGACCGCCTTCAAGCGGGACGCCTATCTCTGGATGCAGCTTTCGGAATATACGTTCGATACATTCATGATGATCCAGCAGCGGGCCGGGAAGCTTTAAGCTTTTCGCAGACTGCTGGTTTCAGCTGATGACAAAACCCCCGGATTCAATCCGGGGGTTTTTCGTTTCGGGCTAAAGCGCGTCGCGATCTTTCAGATTCGCTCCTGACGCTTTAGCTTTTTATTTTCTCGCATGTCGTTGCCGCAAAACCGCTGCACAGTTTTGCGCGGCATGCGCTATTTGCCGGGCGCCGGCGCTCCGGGCAGGCCGTTCAGCGGCGGCAAAGTGAGGCCGGGGATCTGCGGCGAGCCGTTGCCGCCGCCCACCGGCGGCAGGCCGAGCTGGCCGCCGAAGCCGGGCACTTCGATCTTGATCGAGTTCGGGTCCACCTTCGGGCCGCGGTCCAGCCAGTAGGTTACCGATTCCGGCCAGAAGATGACGATCGCCACCAGGATGACCTGCATGCCGACCCAGGGGAGGGCGCCCATGTAGATATCCGAGGTCTTGACCTCCTTGCCGGCGATCGAGCGCAGGTAGAAGAGCGCGAAGCCGAACGGCGGATGCATGAAGCTCGTCTGCATGTTCACGCAGATCAGCACGCCGAACCAGATCAGGTCGATGCCGAGGCTGGAGGCGACGGGGGCGAGCATCGGGATGACGATGAAGGCGATCTCGAAGAAATCGAGGAAGAAGGCGAGGATGAAAATGAAGATATTGACGAAGATCAGGAAGCCGACCGGACCGCCGGGAATGCCCGAGAGCATGTGCTCGATCCAACGGGAGCCGTCCATGCCCTGGAAGACCAGGCTGAAGCAGGTGGAGCCGATCAGGATCATCACCACCATCGACGTGATGTGCGTGGTCGACGTCATCGCCTCGCGGATCAGCGGCCAGGTGAGGCGGCGATGCAGGGCGGCAAGCCCCATGGCGCCGACGACGCCGAGCGCGCCCGCTTCCGTCGGCGTGGCAAGGCCCATGAAGATGGTGCCGAGGACCAGGAAGATCAGCACGATCGACGGCACCATGCCCATCAGCACCTTCGCCAGCAGCGCCCAGTCGAGATCGCCGCGCACTTCTTTCGGCAGCGGCGGCATCGATTTCGGCCGGATGATCGACATGACAAGGATGAAGAGCACGAAGATCGTCACCTGCAGGATCGAGGGGCCGATCGCGCCGAGATACATGTCGCCGACCGACCGGCCGAGCTGATCGGCGAGAACGACGAGGACGAGCGAGGGCGGGATGACCTGCGTGATCGTGCCGGAGGCGGCGATGACGCCGGTCGCAAGGCGCGGACTGTAGCCGTAGCGCAGCATGATCGGCAGCGAGATCACACCCATGGTGATGACGGAGGCCGCGACCGTGCCGGTGATGGCGCCGAGCACGGCGCCGACGAGGATGACGGCATAGGCAAGGCCGCCGGGGATGGCGCCGAAGAGCTTGCCGGTGCCTTCAAGCAGATCCTCGGCAAGTCCGCATCGCTCCAGCACCGCACCCATGAAGGTGAAGAAGGGGATGGCGAGCAGGAGGTCGTTGGAGACAATGCCGAACAGGCGCAGCGGCAGATTGTGCAGGAAAGCTTCGCTGAAATGGCCCGTGACTATGCCGATGATGCCGAAGAGCAGGCCTACGGCGGCGAGCGAAAAGGCGACCGGAAAGCCGTAGAGCATGAAGACGACCATGCCCAGGAACATCGCCGGCGGAATGATGCCGAAATCAAACAAATCAGTTCCTCCCGGTCCGCTTATTGCAGCGGTTTTTCGTATGTGGTGTCGATGCTGATGCGGCCGGTGAGCGCTGCGACCCGCTTGATCAGCTCGGAAACGCCCTGAAGGGAAAGCAGCGCGAAGCCGGCGACCAGGATCAGTTTGACGGGCCAGCGGATCAAGCCGCCGGCATTGCCCGATATCTCCCCCTGCTGGTAGGAGAGGGCGAAGAACGGCCAGCACAGCCAGGCGAGATAGATGCATGCGGGCAGGAGCAGGAAGATGAGGCCGACGATGTCGATCCAGATCCTCGCCTTCTCCGAAACCGCGCCATAGATCAGGTCGACACGCACATGTTCGTTGTTGCGCAGCGCATGCGAAGCGCCGAGCATGACGACGAAGGCGAAGAGATACCACTGAATCTCGAGCCAGCCGTTCGAACTGTAGTTGAAGGTGTAGCGGACGATGGCGTTTCCGGCGCTGATCAGACAGCAGAAGAGTACCATGTACTCGGAAAATTTGCCCACGATGCGACTGAGCCAGTCGATCAACCGGCTGACTGCCAGAAGTGCCGACATTCGTTCCCCTTGTCTTTTGTCCTGCCGGTTTTCCGGCAGCTTTCCTTCTTTGCAATCGATGTAGACCACGGCCTTTGAAATTGGAAGGATAAATGCCTCGCCTTGGAGTATAGTCTTAGCCGCGATGGCCGGTTTGCGCGACTTCTGGAGATTTGGACAACCCTGACGTGGATAAATTATTTCAATAATCTCGCCAAAAGGATGCATTATCACCTGTAAGATGTGACGTTCATCCTCTGGTTTTAGAAAATTTGACCAAATGTTTGATTCGATTGAAATCAATTTTTAAAGGGTTGGCCTTAGACTCCCCGCGCACAGGGAAAGTGTGGATGAAGCCAGATAACCCGACCAGGGTCCCTTTAGATGTGTATCTGTCGTTTGTGAGTTCCCTTTCCGGGAACCGCATGACGCTTCTTGCTGGCGTGATCGTCCACATCGCGACTTGCCTCGCCGTCGCCGCCAAGACGCAATATTCCATCTACATCCTGTTGTCGCTCGCCTTCCTTCTGGTCTTCAGCGCCCGCATGGCTATCTTCCGGCAGTTCGATCGCGTCGACAAGGAAAGCCTGTCGCGGGCCGACATCGAGCGCTGGGAGCGGATCCTGGTGGCCGGTGCCGCCTGCACCACTGCCCTTCTCGGCTTCGCCAGCGGCTATGCCATCTTCGTCGTGCACGATTCCTTCGCGGAGCTCGCCTGCATTTCGGTCACCATGGCGACCATGGTTTCCGTCGTCGGCCGCAATTACGGTTCGCGCCTTGCTGTCGATCTCCAGACGTTTTCCTGCTGTTTGCCGATGATCGTCTGCAGCCTGCTGGCGATGGATTTCTATCGCGGCGTGCTGTCGATCTTCCTCATTCCTTTCTGGCTGACGACGCGGGCCATGGCGAACGGCGTGCGCGAGTTCCTCTACGAGAATGTCATTGCGCGCCGGGAAATCACCATGATCGCCGACCGCTTCGATACGGCGCTCAACAACATGCCGCATGGCCTCGTGATGGTCGATGCCGAAAACCGCATTCAGGTCGTCAACCGCAAGGCCTGCGAGCTTCTGAAGATCGGGGCTCCCGAACGGCTGAAAGACCGCGACCTTGGCGCGGTGCTGCGCTATGGCGCGCGCCACAGCTTCATGGATGCCTCGCAGCCGGAGCTTATCCTGCGCCAGCTCACCCAGGTGGCCGAAGGCAACCTGTCGCGCACGCTCATCCATTTCCCCGAAGGCCTGTCGCTCGAATTCTCGGCCAGCCGAAGGGCCGATGGCGGCGCCGTGCTGATCTTCGAGGACGTGTCGAGCCGGGTCAAGGCAGAGCAGAAGATCATGCACATGGTCCGCTTCGACGCGCTGACCGGCCTGCCGAACAGGGAATATTTCGGCCAGCTCGTGCAGGAATATCTCGCCAAACATCCGAGGAAATCAGGCCCGCTCGGCTTCATGGTGCTGGACATCGACGAGTTCAAGCATGTCAACGACATGCGCGGCCATGTCACCGGCGACCATCTGCTTTGCGCCATCGCCGCCCGCATCAAGCAGGCTTCGGGCAACGCCATCCTCGGACGGCTGATGGGGGACCAGTTCATCCTGTTCTTCCCGCATGCGAAGGAGCCGGCTTCGCTCGATCTCGAGATCCGCCGTGTGCATGCCGCGATCCAGGGTCATTACGAGGTTGACGAGATTACTTTCCTGGTTTCGCTCAGCGCCGGCTATGCGATCCTCGAAAGCACGGCCTTTGCGCTCGACGAATGGAGCGTCAAGGCGGATCTTGCGCTCTTCGAAAGCAAGTCGCGCCTCAAGGGCGGCATATCGGGCTTCGAGCGGGAAATGGACGGCCGCTATATCGAGCAGCAAAAGCTGAAGGCGGATCTGCGCGAGGCGGTTTCAGCGCAAGCGCTGCATCTCGTCTTCCAGCCGATGTTCCGGGCCGACGGCACACGGATCGAATGCGCCGAGGCCCTGGCGCGCTGGGTGCATCCGGAGAAGGGATCGATCCCGCCCGATGTCTTCATCCGGCTCGCCGAGGATATGGGCATCATTTCCGACATCACCCGCTTCGTGCTGTTCAAGGCCTGCAGCGAATGCATGAACTGGCCGGAGCATATTGCCGTCTCGGTCAACCTTTCGGCGCGGGATCTGCGCGATGCGGACATTCTCGCGGTGGTCGCCGATGCGCTTGCCCATTCCGGCCTGGATGCGGCGCGGCTGCATCTCGAAGTCACCGAAAGCTGCCTGATCGACGAACCGCAGGCCGTGCGCGCCATCCTGGCGGAACTCAGGGCCCGCGGCATCACCATCGCCATCGACGATTTCGGCACCGGCTTCTCCAGCCTCAGCTATCTCGACACGCTGCCGCTCGATATCGTCAAAATCGATCGCTCCTTCGTCCGCAATATCGTCGAGGATACCCGCCGCCTCAAACTCCTGCGCGGAACGGTCCATCTCGCCCGCGAACTGGGGCTGAAGATCGTCATCGAGGGCGTCGAGACCGAAGAGCAGCTCGCCCTGCTCAACAAGCATCGCAGCACCGACCTCGTGCAAGGTTATGTTTTCTCGCAGCCCGTGCCTTCCCAGAATATCCCGCTGTTGCAGCAGGGCATCGGTCGCCGCCCCGTTCAGCGTCGGCGCAGCAAGGTCGCCTGAGCGCTCCGCATCGGCCGCTTTTGCGCTGACAATCCTCCGCACCGTTAACCTTAATACTTTATAAACGGCCCGAATTATCGGATTTCCTTGCCTAAATCTCGCCGGCATATGATTAATGATCCGTTAACGAGCGGATCGGGAAAATGTCAGAGACACTGTTCAAGCGTAGCGATTTCAGCGCGAAAATTTTGGAAGTTTTGGATCATGTCGAATATCGCCGCGTCGAAAGCAGCGAGGACATGGAGCAGGTGGAACGCCTGCGCTACAAGGCCTACAAGGCCCACGACGTACTCGCGCTCGCTCCGAAGGGGTTACTTGACGACAGCGATTTCGACAGCCACGCCTATATCTTCGGACTGTATTATTATGGGGAACTGGTCAGCACCATCCGGGTTCATTATGTGACACCGGAGCATCGCCTCAGCCAGTCCGGCGGCGCCTTTCCCGAGGCGATGGATGAGCTTCTGGATGCGGGGCTGACGCTGATCGATCCGGCGCGTTTCGCGGCCGACCCCGAGCTCACCGCCGATCTGCCCTGGGTTCCCTATCTGACACTGCGGCCGACCATCGTCGCGGCGGCGTATTTCCGTGCGGACCGGGTCCTGCAGTTCGTCCGGCCTCCGCATGCCGCTTTCTACAAGCGGGTCTTCTATGCCGATACGGTCGTGCCGGGCCGGCTGGCGAAGAATTACGGGATCGACATGACGCTGATGGCGACGAATGTGATCGAGGTCGGGCGCAAGCTGCTGACGCGCTATCCGTTCTTCATCTCCAGCGCCAGCGAGCAGCGCATGATGTTTTCGCGCAACCCCAACGACACGCTGCCGCCGCTCACCATCATCCCGACGGCGCGTTTCGTGCCGCCAGGCGAGCTCGGTACCGACCTGCCGCTCTGATTTCTGCTGCTCTCCTGATGGAAGAGGGCAGGCGGCAATGACAAGATCCGCAGCCGGTGGTCAGGCGCGCTTTTTCCCTTGCTGGAGAAGGTGGTTTGGAACCGCGGCTGCGGCATTCTCATGCATTGCGCTTTCGCCTGTCATTGTGTAATTCCTGCAGGCAGGGACTTCCCTCGGCGCAGCCAAGGGAATCAGGCAGCGCAAAGGCATTTCAGGGAGACGATATTTATGGCCGAACATCATACCGGACCGGTCGAGACCGGCGCGCCGATGGATTACAAGGAACATGAGCAGACCTACAACATGTTCATTGCCGGCACGAAATACGGCTCGATGCTTCTCGTCGTTCTCCTGCTCGCGATGACCGCCGGTTTCTTCGGCGGCGCCGGCCTTCTCGGCGGCCTCTTCGTCTTCATCATTCTTCTCGCCATCGGCATCTTCATGGTCCGCTGATCGCGGCCGGCGCATCGGTCCCGAAACCGGGATCGATGCGGAGAGCGCGCGATTCAGCAGATTGGAAGAGCTGGAGCGTTTGTGCGTCGGAGGGACGCTTGACGCTCTAGGGAAGGGGAGGCTTCTCCGAAGCTTTGTGAACTCGGTGCTTGGCCTGCGCAGGCGCGCCTGCGGCGGTCTGGCTGACCCGGAGGAGGGGGCAGTTGGGCAATATTATTTTCGTTGCAAGGGAAGTCACGGACGGGGAGACGCGTGTCGCGGCTTCTGCCGAAACCGTGAAGAAAATGAAGGGTTTCGGTTTCGACGTCATTGTCGAAACCGATGCCGGTGCGGCGTCGCGCATTCCGGACGGAGAGTTCGAGGCCGCGGGCGCCAGGATCGGCAGTTTTGCGGATGCCGCCACCGCCGACGTGGTGCTGAAGGTGCGCCGCCCGAGCCCATCGGAAATCGCAGGCTATAAGAGCGGCGCGGTCGTCATCGCCATCATGGACCCCTATGGCAACGACGAAGCGATCGCGGCTCTCGCAGGCGCCGGGCTTTCTGCTTTCGCCATGGAGCTGATGCCGCGCATCACTCGCGCCCAGTCCATGGACGTGCTCTCATCCCAGGCCAATCTCGCCGGCTACCAGGCCGTCATCGAGGCGGCTGCGGTCTATGACCGCGCCATGCCGATGATGATGACGGCGGCAGGCACCGTGCCGGCTGCCAAGGTCTTCGTGATGGGCGCCGGTGTCGCCGGGCTTCAGGCGATCGCCACCGCGCGCCGCCTGGGTGCTGCGGTCTCGGCCACCGACGTGCGCCCGGCCGCCAAGGAGCAGGTCGCTTCCCTCGGCGCCAAGTTCATCGCCGTCGAGGACGAGGAGTTCAAGGCGGCGGAAACGGCCGGCGGCTATGCCAAGGAGATGTCGGTCGGCTATCAGGCCAAGCAGGCAGCGCTTGTGGCCGAACATATCGCCAAGCAGGATATCGTCATCACCACCGCTCTCATTCCCGGCCGTCCGGCGCCGCGGCTCGTTTCGCGCGTCATGCTCGCCTCGATGAAGCCGGGTGCGGTCGCCGTCGACCTCGCGGTCGAGCGCGGCGGCAATATCGAGGGTGCCGTTGCCGGCGAGGTCGCCGACGTCGAAGGTGTCCAGGTGATCGGCTTTGCCAATATGCCGGGCCGGGTCGCTGCCAGCGCCTCGGCACTCTACGCCAAGAATCTCGTCACTTTCCTCGAGACGATGGTCAACAAGGAAAGCGGGAGCGTGGTCGTCAATCTGGACGACGAACTCGTCAAGGCGACGATGCTGACCTATGCCGGCGATGTCGTTCATCCCGCCTTCGGCGGCGCGAAGAAGGGAGACATGTGATGGCCAGTGAAGCAATGGACAGAGCGCTTCAGCAGCTCGACCAGGCGGTGACCGCCGTCGTCACGGCCGCCGCCCAGGCGCCGGAGGCGGCAAGCGCTGCGACCGGCGGGGCGATCGACCCCTTCGTCTTCCAGCTGGCGATCTTCGTATTGTCGATCTTCGTCGGTTATTACGTCGTCTGGTCGGTGACGCCGGCGCTGCATACGCCGCTGATGGCCGTCACCAATGCGATCTCCTCGGTCATCGTCGTCGGCGCGCTTCTGGCGGTCGGCATCTCCACCAGCGGGCTTGCGACCGGCTTCGGTTTCGTCGCCCTCGTGCTCGTCTCGGTGAATATCTTCGGCGGCTTCCTCGTCACGCAACGAATGCTTGCGATGTACCGCAAGAAGGACAGGTGAGGACCGATGACCAATATCGCAGCTTTCCTCTACCTCGTCTCCGGCGTTCTCTTCATCCTGGCGCTACGCGGCCTGTCCCATCCTGCCACCAGCCGCAAGGGCAATCTCTACGGCATGGTCGGCATGGGGATCGCCATCCTGACGACGCTCGTGCTGGCGACGCCTAATTTCGGCGGTTTCGTACTGATCGTCCTCGGCCTGGCCATCGGCGGCAGCGTCGGCGCCTATGTTGCCCGCACCATCCCCATGACCTCGATGCCGCAGCTCGTCGCCGGCTTCCATTCGCTGGTCGGCCTTGCCGCCGTGCTGGTGGCGGCTTCCGCGCTCTATACGCCTGCATCCTTCGGCATAGGCGAGATCGGCCACATCCATACCGAAGCACGCGTCGAGATGGCGCTCGGCGTGGCGATCGGGGCACTGACCTTCACCGGTTCGATCATCGCCTTCCTGAAGCTCGACGGGCGGATGTCCGGCAAGCCGATCCTGCTGCCTTACCGGCATGTGATCAACGCGGCCCTGCTGGTGCTGATCGTGCTCTTCATCATCGGGCTTGCCGCCACCGAAAGCCATTTCGACTTCTGGGCCGTGGTGGCGCTGTCGCTGGCGCTCGGGGTTTTGCTGATCGTGCCGATCGGCGGCGCCGACATGCCCGTCGTCGTTTCGATGCTGAATTCCTATTCCGGATGGGCCGCGGCCGGCATCGGCTTCACGCTCGGCAATCTGGCGCTGATCATCACCGGCGCGCTCGTCGGCTCCTCCGGCGCCATTCTCTCCTACATCATGTGCAAGGGCATGAATCGCTCCTTCATCTCCGTCATTCTCGGCGGTTTCGGCGGCGAGACGACGTCGGGCGGAGCCGATACGTCGGACAGGACCGTCAAGCTCGGCTCGGCCGAGGATGCGGCCTATCTGATGGCGAATGCGTCGAAGGTCATCATCGTGCCAGGATACGGCATGGCGGTCGCCCAGGCCCAGCATGCGCTGCGCGAACTCGCCGACAATCTGAAGAAGAACGGCGTCGAGGTGAAATATGCGATCCACCCGGTCGCAGGCCGCATGCCCGGCCATATGAACGTGCTGCTTGCCGAAGCCAATGTTCCCTATGACGAGGTCTTCGAGCTCGAAGACATCAATTCGGAATTCGCCCAGGCCGACGTCGCCTATGTCATCGGCGCCAACGACGTCACCAATCCGGCGGCGCGCGACGACAAGACCTCGCCGATCTACGGCATGCCGATCCTCGACGTCGACCGGGCCAAAACCTGCCTGTTCGTCAAGCGCTCGCTCGGTTCGGGCTATGCAGGCATCGACAATACGCTGTTCTACAAGGACGGCACGATGATGCTGCTCGGCGACGCCAAGAAGATGACCGAGGACATCAACAAGGCGATCGCGCATTGACCGACCCAGAAACAGCCGCCTTCGGGCGGCTGTTCGATTCAAGCCGCATGATATGCGTTATGGCGGGCCGCGCTTTTCCTCATACCTCGCCCGGCACGAGCGTCATCTTCTCGACGCCGATCGCGAGGTTCAGCCCTTCCTGGGCCTGGACGTTCAACGGCTGCAGCATGAAGGCCTTGTTGGTGCCGCCGGCGATCACCTTGGCTCCGGCGCCCGCACCGATGCTGGCATCGGCGCCGACGCCGTAATACTCACCGGCAAGCGCGAATTGCGGCATATCCGTGCCGGTCTTCGCCAACACCTGCCAGATCATCACGCTCTTGCCGGTCTGGCCGATATCGAGGCCGAATTTTTCTATCTTGCCGGCATAGACCGCCTTGGGGCCGCCCGTTGCCGGCGTATAGGTGCAGGTCAGGTTCTTCTGTGAGGTGATGATCAGGCCCTGGCCGCCATCCGATCCGCAGACCAGCCGGCCAAGCGTAACATAGTTTTCCGCGCCGGCCGGGCCTGCCCAGACAGCGGCCGCCAATGCAGCGGTTGCGATCATCGTTTGCTTGAACATGGTCTTTCTCCTTTGGAACGACCTGTCCGAAACGGGTGGAGGTGGAGATTGTTCCTGCGCTATTCCCGCTCCAGCGTGCCACGCTGGGCCGTCAAAACCCACAGCAGGCCTTCGGGCCGGAAATCGACCTCGACGGTGCCGCGGAAGGCGGAGGCAGCATGGGCCTTGATAACAGTCGTGCCGAAACCAGAGCGCGAGGGCTGCGTCACCGGCGGGCCGCCGCGCTCGTCCCAGGTGAAGCGGAGCAGGGCCTCCGGTTTGTCTTCTTCCTTCACATCCCGCCATTCGAAACGAACACGGCCCTGCGGCACGGAAAGCGCACCGTATTTCACCGAATTGGTGGCGAGTTCATGCAGGGCAAGGCCGAGATTCTGCACCGCATCCGGCTTCAGGACGAAATCTTTACCGCTGACTTCGATCTGTTCGCGCGCCTGCGGGAAGGCCTGCAGGTGGATGTCGACGACGCGCCTCAGCGAAACGCCTCCCCATTGCTCGCTCGTCAGCAGTTCGATCGAGCGCACAAGCCCTTCCAGGCGATCGGCGACGGCGGCCTGGAAGGTCTCGACGCTGTCGGCCTGTTTGGCGAGCTGGCGCATCATCGCTTGGGCAAGCGTCAGAAGATTCTTGGTGCGGTGGACGAGTTCATGCATGACGAAGCGCAGCCGGTCTTCGGTCTGGCTGCGATCGAAAGAGGCGTTGGAAAGTGCGATTGCCACCTGGTTCGCTTCGATGACGCTGGTTTCAACCGGTGAGACGATATGGCCTTCGCCCATGCGGTTCGCCATGTCGGCGATCTCGCGGATGGTGGTGCGGACCTGTCTTGCAACGGCATAGGCGGCCAGCACGGCGACGAGCACCAGCGCGACGCCGCCGATGATGAGGAAGCGCCAGGTGCTGAGGATCGAGGCCTGGGCGACCGGCCCCCAGATGACCGTCTTCCAGGACCAGCCGGGAATCTGGGCATAGCCGAGAAGCATGTGCGGCAAGACCGCCGCGTCTTCGAAGACGCCCCGGAAAGTGCCGAGCGCCGGCAGAATGCGCGAATCGAAGGGCGTGCCCGGTTCGAGATTGCCCGGCCCGGTGGCGGCGACAACATGGCCGCTCTGGTCGATGATGGCGGCCGACCAGCCGGGGGCGAGGCCTTCCGTGGTCACGAGCCTGCCCAGATCCCTGGCGTCCTGGGTGATGATGAGAGCTGCGACGGGATCGTTCGGCCGTGGCAGGGTGACGTTATAGACCCAGTCGCCGCTGGTCCGGCCGCGGAAGACGTCGGAAGCCTCGATGCGGCCGGAGGTCATGGCCGATTCGAGAGACGGCATGTTCGCAACTTTGTCGAGCGGCGTGCCGAAGGCCCGGCGCGTGTTCAGGAGTTGCTGGCCGGTGCGGTCGACGGCGATGACGAACAGCGAATTGTTCCGCAACGCTGTTTCCGTGCGCTCGTGGAAGGCGGCGAGATTGCCATTTTCGAGTTCCGGCGAGCTCGACAGCAGCCGCAGCGTCGTCGCCATGTCCTGCAGCTGGCGGTCGATGATGCGCGAAAGGGCAACGGCATCCTGGGCCGTCTCGCGTTTCAGCGCCGAGCGCTGGTTATCCTCCAGCTGCAGCAGAAGCAGCGCCACGAAGGCAAAGATCGGCAGTGCGATCGCCACCGCCATGGCGACGAGATAGGTGCCGATCGAGGCCTTGGGAAAGAACAGTGCAAGGATCTTCATCTATTGCGCCACATAACCTGCGCGGTGGATGAAGCCATGCAGCGCTTCAAAGTGCTGCAGCGTCCTCTACGCCTCTGAAAAGAGGCGCGGCGCTGCGATGCGCGCAGCCCGCAACAGTTTTCGTTCGCGGTCAGGAAAGCAAAGATCCTCATCTCTCGCAAACCGCCCTCAACGCGTTTCGTATCGCCGATAGCAGGCTATCGAAGCAGGCGCATGTTAGGGGGAGGAGCAGGAGGTTGCAACACAGTATGACATGCCATCGAAGAGGGCGAACGTTTTTTCGGCCTGCTTTTTTGACGCGGGCGGAACCGCCTGTGCGGGCTGGACGGCGCCTATGGACGGCGCCCAATCAAAAATGCGCTCGAAAAGCCGCCGGAGGATTCGCTTGGGTTGCCAGGATCTCCGCCGGTGTTCCGATCGGCGGCAAGAGGCCGTTGTGGGCGGCCGGTGCTCCGGGCCGCCCAATGCATGTCCTTAGCCGGCTGGGGCGACGCCGACGCGGGCCAGGCCGTCGCGAGCCGGCTGGTATTTAGGATCGAGGCCGATTGCGTGGCGATAGGAGCGGGCGGCCTTCGCCTTGTCGCCGCGGCGTTCGTAGACGAGCGCCTGGTTGGCCCAGGATTCGGCGATGTTGCCGTTGAGTTCGATCGCATGATTGAAATCGGCAAAGGCGTTATCGTCGTCGTTCAGCGCGATATAGGAGATGCCGCGGCCATTATAAGGCTCGGGCGAATTCGGCGCGAGCGAGATGGCCTTCGAGAAATCGTCGATCGCCTTATCCTGCTGATTGCGCTTCTGGAAGATCAGGCCGCGATTGTGATAGGCGCGGCCATCGGTGGTGCCGAGCTGGATCGCTTTGTTGAAATCGTTGAAGGCCGCATCGTCCTGGCCGGCCATGCGATAGACATTGCCGCGGCCGATATAGGCGACGTCGTAGCTCGGATTGATCTGCAGGGCGGCGTTATAGTCGGCAATCGCCTGCTGCTGCTGGCCCATGTTGCGATAGACCAGGGCGCGATTGGCATAGGCCTGGAAGAAGCGCGGATTGATCTGCAATGCCGTATTGAAATCGTTCAGCGCCTGGCGGAACTGGCCGCCGCGGCCATAGGCGGAACCGCGGACATTGTAGCCTTCGGGGTCCCTCGGATTGGCGTTGATAACCGCCGTCAGCGACGCGATGTTCTCTTCCGAGCCCTGCGCCTTGTCGATGCGGATCACGGCGTCCGTGGTGTTGGTCGTTTCGCAGCCGGCGAGGCCGAGCATGGCGGCCAGCGTCAAGGCGGGCAGGAATGCGGTTTTCTGCAAGCGCCAGGCGCGGGACGGATTGAAGGTGATATCAGCCATTCGGGCTCGCTTTCCCCATGCGGCATATCCGGTACGCGGATATGCGATCTTCAGCGGCAAACTAAAAAGGCGGCGGCGAACCCATCGCCCCCGCCACAATGCATCTGAAAACGTCGAAAAAACGACGGCAACGCTTAGCGTGCGACCAGACCTTCGCGCTGGGCGCGCTTGCGGGCCAGCTTGCGAACGCGGCGAACAGCCTCGGCCTTTTCGCGAGCACGCTTCTGCGACGGCTTCTCGTAGTAGTCGCGCATCTTCATTTCGCGGAAAATGCCTTCGCGCTGCATCTTCTTCTTGAGAGCGCGGAGAGCCTGATCGACATTGTTATCGCGGACAAGTACCTGCACGAGAATCACGTTCCTTTGGTTTGGTTGATGCCTGAGGCGGCGCAGCGCCAGGGGCAAAAATATAACGTTCGCGCGGCCGCAGCCTTGCGATTGGTGATGCGGGATAGCAGATCGGGTAGGGGAAGTCCAGATGGATATGGAGGGCGGGCGGAAAAATCACGCCTCGTCCGACACCCGGCTGCGATCGGCCGCCTCGGGCAAAGTTTCATCCAGCGCGGCAATCGCCTCCTTGAGGGCTGTCCTGACCCGCAGGCGATCGGCCGGCTCCAACCGGCTCATATCCAGATGCAGGTCGAGGCCCGAGAGGTGTTCGCTGAGAACGCGGCTCTTGTGATCGGCGCCGAGCTTCAGCCCGTCGACCGCATAGGGCACGATCTCGCGCTGTATGCCCTTCATCGTGATCGGCGGCAAGGGATGGGCATCGACGATTTCGTTTACCAGCGCATAGGTTTCGTAGCTGATGACGATTTCTCCGCCCTGGGCGATCGATTGCAGCCGGGCCGCGAGATTGGCCTCGGCGCCGATGATCGTATAGTCCATGCGGTCGTTGCTGCCGAAATTGCCGACGTTGCAGTAACCGCTGTTGATTCCCATGCGGACCACGAACGGCTCCTCGGTTCCGTTCCTGCGCCACCTGTCCTTGAGTTCTCCGAGGCGGCGCTGCATGTCGACCGCCATGCGCAGGCAGGCTTTCGCATCCTCCTCCGGTCCCTTCGTTTCCGGGTCGCCGAAAAAGACCAGCATCGCGTCGCCGATGAACTTGTCCACCGTGCCGCCATGCTCGAGCGCAATGTTCGACATTTCGGTCAGGTATTCGTTGAGCATCTCCGTCAGGGCTTCCGGCTGCAGGCGCTCGGTGGTCGCGGTAAAATCCTTGATGTCGGAGAAGAAGATGGTCAGGCGCTTGCGCTCGGTATGGACGACGACGTCCTTCTGCCCGCTGAAGATGCTCTTGTAGATCTGCGGCGAGAGATAGCGTGAAATCTTCAGGGAAACGCTGGCGAGGAACTCGTTTGCCGCTTCCAGATCCTGGTTGGCGCCGTGGATCGCCCGCGTCTGCTGCCGCTGGAGCAGGATGAAGCTGATGCCGATGACGGCAACGAACAGGAAGTAGCAGAGCAGATATTTGAAGGCGAAGACGTTGCTCACATAAGGCTGTCTGATGATGACTTCCTGAATGCCGCGCACATCACCCACTTTCCAATCGGTCTTGGGGCTTTCGGGATGGGTGTTGTGGCAGGCGACGCAGGCCTGGCCCATGACGACAGGGGTGATGAACCTCAACGTATCGGTCAATCCGACGCGGGTAAGGTCGTTCAGCGTCTGCTGCGGATTGGCGCGCAGAGCGGCAAGTGCCTGCTTCTCGAAGTCATCGAGCTCGTGGGATGCGCGGCTCTTGAAGGGGAGGTCGGAAACGAACCGGTAGGTGATATTGGCCTGCTGCTCCTTGATGACGTCGCCGAGTTCCAGGGAAAGGGTTGCCGGCAGGGGTATGGCGCCCGGGATATTGGCGTAGTTGTGGGAGACGACCGTGCCCGCGGTCGCGCCGCTCGCATGCGCGGCCAGAACGCGGCCCACGACATTGGTGGAATAATAAGAGCGGATGCTCGATATCAGCGAACTCATGTCGCGCGCCTGCCGCCGCAGGGTATTTCCCGAGAGATCGCTGATATCGAGCCAGACGGCAAGCGGCAGCCCCGCGAGCATGGCCAACACCACGACAATCAGCCAGTAGCCGCTTCGACGCGCGGCGGATTCGGAAATCACGGGGGACCCTCATTCTTTTTGGAAAAGCATCCGATTTTCGATCGCTACAAGAACATTTCGCAGCCTGCCCGGCAAGATCGAAGCCTTTGTCGTACCGGCAAAAGGGCGGCCAAAATTGGAGACGTCGCGCGGCAAGCCAAAAAGCGAGGAACTGGGCCAGATGTGCGAATGGCGTTTGGAGCGAAAGCGGCGTAGCCTGTCTGCCGGCAGCTGCGGGCCCGCTCCGCCGGCCGTGGGAGGGGACAGCCGGTGAGATCATGACGCGCGTCCAGCAAATCGGTGTCGTTATCGGTCTGGCGATCGTGGCTCTGCTGACGATGCTGCGCGCGGGTGATCCCGGAATTTTCAAGCTGATCCGCGGCGTGACGTTCGACGAGTATCAACGGCTCGTTCCCAGAGCCTTCGCGCCGATGCCGGTCCGGGTCATCGACATCGACGAGGCTTCGCTGCGCGAATTCGGCCAATGGCCGTGGCCGCGAGACCGGCTGGCTCTGCTGGTGGACCGGCTTTCGGAAATGGGCGCAGCCGCCATCGCCTTCGATGTTCTCTTCTCCGAGCCGGACCGGCTGTCGCCGCGCAATGTCGTGCGCGAGGTTGCCGGGATCGATCCTTCGCTTGCCGAAAAGCTGCCTGACAATGACGAGATCTTCGCCCGTTCGATCGCCGAGAAGCCCGTCGTGCTCGGCTTCGGCCTCTCCAATGAAGGCAATTACCGGCCGCCCGTGAAGGCGGGCTTCGCCTTCACGGGCGAAAGCCCCGTCTCGGCGCCGCCCCATCTCGGCGCCTCGACGCCGCTCAGGCCGCAACTGGAGGCCAACGCGGCCGGCCTCGGCCATATCAGCCTCAATCCCGGCAATCCCTCGCCGGTGGTGCGGGCGGTTCCGCTGTTCCTGACCGATGGCACGCAGCTTTATCCGAATCTCGCGGTCGAAGCGCTGCGCGTGGCGCAGGGGGCGTCGACCTACGTGCTGGCTGGCGCGCCCGATCGCGCCGGCATCATGACCACGGCGAAGATCGGGGATTTCATCGTGCCGCTGACGGCGGCGGGCGAACTCTGGCTCTATGTCACTCCCGATCGGGCCGAGCGTTACATATCCGTCCGGCAGGTGCTCGCGCCGGAAGGGGCTTTCCCCGAGGTTGCAGCCGCCATCGCCGGCAGTATCGTCTTCGTCGGCACATCGGCGGCCGGCCTGCAGGACATCCGCGTCACCGCGCTCGGCGAGAACGTTCCCGGCGTTTCGCTGCATGCGCAGGCCGTGGAGCAGATCCTCTCCGGCCAATTCTTGTCCCGGCCCGACTGGGCGGACGGGCTTGAAATCCTCGTCATCGCGGTGCTCGGATGCCTCCTCGTCGTGGTGACGACGTTCGTCAGCCCCGCCGTCGCGCTGGTCTGCGGCCTGCTGATCACGGCAATGGCGCTTGTCGCGTCATGGCTCGCCTTTCTCTATGCGGGGCTTCTCTTCGATCCGCTGGCGCCGATCATCAGCGGATCGATCACCCATTTTGCCGCGACCTCGTTCAAGATCCTGGTGATCGACCGAGAGCGGCGCGAGGTGCGACGCGCTTTCGGGCATTATCTTTCCCCGTCGCTGCTCCATCGCATCGAGCATAACCGCGACGCGTTGCGTCTTGGCGGAGACGACCGCGAGCTGACGATGATGTTCGTCGACGTCAGGAATTTTACCGAAATGAGCGAGCGGCTGGCGCCGACGGAGGTCGTCGCCTTCCTGAATACGCTGCTCGATGCGCTGAGCCGTCATGTCGTGGCCAATGAGGGCACCCTCGACAAGTTTATCGGCGATTCAATCATGGCGTTCTGGAATGCGCCGGTCGATGTGGCGGATCACGAGACCAAGGCAGTTCGCACCGCGCTTGCCATGCGCGAAACACTTGCCGAATTGAACGCCGGCGACGCTTTCGGTTTCGGGCCCGATCAGCAGGTCAATATCGGCATCGGCATCCATACCGGCCTTGCCTGCGTCGGCAATATGGGCGCCAAGACCCGCTTCAACTACTCGGCCGTCGGAGATGCCGTCAACGTCGCGGCCCGCATCGAGTCATGCTGCAAGGAGGTCGGCTTTGATATCCTCATCTCCGACAGCACGGCGCGGTCCGTGCAGGCAATGGCGGTGATCGAGGCCGGCGCGCTGCCGCTCAAGGGGAAGAGCAGCCGGACGCAGATCCTTGCCGTCGTCGGCGATGAACGGGTTGCGGCATCCGAGGAATTCGCCGCGCTCGAGGTCGTTCACAGGCAATTGACGGAGGCCCTGCAATCCCATTCGCGCAACAGCCGAAAGCTGATCAGTGCGGCCAAGCTTACGGCGGTGCAGGTGACCGGCGCTCTGGCGGAATTCTACCAGCGCATATCCGGCAGGACCGATCATTTTCGCCAAGCGCCGGAGGGAGGCGAAAAGAGCGCCGCGGACTGAGGGAGGTCAGCGGCCGCGATGGAAATTCCGGCCCCGGTCTTTGTCATGATCACGATCGCGGTCTCCGCCGTGATTACGATCGCGGTTTCCGCCATGATCGCGGTCGTGGTCTCGATGATCCTCGCCGTGATTTCCCGGCTTGCCATCGGTGTCATGCCGGCCATGGCCATCATGCTTGTCGGGTTTATCCGGTCTGTCGTGATCAGGCCTGTCGTGATGCGGCTTATCATGGTGCGGCCTCTCATGATGCGGTTTGTCAGGCTTGTTCGGCCGTTCCTTTTGCGGCTCGGCTTGTTTCTGTGGCGGATCCTGTCTTTGCGGAGCGGGCTCAATCGCCGGCGGAGGCCGTGCTCTGTCTTTTCTTTCCGGCGCGACCGAGGCCATGTTGCAGCCGCCGAGCATGCCGATGCCGCCCGCAAGCCGCTGATTGCCGGAGAGGAAGGGCAGGGCGCGTGGGTTTCCGAGTGTATCGAGAACGCTGGGATCGACCCGGCGGGCCGGCGACATATCGCCGTTCGGCTTGGCGACGACGCAATCGCAGCGCTGCTGCAGCTGGCGGCAGCCGCCCGGGCCGCAGAAGCTGGCTGCGCCGTTCAACAGCACCACGGCAGTTGTGCCATCGGGGCCGACATAAAAGTCGAATGCGGTGCCGCGTACGCCGATGGTGCCGGCGGGCGTTAGGATCTGGTAGGCCGAGGATTTCGAATTGCCGCTGACCCAGCGGAAGGTTCCCTTCGCGGCCCTGATGGTGAGCTTCCTGACCGATTGGGAGTCGTCGAAGACATATTTATCGATGACGACGGATGACCCCCAACCGACTGCGAGCTTCGTGCCGTCGCGAAACAGGAATTGGCCCAGTCCTGATTTGGATGTTCGGATGCGCTCGTCGCGGTGAACGCTGGTGTTGACTTCGATCGGTCCGCCCTGTCCCGTCACTTCCGTTTTGATGACGACAGCCTGGCCGACCGGCTCTGCGGCGATCGCTGGCCGCATGGTGGAGAGCGCAATGCAAAGCGCCGCGAGTAATGAACGCCTACCGCACATGATACACACCCCGGCAACGCGGGGAGAATTAACATTTTAGTAACTGCTTGTCTTCTCGCCCACTTGGGCTAGGGCGGCATGCGCGACGTTGCGTCATCGTCCAAAGGATGTCGCCTCGGCCCGGGGACGCCTCAAAATTGCACTGTTTCGCAATCATGTCGCACAGTGTCAAAACCAAAGCTCTCGCCTGTCGCAAAAGAGCCGTTGTGCCGCATTTGGATTTGCGATTTGTATGGGCGCGGAGAAAAGCTCTTGCCCGAAGGAGAAGAAGGCGGATGCGGAAATATTCGGTTTTTGCCGTGGCGCGAGAGGCCCTGCGTGGCCACAGAGGCTGGGAGAAGCAGTGGACTTCACCGGAGCCCCGTGCCGAATACGATGTCGTCATCATCGGCGCCGGCGGCCATGGCCTGGGAGCTGCCTACTACCTCGCCAAGGAGCACGGCATCACCAATGTCGCGGTGATCGAGAAGGGCTGGCTGGGCGGCGGCAATACCGGCCGCAACACCACCATCATCCGTTCGAACTATCTCTATGAAGAGAGCATGCACATCTACGAGCATTCGATGAAGCTCTGGGAGGGGCTTTCTCAGGAGCTCAACTACAATGTGATGTACTCGCCGCGCGGCGTGATGATGCTCTCGCACAATATTCACGACCAGCAGTCCTTCAAGCGGCACATTCATGCCAATCGGCTCTACGGCATCGACAATGAATGGCTGACGCCGGAGCAGGCGAAGGCCTATTGCCCGCCGCTCGATATTTCGGCGAGCGCGCGCTACCCGATCAATGGTGCGGCGCTCCAGCGGCGCGGCGGCACGGCCCGCCACGATGCTGTCGCCTGGGGCTATGCGCGAGCGGCATCGGATCGCGGCGTCCACATCATCCAGAATTGCGAAGTGACCGGCATCCGCCGCGCGCCTGACGGACGCGTGACCGGCGTCGAGACCTCGCGCGGTTTCATCGGCGCCAAAAAGGTCGGCGTGTCGGCGGCCGGCCACACCTCGACGATCATGAAGATGGCCGATGTGCGCGTGCCGCTGCAATCGAGCCCGCTGCAGGCGCTGGTTTCCGAGCCACTGAAGCCGATCTTCCCGTGCGTCGTCATGTCGAACACGGTGCATGCCTATATCTCCCAGTCCGACAAGGGAGAGCTCGTCATCGGCGCCGGCACGGACCAGTACAACTCCTATTCCCAGACCGGCGGGTTGCAGATCATCACGCACACGCTCGATGCCATCTGCGAACTCTTCCCGATGTTCCGCCGCGTCAAGATGATGCGGCAATGGGGCGGCATCGTCGACAATACGCCGGACCGTTCGGCGATCCAGTCGAAGACGCCGGTTCCCGGGCTCTACGTCAATTGCGGCTGGGGTACCGGCGGCTTCAAGGCGACGCCGGGTTCGGCCAACCTCTTTGCCCATCTGATCGCCCGCGACGAGCCGCACAAGTTCAATGCCGGCCTGACGCTGGAACGCTTCCGCAGCGGCCGGCTGATTGACGAGGCTGCGGCCGCGGCGGTGGCGCACTGATGATGAGTGGTCTTGCTCATATGCCCGCTGCTTTCGTCGCTCACCCCCTCATCCGCTTTGCACGCACCTTCTCCTCGATGGGGAGAAGGGGAGGAGAAGGAAATCTCACATGCTGCTGATCCATTGCCCTTATTGTCAGGAAGAGCGTTCCGAGCTCGAATTCCGCGGCGCGGGTGACGCCCATATCGTGCGGCCTGCCGATATCGCTTCGATTTCGGACGAGGAGTTCGAGGCTTATTTCTTTCTGCGCGAGAACCCGAAGGGGCTGATCTTCGAACGCTGGCGCCATATTCACGGCTGCGGACGCTTTTTCAACGCGGCGCGCGATACGGTCAGCGACCAGTTCATCATGACCTACAAGGCGGGCGAGCCGAAGCCGCGGATCGGCGCCGAAGCCGAGCAGCATGCGCCGGTCGAGACATATGAAGCCGTGGAAGGAGAGGCGCAATGAGCGGTTCACATCGTATCGCCGGGAAGGGGCGCTTGACGCCGGCCAAGACCGCGCGTTTCAGCTTCGACGGCAAGAGCTATATGGCGCTCGAGGGCGATACCGTCGCCTCGGCGTTGATCGCCAACGGCATCCACCTCGTCGGCCGTTCGTTCAAGTATCACCGGGCCCGCGGCATTCTGTCGGCAGGCGCCGAGGAGCCGAACGCGCTGATCGACGTTGCCCGCGACAAGGCGCGCAAGCAGCCGAACGTGCGCGCCACGGTGCAGGAAATCTTCGACGGCATGATCGTCCAGTCGCAGAACCGCTGGCCCTCGCTTGCCTACGATGTCGGTGCGGTCAACAATCTGATGTCGCCGTTCTTCGCCGCCGGCTTCTACTACAAGACCTTCATGTGGCCGCGCGCCGCCTGGAAACACGTCTACGAGCCGTTCATCCGCCGTGCCGCCGGCCTCGGCGTCGCGCCGACGGAGGAGGATCCGGACCATTATGCCAGCCGCTACGTCCATTGCGACGTGCTGGTGGTCGGCGCCGGTGTTGCCGGACTTTCGGCGGCGCTGGCCGCGGCCGAGACCGGTGCAAAGGTGATCCTCTGCGACGAGCAGGCGGAAGCGGGCGGAGCGCTGCGCTACGACGCCGGCGTGACGATCGACGGCCAGGATGGTTACGCCTGGGCGCAGAAGACCGTGGCGCGGCTGAAGGCGATGGACAATGTCGAAGTGCTCATCCGCACGACCGCCTTCGGCTATTACAACCACAATTTCGTCGCCCTCGCCGAGCGCGTCACCGATCATATCTCCAAGCCTTCCCACGATCTGCCGCGCGAACGGCTGTGGCAGGTCCGGGCCAAGCGGGTGATCCTTGCCAACGGCGCGATCGAACGGCACATGGTATTTCCGAACAACGACCGGCCGGGCATCATGCTGGCTTCGGCGGGGCGGATGTATCTCAATCATTACGGCGTCGCCGTCGGAACCAATGTCGGCATCTACACCGCGCATGATTCCGCCTATGAAGCGGCTTTCGATCTCAAGCGGGCCGGTGTTTCGATCGCCGCCATCGTCGATTGCAGGCAGACGCCGGGAGCGGCGGTGCTGGCAGAGGCGCGTGCGCTCGGCATCGATGTCCTCGCGGGTCAATCGGTCGTCAACACCGCCGGTCGGCTGCGCATCTCATCGATGACGGTGGCGCGCAACGGCGGCGGCTCGCCGCGCAAGATCGCGGTCGATGCGCTTCTGGTTTCGGCCGGCTGGACGCCGTCGGTCCATCTGTTCTCGCAGTCGCGCGGCAAGGTGGCCTTCGATGCCGAAAGCCAGCGCTTCCTGCCGGGCACCTATGCCCAGAACTGCCTCTCGGTCGGCGCCTGCAACGGCACCGACGACCTGCAGCGGACGGTCGAGGAATCGCTCGCCGCCGGTGAACTGATGGCGCAGGCCGCCGGCAAAAAGGGCGGCGGGAAAATCACCATCTCGGCCGAGCAGCCCTATGACTGGACGGGCGGTATGATCGGCGCCGCGGAAGGCGCCGGACCGAAGACGAATGCCAAGGCGTTCATCGATTTCCAGCACGATGTCTGCGCCAAGGATATCCGTCTTGCCGTGCGCGAGGGTATGCACTCGATCGAGCACATCAAGCGCTTCACCACCAATGGCATGGCCTCGGACCAGGGCAAGCTTTCCAACATGCATGGTCTGGCGATCGCCGCCGAAATGCTCGGCAAGGAAATCCCGCGGGTCGGCCTCACCACCTTCCGCGCGCCCTATACGCCGGTGACCTACGGTACGCTGATCGGCCATTCGCGCGGAAAGCTGTTCGATCCGACGCGCAAGACGCCGCTGCACGACTGGGAAGAAGCCCATGGCGCGGTCTTCGAGGATGTCGGCAACTGGAAGCGTGCGTGGTTTTATCCCAAGGCGGGCGAGACCATGCATCAGGCTGTCGCGCGCGAATGCCGCACGGCCCGCGAGTCGGCAGGTATCTTCGATGCCTCGACGCTCGGCAAGATCGAGGTGGTAGGCCCGGATGCGGCGAAATTCCTCAATCTCATCTACACCAATGCCTGGGACACGCTGAAGCCCGGCAAGGCGCGCTACGGCATCATGACGCGCGAGGACGGCTTCGTTTATGACGACGGCGTCGTCGGGCGCCTGGCGGAAGATCGCTTCCATGTGACGACGACGACAGGCGGAGCGCCGCGTGTTCTTCACCACATGGAAGACTACCTGCAGACGGAATTCCCCGACCTGCAGGTATGGCTGACCTCGGTGACCGAGCAATGGGCTGTCATCGCCGTGCAGGGGCCGAAGGCGCGCGAGATCGTCGAGCCGCTGGTCGAGGGACTTGACCTATCGAACGAGGCCTTCCCGCATATGAGCGTTGCCGAGTGCACGGTCTGCGGCGTACCGGCGCGGCTCTTCCGCGTCTCCTTCACCGGTGAAGTCGGCTTCGAAATCAACGTGCCGGCCGATTACGGCCAGTCGGTGCTCGAAGCGGTCTGGGCCAATGCCGAACCGCTTGGGGCCTGCGTCTACGGCACCGAGACGATGCACGTTCTTCGCGCCGAGAAAGGCTACATCATCGTCGGCCAGGATACCGACGGGACCGTGACCCCCGACGACGCGGGCGTCGCCTGGGCCGTTTCGAAGAAGAAGAAAGACTTTGTCGGCATTCGCGGACTGCAGCGGCCGGACCTCGTCAAGGACGGGCGCAAGCAGCTTGTCGGTCTCGTCACCAAGGATCCGAAGCTGGTCCTCGAAGAGGGCGCGCAGATCGTCGCGAGCCCGAACGAGCCGAAGCCGATGACCATGCTCGGCCATGTCACCTCGTCCTACTGGTCGGAAAATTGCGGCCGGTCGATCGCCTTCGCGCTGGTCGCCGGCGGCCGGGCGCGGATGGGCGAGACGCTCTACGTGCCGATGCCGGATCGGACGATCGCCGTCGAAGTGACGGATCTGGTGTTCTTTGACAAGGAAGGAGGCCGCATCCATGGCTGATGTCGCAATTCGCAAGCCGGTGCTGGCCGGCCGCCTCGGCGGCTCCGCAACGGTACGGCTGACGGTGGCACCGGCAGCGACCCGCGTGGCGCTGCGCGCGCCGGCAGGATCGGTTGCCGCGATTTCCTCCGCTCTCGGCCTGTCCGTGCCGACCGCCCCGAAAACATCGGGCCGGGCCGGCGCGCGGTCGGTCCTCTGGATCGGGCCTGACGAATGGCTGGTGATCGACGAGGATGGTGCCGATCTGATGGCGGCGCTTTCCGGCGCCGGCGCCGTGCATTCGGCAACCGACGTTTCCCACCGCAACATCGCGATCATCGTTTCGGGACCAGGGGCAGAGACTACGCTTGCCGCCGGCTGCCCGCAGGATCTCTCGCTTGCCTCCTTCCCTGTCGGCGCCGCCTCGCGGACCATTTTCGGCAAGGCGGAAATCGTGCTTCTGCGCACGGCAGAAGATACGTTCCGGGTAGAGTGCTGGCGGTCGTTTTCCGATTTCGTCTTCGGACTGCTGGCCGAGGCAGCGGAAGATGCGGGACATTAACACCGGAGCAATCCGGCATAGACGTCTGTTCAAGGGATAATCGGATGCTGCACCATGCCTCCCTAGGCGTTTCAGATATCGAGCGATCGTCGGCATTCTATGATGCCGCCTTCGCCGCGCTCGGTTATGTCAGGGTCTGGGAGGATATCAGGCCGGGGCAGCTAGGGCAGGCGGTCGGCTACGGCTCTCCCGGCGGAGGAGACAAGCTGGCAATCAAACATCGGCCGGAGGGCCAGCGTCCGCCCGGTCCGGGCTTTCATCTGGCTTTTGCCGCGCCGAGCCGCGAGGCGGTCGATCGGTTTCATGCGGCGGCAATCGCGCATGGCGGCCGTGACAACGGCGCTCCGGGTCTGAGGCCCCATTATGGCGAGCATTATTATGCTGCTTTCGTAATCGATCCGGACGGACATGCTCTCGAAGCGGTGATCAATTCACCGGAGTAACAAGAGCCGCGCCTACGCGTCCTCAGGACGGTCCTTCGGATCGAACTGGATGATGGTGATCCATCTTGCCGTCAGCGCGGGCTTCTTCTCGTTTTCGATCTCGATCGTCACGTCATAGGTGGTCATCAGCATGCCGCCGCCGCGGAAGCGGGCTTCGGAGAGCAGGAAGCGGCCACGGACGCGGGCGCCGCTCTTGACCGGCGTCATGAAGCGGACGCGATCGAAGCCGTAGTTGATGCCCATGGTCTGCTCGCGCACTTTGGGCAGGCAGTTGTAGTTCATCGCCGACAGCAGAGACAACGTCAGGAAGCCATGGGCGATGGTGCCGCCGAAGGGGCTCTCAGCCGCCGCGCGCTCGGGGTCGACATGAATGAACTGATGGTCGTCGGTTGCGCCCGCAAAAGCGTCGATCATCGTCTGATCGACGGTGATCCAGTCCGAAAGGCCAGTTTCCATGCCGATCAATCCCCGCACGTCGGAGAGTGAAATTTCCTTGACCATGAATTCCTCGTGAGAAAAGCCGCCGGGCCAAGCCTTATCGTGCATTTATGACGATTGCGACAAGGATTTGCGTGCGTGAGAGGAGGCGGTCATTTTTCGATGAAAAAGGCAACGGAGCGTGGCTCCACGGTCACGCGGGCACCGGCTTTCTTCGCTCCCTCCGGCGTCAATTGACGCCAGCCCGGCTCGCCCTCGCCGGGAAGCGTGAAAAGCTGGCGGTTCTCCGAACGATTGAAGAGCACGGCAAGCCGTGTCTGTTTGCCGCGCGAGGACCGCTCGCCGGTCGCGAGCAGCATGCCGAGGGTCGAAAGCGACGGCGCCTCCCATTCGGCGACGGTCATCGGTTCGCCCGACAGCGAGATCCATTCGACATCGCCGTTGCCGGAAAGGAAGTCCATTTCGGAAAAGACCGTGAAGCGGCGGCGCAGCCCCGAGACGAAGGCGGTGTGGGCGACGAGATCCTCGTTCAGCGCCTTCCAATCCAGCCAGGTGATCTCATTGTCCTGGCAATAGGCGTTGTTGTTGCCGCGCTGGCTGCGGCCGCCTTCGTCGCCCGCCGTCAGCATGATGCTGCCACGGGTGGCAAAGAGCGTTGAGATCAGCGCCATGACGTCGTTTATCCTGCGCTTGCGGATCGAGGGATAGAGGGTCTCGCCCTCGACGCCGTTGTTCCAGGAGTGGTTCTCGTTGTGGCCGTCACGATTGTGCTCGCCATTGGCGTCATTGTGCTTGCCGGCATAGGAGACGAGGTCGATCAGGGTGAAGCCGTCATGGGCGGCGAGGAAATTGACGCTGCGAGTCTCCTGGCCATCGTTGCGGGAGAAGATGTCTGAGGAGCCGGCGAGCGCCGTGGCGAGCGAACCGGTCTTCCAATGGTCGCCGCGCCAGTAGCAGCGCAGGTCGTCGCGAACCCGGTCGTTCCATTCGAGGAAGGCCGGCGGGAAATTGCCGAGCTGATAGCCGCCAGGTCCGATATCCCAGGGTTCCGCGATCATGATGCGGTCGGCAAGCACCTCGTCGGCGAGGATCGCAGCGAGCGTTCCGCCGTCGCGCTGGAAGCCGGTCGCGGTGCGGCCGAGCACCGGGGCGAGATCGAAGCGGAAACCATCGACGCCTGAATTGAGCACGAAATGGCGCAGGCTGTCGATGACGAGGCGCCTTACCTCGGGATGATCGCAGGCGATGGTATTGCCGGTGCCGGTGTCGTTGACGAGTTCGCCGGGGCTGTTCTGGGCGTGATGGTAATAATGCAGATTGTCGAGGCCGCGCAGCGACAGCGTCGTGCCATAGCGGTCGCTTTCGCCGGTATGGTTGAAGACGAGGTCGAGAATGACGGCGATGCCTTCGGTATGGAGAGCGGCGACGGTCTTGCGCAGCTCCGCCATGCCGCCGGGGACGATCCTCGGATCGAGCGCCATCAGACCGACGGGATTGTAGCCCCAGCCGTTGGTGAGGCCGAGCGGCGGCAGGTGGCGTTCGTCGATCCAGGCGGTGATCGGCATCAGTTCGACGGCATCGACGCCGATCCGCTTCAGATGCGCGATGACCGAGGGATGGGCGAGAGCTGCGACGGTGCCGCGCTCGGCTTCCGGCACATCAGGATGGAGAATGGTGAAGGGCCGTACCGCCACTTCGTAGATAAAGCCGCCCGGTTTGAAGAGCG
Organism: Rhizobium sp. R339; assembly: GCF_002211395.1. NCBI lineage: Bacteria > Pseudomonadati > Pseudomonadota > Alphaproteobacteria > Hyphomicrobiales > Rhizobiaceae > Rhizobium > Rhizobium sp. R339. Next base: position 136,341 of record NZ_LOKV01000026.1, read on the forward strand.
GCTTGCCGATCGCAGCGCGCGTATCGCTGGTAACGATCGCCTTCGGCATCAGGTCCTGGCTGTCCTCGCCATAAATGCCGAGGCGGGGATCGTAGCGGAACGGCCGGTCGATCTCCTTGGCGTAAGGGTCGAGCAGCAGTTTGGAAGGATCGAACCAGAGGCCATTTTCGGGCGCATAGATGCCGTCGGCGCGATAGCCGTAGCGGGCGCCTTGCCTGAGGCCGTCGACGAAAAGGCGATGGACCTGGTCGCTGTCGCGCGCCATCGGCAGGCGCGCGAATTCCCGGTTGCCGTCATCCTCGAAGAGGCAAAGTTCGATTTGTGCGGCGTCATGCGACCACACGGCGAATCCGACGCCGGTCTCGAAGACGATCGCGCCCCGCGCCGAATTGCTATCCTGCATGCTCCCCCCGGATCAGGTGATCACGGTTGGCTCGTCGCGTCCCGTGCGCTCACGAATGCTGGCAATGCTTTCGGCGGCCGCGATCAGATGGGCGAGCGCTTCCTGCGTCTCGATGTTGTGGCGAGTCGAATCCGGCTCGTAGCGCTCGATGTAAACACGCAAGGTTGCGCCAGACGTGCCGGTGCCGGAGAGGCGGAAGACGACGCGGGAGCCGCCTTCGAAGAGCACGCGGATGCCCTGATGCTCGCTGACCGATTTGTCGATCGGATCGTGATAGGCGAAATCGTCGGCCTTTTCGACCTTCAGGCTGCCGAAGGTCTTGCCGGGCAGAGTGGGAAGCTGGCTGCGGAGATTGTCTATCAGGCCGTTCGCCGCATCGGTGTCGAGGCCTTCGTAATCGTGGCGCGAATAGTAGTTGCGGCCGTAGGTCTGCCAGTGCTGGGTGACGATATCGGCGACACTTTCGCCGCGTACGGCAAGAATGTTCAGCCACAGCAGCACGGCCCAGAGGCCGTCCTTTTCGCGGACGTGATTGGAGCCTGTTCCGGCGCTTTCCTCGCCGCAGATCGTCGCCATGCCGGCGTCGAGCAGGTTGCCGAAGAACTTCCAGCCGGTCGGCGTCTCGTACATGCCGATGCCGCGCTTTTCGGCGACGCGGTCGGCCGCGCCCGATGTCGGCATCGACCGGGCGATACCGGCGAGACCGCCGGAGTAGCCGGGAGCGAGATTGGCATTGGCGGCAAGGATCGCCAGGCTGTCGGAGGGTGTTACGAAGATGCCGCGGCCGACGATGAGGTTGCGGTCGCCATCGCCATCGGAGGCGGCGCCGAAATCGGGCGCGTCGTCACCCATCATCTCGTCGAACAGTTCCTTGCAGTGAACCGGGTTCGGGTCGGGATGATGGCCGCCGAAATCCGGCAGCGGCATGAAGTTGCGGACCGAACCGGAGGGAGCGCCGAGGCGGTTTTCGAAGATTTCCTTCGCGTAAGGGCCGGTGACGGCGCTCATGCCGTCGAAGGCGATGCGGAAGCCGAGACTGATCAGATTGCGGATGGCGCCGAAATCGAACAGCTCTTCCATCAGCGCCGCATAGTCTTCGACCGGGTCGATGACCGACAGGATCATGCCGCCGGGAAGCTCGTCCTTGCCGATGCGGTCGAGATTGACGTCAGCAAAATCGGCGATCTTGTAGCTGTCGATCGTCTTGGAGCGCGCATAGATCGCGTCGGTGATTTTTTCCGGCGCCGGGCCGCCATTGTTGATGTTGTACTTGATGCCGAAGTCTTCGGTCGGGCCGCCGGGATTGTGGCTGGCGGAGAGAATGATGCCGCCGAAGGCCTTGTATTTGCGGATGATGTGGGATGCGGCCGGCGTCGACAGAATGCCGCCCTTGCCGACCATGACCTTGCCGAAGCCGTTGGCGGCGGCCATCTTCACCGCCTTCTGGATGACTTCGCGATTGTAGTAGCGTCCGTCGCCGCCGATGACGAGGCACTTGCCCTGGTAGCCTTCCAGCGAATCGAAGATCGACTGGATGAAATTCTCCGCATAATTCGGCTGCTGGAAGACCGGGACCTTCTTGCGCAGGCCCGAGGTGCCGGGTTTCTGGTCCAGATAGGGCGTGGTGGGTACGGACTTGATCATTTTAGGTCACATGCCTTTCGAGACGAGGCTTGAATAGAGGGCAGCGTAGCGTTCGGCGCTCTTCTCCCAGGAGACATCCGATTTCATGCCTTGCTTTTGCAATTGGGTCCAGAGTTTTCGGTCCGCGTAAAGATGCATCGCACGGCGGATTGCCTGTAGCATGCCCGTTTCGGTTATGGGGGCAAATTGTATTCCTGTTGCCACTTTCGCCGCAAGTGCGGCGTGGTTGGCGTCGATCACCGTGTCGTTCAACCCGCCGGTGCGGGCAACGATCGGCACGCAGCCGTAACGCAGGCCGTAAAGCTGGGTCAGGCCGCAGGGCTCGAAGCGCGAGGGGATGATGATCGCGTCGCAGCCGGCCTGCATCAGATGCGACATCGGCTCGTTATAGCCGATCGAGACGCCGATGCGGCCGGGATGGCGGCTGGCGGAGGCGAGCAGCGCGCCTTCGAGGGCGGCTTCGCCGGAGCCGAGCACGACGAGCTTGCCACCCATGGCGACGATCTCGTCGGCGACGTTGCCGACGAGATCCATGCCCTTCTGCCAGGTGAGACGGCTGATGACGCAGAATATCGGAGCCTCGTCATCGTCGAGGTGGAAGAATTCGGCGATCGAGCGGCGGTTCTCCTCACGGTTCTTCAGCGTCGTGGGGCCATAATGGGTGTGGACGACAGGATCGGTCGCCGGGTTCCAGATATCGGTGTCGATGCCATTGACGATGCCGGAGAGATTGTCGATGCGGCTGGCGATGACGCCTTCAAGCCCCATGCCGAATTCGGGTGTGAGGATTTCATCGGCGTAGGAGGGGCTGACCGTGGTGATCGCATGAGCGGTCTGCAGGCCGCCCTTGAGATAGCCGATGGTGCCGTAATATTCGAGGCCGTCGACGGCGAAGGCATGGCCGGGCAGGCGCAGGCCGGGGAAGATCTCGGGGCCGAACTGCCCCTGGAAGGCGATGTTGTGGATGGTCAGCACGCTCGGCAGCTCAGGCGTCGGGTAATAACGCATGTAGACTGAGGTCAGCGCCGCCTGCCAGTCATGGGTATGGACGAGGTCAGGCTGCCAGCCGGGCAGCAGACCGGCCGCGATCTCCGAGGCTGCAAGCGACAGGGCGGCGAAACGGCGCCAGTTATCGGGATAATCCTTACCGAGCGGATCAAGATAAGGGCCGCCCGGCCTGTCGTAGTAGGCCGGCGCATCGAGGACGAGCAGGTCGAGGCCCTCGTGCTGAACCTCCAGCACGGTCGCCTTTTCTCCGAGCAGATCGGGGAATTCCAGTTTGGCGACGGGATCGCGAATGACCTTCATGACGGCGGGATAGCCGGGCAGAAGGGTCTTGGTTTCAACCCCGAAGGCTTTCAGGGCAATCGGCAGGGCGCCGGACACATCGGCCAGGCCCCCTGTCTTGATCAGAGGGAAGACTTCGGACGAAACCGAAAGAACTTTCATAAGTCAGATATCCAGCTTGTCGATCATCGGTTGCGTGATCAAGCAGATGCCGCTTTCGGTCCGCCGGAAGCGCTTCATGTCGAGCTCGGGATCCTCGCCGACAACAAGGCCTTCCGGAATGACGACACCATGGTCGATCACCACGTTCTTGAGTTGCGCGCGACGCCCGATCTTGACGTTCGGCAGGATGACCGCTCCTTCCAGTTTGGAGAAGGAGTTGGCCCTGACACCGGTGAAGAGCAGGCTTTTGTTGAGGCTGGCCCCGGAAATGATGCAGTCGCCCGAGACGACGGAAGACGTGGCCGAACCGCGGCGATCCTCGTCGTCATGGACGAATTTCGCCGGCGGCGTGATCTCCGCATAGGTCCAGATCGGCCAGGACTTGTCGTAGATATCGAGCTCCGGAACGATCGCCGTCAGGTCGATATTGGCCTGCCAATAGGCGTCGATCGTGCCGACGTCGCGCCAGTAGGCCTCGTGCTCGAAATCGGAGCGGACGCAGGATTTGGCGAAGCGGTGGGCGACCGCCTTACCGTGCTGGACGATATAGGGGATGATGTCCTTGCCGAAATCGCGGCTCGAATTCGGGTCGGCGGCGTCGCGGCGCAGCGCGTCGAGCAGGAATTTGGTGTGGAAGACATAGATGCCCATCGAGGCCAGCGCGAAATCCGGCTTGTCGGGAATGCCGGGCGGATCGGCCGGCTTCTCGACGAAGGCCATGATCTCGTCCTTCTCGTTGACATGCATGACGCCGAAGCCGGTCGCTTCCATGCGCGGCACTTCCAGGCAGCCGATGGTGACGTCGGCGCCGGAATCGACGTGCTGCTGCAGCATCCATTCATAGTCCATCTTGTAGACGTGATCGCCCGCGAGAATGACCATGTATTCGACGCCGTAATCCTCGATGATGTCGATGTTCTGATAGACGGCATCGGCGGTGCCCTCGTACCATTGCGTCTCGGACACACGCTGGCTGGCGGGCAGGATGTCGAAGCTTTCATTGCGTTCCGGACGGAAGAAGTTCCAGCCGCGCTGCATGTGCCGGATCAGCGAATGCGCCTTGTACTGCGTTGCGACGCCGATGCGGCGAATGCCTGAGTTCAGCGCGTTCGACAAAGCGAAATCGATGATGCGGGCCTTGCCGCCGAAATAGACGGCGGGCTTGGCGCGCCGGTCGGTGAGTTCCTTGAGACGGCTCCCCCTGCCGCCTGCCAGAACATAGGCCATTGCATCGCGGGCAAGTGGCTGAATACGCTTTTCTACCATTTTCTCCTCCCACCAGTCTTAATTTTCAGGTTCAAGCATGATTGTTGCCAAGGGCGGCAGCGTTATCGAGCAGGTGATGTCGCCGCCGGCATTGACGGCCTGCACGCGCCCGCCATTGCCCTTGCCGCTGCCGCCGTAGATGTCGGCATCGGTGTTCAGAATTTCCCGCCAGCGGCCTTCGGACGGCAGGCGGATCGAATAGTTCTCGCGGTAAACGGGAGTGAAATTGGTGATGACGGCGACCGGTTTTTCTCCGGGCGCCTTGCGCAGCCAGGCGAAGACGGAATTCTCGCCATCGTCGGCCACCAGCCATTCGAAACCTTCGCCTTCGCAATCGCGTGCATGCAACGCCGGCTTGCTGCGATAGGTGAGATTGAGGTCGCGCACCAGGCGGCGCATGCCCTCGTGCATGCGGTACTGAAGCAGGTTCCAGTCGAGCGACTTATTCTCGCTCCACTCGCTCCACTGGGCGAATTCCTGGCCCATGAACAACAGCTTCTTGCCGGGATAGCCCCACATATAGGCGTAGTAGGCGCGCAGATTGGCGAACTTCTGCCAGTCATCGCCCGGCATCTTGGCGATCAGCGAGCCCTTTCCGTGAACGACTTCGTCATGCGACAGCGGCAGGACGAAATTTTCCGAATAGGCATAGAGCAGGCCGAAAGTCAGTTCGTTGTGGTGGTGTTTGCGATGCACGGGATCGCGGCTCATATAGCTCAGCGTGTCGTGCATGAAGCCCATGTTCCATTTGAAGCCGAAGCCAAGCCCGCCTTCGTGCACCGGCTGCGAGACCTTCGGCCAGGATGTCGATTCCTCGGCGATGGTCATGACATTCGGGTGCTGGCCGTAGATGCGGATGTTGAGATCCTGCAGGAAGCGGACGGCTTCGAGGTTCTCGTTGCCGCCATATTCGTTCGGGATCCATTCGCCGTGCTTGCGGGAATAATCGAGATAGAGCATCGAGGCGACGGCATCGACGCGCAGGCCGTCGAGATGGAATTTCTCGGCCCAATAAAGGGCGTTGTTGACGAGATAGGAGACGACCTCGGTGCGGCCGAAATTGTAGATCGCCGTATTCCAGTCGGGATGGAAACCCTTGCGCGGGTCTTCGTGCTCGTAAAGCGCTGTGCCGTCGAACCAGCCGAGGCCGTGCTCGTCGGTCGGGAAATGCGCCGGCACCCAGTCGAGGATGACGCCGATGCCGACCTTGTGGCAGCCGTTGACGAAACGGGCGAAGCCCTCCGGCTCGCCGAAACGGGCGGTCGGTGCGTAGAGGCCGGTCGTCTGGTAACCCCAGGACGGGTCATAGGGATGCTCGGTGATCGGCAGGAATTCGATGTGGGTAAAACCCATATCGACGCAATAGGGGATGAGGCTGGAGGCGAGTTCGTCCCAGGAGAGCATCGTGCCGTCCTGCCGGCGCTGCCAGGAGCCGGCATGCACCTCGTAGATCGAGATCGGCTGGCGGCGCTTGTCGGTTTCGCGCCAATGCTTCACATGGGCTTCGTCCTCCCAGAGCTGATCCAGCTCGGCGGCGGCGAGGGAGGCGGTCTTTGGTCTCAGCTCGCTGCGGCGGGCGAAGGGATCGGCCTTAAGCGGCAGCAACACGCCATCATGGCCGCGGATCTCGAATTTATAGGCAACCCCAAGCGGGATATCGGGCGCGAAGATCTCCCAGATGCCGCTGTCTGTGCGGAAGCGCATGACGTGGCGGCGGCCGTCCCAATTGTTGAAATCGCCGACGACCGAGACGCGCTGCGCATTCGGCGCCCAGACGGCAAAGTGGATGCCCTGCGCGCCCTCATGCTTGATGCGGTGCGCGCCCATCTTGTCGAACAGGCGCAGATGTGAGCCTTCGCGGGCGAAATAATCATCCATCGGCCCGAGCACCGGGCCGAAGCTGTAGGGGTCGGTCACCGCCCACTCGGCATCGCCGCGCCGGGCGCGATAGCGCACCGGCTGGAGCTTGGTCAGCGAAACCGGTCCGGCGAAGAAGCCGTCGCCATGAAGCTGTTTCAATTCGCCGATGACGCTGCCGTCGAGCGTCATGGCGGTCACTTCCTCCGCGCCCGGGATGAAGCAGCGGGCGACGAAAGCGTCGCCGGCCTGGTGCGCACCTAGGACGGCAAAAGGATTGGAGTGCGAGCCTGCAAGGATCGCCGTGATTTCATCTGCCGAAATTTCCCAGGTAAGCTGTACTTCAGGGACTTTTTTCGGCGTTTTCATCCGGCTCTCCAGATTTCGTCTGCATATTGCCTGATCGTGCGGTCGGAGGAGAACCAGCCCATCCGTGCCGTATTGTTGATCGTCTTGGTGTACCAGGCGGACTGGTTGGTCCAGATCTGGTCGACATCGCGCTGGGCCTGGGCGTAGGCGTCGAAATCGGCCGCAACCATGAACCAGTCATGCGAATAGATGCCGTCGATCAGCGCCGTGTAGCGGTTGCGGTCATCCGGCGAGAAGACGCCCGAGCCGATGGCCGAGAGCGCTTGTGACAGTTCGCGCGATCCTTCGATGATGGCGCGGGGATTGTGGCCGTCGCTGCGGACCTTTGAGACCTCGTCGGCTCTCAGGCCGAAGATGACGATATTGTCCTCGCCGACATTGTCGCGCATCTCGACATTGGCGCCGTCGAGCGTGCCGATCGTCAACGCGCCGTTGAGGCCGAACTTCATGTTGCCGGTGCCGGATGCTTCCATGCCGGCCGTCGAGATCTGCTCGGAAAGGTCGGCGGCCGGAACCATGACTTCGGCGAGCGAAACATTGTAGTTCGGCACGAAGACGACCTTTAAGAGGCCGCGCACCGACGGGTCGTTGTTGATGGTGCGGGCGACGTCGTTGATGAGTTTGATGATCAGCTTGGCGTTGTAGTAGCTCGGCGCCGCCTTGCCGGCGAAGAGTTTGACGCGCGGCACCCAGTCGAGCTCCGGATGCGAGCGGATCTGATCGTAGAGGGCGACGGCTTCGATGATGTTCAGAAGCTGGCGTTTGTATTCGTGGATGCGCTTGATCTGGATGTCGAACATGGCCGAGGGATCGAGCTTCACGCCCATGCGGCTGGCGACGAGATTGGAAAGAGCCACCTTGTTGGCCCGCTTCACCGCGGCGAACTTCTGCTGGAAGGTCGGATCGGAAGCATGGGCCTCGAGCGGGCGCAGCTTCTCGGCATCATCGAGGAATTCGTCGCCGATCGCCTCGCGGATCAGGTCGGTAAGGCCGGGATTGCACTGCTGCAGCCAGCGGCGCGGCGTGATGCCGTTGGTCTTATTGTTGATGCGGTCGGGATAGAGCTTGTGCAGGTCGGCAAAGACCGTGACCTTCATCAGATCGGTGTGCAGCGCCGAGACGCCGTTGATCGAATGCGAACCGATGAAGGCGAGATTGCCCATGCGCACGCGGCGGTCGCCGCTTTCCTCGATCAGCGAGATCGAGCGGATTTCGCTGTCGGAAAAGTTCTTGGTTTTGCGGGCATCGAGCAGGATCTTGGCATTGATCGCATAGACGATCTGCATGTGGCGCGGCAGCAGGCGCTCGAAGAGCGGAACCGGCCAACTTTCCAGCGCCTCGGGCAGAAGCGTGTGATTGGTGTAGGAGAAGGTGCGGCGGGTGATATCCCAGGCCTGGTCGAAATCCATGCCGTGCACGTCGCAGAGCAGGCGCACGAGTTCGGCGACGGAGACGGCCGGATGGGTGTCGTTCAGCTGAATGGCCACCTTGTCGGGCAGCGAGGTGAAATCGTCATATTGCTGCAGGTGGCGGCGCAGGATGTCCTGCAGCGAGGCGGAGGAGAAGAAAAATTCCTGGCGCAGGCGCAGTTCCTGGCCGGCGGGGGTGGCGTCGGCCGGATAGAGAACCCTCGTCAGGCTTTCGGCCTTGTTGCTTTCGCGCAGCGCGCCGATGTGGTCGCCGGCGTTGAAGGCGTCGAGCAGGATCGGATCGATCGGCTGCGCCGACCAGAGGCGCAAGGTGTTGACGCGTTTGCCGCGCCAGCCGACGGCCGGCGTGTCGAAGGCGGCGGCGATGACGCGCTCGGCCGGCTTCCAGACGTAGCGCGGCTGGTCGTCATGGGTGGTGATGAATTCGACGGCGCCGCCGAAGCCGATTTCGTAGGAGCTCTCGCGGCGCTCGAACTCCCAGGGATTGCCGTGGGCGAGCCAGTTTTCCGGCAGCTCCACCTGCCAGCCGTCGGCCAGCTGCTGGCGGAAGAGGCCGTGGACATAACGAATGCCGTAGCCATAGGCCGGAACGTCGACCGTTGCCATGCTCTCCATGAAACAGGCAGCGAGACGGCCGAGGCCGCCATTGCCGAGTGCGGCATCCGGCTCCAGTCCGGCAATGACGTTGACGTCGACGCCGAGCGAGGCCAGCGCATCGCGCACCTCTTCCATCAGGCCGAGGTTCGAGACGGCATCGCGCATCAGGCGGCCGATCAGGAATTCGAGGGAAAGATAATAGACGCGCTTGGCGCCGGTCGCATAGACCTCGCGGGTGGATGCCATCCACTTGTCGATGATGCGGTCACGCACCACCAGGATCGTCGCGGTCAGCCAGTCATGCGGCTTCGCCACCTTGGCGTCCTTGCCGATGCGGTAGGTCAGACGTTCGATGATTTCTTCTGCGAGAATTTCCGGCCTTGAACTGCGGGGAGCGGGAGAGGGGATAACCGGCTTGGAAACGGTGTTCATGGTAGATCTCGCCAATTTTAATTTGGTTTCAGGGTGTTATGCCTGATTTAATCGATTTGTCGCTTGCGCTGACCACAGTTTATGCATCGTTAGGAAGCACTTGCAACAAAGGATTTGGACAAACGAAAAATTTGCGAAACCTCCATATTCACGTCATCCGAGGGGCTTGATTCCAATCGCTTTTCCCGATCTGATGCGCGGGCTAGCGATAACGAAAAGCCGCGCCGGTTTGTTCCGGCGCGGCTTTTCGTTTTCCGTTTCGCAGCTTTTGTCAGTTCGTTAGACGCGTCACCTGATTGGATGCTTTCATGCCGATTTCCTTGAAAGCCTTCAAGAGTGTCGTCATGTCGCCGGCAGGGAAGTAGTTGCCCGGCGATGTCGCGCAATAGCTAAGCAGTGCCTGGCCGCGTGCCGGCGCCATGAAGGCAATAGTATAGACTTGCATCTTGGCAGCGCGGGCCTTGTCACACCACGTCTTCGTTTCAGTATCGGCGGAGGTATAGTTGTTGTCGCCGTCCGTCATGAAGACAATATATTTTGTTGGGACCTGCCCCGTCTTGTCCATGTGCGCCTTGTCCTCGGCCGCGTCGGCAAGCTTGTTGTAGGCCGTCTTGAATGCCTCGCCTGAGTCCGTCCCGTCGGTTGCCGTCAGGTTGTTGACATATTTGCTGACGTGGGCGGTGCCCCAATCCAGCGCTTTGGCTTTCTGCATCTCGATATTGTAGGAAACTGCGCCCGTGCGGACATATTCCTCGTCGGGATCGACCGCGTCGAGTTCACCCGTCAGCGTGCCGACGGCAAGCTTCAGGGCTTCGATCTTGGTGTAGTAGTGGGGGCGCGTGCCGGTGCAGGTCTTCCGCTTGGTAACGTTGCCGTATCTGTCTCTTTCGCTGCAATCATATTCATATCCTTCCGTCGGATCCGACGCGTTGACCGTCGCAGTGTTTTCGCCCATCGAACCGGACCGGTCGAGAACCAGGAACATGGAAACGGAGCCTTGGGTTTGCGAATTGCCGCTGACCGTCGTGCCCGACGTCGCAAGATGCTGCGTGCTGAAGCCGACGGCCTGCATGAGCGGATTGACCGTGAGATCGTAGCTCGGTGAAACCGTGACCTGGTAGGATGTCGATTTGCCCGAGGTGCTCGTCTTGATGTCGACGCCGGTCGCGTTCTTGATATCGACGCCGCTCTGCAGGTAATTCGCCATCTGGCCGGCGACGAAATTCCGCGCGTAGGCCTGGGCCTCCGAGGTTTGGATCGTGCCGTTTGCGAGGGCAGTGGCTGTTGCGAGCGCGGCGGAATCGGCCGCCTCCTGCAACTGCTGCTTGGAGAGCAGCATGTCTCCGACCTGTATCGCCATGCCGGCAGCGCCGAGCAGGACCGGCGCCATAATCGCCGTCATGATACCAAAATTACCGCCACGGTCGCTGAACATGCGACGCAGGCAGGGACGCAAAAACGAGGTGCTCATCATGTTCACCCAACTGAAAACCCTGTGAGGTGATTTACGCACGCTGCTTCTTTACGCCGCCCTTACGGCATCAATAAAATTTTAACGAATCCGGCAATTTTTCCAGTTTTGGGATTATTTCAGCGGGATCACATCAACTGCCTGAACGGCGCGCTGGCCGCCATAGCTTTTCAACACGCCGATGACGGGCACGACGTCGGAATAGTCCCGGCCATAGGCGACGACGATATGATCGGTGCCGGCGGGGATATTGTTGGTCGGATCGAGCTCGATCCAGCCGATCGTCTCGCCGCACCAGATCCGCACCCAGGCATGCATGGCGTCCGCCCCTTCCAGCCGTGCCTTGCCGGGCGGCGGGATGGTGCGCAGGAAGCCGGAGACGTAGCCGGCGGGAATGCCGAGGCTACGGAGCGCCAGGATCATGATGTGGGTGAAATCCTGGCAGACGCCGCGCTTGAGTTTGAATGCCTCGATCGGCGTCGTGTCCACTGTCGTGGCATCGGGATCGTAGGTGAAATCCTTGTTGATGCGGGCGCAGAGCGCATGGGCGATCTGCATGGCAGTCAGCTGGGGAGTGGCGCAGCTTCGCGCATAATCGGCGATCTCGCGCGCCTGCGTCAGGCGCGGGCTGTCGCCGAGAAAGTGATGCGGCGAGTCCGGCGCCAGCGACCAGACGCCCGATATCTCCTCCGGCAGATCGGCCAGCAGCGGCGAGAAATCGGCGGCGATCGGCTGACTATCCACCTGCACGCGGGCCTGCATGCGAATGTCGAGCGCCTCGTGCGGCGCCCGCAGCATGAAGGAGGTGGCGGGATGGCTGAAGAAGTCGACGAAATGCGACTGCTCGTCCGGCGTCGGCGAAATGGTGATCGAGCCGGCGACGAGGCGCTGCCGGTTAGTGAGCGACAGCGGCATCAGCCGCATGATGTGGCGGGCGCCGGAGGCCGGCACGTCGTAGCTGTAACCCATGCGGAGCGAAAGATCGTAGAGCACGGCGTCACCCGAGATAGGTCTGGGCGAGCAGATCGGAAAGCTGCTCCAACTCGCGCTCAAGCCGCTGGTAAACGTCGGCTCCCATGCCCTCCGGCGTCATTACCGCCAGTCCGGAATGCAGCCGCATCGCTTCGCGGTAGAAGGGCGACATCTGACCGTTGATCAGGGCATTCGGCAATTGCTCGACCTCGTGATGGATCTCATTGACCTGGAAGAGGACCGAGCGCGGGTTGAGGGGGTCGAGCGCCAACAGGTCGGTCACCGTCAGCCGCGCCGTGTTGACGTTATAGCGCCGGCGATGGGTCATGACGCTGTCGCCGATCTCCAGCAGCATGTCGAGCGCGCCGTCGGGCGCTTCCGGGCCGGACATGTGGCCGAGCAGACGGGTCATGTGTAGGCCGCGCTCGATATAGCGGCCGAGCGAGAGGAAGCGCCAGCCCATGAAACGGTACATGTTTTCGTGCACGAGGCCGGCAAAACCCGCGAGCTTGCGCAGCAGGATCGTCATCGCATGGCTGGCGTCATCGCCGGCGGAGACGGTGACGTGGAAGCGGCGAGCGGTCTTGGCGAGATCATTGAGCGCCAGCCAGCCGTCCGGCGAGAAGCGGTCGCGGATGTTGCTGGCCGAATAAACGGCGCTGTCGATGTTGCGCAGCAGCGTTTCGGGCACGGGCTCGGCGGTATCGATATCGACGGCTGCGAGATAGGCGGAAACGTCGGCAAGCAGCGGCTGGCTCGGATCGGCGGCTTCGGCAAAACGCGCATGCCAGGCGCGCAGGATGCGCAGCGCGCCTTCGGCGCGTTCGATGTAGCGGCCGAGCCAGAAAAGGTTGTCGGCCGCCCGGCTCGGCAGGCTGCCCGGCATGTTGCGGGTGAAGCTGCCTTCGGCCGGCAGCAGCGTGTGACGCTCGACCGGTTTGTCGCTGACGATCCAGACGTCGGCGGCCGCTCCGCCCGACTGCATGGCGATCGCCGCGGCGTCGGCGCCGGAGCCGATGCGAGCAAAGCCGCCGGGCATGATCTGCCAGCCGTTCGCCGTGCGGGCGGCGAAGACGCGCAGCGACATCGGCCGCGGCACGAGCTTACCGTCCACCCAGGCCGGCGTCGTCGAGAGCGTGACGACCTCCTGTCCCACAAGTTTTGGGCCGTCCGAGTTCAGCCAGTCGGCAATGGAATCCTTGGCGGTCGCGCGCAGCGACGAGCCGAGCACGGATTCGCCGTTGTCGTCGAAGAAGGGCGCGCGGGAATAGGCCGGGCCGATCACCATTTTCTCGATATTCTTGGAGACCTGTTCGCGCTCTTCCTTCTGACCGCACCACCAGGTGGCGATCGAGGGCAGTTTCAGGTCCTGCCCCAAGAGATGCCGGCAGATGGTCGGCATGAACGCCAGCAACGCCCGGGTCTCTAGAATGCCGGTGCCGAGCGCGTTGACGATTGTGACGCTTTCGGCGCGCAGCGCCTCCACGAGACCGGGCGTGCCGATATGCGAATTCTGGTTCAGCTCCAGCGGGTCGGCAAAGGCCGAATCGAGACGGCGCCAGAGCACACCGATCGGCTTCAGGCCGGCGACGGTGCGGACCATGACGCGGCCCTTGACGACGGTGAGATCCTCGCCCTCGAGCAGCATGAAGCCGAGATAGCGGGCGATATAGGCGTGTTCGTAATAGGTCTCGTTGGCCGGGCCTGGCGTCAAGACGGCGATGCGGTCGTCGCCCGAATGTTTCATGCCCTGCAGCGCGTCGCGGAAGGCGCCGAAGAAGGAGGCGAGGCGATGGACCGGGGTTTCGGCGTAGATGTCGGAGAAGGCGCGGGTCGTCGCCACGCGGTTTTCCAGCGCGAAGCCGGCGCCGGATGGGGCCTGGGTGCGGTCTGCCAGCACCCACCAGTTGCCGTCAGGCCCGCGGCCGATCTCGAAGGCGCAGAAATGCAGATAATGGCCGGACGCCGGCCGGATGCCGGCGAGCGGCCGCTGGAATTCGGGATTGGCGGCGATCAGCGCCGGCGGCAGGAAACCTTCCTCCACCAGCCGGTTCTCGCCGTAGATATCGGCAATGATCGCCTCCAGGAGGTCCGCCCGCTGGACGAGGCCGGCCGAGAGCGCCTGCCATTCGCGCTCGTCGATGAGCACCGGGATATGCGAGATCGGCCAGGCGCGTTCGCCGGTACCCTTGCTGCCATAGGCGCGATAGAAGACGCCGGCGTCCCTCAGGTAGCGGTCGGCGCGGGCGAAACGCTCGGCGAGATCCGGCATTGCGCCGAGATGCGAGAGGAAACGCTGCCAGACGGGGCGGATCACGCCCTTGTTGTCGACCATTTCGTCGGCGATGCCGGGAAGCGGCGCATAGTCGAAGGCCGCATCCTTGCCGATACTGCCCTCAGCCTCCTCCCTGCGCTCCACTGCCGGTCTCTTACCCATCAAAACCCAAGCCCTGCCCCTCGGCCTCAAATGCCCGCGGGCCGCCTCAGATCCAGCGTCAGCGGGAATTCCGGCGAACCCGTCTCGGCGCGCGGGATATAACCGCCTGCCGTATGCCCCCACGGCTCGAACCGGGCGAGCCGCCTTGCTTCCGCCTCATTGCCGTTGACCGGGAAGGTGTCATAGGTCCGGCCGCCCGGATGGGCAACATGATAGATGCAGCCGCCGATCGAACGCTTCGACCATGTATCATAAATGTCAAAAGTCAAAGGTGTGTTGATCGGAAGCACCGGATGCAGGCCGGAAGCCGGCTGCCATGCCTTGTAGCGGACGCCGGCGACCGATACGCCCGATGTGCCGGTCGGCGTCAGCGGCAGGGTGCGGCCGTTGCAGGTCACGGTATAGCGGGAGGCGTTGCTGGTTTCGAGGCGAACCTGCAGACGCTCGACGGACGAATCGACATAACGCACCGTACCGCCGATCGCACCCTGCTCGCCCATGACATGCCAAGGTTCCAGCGCTTGCCGAAGCTCCAGCTTCGAGCTTTCATATTCAACCTCGCCGCAGAACGGAAAGCGGAATTCGAGCTGCGCCTTGAACCATTCCGGGCTGAGATCGAAGCCGTTTTCGCGCAGGTCCGCCAGCACGTCGAGGAAATCGGCCCAGACGAAATGCGGCAGCATGAAACGATCGTGCAGGGTCGTGCCCCAGCGGACGAATTTGCCGTCGACCGGGTTGACCCAGAAGCGGGCGATCAGCGCGCGCACCAGCAATTGCTGCGCGAGCGACATGCGTGCGTTCGGCGGCATCTCGAAGCCACGGAACTCGATGAGGCCGAGCCTGCCGGTCGGGCCGTCGGGCGAAAACAGCTTGTCGATGCAGATCTCGGCGCGGTGGGTGTTGCCGGTGACATCGGTCAGGAGATTGCGGAACAGGCGATCGACGAGCCATGGCAGCGGCGGCTGACCGCGGCCGGGAGCCGCGATCTGCGCCATGGCGATCTCCAGCTCATAGAGGCTGTCGTGGCGAGCCTCGTCGATGCGCGGCGCCTGGCTGGTCGGGCCGATGAACATGCCGGAGAAGAGGTAGGAGAGCGAGGGGTGGCGCTGCCAGTGGAGGACGACGCTCTTCAACAGATCCGGACGGCGCAGGAACGGGCTGTTGTTCGGATTGGCGCTGCCGACAACGACATGGTTGCCGCCGCCGGTGCCAGTATGACGGCCATCGATCATGAATTTGTCGGCGCCGAGCCGGGTGGCGCGCGCCTCCTCGTAGATTGCCGTCGTGATATCAACGCAATCCTTCCAGTTGGATGCCGGATGGATGTTGACCTCGATGACGCCGGGATCCGGGGCGACGCGGATGACGTTGATGCGCTCGTCCTGCGGCGGCGGATAACCTTCGATATGAACGGGAAGCTTGAGCTCGGCGGCAGCGTTTTCGGCAGCGGCGATCAGCTCAAGATAATCCTCGATCCGCTCGACCGGCGGCATGAAGACGCAGAGCCTGCCGTCACGCGGCTCGACCGACATGGCGGTACGCACGGCGCCGCCGATTTCTCCGAGCGTCTGTTCGATCCGACTGCGATTGTTCTCGCCGGCGTGGAAGGAGGCTTCCGGCATGGCGCGGCCGGCCGGCACGAAAGCGTCGGGCAGTGGCTCGCGCGGGATCGTAGGATCGGCGGGATGGATATAGGGATAGCGTGCCGGGGGGACATAGGGCAGGGTGCCGAGCGGCAGGCGGTAGCCGATCGGGCTGTCGCCAGGTACAAGGAAGATCCTGCCGCGGCGGGTGCGCCATTTCTCGCTGACCCAGACCCGGCTTTCAGCGGCCCTGGCGTTCCATGCCTGGACCGGGAGGATGTAACCGGTGGGGACGGTGAGGCCACGATCGAAGACGCGGGCGATGCGGTTGCGTTCCTCGGGATCCTTCAGCTTCGAATTCGCCGGATCGACATTGTCGGGAAGATTGCCTTCCTTGATGATCCAGTCGGCCGGATCCTCAAAGGCCGGCTGCACCATGTCGGGCTTGATCGCCAGTTCTTTTGCGATCGCCGTCAGCAGCTTTTCGGCATCCTCGGCCGCAACACCGGTATCCCAGCCTTCGGCGGCGACCAGATCGAGGTTCTGCCAGATCGGCTTGCCGTCGCGGCGCCAGTAGAGCGAGAAGGTCCAGCGCGGCAGGCTTTCGCCGGGATACCATTTTCCCTGGCCGTAGTGCAGGAAGCCGCCGGGGGCGAAGCGCTCCTGCAGCCTGCGGATCAGGCTGTCGGCCTTTTCGCGCTTGGTCGGGCCGACGGCGGCGGTGTTCCACTCCTCGGACTGGAAGTCGTCGATCGAAACGAAGGTCGGCTCGCCGCCCATCGTCAGGTGTACGTCCTCTGCTTCGAGGACACGGTCGACCTTCTCGCCGAGTTCGTTGAGCTCGCTCCAGCTTTCATCGGAGAAGGGTTTGGTGATGCGCGGATGTTCTGCGACGCGCGAAACCGTCATATCGAAGGCGAATTCGGTTTCGGCCTCGCCGAAATAACCGCCGGAGATAGGGGCGGCGTTGCGGTAATGCGGCGTGGCGGCGAGCGGAATATGGCTTTCGCCGGTCAAGAGTCCGGAGGTCGGATCGAGGCCGACCCAGCCCGCGCCTGGCAGATAGACTTCGGCCCAGGCATGCAGGTCGGTGAAGTCGACTTCGGTGCCGGAGGGACCGTCGAGCGCCTTCAGGTCCGGCGCCAGCTGGATGAGGTAGCCGGAGACGAAGCGGGCGGCGAGGCCGAGATGGCGCAGGATCTGGACGAGCAGCCAGCTGGTGTCGCGGCAGGAGCCCTTGGCGCTTTCCAGCGTCTCCTCCGGCGTCTGCACGCCGGCTTCCATGCGGATGACATAGCCGATCTGCCGCTGCAGGCGGGCGTTCAAACCGACGACCATATCGATGGTCGGCTGGCCGGGCGACCAATCGAGTGTGGGCAGCAGCGCCTTGAGGCGCGGGCCGGCCGGCTCCGGCGTCATGTAGATCGATAGATCCTCGCGGATCGTTTCGGGATAATCGAAAGGCCACTTGGTCGCCTCCTCCTCGATGAAGAAGTCGAAGGGATTGTAGACCGTCATGTCGGCGACGAGATCGACCTCGATCTTGAACTCGGTGACGGGGTCCGGAAAGACGTAGCGGGCGAGATAGTTGCCGTAAGGGTCCTGCTGCAGATTAACGAAGTGATTGGAGGGCGTGACTTTCAGCGAGTGGCTGAGCACCCTCGTCTTCGAATGCGAGGCCGGTTTCAACCGGATGATCTGTGGGCCGAGGCGGACCGGTTTATCATAGGTATAATGCGTCAGATGATAGATGCTGGCTTTGATCGACATATTTCTCTTTTTGTCCGGCGCGCATCGTTGTGCGGCTTGCTGTTCCCTAAGCCAGTGTGTGCAATGCAGCGAAAGAAAGCAAGGGCGGAAGGGCTGGGATTCGGCGGCTTTTATGCCGCCCTGGCGAAGGTCACCGCCGCCTTCAGGCCCGTGCCGCCCGTGCCCGGTTCCAGCGTCAGGACGGCGTTGAAAAGATTGGCGATTTCTTCGACGATCGGCAGACCGAGCCCGGCGCCGGGCGCGCCGGAATCATTGCCGCGAGAGAAACGCCGGCGCACTGCCTCCAACTTCTCGTGCGGAATGCCGGGGCCATTGTCCTCGACTTCGAGGCGGATCGTCTCGGGGGCGGCAATGATGCGGACGGTGACCTCCGCCCCCTTGCCGGCATAGGCGATGGCGTTGCCGGCGAGGTTTCGCAGCATTTCGCCGATGAGCAGGGGCTCGGCGCGGATCATTGCCGGGCTCTCGCCCTCGAAGCCGAGGTCGATGCCGGCACTGGCGGCCGCCGGGATCTGCTCGCCGGTGATTTCCTGGGCGATGGCGGCCAGATCGATGGCGGAGGCGGTCAGCGCCTCCTTGGCGGTGGCGGCGTCGATCTTTGCCATCAGGAGAAGCTGGGCCAGGATGCGCTCGGCATGCGCCACGGCCTGATCGCCCTTCAACGCCGCCGCCTGGGCCTCGTCCAGCGAGGCGGCGCGGACCGAAAGGGCAAGCTGGGTGCGGATGATCGCCAGCGGCGTGCGTAGCTGATGGCTGGCATTGCCGGTGAAATTGCGCAGCGCATCGAGCGCCGATTGCAGGCGCACCATGAAGGAATTCACCGTATCGACCAGCGGCTCGACTTCGCTCGGCACGGTCTCTTCGATCGGATGAAGATCGTCGGGACTGCGTTCGCCGATTGCATCGCCGAGCTTGTAGAGCGGGCGGAGCGCCACGGTGACCGAGATCCAGACGATGACGGCCGCGCCGGCGATCATCAAGGCGAGGCGCAGCGCCGAGCGGACGAGGATCGCCTGCGTCAATTGCCGTCGGGCGATGGTGGTTTCGGCGACCGTCACCACGAAGGGCACGGAGCGGATGCCGGTCGAGGCGGAACGTTCGAGCGTCGCGATCCGGATCGGCTCGCCGCGGAAGGTGTCGTCGGCGAAGGCGGCGGCATTGCCCGGCGTGTTTTTCAGGACCGGCAGGGATTGGTAGCCGGTGATGAACTCACCCGGCGGGCCGTCGACGCGGTAGAAGACGCGGTCCTGCGCCGCGGATGTCAGCATTTCCAGCGCGACATAGGGAATATCGACCTGCAGCGTGCCGTCTTCGGCGACGACGACGCGCTCGGCGATGGCCAGCGCCGAACCGGCAAGGACGCGGTCGGAGACGATGTTGGAGGTCTGAACCGCCTCGCTATAGGTATCGGCGAGCGCCAGCGTGCCGATGACCGCTGTCGAAACAAGCAGCCAGAAGAGCAGCCGGCGCCTGAGGGAGTAGGCGACTTTCATGGGGCCTCGGGCAGCTTGTCGAGATAATAGCCGATGCCGCGCGCGGTCTTGACCGTCAGCCCGTAGGGCGAGAGGCGTTTCCTCAGACGGCTGACATATTGCTCGATGGCATTTGAGGATATGTCGTCGTCGAAAGCCGTCAGCGACTGGATGATCGCCTCCTTGGCGACGACCTTGCCGGCCCGCATGAAGAGGATTTCGAGCAGGCCGAGTTCGCGGGCGGGAATATCGAGCGGCGTGGCGCCTGATGAAAAGGTGCGGGAGTTGAGATCGAAAGAAATGCTGCCGAAGCCGACAGTCGCCGAACGCAGCCCGGCCTGGCGGCGCAGAAGCACACGCACACGGGCCTCGAATTCTGATATGTCGAAGGGTTTGATCAGGTAGTCGTCGGCGCCGAGATCGAGACCCTTCACCCGTTCCTCCGGCGTGCCGCGCGCCGTCAGGATGAGGACGGCCGCCTGGTTCTGCCGGGCGCGCATGGCGCGCAGCACGTCCAGCCCGTCCATCTCGGGGAGGTTGAGATCGAGGATGACAAGGTCGAAATTTTCCGCAGCGATGACGGCATTGGCGGAGGCTCCGTCATGCACGACATCGACGGCATGCCCCGTGCCGCGCAAGATCGCCGACAGGCCGTCGGCCAGCGCGATATTGTCTTCGGTAAGCAGGATGCGCACGGATGTTCCCCCTGTTTTCAAAGGAAGTTACAGGGGGAACGAAGGCTTGTCACAGCCATTTTAAAGGTTGGGTGAATGGCGGCGAAAAAGCCGGTTTCAGCTGCCGGTTCTCTCCATCCGTTCCCGCTCGACCATCGCGGCGGCGAGCAGTTTCTGGAAGCGCAGGTCGTCGCGGATGTTGTCGAGATCGGAATCGTTGTCGAACCATTTGATATGGTAGACGGAGCTGTTCGGCAGCAGTTTCTCCAGCAGGTCGATCGCCTGGTCGACGTCGCCAAGGACGGAATGAACGCAGGCGAGATTATACTGCGCGACGATGTCATCCGGATCGATGGCGATTGCGCGCGCGGCCCAGTCGCGCGCTCTCGCCGCATCGCCGAGATGGGCAAGCGCCAGCGCACCGCGATGGGCCGGGCCGGAATTTTCCGGATTGAGGTTCAACGCGCGTTCGGCACGCAGGAGGCCGAGGCGCGCCCAGTTTTCCGTATCCACGAGGCGGCCGAGCGAGCGGTAGGCGGCCATCAGATGGATGGGCGAGACGTAGTCGTCGGGGCGAATTTCAGCCGCGCGGGTGAAATATTGGACCGATTCAGCAAAGTTGCCGCGCATGAAGAAGAAGCGGGCATAGTGGAAATTTGCCTCGAAGAGGTTCGGGTCGAGCGTCAAGGCACGTTCGAAGGCCGCTGCCGCCCGATCGTCGTAGCCGCTCTGATGCAGGGCCAGGCCGTGCGAGGCATGGGCCTCGGGAAGATCGGGATCGAGCGCGAGCGCGCGAGCGCTCATCTCCAGGATGCGCCTCAGCGGCACATCGTCTGGCGCCCAATCGCGGATCGCAGCGTCGCAATCGGCGATGCCGGCATAGGCGCGGGCATAATCCGGATCGAGCTCGACCGCCTTGCAGAACATGCGTCTTGCCAGCTGGAGGTACGACTTCGTCCAGGTGTGGGAGAGCTGGCGGCCCCTGAGATAGTAAGTATAGGCTTCGACATTGGCGGTCGGCTCGTTGGCGATCGCCTTCTTCTCTTCCGGCAGTAGGCGCACTTTCAGCTGGCCAACGATCGCATGGGTGATCTCGTCCTGGATGGCGAAGATATCGGTCAGGTCGCGGTCGTAACGCTCGGCCCAGAGATGGTCGCCATTGGCGGTGTCGATCAGCTGGCCGGAGATGCGCACGCGTTGGCCGAAGATGCGCACGCTGCCTTCGAGCACGTAGCGCACGCCGAGTTCCTGGGCGAGCCGCTTCAGCTTCACCGATATGCCCTTGTAAGTGAAGATCGTGTTGCGCGGCACGACGTGTAGGCTCGAGATCTTCGACAGGTCGGTGATGATGTCTTCGGTTATGCCGTCGGAGAAATAATCCTGATCGGCATCGCCGCTCATATTGGTGAAGGGCAGCACGGCGATGAAGCAGGTATTGCGGTTCTGCGCGACCAGTCTGGCGGAGGAGGGCGGCGCCAAGCTGACGGTGTAGACCTGAACGGGCTGCCGGATGTTCTTCAGCATGTGTTCGCCGATGAAATCAAAGCCGAGATTGAGACGCGAGCCGACCTGATCGCGGACCGAGCCTGATACGGCGATGCCGCCCGGCGCTGCGATGCGCTCGAGTCTGGCGGCGAGGTTGACGCCGTCGCCGAATATATCGCCGTTTTCGACGACGACGTCGCCGAGATTGATGCCGATGCGGAATTCGACGCGCTCGTCCTTGGGGACGTTCTCGTTGCGGGCCGACATGCTGCGCTGGATTTCGGCGGCGCAGGCGACTGCATTCACGACGCTCTGGAACTCGGCCAGGATGCCGTCGCCGGTGAGTTTGACGATCCGGCCCTTGTAGTCCGAAATACGAATGTCGACCAGTTCGCAGCGATGGCGGTTCAATGCCTGCAGCGTGCCTGATTCATCGATGCCCATCAGTCGGCTGTAGCCAACGACATCCGCGGCGAGAATAGCGCTCAGTCGTCGTTCCATGACCCCTCCCATGGATCTTCCCAGTTTAGTCCTAGCTTTTTATAGAGTTTTTGTCGCGTAGAGTCGTCCCCCGAATAAGAAGATTCGGGCGGTTTCGACGTTTTGACGCGGAAGCGCACCCTATATCGTCGCCAATCTTCATCAATACTCTAAACGGGCGAAGGTCGACGTTAAGCCATAATCCTTTATGGTGAGAAGTGACTTGCTGTGAGGCAAATGGGTGTTTTTTCTTGCGGGGTTTTCTTTGGGCAATTGCCCTGACATTCGCCCAACGCGACTGCGCGCGGTCCGACGCAATGACACAGGCGGCTTCGCCAGTTTCTGTGCCCTTGCTCCTCCCGGCGGGCTCGGGCATTGTTGCGGCATGAGGAGAATTTTTATCTTGCTGCTGGCGTTCTGGCCGGGTTTTGCCCTTGCCGATCAGGCCTTCTATCCGTCGAAATCGGGCAAGGCCGATGCGCCGGTGCTGACTGTTTATTCCTCGCTCGACGAGCCCCTGGCGCAGCCGATGATCCGCGGATTTCAGGAGGCCAATCCCGACGTTGCGGTCAGATATGAGGACATGCTGACCGGCGACATCTACGACCGGATCGTCAAGGAGACGGATGCCGGCAAGAAGACGGCCGATTTTGCCTTTTCTTCGGCCATGGACCTGCAGGTGAAGCTTTCCAACGACGGATATGCGCAGGTGAGCAACCTGCCGATGAGCGCCGCATGGCCGAAATGGGCGAACTGGCGCAATACCGCCTATGCGCTGACCTTCGAGCCGGCGGTCTTCGTCTATCACAAGCCGAGCTTCGCGCATGAGCCGGTGCCGAGTTCGCGGGCCGAACTCGTGGATTATCTCAAGCGCAAGGGCAACGCAGTCTATGGCCGGATCAGCACTTACGACATCGAGCGTTCCGGCGTCGGATTTCTCTTCATGGCGCGCGATCAGGAGCAGTTCGGCGATATCTGGTCGGTGATCGGGGCGATGGGAGCGGCGGGCGTCAAGCTTTATTCGACCAGCTCGGCGATCCTCGAACGCGTCGCCGACGGCCGCTTCGTGCTCGGTTACAATATTCTCGGCTCCTATGCCGCAGACTGGGCTTCGCGGCATCCCGACGTCGGCATCGTGCTGCCGAAGGACTATACGGTGGTCATGTCGCGCATCGGGCTGGTGCCGCAGGCGGCCGCCGAGCCGGAACTCGGCCGCCGCTACCTCGCCTTCTTCATGTCGAAGGAGGGCCAGACGATCATGGCGCGCGAACTGCAGATCCCGGCCGTCAGCCCCGAAGTGGCCGGCGAGAATACCGCCAACACGCTGCAGGAACTGCTCGGTGCCCAGCTTCGGCCGGTGCCGGTCAGCCCCGGGCTGATGGTCTATCTCGACCAGGTGAAGCGGGCGCGGCTGATCGCGCACTGGAACGAGGTTCTCAGGGCGCAGTGAAGCGTGTCAGCTTTCGGCCGCGTCGTGACATCGGTGTCGCAACGTTTAGGCCGGCGCAGACCCAATTACGGCAAAAAAGCGGCCTCTGCTTCTGGATATCTCGTCGATGTCAGCTAGATGACAGGTTGTTGTGGTGGCTTTGGCTACTTCTTCTCCGTGGAGGCGGAGAGCTGAAGCCTTGGGAGGAATTTCGCTCGTCACTCAGGACAATCGCGTCCATTGGCCGGCCATCCCTTCCGATTCCCAGAGAACAACAGGCGGTTGCTCAGCCGCCCACGGAGGACATCGTGAAGCATACGTTCATTGCAACCCTTTTCGCAGCCGCCATCGCGCTGCCGGCCTATGCTGCCGACTACACCATCATCGCCCCTGCCGCTCCCGGCGGCGGCTGGGACCAGACGGCCCGTTCGCTCCAGGCCGCGCTGCAGCAGGAGAAGATCTCCGGCAACGTCCAGGTCCAGAACGTTCCCGGCGCCGGCGGCACCATCGGGCTGGCACAGTTCAGCAGCCAGGCTGCCGGCAATCCGAATTCGCTGATCGTCGGCGGCTATGTCATGGTCGGCGCCATCCTCACCAACAAGTCGCCGGTGACGCTCAAGGATGTCACGCCGATCGCCCGTCTGACCGGCGAATATGAAGCCATCGTCGTTCCCGCCTCGTCCGATATCAAGACCATGGCCGATCTGGTCGCCATGCTGAAGAAGGATCCGGGTTCGGTTTCCTGGGCTGGCGGCTCGGCCGGCGGCACCGATCACATCGCCGCCGGCCTGATCGCCAAGGCTTCCGGCGTTGACCCGACGAAGATCAACTACGTCGCCTTCTCCGGCGGCGGTGAAGCGCTCGCCGCCATTCTCGGCAACCAGGTTACAGCAGGTGTTTCGAGCTACAGCGAGTTCGAATCGCAGGTGAAGGCAGGCATGCTCCGTCTTCTCGCCGTTTCCAGCGACAAGCGTATCGACGGCGTTGACGCCCCGACCCTGAAGGAAGCCGGCACCGATGTCAGCATCCAGAACTGGCGCATGGTCGCCGCAGCCCCGGGCCTGTCGGACGACGAGGTTGCTGCGATCACTGCCGATTTCGAGAAGCTGCACAGCTCGGCAACCTGGCAGGAAACGCTGAAGACCAAGGGCTGGGCCGACACTTACCTTTCCGGCGACGCCTTCAAGGCGCAGCTCGAGAAGGACGTCTCCGCCACCGAAGGCATTCTCAAAGAGATCGGACTTGTTCAATGAGCGAGGATAAGACCTCCTCGGCAAGCGAGCGCCGCCCTGATCGGGCGGCGTTCATCATTGCCGTTTTCCTCTTCGTCATCGCGGGCGTGATGGCCTGGGATGCATCGCATCTGAAGACGATCGCGCAATATGCCCGCGTCGGTCCGGCAACGGTGCCCGAGGTGATAGCGTTCGGGCTCTTCTGTCTTGGGATCTGGACCGTCGCCGAAGCCTGGCGCGGGGAGTTTCCGGAACGCGAGACGCAGGAAGTGGCGCCCGTCATCTGGATCGTCGCCGGTCTTGCCTGTCAGATGCTGCTTCTGCGCGTTGCCGGCTTCTCGATCGCGACGGGTGTGCTGTTTGCGCTGACGGCGCGCGGCTTCGGCAAACGCAAGCTGTGGGTCTCGCTGCCGATCGGCATCGCTTTCAGCTTCGTCGTCTGGGCGATCTTCTCGCAGCTGCTGCAGCTGACGCTGCCGGCCGGCCCGCTCGAACGCTTGTTCTTCTGACCGCGCGGGACGCGCTGTCAGCTCTTTTGATTTTTCGCGGCGCCCGATTGCGAACGCACCGCCGGGAACGCCGCCTGGGACACCAAGATGAGCACATTCGAATTCCTATGGCAGGGTATCCTGGTTGCGATGCAGCCGATGAACCTGGTTTACGCGCTGATCGGCGTGACGCTCGGTACCGCCGTCGGCGTTTTGCCCGGCATCGGTCCGGCACTCACCGTGGCGCTGCTGCTGCCGGCCACCTACAAGCTCGATCCGGGCGGCTCGCTGATCATGTTCGCCGGCATCTATTACGGCGGCATGTATGGCGGTTCGACGACGTCGATCCTGCTCAATACGCCGGGGGAAAGCGCCTCGATCGTCACCGCGCTCGAAGGCAACAAGATGGCGCGCGCCGGACGCGGCGGACCGGCGCTCGCGACGGCGGCAATCGGCTCCTTCGTCGCCGGTCTCATCGCCACGCTCGGGCTCGCCTTCATCGCCCCCTATATCGTCAAGCTGGCCCTGGTCTTCGGGCCGCGCGAATATTTCGCGCTGATGGTGCTCGCCTTCGTCACCGTTTCCTCTGCCTTCGGCGACTCGGCGCTGCGGGGCCTGACCGCGCTCTTCATCGGTTTCGCGCTTGCCATGGTCGGCATCGACCAGCAGACGGGGCAGGCCAGGCTTTCCTTCGGCATCCCCGACTTGCTCGACGGCATCGAGGTGACGACGCTGGCGGTGGCGATGTTCGCGATCGGCGAGACGCTCTATATCGCCGCGCAGGGCAAGCGCGTCGCGGATCAAGTGGAGGCGGTCAAGGGTTCGCTCTGGATGAACGCGCAGGACTGGGCGCGCTCCTGGAAACCCTGGCTGCGCGGCACGCTGATCGGCTTCCCGATCGGAGCGATGCCGGCGGGCGGCGCCGAAATCGGCACCTTCCTGTCCTATTCGACCGAAAAGCGACTGGCGAAGAACCCGGAAGAGTTCGGCCATGGCGCGATCGAAGGCGTGGCCGGCCCCGAGGCGGCGAACAACGCGTCCGCCGCCGGCACGCTGGTGCCGCTTCTGACGCTCGGCCTGCCGACGACCGCGACGGCGGCGATCATGCTCGCCGGCTTCCAGCAATATGGGCTGCAGCCGGGGCCGCTGCTGTTTGCCACCAATCCGCAGCTCGTCTGGGGCCTGATCGCCAGCCTGCTCATCGCCAATGCGATGCTGCTCGTCCTGAACCTGCCGATGATCGGGCTCTGGGTGCGGCTGCTGACCATCCCGAAGCCGTGGCTCTATGCGGGCATCCTGCTGTTTGCGACGCTCGGAACGATCGGCGCCAATCCTTCCGTGTTCGAACTCGGCATGCTGCTCGCCTTCGGCCTGCTCGGCTATGTGATGCGGCTCTTCGGCTATCCGATCGCGCCTGCCGTCGTCGGCCTGATCCTTGGGCCGCTTGCCGAACAGCAGCTGCGCCGCGCGCTGGCGATCAGCCAGGGCGATGTCACGACTTTGGTGATGTCACCGATCGCGGCAGGCCTTCTCATCGTTGCGGCCGCCGCCTTCCTCATTCCGCTGATCCTGCGCATTCGCGGCAGGGGCCAGGTGCTGTCGCAGCTGGCGGCGAACGAAGACTAGAGCATGATGCCGAAAAGTGTAGGCGGTTTTCGGACGACATCATGCTCTAACTCTTTAATTTAGAACAGGATTCAGATTTTAGGCCGAACGGACCTAAAATCATCTGTTCTAGCGCATAGGCCCGACAACCATACCGGTTGTCGGAAATGGATCATGCGCCGGGTTAAAATGATGGGGCGACCCTAGCGCGTCCTGCCGGACACGCGGCGCTCTATAAAAGACGACCTTACCCCTCCCTCGAGGCTGGCCATGGAAACGTGCGCCGGCCTCTTCTTTTTGCATGGCTGAGGTGAATTTCCGTGCATTGTGGATCCGCATGTGCACTGCCATCTATGAGTGGTCGATCAAAAAGCAAGAGGAAAAGGACAATGTCCACCATCCGCAAGTCAATCCATGCAGGCTTCCTGGGCCGCGCGTTTGCCGCCATCAGCGCCGCAAATTCCGTCAGCGCCGCTGTCGAGGCTGGCCGCCGTCCGCGCGCCCGCGACCTCAAGGAACTTGGCATCGACCCGGCCTCCTTCGGTCAGGTCATCCGCTAAACCTTTCCAGGCATGCATGAATGAAACAGCCCGCAACCGGTTGGTCGCGGGCTTTATTTTTGTCCGGATGACAGCCGCAGCGCTAAAGCCTGTGGCGATCGCAAAACCGTTGCACGGTTTTGCGCGACGCGCTTCGGCGCTGGCCCGTCCTCGTCAGGCGTGCAGTTCTTCCCGCCCGCCGGTATGATCTTCCGCCCGTTCCCGCTTGTTGTAGCGGATCGACGACCAGAGGGAGAGGCCGATCAGGATCGCGCCGCCGAGGCCGGTGATCACCTCGGGAATGTGCACCAGGGTCTGCGCATACATGATCACCGAGAGGATCAGGATGGCATAGAAGGCGCCATGTTCGAGATAGCGGTATTCGGCGAGCGTTCCCTTCTCCACCAGCATGATCGTCATCGAGCGTACATACATGGCGCCGATACCGAGGCCGATGGCGATGACGAACAGGTTCTGGGTGAGCGCGAAGGCGCCGATGACGCCGTCGAAGGAGAAGCTGGCGTCCAGCACCTCCAGATAGATGAAGGCGCCGAGACCGCCCTTGGCGGCAGCGCTCATCGTCTGCTGCGAAGCATCGAGCAGTTCACCGACGACCTCGACCGCGAGGAAGGTGAGCAGGCCGTAGATGGCGCAATGGACGAAGATGCTGGCTTCCTCGCCGCCGATCAGCCAGGAGAAAACAAGCATAAGCGCCAGCACGAAGGCGATTTCGATACCCCTGATGGTCGCCGAGCGCGCCATCACCTTTTCCAGGCCGCGAAGCCAATGGATTTTCTTCTCGTGGTCGAAGAAATAGCTGAGGCCGACCATCATCAGAAAGGTGCCGCCGAAGGCCGCGATCGGCAGATGCGCATCATTCATGATGCGGGCATATTCCTCGGGCTCGCGGGCAGCCAGAACCAGAGCGTCCCAGGGGCCGATTCGTGCCGCGATCGCGACGATCGCCAGCGGAAAGACGATACGCATGCCGAAGACGGCAATGATGATGCCCCAGGTGAGGAACCGTTTCTGCCAGACAGGCGTCATTTCCTTCAGCTTGTTGGCATTGACGATGGCGTTGTCGAAGGAGAGCGAGATCTCCAGCACCGCAAGCACGGTGCAGATGAAGAAGACGGTCGCCATGCCGCCGATCGTGCCGGTGGTCTGCCAACCAAGAACGGCGCCGAGGATCAGGCCGAGGGCCGTGACGATGAAAGCCCAGCGGAAATAGCCGAGCGAGGACTTATCGGTCTGAGACTGCTTCATGGCCGCACCTCGCGGCCGCAAAGTTTGTTGGAAGAGGTAGAGATAGTGGAAAAACGCAACATACCACAAAGGGCATGCTGACGAGGCATGGTGAGCTTTTTCATCGATGAAAAATCCGCCGGCTGAGCTGCAGGCGGTACCGACATCACGAGAGCGCCGTAAAAACTCTCGCCAGAGGGGCCCGGCACCAATGTTCCCCGTAGCCGATGTCTGGAAGGCTGCGGGATAGGCCCTAGGTAATGAACTTCCCAAACCAGTCAAGGCCAATCGCGACATAGAGATCGGCAATTTTTTGGGAACCATCCGGCCCCCCGCCCGTTAGGCCCTGGTTGAGCTTAAAGGAGGCCGATGATGCACACTTCGACCCATATCCCCGACAAACGCACGGAAGCGTCCGACCGCATGAAGCGGGCAAGGCCGAACCGCATGCAGAAGGCGCAGGTGCTGCCGCCGCATCATGTCGACCTGACCCTGACGCCCGGCGTCATCCACGACATTCATGTGCCGGCCCATGTGACCGGCGCGGACCTCTCCAAGGGCGGTCCTGATATCAAAAGCAAGAAATGACTGGTTTTCCGGAATCTCTTTCGGCACTTCGACGGTAATTTGGAACAGGATGAGAAGCCTATGAGTGTGAACTTTGTGCCCCGCGATATCTTCATCAGGCACGAAAATGAATGGAAGGCCGTCCGCGATGCGGCCGACGAGCGCATCGATATCGGCAAGCGCCAGAAGCCGCTGACGGCGCCCATCATTCGTACGGCATCGGTCGGGAAAAACGATCCTTCAACCGTACGGTCCGAATGACGAGCAGATAAATCTAACCGCATGAGCGCCCGGCATGATGCCGGGTGTTTTGCTTTTCTAAAGCACGTCGCGATCTTTCAGATTCGCTCCCCGTGCTTTAGGCCTTTATTTTCTCGCGTGCCGTTATCGCAAAACCGCGCACACTTTTGCGCGACACGCTCTATTGTCGCCCGTCCCGATCGACGCGCTGCCCGGAATTATAGCCGAGCCACTGTTCGAGCTTACCGAAGGCGAAGAGGACGCAAATGGCGGCAAGCGTCGTGAAGAAGGCGACCGGCCAGTAGCCGAAGCCCATGGCAAGGCCGATCGCGCCGGAGAGCCACATGCCGGCACCCGTCGTCAGCCCGTGGATCCGGCCCCTGGCAAAGACGATCATGCCCGCGGCTAGGAAGGCAACGCCTGCCGTCACGGCTTCGATGACGCGCAGTGGGTCGATGCGGACCTGCTGGACATCGGCAAATCCCGGCATATGCACGGCCTCGATCGAAATGATGGCGAAGAGGGCGGCGGCAAGGCTGATCAGAATATGCGTGCGGAAGCCGGCAGGGCGGTCGCGCGCTTCGCGTTCGAAGCCGATGAGGCCGCCGAAGACGACGGCGCCGAGCAGGCGGGCGAAGATGACGGGATAGTGGATACGCGATGCCGGTATCATGTCGGCGAAAATGAGATCCATGGAAATTTCCTTCGGGGCATGTGGGATTTTTCGCTGGCTAACGTCTGAACGCGGGATTTGTTCGGCTTTTTCCCGCCCAGCGTTTCGCTTCTATGATCCCGGCACCGCCGTTCGAGGGAGCGACCGGTGAAGGAGGCATCATCCTTTCGCGGCGCCAACCTTTCGGAAAGGATTGGGCGGCGATAATCCCGGCCTCACGGGATTCGGACAGATGGCCAAGACAGCGACACGCACTCGCCGCAAGGCGCCGGCGAGAGGAAAAAGCAAGGCACGCAGCGGTGGCGGGCTGTTGCCCTGGACGGTGATCGGCATTGCGGTGATCGCCGGCATCGCCGCCTACGACAATTGGAAGAGCATCAAGCCGATGCTCGCCAAAGAGCCGGTTGCGGCGATACGCGAGATCACGGACGCGAAGCCCGCCGTCAGGAAGGATGTGCCGCCGAAGCAGGTGGCGCTCGCCGCGCCGGCACCGAAAGCGGCGCCGCCCGCTCAGCTCTTGCCGCCGGCAGCCATTCCGACGCCGACCGCCCAGCCCGTAAAGGCAACAGCGTCCGCTCCTGCTTTAGGAGCCTCCGAAACGGGGACGGTCGCCTTCGGCTATTGCGGGCAGGGCGCGCACATCAACTGCGTCGGCGATGGCGGCGTCTTCTGGTACAAGGGCGAAAAGATCGTAATCGCCGATATGGCAAGCCCGATCGTCGACCGGGCGCGCTGCGATGACGAGCGGCGGGTGGCCTTTGCCGCCAAGGCGCGTCTGCTGGCGCTTCTGAACGCCGGACCCTTCAGCATGAATGCGGCGGGTAAGACCGATTCATCAGGCGCGCCGCGCGTCATCTCGCGCGACGGGCGCTCCTTCGGGGCGCAGCTGATCAACGAGGGACTGGCGCGCAAGCCCGGAACCGCCGGCGGCGCATGGTGCGCCTGACGGCGATCACTTGCCTTTTTTGACCAGCTTGCCGCCGGTGCGGAAGCTGCCGGCGAAAGAAGAATCCTTGCTTTCGGCGGTGCATTCGATCGCGATCGGCTTGCCGGCATAGGGATTGCCGAAGGTGCAGAAGCCGGCGACCTTGACCTGGCCCGTCATCTTGTTGCCGACACCTGTCGTGACGAGGCTGAGCGGCAGGCGGGCATTGCCGTTGGAGGCGGGCTTGATGCCGCTGCCATCGCCCTGGAAGCCGAGCGCCTTGCCGTCCGAGGTGAAGATGAACGTCACCGAGCCATTGACCAGGGTGACGCTGGCAAGTTCGTTCTTGCAGCCCTTGGTGGCGTCGAACTTGGCGACGACAAGCTTGGCGCATTTGCCGGAAAGCGTGATGACGCCGGGCGCACCCGGAAAGGTTTCGGCAGGAGAAGCTGGTGCTGCAAAAGCCGGTACGGCGAAGGCGGAAAATATTGCGGCGGCGGCAAGTGCGGATAATTTCATTTCGATCTCAAACCCCATGTCCTGGCGAGGCGAATCACTGCCTCATCCTTGATTCGCCATGGCATGGTTCTGTGTCCGAATTTGGCTCCGCCATTCCCGCGGCATGAAGATTCTCACGGGTTGCCAGGCGCTTGGCAGCAAAAGCCGGTTGAGCTTGCCGGCTGGAGGGTCAGGTAATGGCGCAACTGCCAGATCCCGGCAACAAGAGGCTGACGCGAGGGTGGCAAGGCACTCGTCGAGCGCCTGCCGTCTTGAATGCACTGTCTGACCAGGGGGAATGGGTCCAGGCAGGGAAGTCCAGACCCATTCTTTCCCGATCGGAGGTCAGTCGGATCAGGAATTTGCGGCTGCCGGTCTAGCCGGCAGCCCTTTTCATCAGAACGCGCGCTGCAGGCGGAAGTAGCCCGAGGTTACGTCTTCAGCATTGTCCGGATCGAGGTACTGAACCGAAACCTTTGCCGAGAAGTTGTCGACGATCTGGTAGTCGATCGTGACGCCGGCCTTCCAGGCGTTGACGTCGTCGTTGAACTCGCCAGCGGTGATGCCGTAGTTGTCGTAGTACTGAACAGCCGGGGTGATCTTCAGCTTGTCAGTCGCCTTGATGGCGTATTCAGCAGCGATCGCCCATTCAGCCTTGTTGTAGTAGGCGTTCGGGTTGGATGCGTAGACGACTGCGAGGCCGAGCGTGCCCGGACCAACAGCAGCCGTACCCATAGCACGGACGGCGCCTTCTTCGTTGTCGGTGTCGTAGCCAGCAGTGATCTGATAGCTGAAGATGCCAGCCTTGCCGCCGAGGCCGACGGCAACGCCGACGTTGTTGGCGGTTTCGCCGTTGTAGAACGGGCTGTCTTCCAGCTCGTCAACGCTGATGCCGGCGTAGAAGGCGTCGGTTTCGTACTGATAACGGATGGAGTTATGCAGCGTGACCGGAGAACCGATATCGTCGGTTTCGCCCGAGAGGCCATCGTCCCACCAGCTATAGAACAGACCGGCGCGGAAGCCGGCGATGTCGATGTAAGCGGAATCGAGCTGGGCCTTCTGGGCCGAGGCGTTGTCAGCATTGAACTGCATGACGATGACGCCGGTCAGCGGACCGTACTCGGTGTCGCTCTTGGCGGTGAACTGGACCTGGCCGCGCGTACGGGCGTCCCAGTCGGAGTCGTTCGGAACAGAACCGCCGCCGCCGGCGCCGATCGAGCTGGCGTTCGGAGCAACGTCAACCTGGAAACGGATGTAACCGTTGATCTTCAGGCAGGTTTCGGTGCCGGGGATATAGAAGTAGCCGGTGCCGTAAGCGTCGCAGACGCGGACATATTCAACCGGTTCCGGCTCGGCAGCGACGATAGCGTCAGCAGCCTGAGCGCCGGATACTGCTGCGAGAGCAGCAGCGGAGCCGAGAAGAAGGCTCTTGATGTTCATGGATAACCTCCAGTTCAAATGCAAAAGGATGAAGACCGTTGCCATCGGCAGTCCCTACGGATCTTCATCCCGTGTGATCGAAGCGGCCCCTTTTGATCGGGTGCCTGCCTCGCCGCGGAAGTTACATAAGGGATGTTGCGTCGCAATAAGCATATCGATCATGACAGCAGGCTGGCATGGCTATGTTGCTGAAATAACACGCGTTTTGTCACAAACTCGTCATCTGTTCGTCACAAACCCGACGCCTCCTGATGCGGGACCAACGAGGGGCTGAAGCTTGAAAACGCTAATGCAAGTGACGGGCGTGTGATCATGTCCGCATGTACTGCCACGCCGTCGCCGTGATCTGCGCGATCCAGGGATGGCTCATAGGTAAGAGCGATGAGCATTGATCGAAGCGCCGCAAGCGGCACTGAGGGCCGCGGCGCTTTCGTTATCTGCTTTTTATCAATTTGCCGTGGGTGCGGAAGCTACCGGGAGAGAGGAGTGGCGAGACCAGCTCGGCGCACTTGCGGGAAAGAGTAATGACCCCGGAGGCGCCGGGAAGTGTCTCAGGCGTGGAGGCAGGCGCAGCAAAGGCCGGCAAGGCGAGGACGGCGGAAACAAGGGCCGCGGGTGCCGGGACGAAAAATCTCCTACCCTCTGTCTGCGCGGCGAACCGGCCGTGTGCTGGAAGGTCAGCGGCGACGAACACCTGTGCCCAAGAATTCACTCCAGGGTGGCTTCCTTGCGGGCAACGTTGCCGCTCACATCAATGTCACTGCCCAACATCGCGCTGCCGGTCAGATCGACACCGTAGTCCAGAAGATTCTGACGCGTCAGGTGAAGCATAATCCGGCCGGCCTGCTCGACCGGCCTGCCACGCATATGGGAGACGACATACTCGGCCGTGACGGGGTAGCGTCCCTCGGGAAGGCTGATACCCTTTGCGAGGGAAATCTTGTCGTTGGAAACCACAAGAGTTTTGCGTCGTTTGATGACCTGGGCCAAGTCTGAAACTCCCACTGGGGGCAGGTGTATCACACCCGCAAGCCGCGATGTAAAAAGGCCTCTCGATTTCTCGAAAGGCCATTGCTTTTCAGCGAATTAGGATGGTGGGCGTGACAGGGATTGAACCTGTGACCCCTACGATGTCAACGTAGTGCTCTCCCGCTGAGCTACACGCCCATCCGATGGCGGCGCATAGATCACAAAACCTTTGGAGCCGTCAATAGGCTTTTTTCAGTTTTGTGACGCGCCGGCCGGCAAGCCTTACGCGGCAAGCATTTTGTTGACCTCGTCGACGAGATCGCGCAGGTGGAAAGGCTTGGAAAGGACCTTGGCATCCTTCGGCGCCTTCGAGTCAGGGTTCAGCGCCACGGCGGCAAAGCCGGTGATGAACATCACCTTGAGGTCGGGATCGAGCTCGGTGGCGCGGCGCGCCAGTTCGATGCCGTCCATTTCGGGCATGACGATATCGGTCAGCAGCAGGGAGAACGGTTCCTCGCGCAGCCGGTCATAGGCGCTCGCGCCATTGTCGTATGAAAGGACCTTGTAGCCGGCCTTTTCGAGCGCTTTCACCAGGAAACGGCGCATGTCATTGTCGTCTTCGGCGAGAAGTATCTTCTGAGTCATCAATCCAGACCGCTGATCAATAGGTTTTGGGTGGGCTGCCAGCCGTTTACACTAGTCTTTGCCCGGTAAACAACCGGTGAATTGCCTGTGCGTGATCGTCATCCCTGCTACATAGTATGGACTTGAGGGCGGGCAACTGGCAACATGGGCGAAGCAGTCAGTTCATGACATGGTAAAGAGGGCCAGAAGTGCCGGAAATACGCGAATACGAGCTTTTTGAGGTACATGAGCCCGTGTCGCAGACCATTCCTTTCGTCTACAATTCCCCGCATAGCGGCCGCATTTATCCACCGGAATTCATCGCTCAGTCCAGGCTCGAAGGCATTGCCATCCGCCGGTCCGAGGATCATTACGTCGACGAGCTCTTCGGTTCGGCCGTGACGCTCGGTGCGCCGCTGCTCGTGGCCAACTTTCCGCGCGCCTATCTCGACGTCAACCGCGAGCCTTATGAGCTCGATCCGCGCATGTTCGACGGGCTGCTGCCGCCCTATGCCAATGTCAACTCGCTGCGCGTCGCCGGCGGGCTCGGCACCATTCCGCGCATCGTCGCCGAGAATATGGAGATCTATGCGCGGCGCCTGCCGGTGCAGGAAGGTCTCGACCGGGTCGAAGCGGTCTATAAGCCCTATCATGCAGCGCTGCGCCGGCTGATCGCGCGAACGCATGTGCAATTCGGCTTCGGCGTGCTAATCGATTGCCACTCGATGCCCGGCAATGTGCGGGTGGCGGGCTGCACCGGGCGGCCTGATTTCATCATCGGCGATCGCTACGGCACCAGCGCCTCAGCCGAGCTTTCGCGTGCGGCGATCGCCATCCTCGAAGAGATGGGTTTTGCGGCGATCCGCAACAAGCCCTATGCCGGCGGCTTCATCACCGAACATTACGGCCGGCCTTCGCGCGGGCTGCATGCGCTGCAGATCGAAGTGAACCGGGCGATCTATGTCGACGAGGTGACGCTGGAGAAACGCGAGGATTTTGCCGCGGTGGCCGGAGCGGTCACGGCCTTCATGCAGCAGATGGCGGATTACGTCGAAAAGTTCGCCGGCGACCGGGCGCTGGCCGCCGAGTAAGCGTCTTTCTCGATTTTGGCGATATTTGTGTGGCCTTCGTCTTTGCGGCCAAAAAAGAACCGCGCTCGTGAGCGCGGCTAAGTCTAGGGAGGAAACACCCAAGGAGGGTATTTACAGTCAGAAGACTGTACTGAAAAAGCTACTATTGCATTGCACAAATGTCAAGCAATATATTGCGTTGCGATATCTTTGGGCAATTAGACTGAAATTGCCTCTCGCATTTGCATTCCCGTTGCTTTTCGCTATGAAAAGCGCCATTCCCGCCAGCCAAACGGTGTCCCCATGCTTCCTGACCGCTCGTTTTTCAATCGTCTGGCGGAGGCCGCAAAGGCGGAGACACTGCCGCGGTTCCGCTCTGGCCTCGATGTCACCAACAAGCTTTCCTCCGGTTTCGATCCGGTGACGGAAGGCGACCGGGCGGCCGAGCTCGCCATCCGGGCGCTGATCGAGGAAAGTTTTCCCGACCACGGTATTCTCGGCGAGGAGCACGGCAATGTCGGGCTCGACCGCGACTATGTCTGGGTGATCGACCCGATCGACGGTACGCGCGCCTTCATCTCAGGCTTGCCTGTCTGGGGCACGCTGATCGGCCTTCAGAAGCAAGGCCGGGCGGTCATGGGTATGATCGAACAGCCCTTTACCGGCGAACGTTATTTCGCCGATCAGAACGGCTCGATCTATATTGGGCCGGAAGGCGAGCGGAGGCTCACGACGCGCCAGTGCGAGGCGCTTTCGAACGCCATCCTGTTCACCACCTCGCCGCATCTCTTCGCCGGCGAGGAGATGAAGAAATACCGGGAGATCGAAGGTCAGGTGCGGCTCTTCC
Source organism: Rhizobium sp. R339 (assembly GCF_002211395.1). Classification (NCBI taxonomy): domain Bacteria; kingdom Pseudomonadati; phylum Pseudomonadota; class Alphaproteobacteria; order Hyphomicrobiales; family Rhizobiaceae; genus Rhizobium; species Rhizobium sp. R339. Next base: position 172,523 of record NZ_LOKV01000026.1, read on the forward strand.
GCTACGGCTGCGACTGCTATGCCTATGCGCTGCTTGCCGCCGGCCATATCGATCTGGTCGTCGAAAACGGTCTCAAACCCTATGACGTCGGCGGCATCATTCCCGTCATCGAAGGGGCGGGCGGCATCATCACCACCTGGGACGGCGGGCGGCCGGAAAACGGCGGCTCGATCATCGCCGCCGGCAGCCGCGCAGTCTACGATCAGGCGATCGCCATCCTGCAGCGCAGTTGATCCACAGTCTTTGAAGCCGCATCCATCTCACGTGCCGAGGGCAGCGACATCCTGGTTTTCTTCGGCATCGCTGCCGGGAATGAAGGCGTGGAAGGCGGCGAGTGCGGCGGCGCGGTAGATATCCCGTTCCTGGAAGATCTCATGGCGGGCGCCGTTGATCGGCACCAACTGGCCAGCGCGGAAGTAACGCGAGAGCCGTTCCTGTGCCGTATAAGGCACGACGCCATCGCGCGTCGGGGCGATGACGATGGTCGGGATGGTGATCGAGAAGAGATGACTAGGCGAGGTGACCCGATCCATGGTGCGGAAGGCTTCGATCAGCCAGCGGGCCGTCGGCGGGCCGAGCGTCAGTTCCGGATGCGCTTTCATCATTGCGACATTGCGCTCAAAACGGGTTTCGTCCGCGGTCAATGGATTGTCGCGGAAATCCGGCTCCTTCAGCTTCGAGGTCAGCGGCACGGAACCGAGGCCGACAGCCGTCAGCGTTCCGGCAAGCCTGCGGATGACGCGAGGCGAGGCTGACTGGCCGGTCAGGCCGATGAAGGGGGCGGACAGGACCATGCGATCGATGCGGGTGGCGAGATAGGGAGCCGCCGACAGTGCGATCAGCCCGCCTGTCGAGTGGCCGAGCAAATAGAAGGGCAGGCGGGTATCCGGCAGCACCACCTTTTCGAGGAAGGCATCGAGATCGCGCTCGTAATCGGCAAAGCGCCTTATATGGCCGTGGTTGCGGCGCTTCAGCAGCCGCGACGAACCGCCCTGGCCGCGCAGGTCGAAGGTCGCGACCCAGAGACCCTTGGCCGTGAAGTCGCGGATCGTTTCGAAATACTTTTCGATATATTCGTTGCGGCCGTGGATGATGACGACCGTTCCCTTGGCGACCTGGGCGCCGGAGCGGAAAACGGCGTAGCGCAGCCGGTGGCCGTCATGGGTTTCGAAAAACCCTTCCGCGCGGTTTTCCGGGGCGGGATTGTCGGGCGTCGAATAGAGAACCTGATCCATGACTTGCCAATGCGCCGCTGCTGACTGCTTCGCACTCAGGGATAGCGCATGGCATCCGGCTTGGAAAGCGGCGGTGCCCTGAGGGCGCTCCGTGAAAAAGGGCCGGCAGGAGCGTGAGGGCGCTCGCGGCCGGCCCAAGTCAAGGCTGAAGAAGAAGGGACGATGCACTTCAGCCGCCGGGGCCAGTGTCACCCGACATCATCATTTCTAGGCCGGCCTGCCTGAACGCGTTCCGAACCGGCCGTTCATGCGCGGTTCACGGCCGATCGCGGCGATTTCACAAAGGTCTTGAACTCCGGAAATCCTATCACCATCTCCTTCCTGCGGGTGCCAAAAAGGGCCTGCGCAACCGTCCCGGAGCCGCCAAAGATGGGGTTTCAGGGACACTTATCGCAACACGTCGCTTCCACAGGAGGACATCATGCGTCACGTAGACTTCTCTCCCCTTTATCGTTCGACGGTCGGTTTCGACCGGCTCTTCACCATGCTCGACAGCCTTGCCCAGCCGGAGCAGGCGCAGACCTATCCGCCCTACAATATCGAGCGCACCGGTGAAAACACCTATCGCATCACCATGGCAGTCGCCGGTTTCGACGAGACCGAACTTTCGATCGAAGCCCATGCCAATGTGCTGTCCGTGAAGGGTGAAAAGAACGAGGACACCGCCGAAGGCGGCGAATTCCTCTATCGCGGCATCGCCAAGCGCACCTTCGAGCGCCGCTTCCAGCTTGCCGATCATGTCGAGGTGACCGCCGCTTCGCTGAAGAACGGCCTGCTTCACATCGACCTTCTGCGCAACATTCCCGAGGCTATGAAGCCCCGCAAGATCGCGATTGCCGCAGAACCGGTCGAGGCTCCGAAGGCCATCGAGGCGCAGGTCATCAACGGCTAATCTTTATCCCTCGTAGGTAAAAAGGACGGCGCTCCGATCGGGGCGCCGTTTTTCGTTTTGGCTTAAGCCGCCGGGCTGGCGGCATCCGTGATCTGCTGTTCCGTCGCGCGGCGGGCGGCGGCGTATTTCTGAGCGATGACGGCACAGGCCATGAGCTGGATCTGATGGAAGAGCATCAGCGGCAGAACGATCGCGCCGATCGACTGGCCGGCGAAGATGACGTTCGCCATCGGCACGCCGCTGGCCAGGCTCTTCTTCGAGCCGCAGAAGGTGATGGTGATTTCGTCGGCCTTGTTGAAGCCCAGCCTGCGGCTGCCGAACATCGTCAAAAGGAGGACGAGCGCCAGAAGCAGGATGTCGGCGAGGATGACGACGGCAATGTCGGCAATCGAGAAGGTGTGCCACAGCCCCTCGACCACGGCCGTCGAGAAGGCGAGATAGACGACCATCAGGATCGAGCCGCGGTCGACAGGCATCAGGATCTTCTTTTTGGCGCGGATCAAGTCGCCGATCCAGGGCTGCAGGATCTGGCCGACGACGAAGGGGGCGAGCAGTTGCAAGAGGATCTGCTGAAGCGCGTCGAAGGAGAAGCCGCCATGACCGCCGACGGAAAAGAGCAGGCCGACGAGCAGCGGCGTCAGGAACATGCCGAAAATGTTGGAGGCCGAGGCCGAGCAGATGGCCGCAGACACATTGCCGCCCGCCATCGAAGTGAAGGCGATCGACGACTGCACGGTCGAGGGCAGCACGCAGAGGAAGAGGATACCGAGATAAAGCGGCTGCGGCAGGATGGTGTCGGGAATGAAGCCGAGCCCGAGGCCGAGCAGCGGGAAAATGCCGAAGGTCGTCAGCAGGATGACGAGGTGCAGGCGCCAGTGCAGAAGGCCTGCAATGACGACGTCGCGCGAGAGGCGGGCGCCATGGAGGAAGAACAGCGCCGCGATGGCAAGATCGGTGGCGACGCCGAAATAGTCCGCAAAGCGGCCGCTGGCCGGAAACAAGGAGGCGAGGATGACCGTGCAGACGAGCAGGATCGTGAACGTATCGGGCAGAAAACGGCGCATGGCGGTCTCGCGGCAATAGATTTAGTCATTGTTCTGTCGTCCATTATGAAGCAGGATGCAAGGAATAACAGTTATCGGAAAACTGGATTTCAATGCTCGACCTCTCGCAATTGCGCAGCTTCGTCGCCGTCGAACAGATGGGCAGTTTCACGCTTGCTGCGGAAAGGCTGGGTCTCGGGCAATCGACGGTCAGCCAGCATATTCAGCGGCTGGAAGCGACACTCGGGCGCAAGCTGCTCGCGCGCGATACGCATAGAGTGATGCTGACCGGTGACGGCGAGGCGCTGCTGTCGCATGCGCGCTCCATGCTCTCGATCGAGGGGCAGGTTCAGTCTCTGTTCAGGAGCAACAGCCTGCGTGGCAGCCTGCGGCTCGGCGTATCGGAAGATTTCGTCACCAGCCAGCTGCCGGCGGTGCTGGAGGATTTCGTTCGTTCGCATCCCTCCGTCGACCTAGAACTGACCGTGGCGCTGTCAGGTGTCCTCTATGAGATGCAGGATAATGGCGAGATCGACTTGGTGCTCGCCAAGCGCCGGCTCGGCGATGCGCGCGGAAAGCTCGTCTATCGCGAGCCGCTCGTCTGGCTGGCGCGCGATCCCGAACATGTGTTCGCCTCCGGCCTCCTGCCGCTGATCGCCTTTCCGCCGCCGAGCGTGACGCGGGCGATCGCGCTGGAGGCGCTCGGGCGAAACGGCGTGGCGTGGCGGATCGTCTGCACCTGCGGCAGCCTCAGCGGATTGACGGCGGCGGCGCGGGCCGGGATGGGCGTGCTCGTGCAGCCGCGCAGCATGGCGCCATCAGGGCTGAAGGAGATCGCTAAGGGAAAGCTGCCGGTGCTGGAGGACGTGGAATTCGTTCTGGTGCCGCGCAAAGGGGCGGACCAGGCGCTGGTCGCAGCACTCTCGGATGATATTCTGCAAAAGGTGAGACGGTTGAGGTCGGCGTGACGCCTTGCCGCTACCGAAAGACTCGCCCGGAAGACGAGCCTTTCTGGATGGCGATCAGGCGGAGAGGCACTTGAGGAAACCATCCACATCCGCGTCCGTCGTCGCGAAGCTGGTAACGAGCCGGATCAGGGTTTCGCTGTCGGAAACGAGTTCGGGCGTTGCCGCAGGCATCGGCCATTCATAGAATTTCGCGCCTTTTTCCTCGGCGGTTTTCACGGCATTTTTGCTGATGACGGCAAAGACTTCGTTGGAGGCGGTCGGCCAGGCGAGGCGGGCGGCATTGCTGGCGCCGATGCCGGCGCGCAGGCGGTCGGCCATGGCGTTCGAATGGCGGGCGAGATCGAGCCAGAGGCCGTTTTCGAAATAAGCGTCGAACTGGGCGGCAATGAAACGCGACTTCGAAAAGAGCTGGGCCGCCCGCTTGCGGATGAAGGGCATTTCCCTTGCCTGATCCGGGTTGAAGAAGACGATCGCTTCCGCGCACCAGCAGCCGTTCTTGGTGCCGCCGAAGGAGAGCATGTCGACGCCGCGCTTCCAGGTCATTTCGGCCGGAGTGGCGCCGAGCGCAATCAGCGCATTGGCGAAGCGGGCGCCGTCCATGTGGAGCGGCAGGTTGCGCTTTCTCGATATGGCGGCGATCTCGCCGATCTCGGGCAGGGAATAGACCGTGCCGATCTCGGTTGCCTGGGTGATGGTCACCGCGCTGGCGCGGCCGTGACGGAGGGCGTCCTCGGGAAAGTTTGCGATCCTCGCGGAAAGCTTGGCAGGATCGATCTTGCCGGCTTCGCCGTCGATGGCGACGAGGCGGGCGGAGCCGGAGAAGAATTCCGGCGCGCCGCATTCATCTTCGATCACATGCGCTTCCGAATGGCAGAAGGTGATCCCGCCGGGGCGCTGGACGCTTGCCAGCGACAGCGAGTTGGCGGCCGTGCCGGTGGCGACGAAGAAAACGGAAACCTCACGCTCGAAGATCTCGCAGAAGCGGGCCTCGATCTTCTTGTCGAGATCGCCGGCGCCATAGGCCGGGGCGAAGCCGGCTGATTCCGCCAGCAGGCGTTCGGCAATGGATCTGTGGGCGCCGGCCCAATTATCGGAAGCAAAGAACATGGCGGAGACCGTGGGGAGTGGGAACGGATTTGGAGGTTTGCGGCGGAGATTACGCCAAAGCTTCACGGGATCAAGGCTATTGCCTATAATCCATCACCGAAATTGAACTGCGCAATCAATAAATAAAATGAATGAGGTTTTCGTAATTTTATTTCGCCGTTGCGACTGATTTGGTAATCTTCCTTCGCAAAATGACGATTTTTGTCGCGGCGCTCTTGCGGAGCCAAATGCTTTCTGGCATAGAACGGATGAATTAGGACAGTGTTGCTGTCCTATTTTGGCCTTTGCGGCCGAAGAGGCGCCGAAAGCCCTGGAACAAGCGGGCTTTCACGTTATAGTTCTTCCGAGCGCCAAGCCCCACGATGGGCGGCGCGCGGAGGCGAATGGCAGGCGCGGAACGCGACGGTTTGCTTTCCTTTGAAGCAGATGTCTGCGGCGATCTTCACAATGCAACAGCGCTGTCATGCGCCGAACCTATTTTCAGGTTGCGGCGCGGGACGAAAAGCCGCCCGCGCACCGTGGGCTTCGACAGGAGGAAAGATGATGACGAAGACGCCATCCATGGAATTTGACCGGTTTGCTGCTGCCGAGGCGCGCGCGACGGCCAATATTTCCAAATCCGCCTCCGGCCTGCCGAAGAAACAGGGGCTTTACGATCCTTCCAACGAACATGATGCCTGCGGCGTCGGCTTCGTCGCGCATATGAAAGGTGAGAAGTCGCACCAGATCGTCAAGGACGGCCTCTTCATTCTCGAGAACCTGACGCATCGCGGCGCCGTCGGCGCCGATCCGCTGATGGGCGACGGCGCCGGCATCCTGGTGCAGATCCCGGACCAGTTCTTCCGCGAGGAAATGGCCGCGCAGGGCATCACCCTGCCACCGGCCGGCGAATATGGCGTCGGCCATATCTTCATGCCACGCGACGAAAAGCAGATCGAGCACTTCAAGAAGGTGATCAAGGACGTCATCGTCGAGGAGGGCCAGGTCTTCATCGGCTTCCGCGACGTTCCTGTCGACAATTCCTCGCTCTCCAAGGCGCCTGATATCGCCGCGACCGAGCCGCATCACGTGCAGGTCTTCATCGGCGCCGGTGAGGATGCCGAAAACAACGACGAGTTCGAGCGCCGGCTGTTCACCCTGCGCAAGGTCATCTCCAACCGCATCTATGATGAGTTCGACGGCGAGGAGAGCAATTTCTATCCGGTCTCGCTGTCGTCGGCGACCGTGGTCTACAAGGGCATGTTCCTGGCCTACCAGGTCGGCGCCTATTATAAGGACTTGTCCGACCCGCGTTTCGAAAGCGCGGTGGCACTCGTGCACCAGCGCTTTTCGACCAACACCTTCCCGTCGTGGAAGCTCGCGCACCCCTATCGCATGGTCGCCCATAACGGCGAGATCAACACGCTGCGCGGCAACGTCAACTGGATGGCAGCGCGCCAGGCATCGGTTTCCTCGCCGCTGTTCGGAGAGGACATTTCCAAGCTCTGGCCGATTTCCTACGAGGGGCAGTCGGACACGGCCTGCTTCGACAATGCGCTGGAATTCCTGGTGCGCGGCGGCTATTCGCTGGCGCATGCGGTGATGATGCTGATCCCGGAAGCCTGGGCCGGCAATCAGTCGATGGCGGCCGAACGCAAGGCCTTCTACGAGTATCACGCGGCATTGATGGAGCCGTGGGACGGACCGGCTGCCGTTGCCTTCACCGACGGCAAGCAGATCGGCGCGACGCTCGACCGCAATGGCCTGCGGCCGGCGCGTTACCTCGTGACCGACGACGACCGCGTCATCATGGCATCCGAGGCCGGCGTTCTGCCGGTTCCGGAGGAGAAGATCATCCAGAAGTGGCGCCTGCAGCCGGGCAAGATGCTGCTGATCGACATGGAAGAAGGCCGCATCATCTCCGATGACGAGGTCAAGTCGAAGCTCGCGACGGCGCATCCCTACCGCAGCTGGCTCGACCGCACCCAGCTCATCCTCGAAGAGCTGAAGCCGGTGGAGCCCCGGGCGCTGCGTCGCGACGTGTCGCTGCTCGACCGTCAGCAGGCCTTCGGCTACACGACCGAGGATACCCGCATCCTGATGTCGCCGATGGCGACGACGGGGCAGGAAGCGATCGGCTCGATGGGCACGGATACGCCGATCTCGGCGATGTCGGAAAAGCCGAAGCTGCTCTATACCTATTTCAAGCAGAATTTCGCGCAGGTGACGAACCCGCCGATCGATCCGATCCGCGAAGAACTCGTCATGAGCCTCGTCTCCTTCATCGGCCCGCGCCCGAACATTCTCGACCACGAGGGCATGGCAAATGCCAAGCGCCTCGAAGTACGACAGCCGATCCTGACCAATGGCGATCTCGAAAAGATCCGCTCGATCGGCCATACGGAAGACCGTTTCGACACCAAGACGCTCGATTTTACCTATGATATCGAGCGCGGTGCGGCCGGCATGCCCGAGATGCTCGACCGGCTCTGCGAACGCGCGGAGGCGGCCGTCAAGGGCGGCTACAATATCATCGTGCTCTCCGACCGCCAGATCGGCCCCGACCGTATCGCCATTCCGGCGCTGCTGGCGACGGCTGCCGTGCACCATCACCTGATCCGCAAGGGGCTTCGCACCTCCGTCGGTCTCGTCGTCGAGACCGGGGAGCCGCGCGAAGTGCATCATTTCTGCCTGCTCGCCGGCTATGGCGCCGAGGCGATCAACCCTTATCTTGCCTTCGACACGCTGCTCGACATGCATGCCAAGGGCGAGTTCCCGAAGGAGGTCGATGCCTCGGAAATCGTCTACCGCTACATCAAGGCGGTCGGCAAAGGCATCCTCAAGGTGATGTCGAAGATGGGCATCTCCACCTACCAGTCCTATTGCGGTGCGCAGATCTTCGACGCGATCGGCCTGTCGTCTGAACTGGTCGACAAGTATTTCTTCGGAACCGCGACGATGATCGAGGGCATCGGCCTGGAAGCGATCGCCGAAGAGACCGTTGCCCGCCACACCGCGGCTTTCGGCAAGGATCCGCTGCTTGCGACAACGCTCGATATCGGCGGCGAATATGCCTACCGCATGCGCGGCGAAAGCCATGCCTGGACGCCGGATGCGGTTGCCGCCCTTCAGCATGCCGTGCGCGGCAATGCCGAGGATCGTTACCGCGAATTCGCCGAGATGGTGAACAATTCGGCGCTGCGCATGAACACCATCCGCGGGCTTTTCACCATCAAGAGCGCCGAAGCGCTCGGCCGCAAGCCGGTGTCGGTCGACGAGGTCGAGCCGGCGGCCGATATCGTCAAGCGTTTCTCGACGGGGGCGATGTCCTTCGGCTCGATCTCCCGCGAGGCGCATACGACGCTGGCGATCGCCATGAACCGGATCGGCGGCAAGTCGAACACCGGCGAGGGCGGCGAGGAATCCGACCGCTACATGCCGCTCTCTGACGGTTCGATGAACCCGGAACGTTCGGCGATCAAGCAGATCGCGTCGGGCCGCTTCGGCGTCACCACCGAATATCTCGTCAATGCCGACGTGCTGCAGATCAAGGTGGCGCAGGGCGCCAAGCCCGGCGAAGGCGGACAGCTGCCCGGACACAAGGTCGATGCGACCGTTGCCAAGACCCGTCACTCGACGCCGGGTGTGGGTCTGATCTCGCCGCCGCCGCATCACGACATCTATTCGATCGAGGATCTGGCGCAGCTGATCTACGACCTGAAGAACGTCAACCCGACGTCAGACGTTTCGGTCAAGCTCGTCTCCGAAGTCGGCGTCGGCACGGTTGCCGCCGGTGTGGCCAAGGCGCGCGCCGACCACATCACGGTCGCCGGTTTCGACGGCGGCACGGGTGCATCGCCGCTGACCTCGCTCAAGCATGCCGGCAGCCCCTGGGAGATCGGCCTTGCCGAGACCCAGCAGACGCTGGTGCTGAACGGGTTGCGTTCGCGCATCGCGCTGCAGGTGGACGGCGGCCTCAAGACCGGCCGCGACGTCATCATCGGGGCGCTGCTCGGAGCAGACGAGTTCGGCTTCGCCACCGCGCCGCTGATCGCCGCGGGCTGCATCATGATGCGCAAGTGCCATCTCAACACCTGTCCGGTCGGCGTGGCGACGCAGGATCCGGTGCTGCGCAAGCGCTTCAAGGGTACGCCTGAGCACGTCATCAACTACTTCTTCTTCGTCGCCAACGAAGTGCGCGAGATCCTCGCCTCGCTGGGGTTCACCCGGCTCGACGATATCATCGGCGCCTCGGAGCTGCTGGAGAAGGACGAGATGCTGGCGCACTGGAAGGCGAAGGGCCTCGATTTCAGCCGCATCTTCCACAAGGTCGAGGCTGCGAAGGAACAGACCTTCTGGACGAGCCGGCAGCAGCACCCGATCGACGATATTCTCGATCGCGCGCTGATCGAGCAGGCACAACAGGCGCTGACCGCCAAGACGCCCGTCGCCTTCGAAGTCGGCATCAAGAACGTCGACCGTTCGGCCGGCGCGATGCTCTCCGGCGAGGTCGCCAAGCGTTTCGGCCATCGCGGGCTGAAGGAAGACACGATCAACGTGACGCTTCGCGGCACGGCGGGCCAAAGCTTCGGCGCATTCCTCGCGCGCGGCGTCACCTTCAACCTGATCGGCGACGGCAACGACTATGTCGGCAAGGGGCTTTCGGGCGGCAAGATCATCATCCGGCCGCCGGAGAATTCCAGGATCGTGGCCGAGAACTCGATCATCGTCGGCAACACCGTGCTTTACGGCGCGACCGAGGGCGAATGCTATTTCCGCGGCGTGGCCGGCGAACGTTTCGCCGTCCGCAATTCCGGAGCGATCGCCATCGTCGAGGGTGTCGGCGACCATGGCTGCGAATACATGACCGGCGGTGTCGTCGTCGTGCTCGGCGCCACGGGCCGCAACTTTGCGGCCGGCATGTCCGGCGGCGTTGCTTACGTGCTCGATGAAACCGGCGATTTCGCCAGCCGCTGCAACATGGCGATGGTCGAGCTCGAGCCGGTGCCGGAAGAGGACGACATGCTGGAGAAGCTGCATCATCATGGCGGCGATCTCATGCACAAGGGACGCGTCGACGTCTCGGGCGACATGACACGCCACGACGAGGAGCGCCTTTACCAGCTGATCTCCAACCATCTGCACTATACGGGCTCGTCCCGCGCCCAGCAGATCCTCGACAACTGGGCCGACTACCGTCCGAAGTTCCGCAAGGTGATGCCGGTCGAATATCGTCGTGCGCTCGAGGAAATGGAACGCAGCCGGATGGGCATCGCCGCGGAGTGATTTGCGCCGGACATCGGCCGCCTGCCGAACGCAGATGGCCGATGTCGGAAACGTCTCGATGACCCGTGACGATCATGCCGGCGAAAGGCCGTCCAGATCGCGCGGATGTTTCAGGGGATATGTTCCAATGACGGTCAAGAGAAGCAACCCGCCCGGGATACCGGGACTGACGACAGACAACTGGCCCCGGGTGAGACGGTCATGAGGGTAAGGGACGAAGAAATGGGTAAGGTAACAGGATTTCTGGAAATCGACCGGCAGGTGGCGAAGTACCAGCCGGCGTCGGATCGCATCCGTCATTTCCGCGAGTTCACGATCCCGATGTCGGACCCGGAAGTGCAGAAACAGGCGGCGCGCTGCATGGACTGTGGCATCCCCTATTGTCACGGCCCCACCGGCTGCCCGGTGCATAACCAGATTCCTGACTGGAACGACCTCGTCTACAACAACAACTGGGAAGCGGCGATCCAGAACCTGCATTCGACCAACAACTTCCCGGAGTTCACCGGCCGCGTCTGCCCCGCGCCTTGCGAGGAAGCCTGCACTTTGAATCTCGAAGATGCGCCGGTTGCCATCAAGACCGTCGAACAGGCGATCGCCGACAAGGCCTATGAGCTCGGTTTCATCCGGCCGCAGCCGGCCACCGTCCATACCGGCAAGAAGGTCGCGGTCATCGGCTCCGGTCCCGCCGGCATGGCCGCCGCTCAGCAGCTCGGCCGCGCCGGTCATGAGGTGCATGTCTACGAGCGCGAGACGAAGCCCGGCGGCCTGCTGCGTTACGGCATTCCCGATTTCAAGATGGAGAAGAACTTCATCGACCGCCGCGTCGAGCAGATGAAGGGCGAGGGCGTCACCTTCCATTGCGGCGTCAATGTCGGCGTCGACGTCAAGGTCGAGCAGCTGCTCGCCGATCACGACGCCGTTCTTTACTGCGGCGGCTCCGAGACGCCGCGCGAGGCGGGCATTCCGGGCACGGATCTTGCCGGCGTGCATGACGCCATGCCCTATCTCGTGCAGCAGAACCGCCGCGTCGGGCGTGAAAACATCGACAGCATCGGCTGGCCGTCGGATCCGATCCTTGCCGGCGCCAAGCATGTCGTCGTCGTCGGCGGCGGCGATACGGCCTCGGACTGCGTCGGCACGGCCTTCCGCCAGGGCGCCGTCAAGGTCACCCAGCTCGACATTCGGCCGCAGCCGCCGGAGAAGGAAGACAAGCTTGCCGTCTGGCCCTTCTGGGCGACGAAGATGCGCACCTCCTCCTCGCAGGCCGAGGGCGCCGTGCGCGAATTCCAGGTGGCGACGCTTGAATTCGTCGGCGAAGACGGCGTGCTGACCGGCGTCAAGTGCTGCGAAGTCGACGAGCGGCGCCGCCCGGTCGCGGGCACGGAATTCGTCATTCGTGCCGATCTCGCTTTCATCGCCATCGGTTTCCGCGGCCCGTTCACGACAAGCGTGCTGAAGGAGCTCGAAGGCAAGCTGACGCTCAACACCGACAGACGCGGCTCGACCAATGTCGTCGCCAATGATCGCGACTACAAGACCTCGGTCGACAAGTTCTGGACGGCGGGCGACGTGCGCCGCGGCCAGTCGCTGGTGGTCTGGGCGATCCGCGAAGGCCGTCAGGCCGCTCGCGCCATCGACGAGGCCTTGATGGGCTCGACCGTGCTGCCGCACTGATCGCCGGCTCATACAGCTTGGGACGATACGAACTCCGCCTTCACCGGCGGAGTTTTTTATGGGGTCGCGCCCGGCCAGGACGCTTTATTGCCGGTGCGACCGCTTGACGCGCCGGTCTCCCGCGCAAGCCTCGAGCAATGCCGGGGCGTGAAGTTTGCGCCGGACGCGGGCTCAGCAGGAGCCGGCGGCGACCGGAGCGGAGGTGCCCCGCCGTTTCGGCCAAGGCATTTTACCATCGGCCGCGGCACTGGGGATATTGACCGCCGCGAATGATCGACAAGGATTTTTCAAATGGTTTCCGCAGTTGACAGCACACGGCTGGTTTCGGCCCAATATGCCCTGAAGAACCTCCGCAATTCCGACGATAGCGAGCAGGATGCGCAAAGTTCGTCGGCGGCCAGTATCCTGAGCAGCTACGGGCTCGATTCGAGCTCGGCATCACTTCTTTCCAACCAGGCGCTGTCGGGCCTGCTCGACACGCTTTCATCCCAGAGCGACACGACTGACGAGACCGACGCGACGCGTGAGAGCGCGGATATCACCAGCGCTTCCTTCATGTCGATGCTGAAGCAGCAGCTGCAGGATGCGGCTGCGGCCGAAGGCGAGAGCGGCAAGGCTCACGACATGCTGGCGGCGCTGGAGGCCGGCACGCTCACCATCTCCGATCCGACGCAGGGCGTGTCGGTCACCGCCTGGGACGTCGACGATCCCGAGGAGGCGGACACGGAAAACAAGGCCGGCGAGGCGATCGACGTCAGCGGCTGGAGCGACTTCCTCAATGCACATCTGGCGCGTGGCTCCGACGGCGCCTTCGTTAAGGAAAACGGCAGCTATGTCGACCAGACGAATGACGGCAATGCCTTCTTCGGCCTGATCGGTTCGAATTACTATTATCTGAGCTGGCCGCAGGCGGCGGCGAAGTAACGGGAATGAAGGCTATCATCAGAGCATGATGTGGTCCGAAAACCGCGGACGCTTTTCGGCATCATGCTCGCACCGCTTTTCTCATTTTACCGAGACTTCGGCCGGCGTCTTGGCCGCCGGCATGCGGTAATCGTCGACACGTCCGACGGGCGCCGGCGTCATCTGGCCCTGCTCGACGAGAAGATCGCGCGGCGATTTCGTCAGCGTCACGGGCGGCGGCCTTGCGCCGAGAAGCTCGGTGCCGCCGTCGAGATTGGGGTCGGAGAGGCTGATCGGCACGGTATGCTCGACCGGATTGGTGGGAAGGCCGAGACCCGGCAGGGCGCTTTCGTCCAGCCGCACCAGATCCGGGCTTGCCTGGGTGCCGAGAATGCGGCGGGCAGGCTTTTCCACATAGAAGGCAATCTTGCGGCGGCCGGCCTGCGTGAGGTTGATGCCGTCGGAGGTGCGCAGGCGCACCTGCTGGCCGTTCACATCCGAACCAGTGACGATGAAGTTGCCGTTTTCGTCGACGAAGCCATCCCAGATATCGACGAATTCGCCGCCGATGCTTTCCACCTGATTGCGGTAGAGCTGGTTCATCTGTACGGCATCGGCCGTCATCTGATCGGATTCGAAGGCGGGAAGCCCGACCCAAAGCAAGGGGATCTTGCGTTCGGTGACTTCCTTGCCGAAGGAAAGGACGCGGCGGCGATATTCGGTGAACCAGCCGTCGGTGCGGAATTTTTCCTTGGCGGTGTCGGTCACCATCTGCTGTCGGTCGTTGGCGCCGATCATGACGACGACCATTGCCGGCTTTAGCTCGTCGATCATCTTCGGCAGCTGTTCCGGCCAGTCGTAATAATCGTCGCGGACGAGACCCGAGGAGACGTTGCCGCGGGCTTCGACGATGACGCCGGGCGAAGTCTCGAAGGCGGCGGTGAGACCGTCACCAAGGCCGCTGGCAAGGAAATCGCCGACGATCAAGATCTTCTTGGCGTCGCCGAGCTTCTGAACGACAGGTTCTTCCTGCACGGGCGGCCGCACGGGCGGCGCGGTGCGGGTATTGACCACGGCTTTCTGCGCCGGCGGGCGCTTGCGCTGCTGGCGTTTCGGCTGCGGGACATCGGGAGCCTGCGGACCTTCGTCGAGATAGCGCCGGCCGAGGAAGAAATCGAGGATCGACTGGCGCTGGTAGCGCTGCTCCTGGGCTTCTGCGACATGCACCGGCGCAAACGCGCCGAGGCAGAGCGACGCCGCCGTCAGGGCGAGCGTGAGCCAGCGGATTTTACGGGTCCGATCGAGTTTCTTCATCATGGGCAGTTCCGCATCTGCCGGCATCTTGCACGCAGGGCAGGCCAGCGTCCACTCCCGCTATTTATTTAGGTCACGGTTCCGCCGCTTCTAGCGGCGGAGTGCGTTCAGTAGAGGCAGCGAGGGTTCGCCGTCCGGCTGCATGCCGATCCGCTCCTGCACCGCTGATATCGCCGCTTTCGAACCAGAGCCGAAATTGCCGTCGACTTCGCCATTGTAATAGCCGAGCGTCTTCAAACGGGTCTGCAGCTCGAATTTCTCGGTGATGTCGAGGGCGCCGTCCGGGCGCGGCCAGCGCTGCTGCATGCCGCCGTATCCGGCGATCTGATCGGCCAGCAGGCCGACGGCGAGCGCGTAGCTGTCCGACGCATTGTAGTTCTTGATGGTGAAGAAATTGGCTGTCATCAGGAAGCCCGGGCCACCGGGCCCGGCCGGCATCTTCAGCACGGCCTTGGTGCCGCCTTCGCGGAAGGCCTTGCCGTTCGGACGCTTCAGGCCGAGCTCAGCCCATTGGGCAAGCGTATGGGTTTTGCCGGCCTGCTTGGCTGCGGCTGCGGGAACGACCACCTCGTAGCCCCAGGTCTTGCCGGTATCCCAGCCATTTTTCATCAGGAGGTTGGCCGAGGTCGCCAGAGCGTCCGGCACCGAATTCCAGATGTCGCGATGACCGTTGCCGTCGGCATCGACGGCATAAAGCAAGTAGCTCGTCGGGATGAACTGGGTGTGGCCCATGGCACCGGCCCAGGAGCCGGTCATCTCACGCGCCGGCACATCGCCGCTCTGCAGGATCTTCAGCGCGGCGACCAGCTGCTTCTTGGCGAATTTGGCGCGGCGCGGATCGGCATAGGCAAGCGTTGCCAGGGCGCGCGGCACGTAATGCAGCCGGTCTTCCTTGTCGAGGATCGCGCCGTAGTTCGATTCCATCGACCAGATGGCGAGCAGAATGCTCTTGTCGACGCCGAAGCGCTGCTGGATCGCATTGAGGGTGCGCGCATGTTTGGCGGCCATCTCGCGGCCGATCTTGACGGTATAGGGATTGACGCGGGAATCGACGTAGTCCCAGATCTTCGAGGTGAATTCCGGCTGATAGGCAGCCTTTTCGAGCACGGTGGGATCGGGCTCGGTGACCCCAGAAAAGGCCTTTTGATAGGTTGCCTTACTGATGCCACTCTGAGCGGCTGTTTGGTAAAAATCCGCGATCCATTTCTGGAACCGGGAATCAGCTTTCGCGTTGTCGGGGACCAGCCCAACCTGGGCGGCGACAATAAGAGCGAGAGCAAGACCACGAAGGGAGTTTTTGTGATTCTGGGTCATCGACAGTCGTATCCCACATCTTCAGTTTCAGGCGCAGCAGGGCGTCATGTCCGCCCAGACCCGAGACTACAGGAACGGAGTCAACAAAATCTTTACCATGACCGTCCGCTGAGGTCACCAGTTGCAAAACAGTTGCAATTCTATACTAGTCAGACGTGAACGGCTTTATTTACAAGGCGATTTAGTCAAAGCAGGAGGCCTGTGTGGCGCATCAGAATAAAGTTCGTAAGGCAGTTTTTCCGGTGGCAGGTTTGGGGACGCGGTTTCTGCCGGCAACGAAGGCTGTTCCGAAGGAAATGTTGACCGTCGTCGACAAGCCGATCATTCAATATGTCGTCGATGAGGCGATCGAGGCCGGGATCGAGCATCTGGTTTTCGTCACGGGGCGCAACAAGCACGTCATCGAAGATTATTTCGACATTCATTTCGAACTCGAGCAGACGCTCAAGGAGCGCGCCAAGAAGGCGGAAATCACCCTGCTGCAGCAGCAGCTTCCCAAGGCAGGCACGGTGAGCTTTACCCGTCAGCAGGAGCCGCTCGGCCTCGGCCACGCCGTATGGTGCGCTCGCGAAATCGTCGGCGACGAGCCTTTCGCGCTGCTGCTGCCCGACATGATCATGAAGGGCGAAAAGGGCTGCATGAAGGGCATGATCGACCTTTACGGCCAGAGCGGCGGCAATATCATCGCTGTCGAGGAATGCGCGCCCGACCAGGCGCATAAATACGGCATCGTCGGCGTCGGCGAAGCGATCGGCGACGGCTTCCGCATCACCGGCATGGTGGAGAAGCCTGCCAAGGGAACGGCGCCTTCCAACTTCTTCATCAATGGCCGCTACATCCTGCAGCCGGAGATCTTCAAGATCCTCGAAACCCAGGAGCGCGGCGCCGGCAACGAGATCCAGCTCACCGACGGCATGCTGAAGCTCTTGAAGGAACAGGATTTCGCCGGTTACCACTTCCGCGGCACGACCTACGACTGCGGCGCCAAGGATGGCTTCATCCTGGCAAACGTCGCCTACGCCCTCGAACGCGCCGATATCCGTCCGACCGTCGAAGACGGCTTCAAGGCATTGCTGGCCGGCCTGAAGTAAGCTTTCCGCCAAATTATTCAGTGACAGAGCGCCGCGCATCCTACCAGATGTGCGGCGCTTAGCGTTTCAGCTTGAGGCCGACGCCGGCGCGCCATTGCTGGGAATCGTCGCCTTCCTTGCGGGTGGTCAGCTCGTAACCCAGGGTGCTGGTGAGATC
This sequence comes from Rhizobium sp. R339, assembly GCF_002211395.1. Taxonomy (NCBI): domain Bacteria; kingdom Pseudomonadati; phylum Pseudomonadota; class Alphaproteobacteria; order Hyphomicrobiales; family Rhizobiaceae; genus Rhizobium; species Rhizobium sp. R339. Next base: position 189,489 of record NZ_LOKV01000026.1, read on the forward strand.
GAGGTAGCGGTTAATGTTCCAGGTCAGGCCGGTCGCCGCGGTGTAGACGAGTTCGTCGTTGATGGTGCTGTCGGTGGGATAGTCGCGCCATATGACGCCGCCGATCATCGTGCCGACCAGATTGTCACGCAGCTGGTGGGTAACCGTCGTCGTCAGTGCGTGCGAGACGTAGCCGCTCTCGCCCGGCGTGGTTGTCGGCTGGATGCTCGTCTGCAGGTCGAGATTGACATCGGTGCCGCGGATCGGCGACCAGAGCAAGCTCGCATCGAGCGTGGCGGTGTCGATCGAGGACAGCCGGCTGTCTTCGAAATCCGCCCTCTCGTAGCCGATGCCGACCTCACCCTTCAGCTTTTCACCGAGATCGACCTCGACGCCGGCCTTGGCGCCGTAGCTATGGCCCGAACGCTCGTAACCGGCGGAATCGCGCGTTTCGTCATAGAGCGTCCGGCCGATCGTGGCCTCGATGAAGGGGATGAGCGCCGGCGACAGCTCGTAGCCGACGCGGCCGCGCAACGTGCCCGTCGTCTGGTTGCGGTCGCTCAAGGTCACGGTCGTGCCGTTTGCCAGCGTGGCGTCGGAATAGATCGAGCGGGTGAGCGCCAGCGCCGTCGTGCCGCGCAGGATGCCGAAATCGCGCTGGACGGAGGCGCCGGCAGCGAACTCCTGCACGTCCGACTGCTGCGTGGCATCGGCGATGGCGTCGGGATCGTCAGTATCCTCGCGGTAGAAATTGTAACCGGCGGTGAGGTGCGCGACCGTATCGTCGGGAAGATCCAGCCGGAGGTCGCCGTTGACCTTGAAGGAGGGCTGTTCCTCGCCTTCGCCGCTGATATTCTGCTGCCAGGCGCCTTCCGAGGTGACGGTCAGCTGATGCCGGCCCCAGTCGGAGGTGAGCGTCGCGGCCGCATCGGTTTCGAGGAAAGCGCGCTGTTGGCGGGTGTTGCCGTCCTTGGTGGTCTCGGTGTTGATGCTCTGCGTGACGGTCGGGCGGAGCACGAAAGTGCCGATCGGGATGCCGGGCGTTTCCGCCGTCGAGGCGCTTTCGGCAGCCTTGCGGCGCAGCAGCGTTTCGTCGATCGCTGGTTCGCGGGTGTTCAGCCGGCGTATATCATCATCGAGAATGGAGCCGGTGATATCGTCGCCGGATTGCGCATCCGGTATGGCGGGCCTTTGCTGGGCTTCATCCGCATTTCCAGCCGCGCCGGCTGCCGTCGGAGTGGCTGAAACGTCGGTTTCGTCATCGAAACCGACGGCGGCATTCGTGGTGCTGCCTTGGGCGGCGGAACGGTTGTTTGCCTGAACCTGTGAGGCGGACTGCGCGAAGGCCGCCGTCTGTCCGAGAAGCAGGCTGCCGAACGCAGTAAAGCAGACGACACGGCTCATGGCGCGGAGCGGCGTCACACTGCTCGTCTGTTTTGGCTGGCCCATGCAATTCGCGCCTGACATGCTTTCGGTTCTTACCCAAAGGTAAAGCCTTGTGGTTAATCATTCGTTGCCGCGGGCCGGCGTTGTTCACAATTCGGAAATATCCCAGGGTGGACTTGGAAAGTGAAAAGGTCTAACGCATCTCCATGAACAGAAGAGCGGTCAAACTCGTCGAAAACAGCGTGCTCGAATCGGCAAAACGCACGATAGAGATCGAAAAACGCGGTCTTGAAGCGCTGGAACGGGCCTTCGACAACGGATTGGCCGGTCCCTTCACCCGGGCCATCGAAGTCATCGGGGACATTTCCGGACGGGTGATCGTCACCGGCGTCGGCAAAAGCGGGCATATCGGCGCGAAGATGGCGGCGACATTTGCTTCGACCGGGACACCCGCCTTCTTCGTGCATGCGGCCGAAGCCAATCATGGCGACCTCGGCATGATCGCGCGCGACGACGTCGTGCTAGCGATTTCCAAGGGCGGCGAGAGCGCCGAGCTCAAGAGCATCATCTCCTTCACGCGGCGCTTCTCCATTCCGCTGATCGCGCTCACCTGCGGCGAACGCTCCTCGCTTGCGACCGCTGCCGATATCGTGCTTCTGGTGCCGAACGAACAGGAAGCCTGCCCGAACGGGCTGGCGCCGACGACCTCGACGCTGATGCAGCTTGCTCTCGGCGATGCGCTCGCAGTGGCGCTCCTGGAGGCGCGGGGCTTTACCGCCACCGATTTCCACGTCTTTCATCCGGGCGGCAAACTCGGCGCGAGCCTCACCCATGTCGCCGATATCATGCATACCGGCGAGCGGCTGCCGCTCGTCGCCAAGGGCACGCCGATGCCGGAGGCGATCACGGTGCTGTCGCGCAAGCATTTCGGCTGTGTCGGCGTGCTCGACGAGGATGGCCGGCTCTGCGGCATCGTCACCGACGGCGACATGTCGCGCAATCTGACCCGCAACCTTGCCGAACTCGCTGTCGACGACATCATGACGAAGACGCCGAAGACGGTGAAGCCGACGATGCTGGCGACCGCAGCGCTGGCGCTGCTCAACCAGCATCATATCGGCGCGCTGATCGTCATCGATGACGACAACCGGCCGATCGGGCTGGTGCATTTCCACGACCTGCTGCGGATCGGCGTCGCCTGATCAGAATTGTTGGGTCAGATCGGCTCGACCCTGAGGTCGCGGCCGTTGCTGGAGACCACCTTGACCTGCGTTCCCACGGGAAGATCGGGTCCCATCACCTGCCATAGCGTATCGTCGAGACGGATGCGGCCGCGGCCCTCGCGGATCGGTTCCTGCAATGTCGCCGTCCGGCCGACGAGGCTCGCGCCGCGCTGATTGAGGAAGGGCTCGTCGGTGGCGGCATGGCGCAGCACCAGCCGTCGGCCGGCAAAGGTCGTGGCGACGGCCAGCAGCGCAAAAAGGATCGCCTGCAGCTCCCAGACCCAGAAGGCGCTGTCCCAGAAGAGCAGCGACAGCGCGCCGACGATCAGGGCGGCAAGGCCGATCCAGACCAGGAAGAAGCCGGGCACCATCATCTCGGCGGCAAGTAGCACGAGGCCTGCGACCCACCAGTTCCAAGGACCAAGTTCGGCGACGATCTTCGCCAGCATGGCTTAGCGCTCCGGATCCGGGTTGAAGGGATTGGGGCTCGGCGGATTGATCGGCGGCGTCGAGCGGACCGGTGCGGGGCGCGGACGCGGCGGCAGCGGCGTTGCCGGGTTGTTGCCGGCATCACCAAAGACTTCACGGGCAATGGCGCCGATGCCGCCGAGCGAGCTCAGGATCGAAGAGGCTTCCATCGGCATCAGCACGATCTTGGAATTGGGTGCCGAACCGACCGAGGCGAGCGCCTCGGTGTATTTCTGCGCGACGAAATAGTTGATCGCCTGAACGTCGCCGGCGGCAATCGCTTCGGAGACCATTCTCGTCGCTTTGGCTTCGGCCTCGGCCAGGCGCTCGCGGGCTTCGGCATTGCGGAAGGCGGCTTCGCGCTGGCCTTCGGCCTGCAGGATGGCGGATTGCTTGGCGCCCTCGGCCCTGAGGATCTGCGCATTGCGCGAACCTTCGGCTTCCAGCACCTGGGCGCGTTTTTCGCGTTCGGCTTTCATCTGCCGGGCCATGGCGTCGACGAGGTCGCGCGGCGGCTGGATGTCCTTGATCTCGACGCGGGTGACCTTGATGCCCCACGGCTGCACCGCCTCGTCGACGACGCGCAACAAGCGGTCGTTGATCGCATCACGGTTTGAAAGCAGCTCGTCGAGATCCATGGAGCCCATAACCGAACGAATGTTGGTCATGGTGAGGTTGAGGATGGCGTTTTCGAGGTTGGAGACCTGATAGGCGGACTGGGCGGCGTTCAGCACCTGATAGAAGGCGACGGCATCGGCCGATACCGAGGCATTGTCCTTGGTGATCACTTCCTGGGTGGGCACGTTCAGCACCTGCTCCATCACGTTCAACCGGGCGCCGACGCGCTCGATGAAGGGGGTGATGAGGTTGAGGCCAGGCTCCAGCGTGCGGGTATAACGCCCGAAGCGTTCGATCGTATAGCGATAGCCCTGCGGCACGGTCTTGATCCCGGCAAAGAGCACCAGGATGACGAAGATGACCAGCACGATCACGACGATGTCGAAGCCGCCGAACAGCATGAAAAAATCCTCCCATCGGCGCATGCGCCCGCGCCCCACAACTAATGTGGTGAGTTAGCATGTTCTTTGCGAGGATGAAATCACGGCACGACGAGGCCGGCTTCCAACGGAAAAGGAGGTCCGTTCGGCAGGTCCTTCGGGCGATCGCCGGTTAGGTATCCGACGCTGTTTTTCGAAGAGGAATTCTCAGATCCAGCCCTGCAATTCGCGGCGCACGACCTTTTCCAGCACCTTCATGCCGTCATCGCCGTCGTTGAGGCAGGGGATATGCGTGAACTTGTCGCCGCCGTTCTCATGGAAGGAATGGGCGGCCTGTTCGGCGATCTCCTCAAGCGTTTCCAGGCAGTCGGAGACGAAGCCGGGATTGATGACGGCGATGCGCTTGACGCCGTCCTGGGCGAGCTTCTCCACCGTCTTGTCGGTATAGGGCTGCAGCCATTCCTCCGGCCCGAAGCGGGACTGGAAGGTGACCATGAAGTTTTCCTTGGTCAGCCCGAGCCGCTCGCGCAACAGCCGGCCGGTCTTCTGGCACTGACAATAGTAAGGGTCGCCCTGCTTGAAATAGGACATCGGAATGCCGTGGAAGGAGGCGACCAGCATCTCCGGCTTCCAGTCGAGCGTCGAAAGATGCCTTTCGACGGATTGGGCAAGCGACTCGATATAGGTCTCGTCGTCGTGATAGTCGGGCACGGTGCGCAGCGCCGGCTGCCAGCGCATGGAAAGCAGCTTGTGGAAGGCCTTGTCGTTGACGGTCGCGGTCGTTGCCGCCGCATATTGCGGATAGAGCGGGAAGAGCACGATGCGGTCGCAGCCTTCTTGCTTCAGCGCCTCGATGCGCGAGGCGATCGACGGCGTGCCGTAGCGCATCGCCCAGTCGACCCTGACGTTCGCAAGATCCTTCAGCCGTCCGGCCATCAGTTCCGACTGATTACGCGTATAGGTGCGCAGATAGCTTTCGTTCTTTTCCTTGTTCCAGATCAGCTCATAAGCCTTGCCGACCTTTTGCGGGCGGGTATTGAGCACGATGCCGAACAGGATCGGGTACCATTTCCAGCGAGACCATTCGATGACGCGGCGATCGGTCAGGAATTCCCTGAGATAGCGGCGCATCGAGCTATAATCGGTCCCGTCGGGCGTGCCGAGATTGACCAGCAGGACACCGACCTTGCCTGATTTGACGGCCGGATGGTCCGCCGGGCGGTGTGAAATATCTGCTGTCATTTTGGCCCCAACGCTCTCTTTTCTGTCTCGTCGGCTCATACGCAGCCGGGAGATCATGGTTCACCCTATAGAAAGAAAAACCGGCCCGGGAAACCCCGGACCGGCCGTTGCAATCGGGACAAATTGTCTTATTTCGCCGGAACTTCGATCTCCTTGCCGACCGTCAGGTGGCGCGGGTTCGGACTGCCGTTCGCCTCCGAGAGCTTCCGCCACAGCGTGCCGTCGCCATAGAAGGTGACGGCAAGATCCCAGAAGGTGTCGCCTGCGGCGATGACGTGGGTGGACGGCGTCGTTGCAGCGGGTGCAGAGGCTGCCGGCGCTGGTTCGGGGGCGGGCGCGGGTGCTGCCGGGGTGGCCGGGGCCGGGGCCGGCGCCGCAGGGGCAGGAGCGGGCTCGGTTGCCGGGGCTGCCGGAGCAGCCGGTTCGGCGGCGGGCGCCTGGGCTACGGTCGCGCCAATTTCGGTGACGCGGCCGTCGGTATAGGGTTTGTAAGGTGAGTGCGCGGCCAGATATCCGGCGGTCACGTCGGCGAGATCCGGGCCGAAATCATAGGCGTTCTTGCCTTCCTTGAAGATCGAATAGCCATCGCCGCCGGCCCGCATGAAATTGTTGGTGGCGATTTTGTAGGTCTTGGCCTGGTCGATCGGAGCGAAGTTGTCGCCCTCCTTCACCTGGACATCGCTGACGCGGCTGCCGACAGGCTTAGACTGGTCGAAGGAGAATTTCAGACCGGCGACCTGCGGGAAGCGCCCGGCGCCCTGGTCGATCTGGCTGACACCGTTTTCGAGCGCCTTGACGACATCGGCGCCAGTCGTCTCGAAGGTGGCGAGTGTGTTCTGGAACGGCAGGACGGTGATGACCTCGCCCTGGGTGACGTCGCCGCCGTCGATCGAAGCGCGCAGGCCGCCGCCGTTCTGGAAGGCAATGGTGATGCCCTGGTTCCTGGTGCGGTCAAGCATGGCGTCGGCCACCAGATTGCCCATCGAGCATTCCTTGACGCGGCAGACCTTGCGGTCGCCCTCGATCGGGCCTTCGGAGGCGCCGATGACTTTCTTGCGCAGTTCCTCGATCGGCTTTGCCAGTTCGGCGACGCGGGTGACGACGGCCGGATCGGGCGTGAAGGAGGAATCGATCAGGATCGGGTCGCCCTTGGCATCCTTGACGACGCCGTTATCATCGAAATTGACGACGAGATCGCCGAGATATTTGCTGTAGGAGGCCGCCTGAACGACCGGCACCTTGTAGCCGCCGGGATTGTCGACCATCGTCGGGTAGGGACCTTCGGCCTTCGCGTCGGTGTTCGAGAGCAGGCTGTGCGAATGGCCGCCGACGACGACATCGACGTCAGGAATCTTGGCAATCACGGCGAGGTCGCGGGGGTATCCGACATGTGTGAGTGCGATGATCTTGTTGACGCCCTGACCTTTCAGATCCTGGACGGCTGATGTGATGGTCTGAACGTCATCTTCGATGGTGACGTTCGGGCCGGGCGAGGACAGTTCCGGCGTATCGTTGGTGACGGCGCCGACGATGCCGATCTTCTGGCCGCCGACATCGAGCACCAGCGACGGCTTGATGCGGTCGCCGAGCTTGGAAGCGGCTCTCGCCTTCACGTTTGCCGTCACGACAGGGAATTGCACCTTGTCGAGGAAGGTCGCGAGCCCGTCCTCGCTGTCGTCGAATTCATGGTTGCCGACGGTCATCGCGTCGAACTTCATCATGTTGAGGAATTCGGCTTCGGCCGCGCCCTTATAGGTCGTGTAGAAGAGGGAGCCCTGGAAATTGTCGCCAGCATTCAGGAGAAGGACATTCTTGCCCGACAGTGCCTGACGGCGCTGGTCGATCGCAGTCTTCAGGCGGGCCGCGCCGCCGAAGCATTCCTTCTTGCCTTCCTCTTCGGCCGAGCAGGTGGAGTCGAACTTGTTGATCGATTCGATGCGTGAATGGAAATCGTTGATGTGAAGAATATTGAGTTCGTAATCCGCAAAGGCGGCACCCGCGCTCAGCGTCAGCATGGACGCGGTCAAAAGACCGAAGCTGAAAGACTTCGTCATCCCTGTTCTCCTGATTGAGGCGGGAGATCCCCCGATCCCCGCCGATCCCTTCCATGGTTCGCCGAGGCAATTCCCGGCACGCGGATGTTCTACCAGACGGTGCACGACCGCAAGGAAAAGCTGGGCCTGACGGGACGCTTTCCAAGGGGGAAGGAACAAAAAAGCCGGATTGGCTCATCCCGGGAAAGCCGGATCGGCTTATCCCAGGCATTCGCCGTCAGCGGCGTTCCGGTAGAGCTCGCGTGCCGCTTCGGCGATGTTGGGAAGAGTGGCGAGCGCAATGATCAGGCACAACACGGCGACGATCCGGTGAAAGCGTCGGCCGGCCCGATAGGCAAGGAATGCGCCTGCGCCATAGATCAGAACGGCCGGCACGGCGAAGATCAAAACCTGCAGCGGTCCGTCGCAATCGGGAGCCGCGATGCCTTGGGCACGATAGACGTTGGCCGGCAGAACAACGGCAATTGCCGCAAGCGGCATTGCGAGCAGTAAAAACGCATAGCCGGCGAAGGCTCTCATCGTGCTTGTCCCGGCAATCCGGTCACATCGATCTGTTAGCCGCGACGGGAGAGTGTAAATTGCGAACCCGTTGCGGTGGTACAATTCAGCTGACTAGACCCGATCAAGGCGCAATTGACGAGAGACGTCGTTCTTTTCACATTTGAATAGAGGTTAATTTGAATAATCCCATCGGGGCTCGTTGTATATGTTCCCGATGCCATCTGGGTGTTTGTTCCGTCGCTTGTGCGAGTAACGAATTGGCCGCTCGAAAATGTTGAGGTCAAACCGTTGGCGTCCGTCCACTCGCCTTCGACGCCGGTGGGTGCGGGCGTGTTTGCAACCGGCAGGGGGCGCGGTCCCGATGAAACGCAGGCGGCAAGCGCGGCTGCTGCACCGACAAGAACGAGACCAGTTTTGATTTTCATAAGGCTTCTCCCGGCGATTCGGCGCGGGCGGAACCCGCTGCAGTTCGGGCAAAACATGGCGTGCACCGGTGAGGATGGCAAGTCTTGCAAGGTGGCGGGCAGCATTTATACAGCCGGCGTTACAAAAATGCCCGCCTTGCGGCGGGCATCTTCAAGTTGCACTGACGGTCTCAGCGAACGAGGATGTTCCTGAACTGCCAGGGATCCTTGGTGTCGATATCCTCGGGGAAGAGACCCGGACGGCCGTCGAGCGGGGTCCAGTCGGTATAGTGGCCTTCGACCGGGCCGAGATAGGGCATCTGCACTTCGAGGCAGCGCTTGTAGTCGATCTCGTCGGCTTCGACGATACCGGCCTTCGGGTTTTCCAGCGCCCAGACCATGCCGGCGAGAACGGCTGAGGTCACCTGCAGGCCGGTGGCGTTCTGGTAGGGGGCGATGCGGCGGGTTTCTTCCAGCGACAGACGCGAGCCGTACCAATAGGCATTCTTCTCGTGGCCGTAGAGCAGGACGCCGAGTTCGTCGATGCCGTCCTCCAGCTCGTCCTCGTCGAGAACGTGATGGACCGGCTGCGGCGTGCCGCCATTGCCGAACATCTCATGCAGCGAGAGCACGGCGTCATTGGCCGGATGATAAGCATAGTGGCAGGTCGGGCGGAAGGTCACTTCACCGTCCTTGTCGCGGACCGTGAAATAATCGGCGATCGAGATCGACTCGTTATGGGTGACGAGGAAGCCGTATTGCGGGCCGGGGGTCGGGCACCAGGTGCGCACGCGGGTGTTGGCACCCGGCTGCTCCAGGTAGATCGCCGCCTTGTTGCCTTTCTTGTGCTTCTTGGCGTTCTTCGGCATCCATTGTTCATGCGTGCCCCAGCCGAGTTCGGCCGGCTGCATGCCTTCGGAGATGAAGCCTTCGACCGACCATGTATTCCAGAAGACGTTCAGCGGCTTCGGATGCTTGGTGCGCTGGGTATCGCGCTCGGCGATGTGGACGCCCTTGACGCCGAGCTTCTTCATCAGCTTGGCCCAGCCTTCACGATCGTGCTGGTCCGGTTCGTCGAACTTCAGGCCCGTGTCGTTGGCGAGGTTAACGAGCGCCTGCTTGACGAACCAGGAGACCATGCCCGGATTGGCGCCGCAGGTGGAAACGGCCGTGGCGCCGCCCGGGTTCTTCGCCTTTTCCTTGCGCACGGTTTCGCGCAGCGCATAGTTGGTGCGGTCGGCATTGCTCATGCCCTTGTCGAAATAGAAGCCGAGCCAGGGCTCGACGACCGTGTCGACGTAGAGCACGTCATGCTTGCGGCAGAGCTTGATAAGGTCGAGCGAGGAGGTGTCGACCGAGAGGTTGACGCAGAAACCCTGGCCTTCGCCTTCGGTCAGAAGCGGCTTCAGCAGCTCCTTGTAATTGTCCTTGGTGACATATTCCTTGATATGGCGGACGCCGTGCTTCTTCAGGATCTCCATGTCGGAGGGTTCTTCGCGCGGGTCGATGACGACCATCCGGCTCTTGTCGAATTTGAAGTGGCGCTCGATCAGCGGCAGCGTGCCGCGGCCGATGGAGCCAAAGCCGATCATCACGATCGGACCGGTAATTTCGGCATATACCGGATGGTTCTTGTCCGTCATTCTTTTCTCCTGTGGAAGGGGACGAAGGCGTTAAGCCTGAAGAATTCTTTTTGAAATAGCCGCAGAAATGCGAAGTGACCGGCTCTAACCATAAAATGGCGTCACAATAAAGAGCGTTGAGGGGGAAAGCTCAAATATCGGGCGGGCGAGCTGGCAAGGAGCGAGATCATCCGACCTCCCGCAAAATCAGCGTTTCAGGATTTCCAATCCTTCGGCCGTCGTCGTCACGGCAAGCTCGGTGATGTCGTATTCGGCGACGCCGTGGATGGTGAAGGGGTCGGCGGCGACATAGGCTTCGATTTCGGCGCGATTGCCGATCGCGAGGATCGCGCCGCCGGTGCGGGGCACTTTGCGGCCGGAGGCGAGGAACCACCCCTTGGCATAGCCCTCCTTCACCCAGGCCATGTGCGGCTCCATGTGCCGGTCGGCTTCCTCGCTGGATTTGCGGTAGGTGAGGGAGAGGATGAACATGATCAGCTCCTGATGAGGTTGGCGCGGATCAGGCCGCGCAGCGAGTTGCCGAGGTAAAGCGTGCCGGTATCGAGATCGGCAAGCGCAAGACGGCCGACACGGGCCTTGCGTTGGCAGATGAGCTCGGTGCGCAGCACGCCCGCCAGCAAGCCGGAGGAAATGGGCGGGGTCCGCAGGATGCCGCTTCCGTCGTCGAGAAAGATGGAGGTGATGGTGCCTTCGCAGACTTCGCCGCGTTCGTTAAATAGGATGACTTCATCGGCTTCATCAGGAGCATATTCAGCACGTGCGGCTTCATAGACGGCGCGCCGTGTGGTCTTGACGCGCAACAGCCTATCGGCTGAGTGAAGGCGAGTCTTGGCGATACGGACTGTCCAGACGGTCTGCGGCGCCAGCGGGACGAAGGGAGCGCTCGTCACCTCGATTCGGCCCTGCGCGTCGAAGGTCAGGCGGACGCGCAATGAAGCCGTCGCACCCGCGACGGCCTCATCGAGCTTTGCCCCCGCGCCGGCCGGTTGCGGGAAGCCGAGGCGGCGGGCCGAGCGGAAAAGCCGGGCAAGATGCAGGCGCAGCCGGACGAAGCCTTCTCTGGGCTGCCAGCGCAGTGTCTCGATCAGCGAAAAATCGGTCATCGCGCGATCCACTGGTCGCCGACGGCGAAGCGGGCCTTGAGCAGGCATTCCTCATATTCGGCCTCGGCTGTGGAATCGAAGACGATGCCGCCGCCGACATTGAAGACGGCCCTGCCGCCGTCAAAAAGCGTGATGGTGCGAATGGCGACGGAAAAACGCATGGCGCCTGACGGAGAGATCATGCCGATCGCGCCGCAATAGGCGTCGCGGGGGGCATCCTCGAGCGTGTGGAGGATCTCCATCGCCCGCATCTTCGGCGCGCCGGTGATCGACCCGCAGGGAAAGAGCGCGGCAAAGACGTCGCGGATCGAAAGGCCGGGAGTGAGCCTTGCCTGCACGTGGCTCACCATCTGGTGGACGGTCGGATAGGTCTCGACATCGAAGAGCTTCGGGACGTCGAGCGTGCCGACCTCGGTGATGCGGGAGATGTCGTTGCGCAGCAGATCGACGATCATGCGGTTTTCGGCCTGCGTCTTGATGTCAGCGCGCATGGCCGCGATGATTTCGGCATCCTCGGCGGCGGTGGCGCCGCGTCTGGCCGTGCCCTTCATCGGATGGGTTTCGATCCAGCCTTGCTCGTCGGTGCGGAAGAAGAGTTCGGGCGAGCGCGACAGGATGATCGGGCCGCCGAGATCGACCAGAGCGCCGTATTTGACCGGCTGGCGTTCGATCAGCGACCAGAAGGCGGCACGAGGATCGCCGTTCCAGCGGGCCTCGACCGACATGGTGAGGTTCGCCTGATAGGCGTCGCCGAGCCGCAGGTGCTCGTGAAGGCGGTCGAAACGCTCTTTATATATAGGGAAATCCCAGGCGGCTTTCGGCCGAGTGAGAAATTCCCCATTTTCGAGGCGCTGTTTTGGCTGGGCAAGCGGATGCGTGTCCGGCTGCGGAGTGTCGAAGACGCCGAAACAGAGAAGCGGCGTCTCGCGGTTTTCGTCAGCGAAGGAGGCGAGTTTTTCCTCGAAGAGATATCCGGCCTCATAGGCCATGTAGCCCGCAAGCCATTTGCCTTCGGCCTTGGCCTCTTCCATCCTGACAAGGCCGGCGAAGAATTCGGCGCGCCTCCTCGCTATAATGATCTCGGCCGGCTCGGCGAAAAGCATCACCTGGCTGGTCGTGTCGTCGCGGAAGAGAATATAGGGATCAGACATGATTGCGCCGCATCTGGCTTGGCTATCCAATGCCTGCGATGGTTTTGCTCTCTGCGGCGCTGGGCGATGCGAAGCTCGTGGTTTCGCTGCGGTAGGTCGAGACCGGAGTAACCCCCACCTCCCTCATTCCTGTGCTTGTCACAGGAATCCAGCCACGGCGCGTCCGCGCCGTAAATGACTCATTTCTGGCAGATAAAGAGTCTCTAGCGCCCAAGGACTTGGGCGCGCTGGATTCCTGTGACGAGCACAGGAATGAGGGAGATGGGGCTGCCGTCATGGTTCCTCGTGGACGTTGCAGAATGCGGTTGGCGGATCAATAGCCCACCATGGCCTCGCTCTAAAGTGTGGCCGCGCCTTACGCCCTATCCAAAGCTTCCAATTCGTCGATCAGCCCTTCGATCATCGACAGGCCCTGGCTCCAGAACGACGGATCGGTGGCGTCGAGGCCGAAAGGCTTCAGCAGCTCGGAGTGATGCTTGGTGCCGCCGGCCTTCAGCAGCTCGAAATACTTCTCTTGGAAACCCTTGTCAGCCTTCTGGTAGACGGCATAGAGCGAATTCACCAGGCAATCGCCGAAGGCATAGGCGTAGACATAGAAGGGCGAGTGGATGAAGTGGGGGATATAGGCCCAGTAGGTCTCGTAGCCCTCGGAAATGTTGATCGCCGGCCCGAGGCTTTCCGACTGGACGGAGAGCCAGAGTTCGCCAATGTCGTCGGCTGTGAGTTCACCTGCCTTGCGGGCGGTGTGCAGCTTGCGCTCGAATTCGTAGAAGGCGATCTGGCGCACGACCGTATTGATCATGTCCTCGACCTTCTGGGCGAGCATCGCCTTGCGCTCGCGCTTGTCGGTGGTCTTTTCCAGAAGCGCGCGGAAGGTCAGCATCTCGCCGAAGACGGATGCGGTTTCGGCAAGGGTCAGCGGCGTCTGGCACATCAGTGCCCCTTGCGCGCCGGCGAGAACCTGGTGCACGCCGTGGCCGAGTTCATGGGCAAGCGTCATCACGTCGCGCGGCTTGCCCATGTAATTGACGAGCACGTATGGATGGGCCGATGGCACCGTCGGATGGGCGAAGGCGCCGGGCGCCTTGCCGGGGCGGACCGGAGCATCGATCCACTGCTCGTCGAAGAAGCGCCTGGCTATATCGGCCATCTCAGGGGCGAAATTGCCATAGGCCGAAAGAACGGTTTCCTTCGCTTCGGGCCAGGAGATGACGGCGCCGGAGGTTTCCGGCAGGGGCGCGTTGCGGTCCCAGAAATTCATCTGCTCCATGCCGAGCCATTTCGCCTTCATTCTATAATAGCGGTGCGAAAGGCGGGGATAGGCTTCCCGGACGGCGGCAGCGAGCGCATCGACGACCTCGCGCTCGACGCGGTTGGCGAGATGCCTGGAGTCGGCGATGTCCTCGAAGCCGCGCCAGCGGTCGGAGATATCCTTGTCCTTGGCAAGCGTATTGGTGATCAGCGTGAAGATGCGGATATTGGCCTTGAAGGTTTCGGCGAGCGCCATGGCGGCCTTCCGCCGCGCCTCGGGATCCTTTTCCTGCAGCATGTTCAGCGCCACTTCGAGCGGCACTTTTTCGCCGTCGATCTCATAGCGGAGTTCCGCCATGGTTTCGTCGAACAGACGATTGAAGGCGGCGGCCGATGTCATCGACTTTTCGAGGAAGAGCTGCTCCAGCCTGTCGTCCAGCTGGTAGGGCTTGTCTTTCCTGAGATCGACCAGCCAGGGGCGGTAGTGGCCGGCATCGGAGTCGTTCGCCATCGAGGCGTCGATCACGGCGTCGTCGATGCGGTTCAGTTCCAGCGCGAAGAACAGCAGATGGCCCGAGAATTCGGTGATCTTGGTCTGCACGTCGCCATAGAGCTTGCCGTTGGCGGGGTTGGTGGTGTCGGAGAAATAGGTGAGGCCGGCAAAGGAGCCGAGGCGGCCCATGAGATCGTCCAGCGCCTCATATTCCTTCAGCGCCGCGCCGATGCCCTCGTCGCCGGTCTTCAACGCCGCGTCAGCGAGCTTGCCCTTCCACTTCTCTTCGAAGGCGATCGCGGCCTTGCCGGCTTTTTCCATGTCGGCGACGAAAGCGGTGGAGGTGGCGGAGGGATAGAGATCCTGCAGCTTCCAGACCGGCAGATCGCCGAGCGCGGGATCGGCGGGCCCAGCCGGCGCTGCTGGCGACAAGAGAAGGCCGGCGTGCGGGAACTTGATTTTCATGGGCGCAATTCCTCTCCACTTTATAACAGGTTTGCTTGTCTAGCGCATCGGCCTGAAAATCGGAATCGATTTTCGGAAAGCACGGCGGGTAGGCTCAAAGTGTTACAGCGGCCGAAGGGCCGAGCGGCGCTGCAAGCGCGGCGAGGCCCCGTATCCACGGCTTTTCGGCCCGCAAAAGGCGTCGCTTCGGCACGAAAACCGGTCGTCGCAATCGTTAAAATGCAATTGTTTCTCAAAACTGGATGTTCAAGCCTTTCTGCCAGAGTGCGCTTCATGGTTTCGCATGAAGTGAGGCGACAATGACCGGTTACAATGAGCTCAAGGGAGCAGGGCAAATCCTCGTGGTCGAAGACGACCCGGTGCAGCGCCGCCTGCTCAAAAACGCAATCGAGCGTCACGGCCATGTCGTGCACCAGGCGGAAAACGGCCGGATCGGCCTTGAAATGGTCAAGCGCGACAGCGGCCTTTTCAACGTCATCGTGCTCGACCTGATGATGCCCGAAATGACCGGCCTCGAATTCCTCGACGCGCTTCATGAATTCGGCACGCAGATCCCCGTCATCGTTCAGACAGGGCAGGGCGGGATCGAAACCGTGGTGCAGGCGATGCGCGCCGGGGCCTTCGATTTCGTCGTCAAGCCGGTCTCTCCCGAACGCATTGCCACCTCGATCTCGAACGCGATGAAGCTCGACCAGCGCGAAGTGAAGGCGCGGGCCGGACGCCGGTCTCGCTCCGGCTCCGTCGGCTTCGATGACATCGTCTCGGCAAGCCCGGCGATGATCCGCGTCATCGATCTCGCCCAGCGGGCGGCGCAATCCAATATTCCGGTCGTACTCGAAGGCGAATCAGGCGTCGGCAAGGAACTGGTGGCGCGCGCCATCCAGTCCGGCGGCGAGCGCTCGAACAAGCCGTTCGTCACCGTCAATTGCGGTGCGATCCCGCACAATCTCGTCGAGAGCATCCTCTTCGGCCATGAGAAGGGCGCCTTTACGGGTGCAACCGAACGTCACATCGGCAAATTCATGGAAGCCGACGGCGGCACCATCTTCCTTGACGAGATCGGCGACTTGCCGCTCGAAGTGCAGGTGAAGCTGCTACGGGCCGTGCAGCAGGGCGAGATCGAGACCGTCGGCGCGCGCACCGCGCACAAGGTGAATGTCCGGCTGATTTCGGCAACCAACAAGGATCTGATCGAGGAGGTCAAAAACGGCCACTTCCGCGAGGACCTCTATTATCGCCTCAACGTCTTCCCGATCACCATTCCGGCACTGCGCAAGCGCAAGGAAGACATTCCGCACCTGGTACGCGTCTTTGCCGACCGTTTCTCCAGCGAGCAGAAGAACGGCCGCCGCATGACGGTGAACTCGGGCGCGCTGGCGCTTTTGACCGCCTATGACTGGCCGGGCAATATCCGGCAGCTCGAAAACGCGATCTTCCGTGCGGTCGTTCTGGCCGAAGGGCCGGAGCTGACAGAGTCGGACTTCCCGCAGATCGCCGCACAGCTTCCGGAATATGAAGTGGTGGATCACCTAGCGCTCGTTGCCGACAATACCGGCCTCGACCCTGATGAAGCCTACAGCGAGGATTACCGGACGCCGACGCCGGGAGAGCTGCATCACCGGCTGCCGGAGACTTCCGACAACGCAATCGCCAGCGTCAATCCGTCAGGCGATGTGCGCAAGCTCGCCGATGTCGAGGAGGAACTCATCCGATTCGCACTCAAATTCTATCGCGGGCAGATGAGTCAAGTGGCGCGCAAACTTGGCATCGGGCGGTCCACACTTTATCGCAAGCTCAAAGATTACGGCATAGATCCCGATAATCCCCAGAAAGATGCGGCCTAAGCCCTATTTATTAAGACTCAGGCAACCACGATTTGTTACTGATCATAAACCACTTGTTAGTGGCTCGTTCACTATGTAAAGAAAAGGTTGATCATGTGTGGCATTTTTGCCATCGTGTGACCGCATTTGACAGTCATCTGAGACAGTACGGGACATTGTCTGTCTGACGGGGATCGAGTTGCCGAATCTGAATGGGAATTCCAAGCCTTCGCGCTTGAGCTGGCGTTCTTTGTGCGCCGACATCTGCGGAAAGGCAGTGAGGACGGCAGCGGCCGCCCTTCTTGCGCTTGCGGTTTCCTCACCGGTATTCGTCAGTACGCCGTCTCAGGCCGCGGGTGATACCCGCAGCCTCAAGCTCTATTTCATCCATACCGGTGAAAAGGCCGTCATCACCTATAAGCGAAACGGCAAGTTCGACCCCAAGGGTCTGGAGCAGCTGAACCGCTTCCTACGCGACTGGCGCAAGAACCAGCCGACGAAGATGGATCCGCGCCTGTTCGACCTGATCTGGGAAGTCTATCGCCAGAGCGGCTCGCGGGACTATATCAACGTCGTCTGCGGATTCCGCTCGCCGGCAACCAACGAAATGCTGCGCGGCCGCTCGCGCAAATCCGGCGTCGCCGAAAAGAGCCAGCATATGCTCGGCAAGGCGATGGACTTCTTCATTCCCGACGTCAAGCTCGCGACGCTTCGCGGCATCGGCATGAAGATGCAGGTCGGCGGTGTCGGCTTCTACCCGAAATCGGGTTCGCCCTTCGTGCACATGGATGTCGGCGGTGTTCGCGCCTGGCCGCGCATGAGCCGCGACGAGCTCGTCCGGCTTTTCCCCAATGGCAATACCATCCATATTCCGGCCGATGGCAAGCCGCTGCCGGGCTACCAGCAGGCGATGGCCGACTACAAGCGCCGCGCCAGCGGCACGCAGATCGAAATCGCCAGCGCTTCGGAATCGGCGCCGAAGCACAAGACGCTGTTTGCCGCCCTCTTCGGCGGCGGAGCGGACGAGCAGGAAGACGATTCGGATGATTCCGCTCCTGTCGCGGTCGCCAAGGCGACGCCGCCGAAGGCTGCACCGGCTCCTGCTCCTGCCGCTGTTGAGCCGCAGCAGACCGAAGTCGCCGACCTGAACGCCCCGGTGCCGCAGGTTCGCCCGGCATTCAGCAACCAGCCGGCCGAAATGGCGAGCGCGCTGGTGGCGCCGTCTTCGGGTAATGCCGCACAGCAGGCCCTTGCCGCAGCGCTTCCGGCCGATCAGGCCCAGCCGCAACAGTTTGCCGATCTCAGCGCCTACAGCATTCCGGTTCCCTCGCTTCTCGGCCAGCGCCGCGCGCCTGGCGACGCCGAGGTCGCCTCGGTCGATCCGAACATGCAGAACGGCCTGACGGTTCCGACTCCGGTCGAACGGCCTGCCGTTGCCGAGAACCTGCTTGCCGCAGCCACTGCCGATCCGGAAGCAGAGGCCGACGAGGCCGATCAGGGTACGCTCTCGCCTGACGTTGCAGCGGCACTCGAGCAGCAGAACGACAAGGCGGCCGAAAGCGACGTTGCCTCGCAGCAGCCTCAGATGAGCGTTGAGCAGGCGATCGCCGCCGCGATGCCGCAACAGGCGCCTGCCGAAAAACCGACGCTGCAGCTTGCTGCATTGGCGCCGGTAACAAAATCTGCAAGCTTTGGCGACGGTTTCGACGTGCCGGCCGCCGAAGATGCCGTAGCGCCCGGCCTTCCGACCAAGGGCGGCCGCCCGACGCAGAAGCAAGCTGCCGCAGCCGATGCCAGCCGTGCGACCGTCCGGACCGAGCCGAAGCTGACGCAGAAGATGATTTCGCAGTGGGCGCTGACCAACGCCCGGCTTGAAATGGCTTCCAAACAGGTCAAGGCGCCGCGCTTCGTCAGCCAGACGATGCGCGCCCAGCCGACGTCCGTCTATGCCGAGGGCTTCAACGTCAAGACCGCCTCGGTCGATCCGGCCCGCTTCAGCGGCACGGCCGTCAACTTCATGGAAGTGCGCAAGTTCAATACGAACTGAGCCTGCCGATCGTTTGAATATCAAAAAACCGCTGGAGCGATCCGGCGGTTTTTCTTTTGGCCGTTCCGTCCGGCCAGGCGATCCTTGGCTTACAGCCTAACAAAAAGAAAAGCCGCCGGGAGGCCGGCGGCTTGTAGACATCAGCGATGCCAAGCGTATCAGCCTTCCGGCGGCGCCTCGATCATGCCGAGCGCGTGCAGGTAGGTGTCGAGGATCGCTTCCTCTTCCATGCGTTCCTGCTCGTCCTTCTTGCGCAGCGCCACGACCTTCTTCAGGATCTTGGTATCGAAGCCCATGCCCTTGGCTTCGCCATAGACGTCCTTGATGTCGTCGGCGATGGTCTTCTTTTCTTCTTCCAGCCTTTCAATGCGCTCGATGAAAGCGCGAAGCTGATCGCGGGCGACGCCATGAGCATCAGACATCGTGTTCTCCTGATTGGTGATCGATTTTGGATGCCAGTGACTGCCGCGAAAGCGGCGTCACGGTCAAGCCTGTTCGGGCTCGGGTGGGCTATTTGTGCGGGTTGTTCAGCTCAAAAGAGGCCTTTTGCACAGGCGAGGCCTCGTTCTGATGGAGTTTCTTCCATTCCTCATAGGGAATGCCATAGACCATCTCGCGTGATTCGTCCCTGGTGACGGCGACACCTTCGGCCTCGGCGGCTTCGCGGTACCAGTTCGACAGGCAGTTGCGGCAGAAGCCGGCCAGGTTCATCAGGTCGATGTTCTGGACATCGCTGCGCTCGCGCAGATGGGCGACGAGGCGGCGGAAGGCGGCGGCTTCGAATTCGGTCTGCTGTTCCTTGCTGAGCGCGGTCATCTCGCTCTCCTTTCCCGTCAATAAGGCCCTGTGCGCGAGACATGGACGTCGTATTCGTGCAAGGCGGGATCGGCATTCATGACGGCAAAGATCGGCGCGAGGCGCTCGGCCCATGCCGATATGCCGGCCTCGTCCGCGATCAGATCCTGGCGCACTTCGAGCAGCGCGTGCGGGATGCCCGTCACCATGCAGTGGCGGTACATGGTATCGCCCTTCAGGGCGCCGTCATAGGGTTCGTTGTCGCCGACGACGAGATCCGGATCGGCGCGCAGCAGATCGAGCAGCGGGCCGACGGCGCGCCGGTCGCTGTCCCAGAGGACGGCGGCGTGCCAGGGCCGGGGAATGCTCTTCCAGGCGGGCGTGTAGGAATGCAACGACAGCACCAGCGGCGC
Source organism: Rhizobium sp. R339 (assembly GCF_002211395.1). Classification (NCBI taxonomy): domain Bacteria; kingdom Pseudomonadati; phylum Pseudomonadota; class Alphaproteobacteria; order Hyphomicrobiales; family Rhizobiaceae; genus Rhizobium; species Rhizobium sp. R339. The sequence goes on from NZ_LOKV01000026.1 coordinate 208,928, forward strand.
CTTGCCGGTGGCGTTCGCCACTGCGTCGATCATCTCCGCCACGGCGCCGTGATAAGGACGATGGTAGGTTTCGATGCGGGCATTCCATTCCTGCGGCGTGATCGGATGATTGCCCGGTATGACGGCCCCATCGGAAATCTTCATGATCAGCGTCGGATCGTCCTCGCCGCGGTTCGGATCGATCAGCAGCCGCGAGAAGCCGCCGAGCACCGCCGGCACGCCGAGCTTTGCCGAAAGCTGCCGCGTCAGGCCTTCGATGCCGATGTCATAGGCGATATGGCGGGCAAAGGCAGACTCGGGCAGGCCGAGCTTCTCATACCGGGCGGGAAGACGGTTCATCGCGTGATCGGCTAGGATCACCATGCCTTTGTCATGTTTTCCGGGTAGGATTTCGAAGGATTGGAAGTCATCCATGAAGGAATTGCCGTTCGTCATTGCGCAGTCGGGCTCAGTGATCGCACGTGCCTGCGGCAGGTTCAAGCGCGGCAGGTGGCGGGGCGCCGATATGAACCGGAACGAACAGGTTATGAAAGGAAATATAATCGATTAGCATTGCGTTGACTTTCGCATGACGGCGGCGCAAGAAGACACGGATACGAATAACCGTGGAGCTATTTGGGAGCCGTGTTGATCCAAGCCGCGCCAAGTTTCCTCACGCGGTCCGGGCCGCTGGCCCGTCTCGCTCTGTTCGCTCTTGCAGCCGCCATGCCGTTCTTCATCGCAGATGCCGCACGCGCGGATTTCCGCGTCTGCAACGGAACGCAGAATCTGGTCGGCGTCGCCATCGGATACCGGGCCAAGGACGGCTGGATCACCGAAGGCTGGTGGCAGGTGCCGGCAACGACCTGCGCCACGCTGATCGAGGGAGAATTGCAGTCGCGCTATTATTACCTCTACGCAGAAGACGCCGCCCGGGGAGGACGATGGACGGGCGACGTGCAGATGTGCGTGGCGGAAAACGAATTCAAGATTACGGGTGTGCAGGATTGTTATGCCCGGGGTTATCAGAAGATGGGATTCAAGGAATACGATACGGGCCGCCAGGGCAGCTGGATGGTTCAACTCTCCGACACCCCAGGGACGCAAGAAAGTCAGAATTGATGAAGCGTAATCGCAAAATTAAAATCCTCGCCACCCTCGGGCCTGCCTCCTCCGAGGAATCGATGATCGAGAAGCTGCACCAGGCCGGTGCCGACGTCTTCCGCATCAATATGAGCCATGCGAGCCACGACCTGATGCGCACGCTCATCCAGCGTATCCGCTCGGTCGAGGCGCGCTCCGGCCGGCCGATCGGCATTCTCGCCGATCTGCAGGGACCGAAACTGCGTGTCGGCAAATTCGTCGACAGCAAGGTCGACCTGAAGCCCGGCCAGACCTTCACACTCGACAACAACGAAGCGCTCGGTGATCAGAACCGCGTCTACCTGCCGCATCCCGAAATCCTGGAATCGGTGCAGCCCGGCCACCGGCTGCTGATCGACGACGGCAAGCTCGCGTTGCGCGCCGAAAAATGCGACGGCAAGAGCATCGTCACGACGGTCATATCGGGCACGCGCATTTCCGACCGCAAGGGCGTCAGCCTTCCCGACACGCTGCTCGGCGTCGGCGCGCTGACGGATAAGGACCGTGCCGACCTCGAAGCCGTGCTCGCCACCGACGATGTCGACTGGGTGGCGCTTTCCTTCGTCCAGCGTCCCGACGACCTTGCCGAAGTGCGCAAGATTGCCCGCGGCCGCGTCGGCCTGATGTCGAAGATCGAAAAGCCGCAGGCGCTCGAGCGCATCGAAGAGATTATCGAGCTTTCCGACGCATTGATGGTCGCCCGCGGCGATCTCGGCGTCGAAATGCCGCTCGAATCAGTTCCGGGTATCCAGAAGCAGCTGATTCGTGCCTGCCGCCGCTCGGGCAAGCCTGTCGTCGTCGCCACGCAGATGCTGGAATCGATGATTTCGGCGCCGGTGCCGACGCGCGCCGAAGTCTCCGACGTCGCGACCGCCGTCTTCGAAGGTGCCGACGCCGTCATGCTCTCGGCCGAATCGGCCTCGGGCGACTATCCCGTCGAAGCCGTCTCGACCATGGCGTCGATTGCCAGCGCCATCGAGCGCGAGCCGCATTATCCCGGCATCATCTATGCCCAGCGGGCCCAGCCGGAAGCGACCGGCGCCGATGCGATTTCGCTCGCCGCCCGCCAGATCGCCGAGACGCTGAAGCTGTCGGCGATCGTGTGCTACACCTCGTCGGGCACGACAGGCCTTCGCGCTTCGCGCGAGCGTCCGCAGGTGCCGATCCTGGCGCTGTCGCCGATCATCAAGACGGCGCGCCGCCTTGCCATCGTCTGGGGCCTGCATTGCGTCGTCACCCATGACGCGACCGATCTCGACGACATGGTCAACCGCGCCTGCCGCATCGTCGCCGACGAAGGCTTCGGCAAGCCGGGCGACCGCATCATCATCTCGGCCGGTGTGCCGCTCGGCACGCCTGGCGCCACCAACATGATCCGCATCGCCTATATCGGTTCCGACGGCCAGAGCGGCGTCTGACCGATCCAAACCCTTGAGAAAACCCGCTGCCGGAAGAGGCGGCGGGCTTTTTCGTTCATGGTGCGGCATTGCCAAGGGCTGCGGCGCATGCAAGTTTCGATCCCTGGATTGGGAGGGATCGTCATGGATATCTTTACGCTTCTGGCTTTTGCTGCTGTTTCCTTCGTCGGCATCGCGACGCCGGGACCGACGGTGCTCCTGGCGCTGACCAATGGTTCGCGGCATGGCCTGCGCCGGGCGATGGCCGGCATGGTCGGCGCGGTGCTTTCCGATTTCGTGCTGATCGGCGCCGTGGCGATCGGGCTCGGCGCGCTGCTTGCGACGTCGGAATTCTGGTTCTCCATGCTGAAATGGGTAGGTGCCACCTATCTCGCCTTTCTCGGCATCATGCTTCTGCGCTCGAAGGGCGCGATCGATGCGGCATTGCAATCAGGTGCGCCCGCCGGGCAGTCAACTTTCGCGATCGGGCTGAAAAGCTTCATGGTCGCGGCGACGAACCCGAAGGGCTACCTGTTCTTCTCCGCTTTCCTGCCGCAGTTCATCGATCCCACCCAGCCGCAGGCGGCGCAATATGCGCTGCTCGCCCTCATCTTTGCCGCGCTCGATTTCATCATCATGTTCGGCTACGCCTTCTTCGGCTCGCAGGCGGTCCGTTTCCTGAAAACGTCAGGCGCTCTATGGCTGGAGCGGGCATGCGGCGGCGCGCTTCTGGCGCTCGCCGGTTCGCTTGCCTTCTATCGCCGCGCCACCGCCTGAACTCAGGGTCGAGGCGGGGACAGGTGACCGACGCGATAGGCCTGCGTGTGCTCGCCGATCTCAGGCATATCTCGCCACAGCCTGAAGCGGATGCGCGTCCATGTCGTCGGTTCGAAACCGGAGACGGAGGCGAGCGCGCCGCCCGCCGCCAGATCGGCTTCGGCCTCGGCGCTTTCGCTCCGGCGGATATCGGCGAGAGAGGCATAGGGCTGCGTCTGCAGGATGTCGCGGGTCGCAAACCTGGCCGCGCCGATATAGGGTGACACTTCCGCCTGCCAGACGATCCATGTCTTCACCTGCGGCCAGCCGAAGGCGGCGGTAAGCGCTTCGAAGCCCGAGCCGCAGAGGAAATCGCTCGCGCCTTCCGGCTTCTGCCAGAGATAAAATGGTGCGTAGAGGTTTTCGCGGCTGGCGAATTCGCCTCTGCAGGCGCTGAGATAGGCCTTGAAGCCGAGATTGGGGAAGCCGTCGAGCAGCGGCCCCTTATCGCGGATGCGGCGATCGATGACCGACATGTCGTAGTCGGCGGGCAGGGTGAAGCTGTACTGCATGGCGATCATGCTTGCGTCTCCGCTAGCCGCAGCCGCCAGTCGGGATCGGTCATCTGGGCGATACCGTTGCCGAAGGACCAGTCCTCCGGCGCGCTGGTACTGATGACCACCATCACGTCCTCGGGCCTCAGACCCGGCGACTGCCTCAGCAAATCGGCGAGCCGCCGGTAGAGCGCCGCCTTTACCTCTGCCGTTCGCGGCCGGCCTATGGTGATCGAGATGTAGACGAAATCGTCGGAGCGCGGACCGGCGAGATAGGTGCGGTCGAAGATCAGCTCGTTTTCGTCGTGCTGGTGAATGGCCTGGAAGCGATCGTTTTCAGGCACGTCGAAAGTCTCGACCAACGCGCGCTGGATGCTGTCGGCGAGTGCCGTGAGATAGTCCGGCGACTTGCCTTTGCGGAGAGAGATGCGAACGAAGGGCATTGGGATCTCCATGGGTTTGGGCCGCTTGCGGCCTTGACAACAGCACTATCGCAGCACAGGATGATGCTGAAAATCAGAATTTTATGGACGAATAGTCCTAAAAATCGGGATTATATGATGCGACGGACGATCTTCGATCTCGACGTGCTTCGAACCTTTTCAACCGGCATGGAGCTCGGCAATTTCGCCAGGGCGGCGGAGAAGCTCGGCCGTTCGACCTCGGCCGTCAGCGCGCAGCTGAAGAAACTGGAGGAGCAGGCGGGCACGCCGATCTTCCGCAAGGCGGGGCGCGGTCTGGCGCTCACCGATGCCGGCGAGACGATGCTCGGCTATGCCAGGCGGCTGCTGGAGCTGAACGACGAGGCGGCTGCGGCCGTGCACAGCGTCGAGCTGGAAGGCTGGGTACGGCTCGGGCTGCAGGAGGATTTCGGCGAGAACCTGTTGCCTGATGTGCTTGGCCGCTTTGCCCGCGCCCATCCGAAGGTGCGCATCGAGGCGAGGGTGGTGCGCAATAGCGAACTGCTCGATCGTATCACCTCGGGCAAGCTCGATCTGGCGCTCGCCTGGAGCGACGGCACGCTGACGGCGCATTGCGAACGGATCGGCGAGGTGCCGATGCGCTGGATCGGCCCTGCGGAGGGGCCGCCCGGCTGGCACGCCTCAACCGGCGAGCCGATGCCGCTCGCCTCGCTGGAGGCGCCGTGTCTCATGCGCAGCGCCGCGACCCGGGCCTTGGACGAGGCCGGCATTTCCTGGCGGATCGCTTTCGTCAGCCCCAGCCTCGGCGGCCTTTGGGCCGCGACGGCGGCGGGCCTCGGCCTCACCATCCGCACACCGGTCGGCCTGCCGGCGAAGGTCCGGGCGCTTGCGCCCGGGGCGGTCGGCCTGCCCGAGTTGCCGAAGCTCGGTCTCGTCCTGCATCGGGCGGAGGCCGAACTGCAACCGGCCGCGGCGCGGCTGGGCGAACTGGTGATGCAATCCGTGCATGGGGCGCTCACCTCTGCGCATTGACCCCTCGGACGCATGGCTGTAGCCTCGGCCGCTATGAAGATGCTCACTGTCAATATCGCTTCGGTCTTCTTCTTGAGCCGCTGACGGCGCTGCCGCCGGGGCCGCCTTTGGGCAATGGAAGACGCGACCGCAGACCGGCCTTCGGCCGGCGTCTGGTCGTGGAGCGAAACAACCCTTCATCCGACAATCGCTCGGAAAGGGTTTCACGACAGAGAGATTTCATGACTGACGAACATTATCCGCCGGCGCTGACCGCAGCCGAGATCGAGGGATTCATCCGCGACGGGTTCTTCCGGATCGATCGGGCCTTTCCGCGTGAACTGGCTGAAGAAGCATGCGCCATCATGTGGCGCGATCTGCCATGTGATCCCGGCGACCCGACGACATGGACGCGGCCGGTCATCCGGCTTCCGGGCTATGGCGGAGGGCCGTTCGCGGCAGCCGCCAATACGCCGGTCCTGCATACGGCCTTCGACCAGCTCGTCGGCATCGGGCGCTGGCTGCCGCGTGACGGGCTCGGGAGCTTTCCGGTGCGGTTTCCGCATCCCGACGATCCTGGAGATGCCGGCTGGCATGTCGATCTGAGCTTTCCCGGCGATGATTGCGACCCGAACGAACAGCGGGATTTTTCGGCCTGGCGGGTGAACATCACCTCGCGCGGGCGGGCGCTGCTGATGCTGTTCCTGTTTTCCGATGTCGGCGAGGACGACGCGCCGACACGCATCCGGGTGGGTTCGCACATGGACATGGCGCGCTATCTCGCGCCGGCGGGCGAAGCCGGCCGGTCGCATATGCATCTCGAAACCATGGGCGCCGAGCGCCCTCTTGCCTTGGCGACAGGGGAGGCAGGCACCGTCTATCTCTGCCATCCCTTTCTCGTGCATGCGGCGCAGAGACATCTCGGAATGACGCCGCGTTTCATGGCGCAGCCGCCGCTCGGGCTTGCGCAGCCCTACAGGCTGGAAAGGGAGGACGGGAACTATTCGCCTGTCGAAGCGGCGATCCGGCGCGCGCTTCATGACCCTTCCTGCTGAGGGTTGATCATGGCATCCGGCTTGAAAGGGCCGGATGCCTCAAGTCTGAAATTGCTGCTGGGCATTGCGGCGGATCGCCTGGGGCGGCTGGCCGAAGGCGCGCAGAAAGGCGCGCCGCATGCGCTCGCGATCGGCAAAGCCGGTCTCGTCGGCGACCACGTCGATCGGATGACGGCTTTGCTCCATCATCAGGCGCGCTGCTTCCAGCCTGAGATTTTCGACGGCTTTCGCCGGCGACTGACCGGTTTCGGCGCGAAAGGCGCGGCTGAACTGGCGGGGGCTGAGATGAGCGGCTTCCGCCAGCTCTTCGACCGAAAGCTGGGATTTCAGATTGCTTCGCGCGAAATCCAAGGCCCGCTGGATTCGGTCGGATTTCGGCTCCAGCTCGAGCAAAGCGGAGAATTGCGATTGGCCGCCGGCGCGGCGGTGATAGACGACGAGCATACGAGCGACTGCGCGGGCGACCTCGATGCCGTGGTCCTTTTCGACCATGGCCAGCGCCAGATCGATGCCGGCGGTCATTCCGGCGGATGTCCAGACCGAGCCGTCGATGATGAAGATGCGGTCCTCTTCCAGCCTGATTTTGGGATAACGCGCCTTCATCTCGCGAGCGAGGCACCAGTGCGTCGTTGCGCGGCGGCCGTCGAGAATACCGGCTTCGGCAAGGAAGATGGCGCCGGTGCAGATCGAGGCGACGCGGCGGGAGGCGCCGAGGGCTGAGCGAACGAACGCGCTTTCGCCCGGTTTCGGCAAGACGAATGAAGGTGCGCCCGCGACGATCAGCGTATCGAACGTCGGATCGCCGAAAGGCTCGGTCTCGATCGTCATGCCGAGCGAGGTGGGAAGCGGGCCGCCGGCTTCGGAGATGTAGCTGATGTCATAGGCCTTCCGAGCGAGTTCGAGATTGGTGAACTCGAAGACCGAGACGGCGGCCAGGCTCATGATCTGGAAGCCGGGATAGAGCAGGAACGCGATGTGCTGCATGGCTCAACTCCAGTGTCCTAAAAGGTGGTATATATGACATTCAGGACGCATGCAATCCGGCGTATGTTTCTCTTCAAGCGCAGGGCAGGGGCCGGCGCAACGAAGGAGACAGAGCATGGCACAGGAACATAAGGGCACGGCGCTGATCACCGGCGCATCTTCGGGCATCGGCGCAATTTACGCCCACAGGCTGGCGCAACAGGGCTATGACCTGATCATCGTTGCCCGCAACGAGGAGCGGCTGAAGGCGCTGGCAAACCGGCTGACCCCGGAGACCGGAAGGACGGTCGAGACTGTCGTCGCCGATCTCGGAAGCAAGGCGGGCCTTTCCTGGGTCGAGAGCGTGCTTAAGGAAGACCGGAGTATTACCCTTCTCGTCAACAATGCCGGCTTTGGCGGAACCGCGCCGCTTCTGGCCGCCGATGTCGACAAAATGCAGGAGATGATCGAACTCAACGTCACGGCGCTGGTGCGGCTGACCTATGCCGCCGTTCCCGGTTTCGTCGGGCGGGGCGGCGGGACGATCATCAACATCGCTTCCATCGTCGCCATTGCGCCGGAGCTTTTGAACGGCGTCTATGGCGGCACGAAGGCTTTCGTGCTCGCCTTCAGCCAGTCGCTGAAACACGAGTTGGCGGAGAAAAACATCCGCATCCAGGCGGTCTTGCCCGGCGCCACGGCGACCGAATTCTGGGGCATTGCCGGCACGCCCGTCGAACATCTGCCGAACGAGATCGTGATGTCGGCGGAAGATATGGTCGATGCCTCGCTCGCAGGTTTCGACCAAGGTGAATTCGCGACGATCCCGGCGCTCGAAGATCCAGGCCTGCTGGCTGCCTACGAGCAGGCGCGCCAGGCACTGATGCCGAACCTATCCCGCAGCGTACCGGCGCCCCGTTACAAGGCGGCGTGACCGGCGATTTCAGCCGAAGCGTTCGAGCGCCACGGCGAAGATGTGGGCATCGACATTGCCACCGGAGGTGACGGCGACGATGTTGTCGCCGTCGAGCGCATCGCCGTGGAACAGAGCCGCGGCGAGCGCGACCGCGCCGCCCGGCTCGACGACGATCTTCAGCCTGACGAAAGCGAGCGCCATGGCGCGCAGCACCTCTTCCTCAGTGACGACGATGCCGGCACCGGCGAGGCGCTTCAGGATCGGGAAGGTGATGTTGCCGGGCTGCGGCGTGATGATCGCATCGCAGATCGAGCCCGACATCGAAGCGTTGCGTTCGATCCGGCCGGAGGCGAGCGAGCGGGCGGTGTCGTCGAAATCCTGCGGCTCGCAGGGACGCACACGAAAGCCGGGGGCGCTGGCTTCCAGGGCAAGCGCGATGCCCGAAGTCAAACCGCCGCCGCCGCAGGGAACGAGGACTTCGGCCTCCCTTATGCCTTCTTCCTCGGCCTGTTCGGAGATTTCGAGACCGGTCGTGCCCTGTCCGGCGATCACCAGCGGTTCGTCGAAAGGCCTGATCAGCGTCAGGCCGCGCTCGGCCGAGAGCCTGGCGCCGATCTCGTCGCGATCCTCATTGGCGCGGTCGTAAAGCACCACGTCTGCACCGAAGGCGCGGGTATTGGCGATCTTCAGCTTCGGCGCATCGCTCGGCATGATGATGACGGAGGGCACGCCATGCAGCTTGGCGGCCAGCGCCACGCCCTGGGCATGATTGCCGGAGGAGAAGGCGATGACGCCGCGCGCTCGCACGGCGGGATCGAGGCCGGAGACGGCAGACCAGCCGCCGCGGAACTTGAACGAACCGGAATGCTGCAGACATTCCGCCTTCACTAGGAGGCGCCGGCCGGCGATCTCGTTCAGGAAGGGAGAAGAGAGGAGCGGCGTACGGCGTGCATGGCCGCGCAGGCGGGCGCGGGCGGCGACAATCATTTCAATGCTGGCCATTCGGGAATCGTCCTGCTTGCGGCGTTCGATCATGCATAGGGCCGGGCAAGCGGTTTGTGAACGGCGACTTTGTCACCGTGACACGAATGGGCACTGCGCTTTATCGATCTTCAATAGCCGTTCGCCGAACCTTCCACCGCGCGGGCGTCCATAGCGCCATTGTAGCGCGCGCCGCCACCCTTTTCGATGGCGGCGAGACTCTTGCCGCCGACGAGAATGCCGGCGGCCTGGCCCCAGACCGGCCCGTTATTGCCGCCTTCGAAGCTGTAGCCCATGGCTGCGAGCGTCTTTTCCGTATCCGGCGACAGCGCATAGGGCTCGAGATAGATCTTGTCGGGCTGCCATTGGTGGTGGAAACGCGGGGCATTGACCGCCTGGCTGATATCCATGCCGAAATCGACGACATTGAGAATCGCTTCCAGCGTGATGGTGATGATGCGCGAACCGCCGGGGCTACCGATCACCATGAAGGGCTTGCCGTCGCGGGTGACGATCGTCGGGCTCATCGAGGAGAGCGGCGTCTTCTTCGGCGCGATCGTGTTCGCCTCGCCCTGCACGAGGCCGTAGAGATTGGGCACGCCGGGCTTAGAGGTGAAATCGTCCATCTCGTTGTTGAGCAGCACACCGGTGCCGGGCGCCACGACGGCGGCGCCGAAGGAGCCGTTCAGCGTGTAGGTGACGGCGACCGCGTTGCCCTCGTCGTCGATGATCGAATAATGCGTCGTCTCGGTGCTTTCCTTGCCGCCGAGCGGCTTCAGGTTTGCCGAGGCGCCGGCCTTGTAGGGATCGATCTTCGCGGCGATTTCCTTGGCATAGCTCTTGTCGAGCAGCTTATCGACCGGGTTTTCGACGAAGTCGGGATCGCCGAGCGCGGCATTGCGGTCGACATAGGCATAGCGCATCGCTTCGACCATGATGTGGACCGTTTCGGCCGAGTTATAGCCGAGATAGGAGAGCGGGTATCCCTCGAGAACGTTGAGGATCTCGCAGATGATGACACCGCCGGAAGAAGGCGGCGGGGAAGAGATAATGTCGTAGCCGCGGTAATTGCACTCGATCGGCTTCAATTCGCGCACGGCATATTGCTCGAAATCCTGCTTGGCGAGGATGCCGCCCTTCTCCTGGCTCGCCTTGACGATCGCCTCGGCGGGCGCTGCCTTGTAGAAGGCGTCGGGGCCTTTTTCGGAAATGGCCGCGAGAACGGCGGCGAGATCCGGCTGTTGCAGTTTTTCGCCCGATGCGTAGGGCTTGCCGTCCGGTTTCAGGAAAATCTTCGCCGCCGTTTCATCCTTGGCAAGGCGCTTGGCGCTTGCGGCGAGAATGGCGGCGTCGCCCTGTTCCAGCGTGAAGCCCTCCCTGGCGAAACGGAGCGCCGGTGCGATCAGGTCCTGACGCGGCCGGGTGCCGTATTTCTCGCGTGCGGTCTCCAGGCCCATAACCGAGCCGGGGACGCCGACGGCGAGATAACCGTCGAGGCTGGCGCGCGGCACGATATCGCCCTTCTCATCGAGATACATGGTCTTCGTCGCGGCAAGCGGCGCGCGTTCACGGAAATCCAGGAAGGTCTTCGTGCCGTCCTTCAGCCGGATGGTCATGAAGCCGCCGCCGCCGAGATTGCCGGCCGAGGGATAAACGACGGCCAGCGCATAACCGACGGCGACCGCCGCATCGACGGCGTTTCCGCCGCTTTTCAGCACCTCGACGCCGACATCCGTCGCCAGATGCTGGGCCGTGACCACCATGCCATGCTCGGCTTCCACAGGCGCCGGCGACGCGGCGAAAGCCGTGGCCAGGCTCAGCGACAATGCAGTGATGACGGAGATCGTCCCGATATGCAGGCGGCCCATGATTTCCCCTCCTATGGACAATGACGGAAAAACATATGGGGCTGCCGCGGCGCGCGGCAATGCGGGCGATGACCTTTATGCGAGAAGGTCGGCAAATTTACCTGGAATGGCGGAGGCGCGGCGTCAGGCGTCGCTCAGAGCGCCCGGCATCAGCGACGGCACCGGTCCGGGCGTCTGTTCGCGTGACGCGGCGGCAAGCCTTTCCTCGGCCTTTCGGGCGGCCGCCTGCAGGTCGCGCGGCTCGCCGGCGATCTTTTCCATGGCGGCGATGGCGACATCGGTGGCGAGGTAATCCGGCTTGTGGCCGACGCCGCGGACGATGACGAGTTCGGAGCCCGCGATATCGCGGGCAAGACCGCGCGAATGGAGATGCTCCCAGACGATCTCATCCTTGTCGCCCGTTATGATGACGGTCGGCGCGGCGATGCGTGAATAGAGCGGCGACTGCTCCTTGACGTAGGCGAGCAGCCTTTTGAAATCGGTGGCATTGTGGTGGAAAGTGCGCGGCCGCAGAACCAGCGAGGGGCCGGTTTTATCGATGTAATCGGCCGGGCGCACATTAGGGCGGAAGACATTCAACGTGCCGCGCTCCAGCCGGCTCAGCCCAAGCGGCACGACGATCGCATGATTGAAGAGCCAGCCGACGACCGGCGCCGCCGCAACGTGATAATACCAGTCGATGCCGCCCGGCCAGGGATGGGTGGCGGGCGCCAGAAAGAGCAGCCCGGCCGTCTTATCCGGATGGCGCACGCCGAAGGCGGCGGCAATCGCGCCGCCGAAGGAATGGCCGACGATGATCGCCTTCTCGATGCCGCGCTTCTCCATCAGCCGGGCGATCGCATCGGCCTGGCCGGAGGGGATGGCATTTTCCGGGCCGCCACGTTCGGAATAACCGTGGCCGGGACGATCGACGAAAAGCATTTCCGCCCGGCCTTCGAGCGCTGCGCGAAAGGCAACCATCTGATCGAGCAGATTGCCGCTTGCCCCGTGAACGAAGACGAGCGCGGGCAGATCCGCATGTTCGGGACGCGGGACGTGCACCGCATTCATGCGGTAGCCGCCGATATCCGTCAGTTCGCCGATATTGGGATAGGCCTGTTCGAATTGCCGCGCCTTATAGGAGGAATAACCGATGGCGGCGGCGAGAGGGGCAAGAAGAGCGGAAACTTCTGCAAACATGATCTTAACGGGTGATCTGGAATCAGGTGCGGTTGCCGGCAAGCTTTTCCGACAGCGTGTTGACCTGTTCCTGCGCCGTGCGATCGGCGGGATAGACATTGAGGAACTGCTGCCAGGCCTTCAGCGCCAGCTGGTCGTTGCCCGCGTTGCTGAGGATCGCGGCGAGGCCGGAGAGGGCTCCGAAATGGCGGGGCTCGAGATCCAGCACCCGCTCGATGTCGGACATCGACTTGCGGTAATTGCCCATGACGAAATTCAGCGTGGCGCGGCGATTCCAGCTCTCGGCATAATCGGGCTTCAGCGCAATCGCCTCGTCGAGGAAGTCGAGGGCGGCCGGATTTCGCTTTTCCTCGATCGCCTTGTCGGCCCATTGCATCAACAGATTGATGGTGGCGCTGCCGGAATCGTTCCATTCCAGACGGATTTCGTTGGCGATGCCGCTGGCCTTTTCAGGGTCGCGCTCGCGTTTCAGCTGGCTGAAAAGCTGGTCGAGGCGCTGTTTCGGCGTGCTGTTGACATTCGTCTGCTCGACGATGACCTCCTTTTCCGCGGCTGCGGCCGGAACGGCTGAGGTAAGCAGAATGAAGGCGAGCGGCAGCGCCGCTGATGTCAAAGCAAAAAAGCGCATGGCGGACATATTAGCCCGCCAACGCCGAAGATCAAACAAATTTGACGTGATCACCGTAGCGATCCACCGGATGGAATTGCAGGCGCGATTGCGCAGCAAGGCGATCCGGACGCGCGAAATCAGCCCTGGCGAGCCTTGTAACGCGGGTTCAGCTTGTTGATGATGTAAATGCGGCCCTTGCGGCGAACGAGACGGTTGTCACGGTGACGCGCCTTGAGCGACTTGAGCGAATTCTTGATCTTCATTTTTGTGATCCGCGATGTTGATCTTTAACAATGAAAAGCGCGCCGTCAGGGCGCGCTCTTTAGGTGGGGGAGCAGATACCCCGTCACCTCCACCATGTCAACCGCGTGACGGTGTTTTTCCCGGGGTTCGCAGGCGTTTTCTCAGCCGGAAACCGGCGATTTCCGCTGCAATGTCGTGACGTGGCCCATCTTGCGGCCGGCGCGCCACTCCGCCTTGCCGTAGAGATGAACCAGCGTGTCGGGGCGCCGCAGCCAGTCGGGAACGGCAAGGATATCGTCGCCGATCAGGTTCTGCAGGACGCAGTCGGAATGGCGGTCGGCATTGCCGAGCGGCAGGCCGGCGACGGCGCGGATATGCTGCTCGAACTGGCTGACGACGCAGGCGGCCTCCGTCCAGTGGCCGGAATTGTGCACGCGCGGGGCCATCTCGTTGGCGATCAGGGTGCCGTCGGCGAGCACGAAGAATTCGATGCCGATGACGCCGACATAGTTCAATGCGGCCAGGACCTTTTCCGCCGCCTGGCGGGCGGCGTCCGCCGTCGATGGAGAGATCGCGGCCGGAACCGTCGACGTATGGAGGATGCCGTTGCGATGCACGTTCTCGGCAGGATCGAAGCAGGCGACGGTTCCATCCGCAGCGCGCGCGGCGATGATCGAGACCTCGCGCTCGAAGGCGACGAAGCTTTCGAGGATGAGAGGGACGGCGCCGAGTGCGGCATAGGCGTCGTCGGGATTGTCGGCCGCCGAACGGAAAACCTTCTGGCCCTTGCCGTCATAACCGAGGCGGCAGGTCTTCAGCACGCCCTGGCCACCGAAATCCTTCAGTGCGGCTTCGAGATCGGCCTGGCTGTCGACCGCATGGAAGCGGGCGGTCGATATCCCGCAGCCGTTGAGGAAGCGTTTTTCGACGAGGCGGTCCTGGGCCGCTTCCAGCGCCTTTGCGGGCGGATAGACGGGAATGCTGGCCGAGAGCGCCTCGGCAGCCGCGACGGGCACGTTCTCGAATTCGTAGGTGACGACATCGCAGGCGGCCGCGAGTTCGGCGAGCGCCGCCGGATCGTCATAGGCGGCGACGATCTGCCGGTTGGCGAGTTGGGCGGCGGGGCAGTCACCCTGCGGCTCGAGGATGATCGTGCGGAAATTCAGCCTGGCGGCGGCGATAGCCAGCATGCGGCCGAGCTGGCCGCCGCCGATGATGCCGATAGTGCTTACAGTCATTGGTCGTCCATCGGGTATTCGGCGACCGCCGCGCTCTGGCGTTCGCGCCATTCGTCGAGCCGCTCGGCGATTTCCTCGTCGGAGAGAGCCAGCACGGCAGCGGCGAGAAGAGCGGCGTTCACCGCGCCCGCCCTGCCGATGGCGAGCGTTCCCACGGGAATGCCGGCCGGCATCTGTACGATGGAAAGAAGGCTGTCCTGCCCGGACATGGTTTTCGACTGGACCGGCACGCCGAAGACCGGCAGCGGCGTCATCGACGCGGCCATGCCCGGCAAATGGGCTGCGCCGCCGGCGCCGGCGATGATGACCTTGAAGCCTTCCGCACGCGCGCCCTTGGCGAAATTGAACAGCCGGTCGGGCGTGCGGTGCGCCGAGATGATGCGCGCATCATAAGGGATCTCAAGCGCCTCCAGTGTGTCGGCGGCGTTTTTCATGGTCTCCCAATCGGACTGGCTGCCCATGATAATGGCGACGGGCGGTCTGTCTGTCATCGTTGCAGCTATTCCTCTCAAGCGATGATGTCAGGGATGATCTGATCTTCGAGCTTGGTCAGCTTGTCCTTTATGACGAGCTTCTTCTTTTTCATGCGCTGGATTCGCAGAGCATCGCATCCGGTCTCTATCATGGCGTTGATCGCGGCGTCGAAATCCTCGTGCTCCTGACGCAGACGCGCCACCATGAGCCTGATATCCGCCTGTTCCTGATCGGCCATATGCATTCCCCGTTATCGCGCTCGGATCTTGTCCGATCTGCCGATGATTTCCGCAAGCTCCTATCACCAAATACGGGTAACGGCTAGTTAGTGTTGATCATGAATTTGCCATCTCTTCTTCATCTTTTGGCCTTCGACAAGCCTTCAAAAATATGTCACAGTCCGCGCGTTGACACCTTGATCCCCGACGACGATGGTCGGGGAGGGTAAGAGGAAGGAAGGGTCAAATGACAGTTGAAGCTCATCTTGAATCACTCCAGAAAAAGCATGTAGCTCTCGAGGAGGAGTTGCACGCACTCAGAACATCTCCCTCGATTTCCGATACTGAAATTGCCGAATGCAAGCGCCGTAAGCTGCGCATCAAGGACGAGATTCAGCGTCTCAAGTCATCCGTCCATTAATCTTCCCAAGGGTCGCCGGGCGATCATCTTGCGTTAGAAGAGGTAAAATCCATCCATTCCGCCTAAAATTTTGCAAGACCCGGTGATTAGACACCAGAATTGCGCCAGCCCGATGCATGCGGCATTGCGGCTGGCGCTTTTGCGAGGGCGATACGCCTCAAACTGGTTCATGTGATTCGCATAATGCCCGCAGGTTGCGGGGTGCGTATCAGGCCCAGAACTGATCCAGCCATAAATTGAGCTTGTCGAAGCCGCGATTGTTGACCGTGTAGATGCGCTTCGTGCCTTCCGCCGTCACCGAGACGAGGTTGCTGTCGAGCAGCGCCTTCAGGTGCTGCGACACGGCCGGGCGGCTGATCGGCAGGCCTTCGGCGAGCTCATTGACGGTCCGCGGCGCACGACGAAGTTCCTCCAGCAGAAACCGCCGGTTCGGATCGGCAATCGCAGAGAAAGGGTCTGTGTTCGACATGCCGGGAAAGCTACGTCAAACCAGCCGTTCCGGCAAGGAAATTGTGCATTGCAGCGTGCTGCCGCGGCCCTTACCAGCCAAGGCCTTCGCGCACGATCAGGAAGGCGGCGATCAGGGCCATCGCATACATGAAGGGATAAAAAATCTCCGGCCTCATGCGCCGCACGCACCAGGCGCCGGCAAGAGTGGCGAGCGGGGCGAAGGGAAGAAGCGTCGCCGAGGTCGCCAGATTCTGCGTGTCGAGCTGGCCGAGCGCGAAATAGGGGATGAGCTTGATGGCGTTGAGGATCGCGAAGAAGCGCACGCTGGTGCCGGTATATTCGCGCGGCTGCAGCTTGAGCGGCAGGGCATAGATCTGGAAGGGCGCGCCGCCGGCATGGGCGACGAAGCTGCCGTAACCCGAGAACGCACCCCAGAAGCCGGCCGCGACCGGCCGCTGGCCGCGCGGCGGGATCACCTTGCCGGCGCCGGGGCCGAAATTATTCCAGAAATAGCGCAGGCAGAAGAGGATGGTCACCGCGCCGATGACGATGCGCAGAATATTGCCCGGAACGAGCGCCGATGTCGCCCAGCCGAGGCCGATGCCGAAGATGGCCCCGGGCAGCATGATCTTCAGCGTCGCCCAGTCGCCGTGCTTGCGCCAGACGACGAGTGAAATCATGTCCATGAAGACCAGGATCGGCAGCAGGATCGCCGCCGCCTCGACCGGCGAGACGACCAAGGCGAGAAAGGGCAGGCCGATCAGCGACAAAGCGTCGCCCATGCCGCCTTTTGCAAGGCCCACGAGCAGAACGGCGGGCACGGCGGCGTAGTAGAATGACAGATCCTGCGGCATGCTTTCGGCGTCCTCCTCTTGCAAGCCTCCTCTAACGGAACTACTCACACAAAACGAGTGCGGTTCCGCCATTTCGGAAGGGAATCCGCAGGAAACGGAAAGACCTCATGACCGAACCGGAAAACCGCTGCCGTCTTGTGCTCATTGTGCCCGACATTGCCGATGCCGATGAGCAGGCAAAGATCGTCGCCGACGCGCTGAAGGGCGGCGACGTCGCCTCGGTGATCGTGCCGCAATATGGACTGGACGACGGCACCTTCCAAAAACATGCCGAGAAGCTGGTGCCCGTCATTCAGGATGCCGGCGCCGCGGCGCTGATCGCCGGCGACAGCCGCGTGGCGGGGCGGGCAAAGGCGGACGGCCTGCACCTTTCCGCCAATGCGGAGGCGCTTTCGGAAGCGATCGACAAGCACGCGCCGAAGCTGATCGTCGGCGGCGGCAATGCGAGCGACCGGCATACGGCGCTCGAAATCGGCGAGGTCAGGCCGGACTATATCTTCTTCGGCAAGCTCGACGGCGATATCAAGCCGGAGGCGCATCCGAAGAATCTCGCGCTCGGCGAATGGTGGGCATCGATGATCGAGATTCCCTGTATCGTCATGGGCGGCACCGATCCCGCCTCGGCGCTCGCGGTCGCGGAGACCGGCGCGGAGTTCGTGGCGCTACGGCTGGCGGTCTTTGCCGAAGCCGGGCGGGCGCCGTCGATCATTGCCGAGATCAACGCTCTTCTTGACGAAAAAGCGCCACGGTTTGAGGATTGAAATCGCGCTCATGCCGATCCCGCCCGCCCGCCTTTTGAAATATTTCCTTGCCAGCATGGCCGCTCTCGCTGCGGCCGGGCCGGATATTGCCCTGGCGCAGGCGCCCGACAGCGTCATCAGCCAGCCGGGCACGGCGCCGGCTTCGACCTTCCGGACCGATCGGCTCAACGGCGAAAATGTAAAACCTTCCGACGGCGTCGGCGTGTTCGACCGCATGGGCGCGAAGCTGCCCGACCTGCCGCCGGAGAAGGACTACAAGGGGCCGATCGACGAGGCTTACGGCGCCTATCAGCGTGGTTACTACCTGACGGCGATGGACAAGGCGCTGCCGCGCGCCCAGCTCGGCGATCCGGCAGCGCAGACGCTGATCGGCGAAATCCTGTCGCAGGGACTGGGCGTCAAGAAGGACGTGAAGAACGCCGCCTTCTGGTACGGCAAGGCGGCCGAAGGCGGCGATGCGGCGGCCATGTTCAAATACGCGCTGATGCTGATGGAAGGCCAGGGCGTACACCGCGACAAGGCCAAAGCCGACGAGTACATGCATAAGGCCGCCGAGGCCGGCAATCCGTCGGCGGAATTCAACTGGGCGCAGATTGTCGTCGCCGACAATCCCGGCGAGAAAGGGCTGAGGCTTGCGCTGCCCTTCTACGAGAAGTCGGCCGAGCAGGGCATTGCCGATTCGCAATATGCGGTGGCGCAGATCTATGCGACGCTGAAGGACCTGCCGGAGGAAAAGAAGCGGCTGGCCCGCGAGTGGATGGTGCGCGCAGCGCGCGCCGGCTTCGACACGGCCCAGCTCGATCTCGGCATCTGGCTCGTCAACGGCGTCGGCGGTCCGAAGGACTACGTCAAAGGCTTCGAATGGCTGAAGCTCGCGGCCAATGGCGGCAACGTCGTCGCGCAGAACAAGCTCGCCCATCTCTATATCAACGCCATCGGCACGCCGCCCAATCCGATCGAGGCGGCGAAATGGTACGTGCTGTCGCGCCGCGCCGGGCTCGCCGATCCTTCGCTCGAGGATTTCTATCTCGGCATCGAGGACAGTCAGCAGAAAGCGGCGATCGATGCGGCCAACAAGTTCCGGCGGCGATAGCGGCTGAATTATGCGTTAGGCCGGGAGATCGGGCTTAACGGCGTCCCGCTCCCGGAGATAGCATCAGAAAAGCGCGTCGGCGAAAAGATCCTCGTCGTCTTCGGCTTTCGGCGCCTCGGCCGGAGCGGCGGCAGCTTCCTCGCTCGCCGGGATGATGCCGCGATGGACATTGCGCTCCTGGACCATGGTGTAGAGCTTGAAGATCTTGCGGTCGAGCGGCGTGATCGTCTCGGTGAGGTCGGAGATGTCGGCGACGTCAGTACCGGCGGTGTTTTCGAGCAGATCGGCGCAGCGGGCGAGCACGTCGCCGAGATCATGCTGGAAATCGAGCTTGCCGATCAGCAGGCTGATCTTGGTGGCGACCTCGCGGCCATTCTCGGCAAGCACCTTCAACTCGCTTTCCATCGAGTTGGCGGCCGAGCGGATGTTGCCGACGGCCGATGTCAGGCTTTCTCCCAGGCCGCCGGCCTCGCCATCGGCCGCAGGTGCGACGCGGCCGGCCGCGGCTTCGAGCGCCGGCAGGCCGTTGACGATGGCATCGGCGGAATCGTCGAGCTTGCCGGCGAAGATGCGCAGCTCGGCGGTGACGACGTTGATCGACCTGCCTTCCTCGCCGAGGCGGCTGCAGCGCAGGTTGGTGTTCAGGGCCATATAATGGATATCGGTCTTGACGGCGCGGATATTGCCGATCGCCTCGAACAGCTTGGCGGCCGTGCCGATCGTCGACTGGCTGACCTGGTCGGCCTGCCGGCTTGCCGCATCGACCTGCTTCACGATCTCATGGGCGGCCGAGACGCTGGATTCCAGCGCGCGCATGAAGTTGCCGTCCGCCTCGCCGCTTTCGCCGCTCATCTGATCGCGCAGCTTGAGAATTTCCTTCATGTCGTGGTCGAAACTCGCGATCGTCTTCACGACGTTTTCCGAATCCCGCTGGAAATCGGCGCACATCTCGCTCATCTGCGCCGCAGTCAGATGATGAATGACGTTCTGGAGGCGCCGGCGCGCGCCGGCGTCGAGCTTGGAACCATCCTCGCCGGCAAAGAAATCCTCGAGCAGGGAGAAGGTCGCCTGCACGTGTTCGATGCGCTGCCGGGTGATGTCGCCGATCTGCAGGGCAGATAATGTCGAGGCGACCTTGGTCTGGACGCCGCGGGCGATCGCGCCGACTTCACGGGCAATGACGCCCAGATCCTTGCGGTGCCCGGCGATCTTGGCGGCATCGTCGCGCAGCGCTGCCGCGACGGCCGGAACGGTATCGGCATAGCCTCGGGAAACGCTGGCTCCGAGCGAAGCGGCGAGCTTGACCTCCTTCTCGAGGCTGTCGAGATGGGCGGCGAAACGGTTGACCTCGTCGGTGCCTGAATAGATGCGCTCCAGGATTTCCTGGGCGAAGCCGGCGAATTCGGGGAGGCCGGCGCCGGTGATCTTCACGGTCACGGCGAAGGTCCTGAGATAGCGCATCGTTTCCTGCATGTCGGTGACATGCTTGCGCAGCTCCCTGCCGGTCTGCGCCAGCGCGACGAGCGCCTGCTGACGGCTTTCCTCGGTGGCCGGCAGTGCCATCAGGCTTTCCACCGTTGCCCTGAGATCGGCGCTGGTGTCACTCGACTCCTTGTTGTCGAGGGTCTTGGTGACGCTTTCGAGCGAGTTCAACAGACGGTTGAGGACATCCATCACCGACAGCAGCACCGTCCCGCCTTCGAGGAAGCGTTCCTCGACTTGACTGCGGGCGGCCTCCAGAGTCTGGCTGATGTCCCGCCCCGATGTGTAGGCCGCAGCGTGCAGTGATACCTGAGCGTGTACCAACTTTTTACCTTTTCTTAAAACACAGGCAATTTGACTCTATTTTTACGGGCAGGATGGAAACGACCGGTAAACACGCCAGACTCGTCTGCGTTGTGATTAACGAAAGATGTGGAACCGATGCCGCGCAGATCCGCATAGCCGGCGATCATTCGTCAACATGCTGATTTCTATTCGTTTATTCGAAAATTCTGAGACAAAAATACAACTTATCCCCGATGAGAATTGGGAGTCGCGGGATCCGCTATACAGCCGTTTCATACAACCGCTGTTTACCCGCCATTAACGCTGCCGTGAGAGTCCTTTTAGGGTCATCAAGTATTTCCCTGGCCCAGGAGGCTGCATTGGATACTCCAAAGCAATATTACGAATCTATAAATCTCCCGGACGGGCTGAGTATTCGCTATGCGTCCGAATTATATTCCAGGATTTCTGACGAGTTTTATAGTAATGATGCGATCGTCATCAGCATTCCCGAAGGTGCGGAAGCGGATCTGAGTTTCGTTCAACTCGTCGAATCCTCGCGCCGTCAAGCAAAGGCCAAGGGAAAGACGTTCAAGCTATCTTCGCCGGCCAGCGGCTCAGTCCTGAAGGTACTTGAGCGCGCGGGTTTTATAGAATCCTTCGATCAAGAAGACGCAAATTTCTGGTTGCATAAAGAGGTGACGTTATGAGTGCAAATATCCTGACCGTAGACGATTCCGCCAGCATTCGCCTGACCACCAAGGTCACGCTGACCAATGCCGGCTACAGCGTCACCGAGGCGGTGAACGGGGCAGAGGGCCTAGCGGCGGCCAAGGGCAGCAGCTTCGATCTAATCGTGACCGATCTCAACATGCCTGTGATGGACGGGCTGACGATGATCGAGGAACTGCGCAAGCTGCCGGCGCAGGCAGGCGTGCCGATCATCTTCCTGACGACGGAATCGGACGCCGACCTCAAGGCCCGCGCCAAGGCTGCGGGCGCCACGGGCTGGCTGACCAAGCCGTTCGATCCTGAAAATCTGGTGAAGATCGTCAAAAAGGTCTTAGGAAGATGAGTACGCTCGATCCCGTCGCCGTATTCCGCATGGAAGCTGCCGAATGCCTCGAGGCGATCGAGGCCGGGCTTCTCGACCTGACGCACCAGCTCGACAACAAGGATCTGGTCGACGCCGTGTTCCGCGGGCTCCACACGCTCAAGGGCTCGGGCGCGATGTTCGGTTTCGAGGCGCTCGCCGCCTTCACCCATCATTGCGAAACGGCCTTCGACCGCGTCCGCAAGGGCGAGGTGGCGGCGACCAGCGAACTCGTCGCTGCCGTTCTCGCCGCCCAGGATCATATGCGTGCGCTCGTCGATCAGCCGGATGCCGATCATGGCGATACCGGGCAGAAGCTTCTGGCCCAGCTGCAGGCCGCCGTCGGCGGCAAGGCGCCGGCGCCGGCGGCAGCCGCCATTCCCCAGGTGGCACCAGTAAAAAAGAAGAACAGCTGGCGCATTCGCTTCAGCCTGCCGGTCAATTCGATGGCCAACGGCACCAATCCGCTCGGCCTGCTGGACGAGCTGCGCGATCTCGGCGAATGCACCGTGCGCGCCAACACCTCGGCCATTCCGCCTCTCGATGAGCTCACACCGACGGAACTCTATGTTTCCTGGGATGTGACGCTGACCAGCGAGCAGGACCGTTCGGCGATCGACGACGTCTTCATCTTCGTGCTCGACGATATGGAACTCAGCGTCGAGGAGATCGACGGCGCAGCGCCGGCAGTGGCTGCCCCTGTCGAAGCAAAGCCGGCGCCCACTCCTGTCGCCTCGGTAGCGCCGGCACCGGTTGCGCCGGCGGCCGTGCCGGAATTCCGCCCCGTCGAAGCGGTTCCCGTCAAGCGTGACGCGCCCGCCGCCGCCAGCCAGGCGAAGGCTGCCGAGAACGTGCGCGTCCCGGCCGAACGGCTCGACGAGCTGATGGACCGTGTCGGTGAGCTCGTCATCGCGCAATCGCGCCTCAGCCAGCTCGCCAGCGCCAGCGCCGATATCGCGCTGCGTTCCGTCTCGGAAGAAATCGAACGCCTTTCCGGCGAGTTGCGCGACACGATGATGGTGCTGCGCATGGTGCCGGTCGCGACCCTCTTCTCCCGCTTCCGCCGCCTTGTCCACGATCTCGCCCGCGAGACCGGCAAGGTGATCGAGCTGGTGACGGAGGGCGAAACCACCGAAGTCGACAAGACGGTCATCGAGCGCCTGGCCGATCCGCTGGTGCATCTGGTGCGCAACTCGATCGACCATGGTCTGGAAACGCCTGCCGATCGCCTGGCCGCCGGCAAGACCGAGGCCGGCACGGTGACGCTTTCGGCCCGCCAGGCCGGCGGCGAAGTGATCATCTCGATCAAGGACGACGGCCGCGGCATCAACCGCGAACGGGTTCGCGCCAAGGCGGAATCCTCCGGCCTGATCCATCCCGGCCAGCCGCTTTCGGACTCCGAGCTCCTGCAGCTGATCTTCGCGCCCGGCTTCTCGACGGCCGCGGCGATCACCAATCTGTCCGGCCGCGGCGTCGGCATGGACGTGGTCAAGAAGACGGTCGAGGCGTTGCGCGGCGCGATCGATATCGTCAGCGTGCCGGGGCAGGGTTCGGAAGTATCGCTGCGCATCCCGCTGACGCTGGCGATCATCGACGGCCTGCTGGTGCGTGTCGGCTCCGGCCGCTACGTCATCCCACTTTCGGCGGTCGAGGAATGCCTCGAACTGTCGCTCGAGGAAGATCTCCGCTCGCGCGGCCGCAGCTTCATCTCGCTGCGCGACAGTCTGGTGCCGTTCCTGCGCCTGCGCGATCTCTTCCGTACCGGCACCAAACCCGACGTGCATCAGAAGGTGGTGGTGATCTCGACCGGCACCGAGCGCGTCGGCCTCGTCGTCGACCAGATCATCGGCGACCACCAGACGGTGATCAAGTCGATGTCGAAACTGCACAACAATGTCGCGACCTTCTCGGGCGCGACCATTCTCGGCGACGGCAGCGTCGCTCTCATTCTCGACGTCGGGCACCTGGTTGCCGCGGGTCAGCAACAGGAGGCGCAATTGCGGGTAGCAGGATGAGTGCAGCAGCAACAGCCGAGCGTTTCGACAATCACTGGAGCTATGCCGAGGAAGTCGAGGTGCTGACCTTCGATCTCAATGGCGAGACCTTCGCGCTGGAAGCGGTCATCGTCCAGGAAATCCTGGACCTGCTTCCTGAGACCGCAGTGCCGGGCAGCCAGCCCTTCGTCGCGAGCGTCATCAACTTTCGCGGCAAGGTCATTCCGCTTGCCGACCTGCGCCTCGCCTTCGGGATGGAAGCGGCCGAAGCCACGATCGACAGCCGCTTCATCGTCATCGAGATCGATCTGCATGGCGAGCCGACGCTGGTCGGCCTCAGAACCGACAAGGTCAACGAGGTGACGACACTTGCGAAGACCGCGAGCGAGGCGCCGCCGAGCGTCGGCATGCGCTGGCGCGCCGACTACATCAACTGCCTGGTGAAGCGGGGTGGCGAGTTCATCATCCTTCCAAATCTGCAGGCGATTTTTTCATCGAGGCACGATGCGGCGGGGGCCGCAAACTGACGCCGGATGAATCCAAACGGGGGTTAAAACGATGAAACTGACAATCAAGACGAAGCTGGTGACTGCGTTCACCTTCATTATTCTCATGTTATTGGGCACTGCCGCTTATGGCATTTTCAGCCTCGGATCCTTGAACGATACGATCGGCAATCTTCTTGCCGGCCCGGCAGCCCGCCTCGACCTTGCGCAGCAGATCAACATCGCGCAGCTCGAGGCCATCCGCCAGCAGAAGAACCTGCTGACCGCCCGCACACCCGAAGAAAGTGCCGGTGCGATCGACAAGGGCAACCAGGCCCGCAAGGATTTCAGCGACGCCTTCAACCATGTGCTGGGGCTCGCCACCGAAGAAGGCAAGGCCCGCTGGGCGCGGATCGCCGAGCTTTCCAAGGCCTTCAACGCAGCCGACGACCAGATCCGCGACTATCTGAAGGCCGGCAATGCGGAGGGCGCAAACACCGTTTCCATCACGGCGGCGCGTGCTGCCGCCAACGATATCGACTCGACGCTCGCCGAAATTCTGGCGCTGGAAAAACAGCGCATGAAGGCCGCCGACGCCGATGCCGACGCGCAGTATGCGACGACACGCACGACGATGATCGCCGTCGCCGCCGTCGCATTGGTGATTGCCGCCATTACCGCCTTCTGGATCGCCAGCACGATCAGCAAGGGTCTCAGCCGCGCCAACACCGTGGTTCGCGAAGTATCCGAAGGCGACCTGACGAAGATGGCCGAGATCACCAGCCATGACGAAATCGGCGAGCTTCTCTCCAACGTCAACATCATGATCGAACGCCTGCGGGGCGTCGTCGCCGACGCGCTGTCGGCCGCCGAAAACGTCTCCTCCGGCAGCCAGCAGCTTTCGGCAAGCTCCGAACAGGTGTCGCAGGGCGCGACGGAACAGGCTGCTTCCGCTGAAGAAGCCTCGGCCTCGATGGAAGAGATGGCCGCCAACATCAAGCAGAACGCCGACAATGCGGCCCAGACGGAAAAGATCGCCCGCCAGTCGGCCAAGGATGCGGAAGCCAGCGGCGAAGCGGTGACACGCGCTGTCGACGCCATGCGCACGATCGCCCAGAAGATCAGCATCGTGCAGGAAATCGCCCGCCAGACCGATCTGCTGGCGCTGAACGCCGCCGTCGAAGCGGCCCGCGCCGGCGAGCACGGCAAGGGCTTTGCGGTGGTCGCGTCGGAAGTGCGCAAGCTTGCGGAGCGCAGCCAGTCGGCCGCAGCCGAAATCAGCTCGATGTCCGGCGATACCGTCAAGGCCGCGGCCGATGCCGGGGAGATGCTCGGCCGCCTGGTGCCCGACATCCGCAAGACGGCGGAACTCGTCTCCGAGATCAGCGCCGCCTGCCGCGAACAGGATATCGGCGCTTCGCAGATCAACGAAGCGATCCAGCAGCTCGACAAGGTGACGCAGCAGAATGCCGGCGCCTCCGAGCAGATGTCGGCGACCTCGGAAGAACTCGCCTCGCAGGCCGAAGAGCTGCAGACGTCGATCGCCTTCTTCAAGGTCGATACGACAGGCGGCGCACGGCCCGGCGCCCAGAAGACATCGAAAGGCCCGGCCAAGGTGCTCAAGGGTCCGGCCGGTGCCCGCAAGCTGGCTCCGCAGGCGCAAAGCCAGGGCCGAGGCCAGACGGTTTCGGCTCAGCAGCAGCGCCTCAAGGGTTTTGCTCTCGACATGTCGATGGGCGGTCCTGACGACGGCGACGACGATTTCAGGGAGAGTGCTTGAGCACCCCCCTGAGGGAAAGCGCGTGAACGCTTCCCCCTCATGCGATCCCTCGGGCTGCTCCGGTGGCCCGAGACGGAAATATCCCCAACGCGTGTAGGCGTTGGCGCAGCGACCGATGGATGTTCGGCTGCCGGGAAGTGAATGCAGTCGCTTTCCCCCTCTCAGACACATCACTCTGAAAGTTCGGCGTTCCCTGGACCGGAACGTCTCTCTATCCAATCGTTTTAGCGCATAGAATGGGGTATCACATGCGTTTCACCATTAAGCTCAAACTAGGCCTTGCCTTCGCAGTCATGACGCTGCTTTTGATCGGCATCGCGGTTTATGGAAGTCTGAGCCTCGGCACCTTGAACGAGGCGAGCGGCAACATGATCGATGGACCGGTGCGCCGCCTGGAACTGGCGCTCAATGCCAACATTGCCGAAGTCAACGCGATCCGCGCTCAGAAGAACGCGCTGCTTTCCACCGATCACGAGACCGCCGCTGGCTTCTACAAGGAAGCCGACCAGAATTTGCAGGCCCTCTTCGACACCATTGACGCCGGCCTTGCCATCGCCACGGCAGAAGGCAAGGTCCATTGGGAGAAGCTGCTGGCGATAGGCGGGAAATTCCGCGAAAAATCCGCCGAGCTGCAGCAGCTCGACGCAAGGGGCGACAAAGCAGGCGCGCTGGCGCTTTCGCTCGGCGATCTCAGGGTGATGACCGACGATATGGCTGGCGCGATCACTTCCCTGATCGAGATCCAGCGCAAGAGCATGCAGGCGACCGACCATGCCAACACCGAGCTTTACGACTCGACCAAGCTCATCCTCACCACGGCATCCGGTATCGCCGTGCTCGTGGCGCTCGGCGCCGCCTTGTGGATCACGCTCGGCATCAACAACGGCCTGCGGAAGATCACGAGCGTCGCAAACGCCGTGGCGATCGGCGATCTCAATCAGAAGGTCGACGTCAGGACCAATGACGAGATCAAGGATCTCATAGACACCGTCAACACCATGACCGCAAACCTCCGCGCGACGGCGGCCCTTGCCGACCAGATCGCCATGGGCGACCTGACGACCGATGCGAAGCCGCTCTCGGACAAGGATACGCTCGGCATCGCGATGCAGAGCATGATCGCCAACCTCAGAACCACCGCGGGGATCGCGGATCAGATCGCCAATGGCGACCTGACGGTGTCCCCGAAGCCGCTCTCCGACAAGGATGCTTTGGGCCTTGCGCTGGAGCAGATGGTCGAGCGGCTGCGCGGAGTCGTCGCCGACGCGATCTCGGCCGCCGAAAATGTTTCGGCCGGCAGCCAGGAGCTTTCGGCAAGCTCGGAGCAGGTGTCCCAGGGCGCCACGGAGCAGGCCGCTTCCGCCGAAGAAGCTTCCGCGTCGATGGAGGAGATGGCCTCGAACATCAAGCAGAACGCCGACAATGCGGCGCAGACGGAAAAGATCGCCCGCCAATCCGCCAAGGATGCGGAAGCCAGCGGCGAGGCCGTCTCCCGCGCGGTCGATGCCATGCGCACGATCGCCCAGAAGATCGGCATCGTGCAGGAAATCGCCCGCCAGACCGATCTGCTGGCGCTGAACGCCGCCGTCGAAGCGGCCCGCGCCGGCGAGCACGGCAAGGGCTTTGCGGTGGTCGCGTCGGAAGTGCGCAAGCTTGCGGAGCGCAGCCAGTCGGCGGCGGCTGAAATCAGCTCGATGTCGAGCGATACCGTGACGGCCGCCCAGGAAGCCGGCGAAATGCTCGGGCGCCTGGTGCCCGACATCCGCAAGACGGCCGAGCTGGTTTCGGAGATCAGTGCGGCCTGCCGCGAGCAGGATATCGGCGCGGCGCAGATCAACGAGGCGATCCAGCAGCTCGACAAGGTGACGCAGCAGAATGCCGGCGCCTCCGAGCAGATGTCGGCAACCTCGGAAGAGCTCGCCTCGCAGGCGGAAGAACTGCAGACGTCGATCGCCTTCTTCAAGGTCGACATGGCAGGGGCGCGCCGCGAGCGTGCGCCGGCTGCAAAGGTCGCTGCCCGTGGCCGGGCGCAGGCAGCACCGCGCAAGCCGGCCGGCAAGGCGCCGATCAATACGGTTGCCGGTCAGCAGGCCCGTGTGAAGGGCTTTGCCCTCGACATGTCGATGGGCGGCCCCGACTCGGTCGACGAGGAGTTCAGGGAGAGCGCTTAAGGGCGCTCTCGGGGGAAGCTCATCAGCGCTATCTCCCTTCGCAATTGTCATGGGCCAGCCAGCATGGCCCGTGACGCAGGCTTTCGGCGCTTGGGGAAGCGACACGGAAGTTTATTCATGTCGTCCGTCGGTTGCGCCGGATGGAATTTCTTTGCTGCATGATGCCGCACCACTTGGACCATATTTATTGCTTCGCTCTCTGAGAGGAATATTGAGATGCGTATTACGATCAAACTCAAACTCGCGGCTGCATTCGGCTTTGTCATATTGTTGCTGGTGGGCAGCGCGGCCTATGGAATATTGAGTCTCAGTTCACTGAACGACGCTGTCGGCAACCTTGTTTCCGGTCCTGCCAAAAGGCTGGAACTGGCTCTGGAAGCAAAGACCGCCGAGCTCGATGCTGTTCGCTGGCAGAAAAACGCCCTTCTCGAAATGGATCCCGAAGCCGTCAGGAAGGACTATCAGAATGCCGCGAAGAGCGTGGACGAAATGATCGCGTTCGTGACAAGCGGCCAACAGCTCGCAACTCCCGAGGGCAAGCCGAGTTGGGACAGGCTGCTCGATCTCGCCAAACGGTTCGACGAAGGCTCCAACAGAGTTGCCTCTATCCAGGAAGGCGGCGACAGGGCAGGAGCCGTGGCGCTTTCCTCGGGAGAGGTTCGCGGCCTCGTCCTGGAGCTTGAAGACGTTTTCGAGACGCTCGTCACGCTTCAGCAGAAAGCGATGGCCCAAGCCGATAACGACACCGACATCCTCTACAGTTCGACGAAGAATACGCTGATCGGTGTAGCGATCGGGGCTTCCGTCATTGCTTTCGCCGCTGCACTTTGGATCGCGCTCGGGATCAACAGCGGCCTGCGCAAGATCATGAACGTTGCCAGCGCCGTCGCGATCGGCGACCTGAACCAGAAGGTCGAGATCAGGACCAACGACGAGATCAAGGACCTGGTCAACACGATCAATGTCATGACGGACAACCTTCGTGCCACAGCCGACATCGCTACGCAGATTGCCGGCGGCGACCTGATGGTGGCGCCGAAGCCGCTTTCGGAGAAGGATACGCTCGGCATTGCGCTCGAGCAGATGGTCGAGCGCCTGCGTGGTGTCGTCGCCGATGCGATCGCGGCCGCCGAGAATGTTTCGGCCGGCAGCCAGGAGCTTTCGGCAAGCTCGGAACAGGTATCGCAGGGCGCCAGCGAACAGGCGGCTTCGGCCGAAGAGGCCTCGGCCTCGATGGAGGAGATGGCCGCCAACATCAAGCAGAACGCCGACAACGCCGCTCAGACGGAAAAGATCGCCCGTCAGTCCGCCAAGGATGCCGAGATGAGCGGCGAAGCGGTGTCGCGCGCCGTGCAGGCAATGCGGACCATCGCCGAAAAGATCAGCATCGTCCAGGAAATCGCCCGCCAGACCGACCTGCTGGCGCTGAACGCCGCCGTCGAAGCGGCGCGTGCGGGCGAACATGGCAAGGGGTTTGCGGTCGTCGCTTCGGAAGTGCGCAAGCTTGCCGAACGCAGCCAATCGGCCGCCGCCGAAATCAGCTCGATGTCCGGCGACACGGTCAAGGCTGCCCAGGACGCCGGCGACATGCTCGGTCGGCTGGTGCCCGATATCCGCAAGACCGCGGAACTGGTTGCCGAGATCAGCGCCGCCTGCCGTGAACAGGATATCGGCGCCGGCCAGATCAACGAAGCGATCCAGCAGCTCGATCGGGTGACGCAGCAGAATGCCGGCGCCTCCGAGCAGATGTCTGCGACCTCTGAAGAACTCGCAAGCCAGGCAGAAGAGCTGCAGACGTCGATCGCCTTCTTCAAGGTCGATACGGCTGGCGATCGTCAATCCCGCGTGCCGGCTGCCAGGATGAAGGCCCGCAATCCGGTACCCGCCACTGGGCGCAGCCTCGGCGGCAGGAGGCCCGCGGCCAATAGCGTCGCTGGCCAGCAAGCGCGGGCAAAGGGCTTCGCTCTCGATCTCTCCATGGGTGGTCCCGATGATGGGGACGCCGAATTCAAGGAAAGCGCCTAAACATGGCCCCAACAACTCTGGAAGCGCAATTCGTGACCTTCAGCCTCGGCGAAGAGATTTTCGCCGTGCCGGTTGAGGTCGTAAGGGAAATCCTCGACTATGCGGAAGCTTTCAAAATTCCGAACGGTCCCGACTATCTGCTCGGCCTGCGCGATGTGCGCGGGCAGGGCGTGCCGACGATCGATCTTCGATTGAAGCTCGGCATGACGAAGACCGAGCCGACGCCGCACACGCGGGTGCTCGTCCTCGACGTGCCGATGGAAAGCCGGCTGCTGACGCTGGGCCTCGTTGCCGACCGCGTCTTCGAGGTCACGCCGTTCCGGCGTGACCAGATCGAGGCGGCGCCCGATATCGGCGTGCGCTGGCGTTCGGACTATATTGCCGGCGTCGTCCGCCGTGAAAACGGTTTTGTCGTCATCATCGATCTCGCGCGGCTGCTGTCGCGCGAGGACGCCTCGGCATTGCAATCGGCGGCCTGACCGCGTCAACCCGGAGTACCGCGTTTTATGAGTATGGCAGCAGCGGTGGAAACCCAATTGCCGGGCGATCGGATCAGCGAGCGCAATTTCGATAAGCTTGCCCGGTTCATCTACGACTATAGCGGCATCAAGATGCCGCCGACCAAGCTGACGATGCTCGAAGGGCGGCTGCGACGCCGCCTTCGGGCAACCAATCATGCGACTTTCGACGATTATTGCGACTTTCTGTTCAATCAGGACGGTCTTGCCCAGGAAACCGTCTACCTGATCGATGTGGTGACGACCAACAAGACCGACTTCTTCCGGGAAGCCAAGCATTTCGACTACATGCAGACGGTAGCGCTGCCGACGATTGCAAATAGCGGCGTGCGCACCATCCGCACCTGGAGCTCGGCCTGCTCGACGGGGGCCGAACCCTATACGATGGCGATGGTGCTGGCGGAATTTGCGGAAACCCGCAACGACGTTTCCTACAGCGTGCTTGCCACCGACCTTTCCACCGACGTGCTGCAGACGGCGCGCCGGGGCATCTATCCGGAAGACCTGATCGCGCCCGTGCCGCGCGATCTGCAGCGCAAATATGTGCTGGTCGCCAAGCAGCCGGGCCGCAGGGAGGTGCGCATAAATCCGAAGCTGCGCGGCAGGGTGGGTTTTGCCCGGATGAACCTGATGGACGAGAAATATCCGGTCGGCGACTTGATGAACATCATCTTCTGCCGCAACGTGCTGATCTACTTCGACAAGCAGACCCAGGCCGGCGTGCTCAACCGCCTCTGCGATTGCCTGGCGAAGGGCGGCTATATGTTCATCGGCCATTCCGAGTCGATCACCGGCTTCGACCTGCCGCTGAAGCAGGTCTCGAACACGGTGTTCCAGCGTATCTAGAGGCATTTATGCGCAAGAAAATCCGTGTTCTGATCATCGACGATTCCGCCAGCATCCGTCAGACGCTGACGCATGTGCTGGAGCAGGATCCCGATATCGAGATCATGGGAGTGGCCTCCGACCCTTTCGTGGCGGCTCGCAAGCTGCTTGAGGAGGTTCCCGATGTCATCACGCTCGATGTCGAGATGCCGCGCATGGACGGCATCACTTTCCTGCGCAAGCTGATGGCGCAGCGGCCGATCCCGGTCGTCATGTGCTCGTCGCTGACCGAAGCGGGCTCGCAAACCCTGATCCAGGCGCTGGAGGCCGGTGCCGTCGACGTCATTCTGAAATCGAAGATCGGGGCCGCCGACAGTCTGTCCGATGATGCGATACGCATTCGCGAAATCGTCAAGAGCGCCTCGTATGCACGGCTTACCACCGTCCGCCGTGCCGCTGGAACCGTCCGCTCCGCTTCGGCCGAGGGGCCGGCCAAGAAGTTGACGGCGGATGCGATGCTGCCGCC
Source organism: Rhizobium sp. R339 (assembly GCF_002211395.1). Taxonomy (NCBI): domain Bacteria; kingdom Pseudomonadati; phylum Pseudomonadota; class Alphaproteobacteria; order Hyphomicrobiales; family Rhizobiaceae; genus Rhizobium; species Rhizobium sp. R339. The sequence continues at coordinate 240,698 of NZ_LOKV01000026.1, forward strand.
GCCGACGGGAAAGGCGATGGCGAAGACGACCGAGATGGTCGTCTGCGTCGGCGCCTCCACCGGCGGTACGGAGGCGCTGCGCGAATTCCTGGAGGAGTTGCCCGCCAATGCGCCCGGCATGGTGATCGTCCAGCATATGCCGGAGAGATTCACCGACGCTTTCGCCAAACGGCTGAACGGGCTCTGCGAAGTCGAGGTCAAGGAAGCTGTAGACGGCGACCCGGTGCTGCGCGGGCATGTGCTGATTGCGCCCGGCGATAAGCATACGCTGCTGGAACGCCAGGGCGCACGCTATTATGTGAGCGTGAAGACCGGACCGCTGGTGTCGCGTCACCGGCCTTCCGTCGACGTGCTGTTCCGCTCGGCGGCGCGCTCGGCCGGTTCGAATGCCATGGGCATCATCATGACCGGTATGGGCGACGACGGCGCGCGCGGCATGCTGGAAATGCATCAGGCCGGCGCTTACACGGTAGCACAGGACGAGGCGAGTTCGATTGTATTCGGCATGCCGAAGGAAGCGATCGCCAAAGGCGGCGTCGATCGCATCCTTCCGCTCGATCAGATCGCTCGTGAAGTGATGCTGACACAGCAGAGGTTCTGAGATCGGTTTCGAGCGGAACGGACCGAACCGGCGGCATCAACGGATGCGGCCGGTTGGATTATCTTTTTGTCTCGGATCAGGCGAGGTAACCGCCGTCGATCGTCAGGCTGGCGCCGGTGACGAAGCCGGCTTCGGCGCTCGCGAGGTAAGCGGCAAGTCCGGCTATCTCCCGGTCTTCGCCCAAGCGACCGAGTGCCATGAGCGGCTTGAGCCGTTCGTGGTCATCCTCATGAGGGTTCATGTCGGTCTGGGTGGGGCCGGGCTGAATATTGTTCACGGTGATGCCGCGCGGGCCGAGATCGCGGGCAAGACCGCGCGTCATGGAAGCGATCGCGCCTTTCGTCATGCTGTAGACGGCGGACGTCGGAAAGCCGCTGCGCTCAGCGGTGACGCTGCCGATGGTGATGATGCGGCCACCGTGCTTCATATGCCTTGCCGCTGCCTGGATGCCCACGAAGGCCGCCCGGACATTGATGGCGAACATGCGGTCGAAATCCTCCAGCGAATATTCCTCGAGCGGGTTGAGGATGAGGATGCCGGCATTGCTGACGAGAATATCGAGACCGCCGAAATGTTCGACCGTCAGTTCAACGGCGTGCTGCACTGCTTTCGTATCGGCGCTGTCGGCATGGATCGACAGGGTCTTGCTGCCCGCCATTGCCAGTTCGTCGACGATCTTCTTCGCCTTGTCTTGCGAACTTGCATAAGTGAAAGCGACTGCGGCGCCGTCGGCAGCGAGCCTTCGCACGATGGCTGCGCCGATGCCGCGCGAGCCGCCGGTGACCAGAGCAACCTTGCCGGAAAGTGATTGAGACATGAGACTTCCTTTCTATTTTGGATCATTTAGTCTAGAATTGGACATGCGAATTCCAGCCGGCGCCCTTACTTCGTCAGCGGAGGCTTCTGATGGCCATTCGTGCGATGCCGCGAAGTGTTTCGGGCGAAGCGCCGTTACGGGCGCTTACCTTCATGCCCGACAGGGTGGCGCCGAGAAAGTGGACGGCATCGGCCATGTCGACATCCGTTGCGAGGTCTCCGGCGTTGCGCGCCTCGCCAAGCAAGGTCTCCATCGCCGCGCGAAGCGCATGGCCGGCGCTGTCCGTCAAGGCTGCGACCTCTTTGTCGGTCCGGCCGAACTCGCAGATGGCGCTGACGCCGAGGCAGCCGCGGCGGGCCTCGGCAGCGGGACGGCAGGCGAAGGCCACGAGTGCGCCTTCCAGCGCTTCGATCGGCTTGGCCTCGCGGCGCAGATCGGCCAGAATCTTGCCGATGCTATCGGCGTTGTAGCGCTTCAGCGCTTCGAGATAGAGGCCGCGCTTATCGCCGAAAGTATCATACATGCTCTGCCGGCTGATCTTCATCGCCGTCAGCAGTCGGTCCGTCGAAGTGCCTTCATAACCATGTTCGGAAAACATGCCGATGGCGGCATGAAGGGCGGTGTCGCGATCGAATTCCTTGTGTCTTGCCATAGGAGAGTTGCTAGCATTTCCGGACTGATCTGTCCAGAATAAATTAACTGCATGCACCACTGCATGTCTGCCATTTGCGCCTCCCCTTGAAATTTCCGCGATTTTGTGGTCTTGAGGCCGCCAATCTTTGCAGCGCTGCCTGTCATGCATGTTCAGGGACATTTCCCGCCCCTGGCAGCGCGCGCCTCATATCAGTCCCAAGGAAAATGCGCAGATGGCCCGTTCAGCTCTTCTCAATGTCATGGTTCAGGCTGCCCTCAAGGCAGGAAAATCGCTGGGGCGTGATTTCGGCGAAGTGCAGAACCTGCAGGTTTCCGTGAAGGGACCTGGCGATTTCGTTTCCACCGCCGACCGCAAGGCCGAGAAGATCGTTCGGGAAGAGCTGCTCAAGGCGCGTCCGACCTATGGCTTCCTCGGTGAGGAAGGTGAGGAGATCAAGGGCACGGACGGCGCGCATCGCTGGATCGTCGATCCGCTCGACGGCACGACCAATTTCCTGCACGGCATTCCGGCCTTTGGAGTTTCGATCGCGCTCGAGCGCAATGGCGAGATCGTCGCGGCGGTCGTCTTCAATCCGGCGACGGACGAGCTTTTCACTGCCGAGCGCGGCGGCGGCGCCTTCCTCAACGACCGGCGTCTGCGCGTCGCCGCGCGCCGGGCATTGTCGGACTGCGTCATCGGCTGCGGCGTGCCGGCGCTCGGCAAGCGCAATCACGGCAAGTTCCTGGTCGAACTCCGCCACGTGATGGGCGAGGTGGCCGGCATCCGCCGGCTCGGCTCGCCGACGCTCGATCTTGCCTATGTCGCCGCCGGCCGTTTCGATGGTTTCTGGGAAGCGGAGCTTGCCCCCTGGGACATGGCGGCGGGCATCCTGCTCATCCGCGAAGCCGGCGGTTTCGCCACCGACTGGGACGGCGGAACGGCCATTTTGGAGAGCGGCGCGATCGTCGCCGGCAACGAAGCCATCCACAAGGCGTTGATCGAAGTCATCAAGCGGCCGATCCCTGCCAAGTGAGCTGACGAAATCCGTCTGTTGTAAACTCACGGTTTTCAGCCCGGCATACTTCAATTCGGCACAATGTTGCTCTAGTCTCCGCCAGCAATGAGTTCGGAGGCTGCTGAACCTATGGAAAATGTGAATGTGGCGGAGATCGGCTCCACCGAAAAGACGACGGGCGGCTACGCCCACAGGCTTTCCAGCCCTATGCCATTCCTCTGGACGATGCTGCTCTTCCTCGTCATCGTCGGTTTCATTGCCGCCATCCTCTTCCGGCAGACGCAGACCGCCTTCATGCACAATCCGGGCCTTAACGGCCTGATCCTCGGCGTTCTCGCGGTCGGCATCATCCTCGTTTTCAACCATGTGCTGGCGCTTCGCCCCGAAGTGCGCTGGTTCAATTCCTTCCGCGCCGCCGGCAGCGCCGACAAGGTCAACCGCAATCCGCGGCTGCTTGCGCCGATGCGCGCCCTGATCGGCAGCCGCAAAAGCTCGGTGGCGCTGTCGACGACCGCGCTGCGTTCGATCCTCGATTCGATCGCCACTCGTCTCGACGAATCGCGCGACGTCTCGCGCTATCTGATCGGTCTCCTGGTCTTCCTCGGCCTGCTCGGCACCTTCTGGGGCCTCATCGGCACGATCGGTTCGATCAGCACCGTCATCCAGTCGCTCGATGCGGGCTCGAACGGAACGGGAGACGTGCTCTCGGCGCTGAAGGAGGGGCTTTCCATGCCGCTTTCGGGCATGGGCCAGGCCTTCTCCTCGTCGCTGCTCGGCCTTTCCGGTTCGCTCATTCTCGGCTTTCTCGACCTGCAGGCCGGCCGCGCGCAGAACCGCTTCTACATGGAGCTGGAAAACTGGCTCTCCTCGGTCACCGATGTCGGCTCCGATCTGGCGCCGGCCCTCGAGGCCGTTTCCGGCTCCTCCTCGGAGGATATGCGCGCGCTCTCCGAGTACCTGCGCAAGGCCTCCGAAGAGGGCGGCGTCGGCAGCCAGCGTTCCGTCGCGGCCATGGCGAGCCTTGCCGAAGGTATTCAGGGGCTCGTCAAGAACATGCGCAACGAGCAGCAGATGCTGCGCGACTGGATCGAGGCGCAGCAGGACGAGGCGAAGGCGATGCGCCGCACGCTCGACCGGCTGGCCGAACGCATCGGCCTGCAGGAGCGCGGAGGCGAGAAGACCGAGCGCCAGCGCGACCGCGCAAGCCAGACAGAGAAGAGCGAGGGCAAGTAAGCCATGGCTCTTGCCCGCAACCGCCGCCGCGAACGCACGGTGGATTATTGGCCGGGCTTCGTCGATGCGCTGTCGACGCTGCTCATCGCCATCATGTTCCTGCTGACGGTCTTCGTCGTCGGCCAATTCATCCTCAGCCGCGAGATCACAGGGCGCGACGAGGTGCTGAACCGCCTCAACAGCCAGATCAACGAACTGACGCAGCTGCTGGCGCTCGAAAAGGGCAGCAATCAGGATCTTCAGGATTCAGTCGCCAACCTGCAGGCTTCGCTTGCCACCGCCGAGGGCGAGCGCTCGCGGCTGCAGGCACTCCTGAGCGCCGGCTCCGGCGGTCAGGATGCGGCCCAGAAGCGGATCGGCGCGATGACGCAGGAGCTCGACGAGCAGAAGCAGGTGAGCGAGCGGGCGCTGAGCCAGGTCGAGCTTTTGAACCAGCAGATCGCCGCCCTTCGCAGTCAGATCGCCGCCGTCGAAGCGGCGCTCCAGGCATCCGAGGAGAAGGACCGGGTCTCGCAGACCAAGATCGCCGATCTCGGCAGCCGCCTCAACGTGGCGCTCGCCGCGCGCGTGCAGGAGCTTAACCGCTACCGCTCCGACTTCTTCGGCCGCCTGCGTGAAATCCTGTCCGACCGCGAAAATATCCGCATCGTCGGCGACCGGTTCGTCTTCCAGTCGGAAGTGCTGTTTCCCTCGGGGGGCGCGGATCTCAATCCGGAAGGCCAGACGGAGATGGCGAAGCTCGCCGCAGCACTGCTCGATCTCGCCAAGGAAATTCCGCCCGAGATCAACTGGGTGCTGCGCGTCGACGGCCATACCGACAACGTGCCGCTTGCCGGAACCGGCCGCTTCCGCGACAACTGGGAACTTTCCTCGGAGCGTGCAATTTCGGTGGTCAAATTCCTGATCGGACAGGGCGTGCCGGCCGATCGGCTCGTCGCCGCCGGTTTCGGCGAGTTCCAGCCGATCGCTCCGGGCGATACGCCGGATGCCCGCGCCACCAACCGCCGCATCGAATTGAAGCTGACCGAGAAATGATCAGCCCGGCGCGGCCTGTGGCAACTGCTTCAGCCGGCCGGTGAGGTAGTCGCGTACGGCGGGACTGTCGCTGAGGCCGATCGCCGTCATATAGGCCTCGGCTGCAGCGGGGTTATCGCCAGCGCGCGCCAAAAGGAAGGCGCGCACGGCCCAATAGGGCTGATAGGCTGAGACATCGCGCGGATCGAGCCTGTCGAGTTGCTCCAGGCCGGCTGCGGCGCTCGCCGCCCTGCCGATCACCGCAGCCTGACCGACACGCGCGCCGAGCGTCGGCTTCATCATCACCAGCGCCGCATAAAGCGTCGCCAGCGCTTGCCAGTCGGTCGCCCCGGAGAGCCGGCGCGCCGCGTGCACGGACTGAATCGCCGCTTGGCACTGAAACGGGCCGAAACGATCGAAGCCTCCGGCCTTGCGCAGCAGCGCATCCGCTTCCGCGATCATGATCGCGTTCCACGTCACCGTGTTCTGCTCGTCCAGCGGCACATACCGGCCATCAGTGTCGCGCCGGCCGTTGCGGCGGGCTTCGCAGTGAAGTATCAGCGAGAGGAGGCCGATCGCTTCCGGCTCGTTGGGCAGTACCGCCAGAAGCGCCCGTCCGAGCCAGATCGCCTCATCCGCAAGCGCTTGGCGCTCTTCTTCACCATCGACGCCGTCCCAGCCGAGACCATAGGCGGCGTAGATCGCCGAAAGCACGGCGGCAAGCCGCTCCGGCAAGGCGGAGCGAGGCGGAACGGCAAAGGGAATGCCGGCATCCCGGATCTTCATCTTGGCCCGCACCAGTCGCTGGCCCATCGCTTCCGGTGAAACGACAAAAGCGCGTGCGATCGTTTTCGCCTCGATGCCGAGCACGGTCTGTAGCATCAGCGCCGTATGCACGGAGCTGTCGATGGCGGGATGGGTGCAGGCGAAAAGCAGCTTCAGGCGCTCATCGGGAAAGACGGCTTTCTCGGCCGCGTTCATACGCTCCTCCGCGTCTTCGAAGGCAACCGATATCGTCGCTTGCGCATTGGCCGCGACGCTGCGGCGGCGGGCAGCCTGGGCCAGGTTGCGGCGTGCGGCCACCAGCAGCCAGGCTTCGGGCTTGTCGGGGACGCCGCGTTCGGGCCAGACGCGCAAAGCGGAAGCCAGCGCTTCCGACAATGCGTCTTCGGCCGCCGGCACATCGCGCGAGCGGGCGGCGAGAAAGGCGATCAGCTTGCCGTAGGATTGACGCGCCACCTGCTCGGCGGCGCGTCCGGCGTCGGGCGGCATTGCCGCCTCACATCTGCAGGCGCGGCCGTATCTCGACCGAACCCTTGTCGGAGATCGGAACGCGTATCGCCCATTCGAGCGCCGTATCCATGTCGGGGACCTCGATCAGATAGAAGCCGCCGAGCTGTTCCTTGCCTTCCGGATAGGGGCCGTCCTGAACGTCGTGGTTTTCGCCTTTGCGGCGTATGATCGTGCCGGTTTCAGGGGCTGTCAGTCCGGCGCCACCGGTCATGATCCCTGCTTGAGCCAGTGCTTTGCTGTAGGCAACCCAGCCGTCGCGATAGACGGGGTCGCTGCGTCGCGCGAAATCCTCGGCGGCTTCGCGAATGATGAGAGCATATTGCATGGGAAACTCCTGATCTCGTTGGTGGCGTTGATCCAGGCAGCGGTGACGCCCGGCGGAGCGGCTCAGCCGTTCCGAGACAATGAGGCGCGGCCAACGGTCATTTCGACATGGCTTTCAAAAAAATCTGCAAAAAGAGAAATGGCGCGCAATTCATAAGCAAACAGGCCGGGCTGGAAAGCTCCGGCGCTGCTCATGGGCGCGGAAGGGCAGAGCGGCGCTCACGCCGCTGCTGCCGCCTTGATCAGGCTTCGGCCTTGGTCGTATCGACGATATCGGCGCCGGGCGAGTTCTTCTTGATGGATTCGATGGCGTTCAGGGCGGATGCCTTCGCCTTGTAGCCTTCGGAACTGAACATGGTCTCGCCGTTCGATGCCTTGAAGCGGAAACGGAATTCGCCTGATTTATCCTTGTAGACTTCGAATTTATACATTGATGTCTCCCAAAACGCTGAATTCCAACCATCAGCTTGGCGGAGGCTAGACCAAAATGGTGAGCTTTTCCACTACCTTAATTAGAAATGGATTGCATGGCGTCCAATTGCCGCCGCTTCGATTGGACGCAAGCGAAGGAGAGGGGTGCCGGCATCACTCCATCTGGATGTTCGCGCCCTTGACGACCGGTCCCCATTTGGCGAGTTCGGCCTTCACATGGGCGGCGAGCTCTTCCGGCGTCGAGCCGACGATGGTGGCGCTGAATTCCTTCATGCGTTCGGCAACGGCAGGATCCTTGAGCGCCTTGTTGGCCGAGGCATTGAGGCGCGTCACCACCTCGCTCGGTGTGTTGGCCGGGGCAAAAAGCGCGTTCCAGGTATAGGTTTCATAGCCGGGTATGCCGGATTCGGCGATCGTGGGCACATCAGGGAAGGAGGGCGCGCGCGCCGCGGTGGTTACCGCCAGCGCCCGCAGCGTGCCGGCCTTGATGTGGCTGGAGGAGGAGGGCAGGTTGTCGAACATGATCGGCACCTGGTTGCCGATGACGTCGTTCAGCGCCGGGCCGGCTCCCTTATAGGGGATATGCTGCATGCTGACGCCGGCCATGCTCTTGAAGAGTTCGCCGGACAGATGCAGCGGCGTGCCGTTGCCCGAGGAGGCATAGCTGTACTTGTCGGGTTCGGCCTTCAGCAGCGCCACCAACTCCTGCACGGTCTTTGCCGGCAGTTCCGGATTGACGACCAGCACGTTCGGCACGACGACGAGCAGCGAGACTGGCGCGAAATCCTTTTCCGGGTCGTAGGGCGTCGATTTCAGGATCAACGGGTTGAGGGCGTGGGTCGCGACCGTGCCCATCAGAATGGTGTAACCGTCCGGGTCGGCGCGGGCGACGTTGCCGGCGCCGAGATTGCCGCCGGCGCCGGCAACGTTCTGCACGATCACCTGCTGGCCGAGATCCTCCGACATCTTCTGCGCGACGATGCGGGCGACGACGTCGGTCGAGCCGCCGGCCGCGAAGGGCACGACCATGGTGATCGCATGATCGGGAAAATCAGCGGCGACGGAAACCGTGCCGAGACCGAGTGTAGCGGTCAGGCCGAGAGCGAGCGCAAGGCCCATGCGTCGCGTGATATCGGAAAGCGCCATTCCTATCTCCTCCCAGGAATTTCAACAGCAATATCCCCACCCGGGGCATGAAGAGGGTAGGGCAGGAGGCGCGAAAGGCAACCGCGGCAAGGGTGCGGCGGCATGAAACTTTAGTCGCTGACGGCGGGAGCCTGTGCCGGCTATTTCGCGGCGGCGAGCACATCCTCGTGGGCGGCATCGAATTGAAGCCGGGCCAGCCGCGCATAGATGCCGCCGTGGCGGATCAGGCTCTGATGCGTGCCTTCCTCGGCGATGCGGCCCTGGTCCATGACGAGGATGCGGTCGGCCTTCAGCACGGTTGCCAGCCGGTGAGCGATGACGAGCGTCGTGCGGCCGTCTACCAGGCCGTCGAGTGCCTTCTGCACCAGCGTCTCGCTTTCGGCGTCGAGCGCGGAAGTCGCCTCGTCGAGCAGCAGCACGGGCGCATTCTTCAGGATGGCGCGGGCGATGGCGATGCGCTGGCGCTGGCCGCCGGAGAGCGTCACGCCGCGCTCGCCGACTTCGGTCTCGTAACCGCGGTCCAGCCGTGCGATGAATTCGTCGGCCTGGGCGGCCATGGCTGCGGCGCGGACCTCGTCACGGGAGGCGCCGGGGCGGCCGAAGGCGATGTTGTCGTGGATCGAGGCGGCGAAGATGGTGACGTCCTGCGGCACGATGGCGATGCGCTGGCGCAGGTCGTCAGGTGTCGTCAGCCGCGCGTCGACGCCGTCGATCTTCACGCTGCCCTGCTGCGGATCGTAGAAGCGCAGCAGCAGCGAGAAGACGGTGCTCTTGCCGGCGCCGGACGGGCCGACGATGGCGACCGTCTCGCCCGGCGCAATTGCGAAGCTCAAGCCGTGGAGCGCCGATCTGTCGGGGCGGGAGGGATAGGCGAAATGCACGCCTGCGAATTCGACGTGGCCGCGGCCGGGCGAAGGAAGGGCCTCCGGGTTGGCGGGTGCGGCGATCGGCGAGACTTCATCGAGAAGCTCGGTCAGCCGGTCGGCCGCCCCTGCCGCCTGGGAGAGCTCGCCCCAGACTTCCGACAGCGCGCCGAGCGAACCGGCCGATATGACGGCATAAAGCAGGAACTGGCCGAGCGTGCCGGCCGAGAGCGTGCCGGCAAGCACGCTGTGGGCGCCGACCCAGAGCACGGCGACGACGCTGCCGAAGATCAGCGTGATGGCGATGCCGGTCAGCAGCGCGCGGGAGCGGATGGCGGCGCGGGCGGCGTCATAGGCGGATTCGACGGCGGTGCCGTAGCGGACCTCGGCGGCGTGCTCGCCGTTGAAGGCTTGGACGGTGCGGGTCGCGGCGACCGTCTCATTGGCGAAGGCCGACGCTTCGGCAAGCGTATCTTGGGCGGCGCGGGACCGTTTGCGCACCGAACGGCCGAAGGCGACGAGCGGAAAGACGATCAGCGGGATCGCCCCGATGACGAGGCTCGAAAGCTTCGGCGAGGTGACGATCATCATGCCCATGGCGCCGAGACAGAGGATGAGGTTCCTGAGCGCCACCGAGGCGGTGGCGCCGACGGCGGATTTGATCTGCGTCGTATCGGCGGTCAGCCTTGAGACGATTTCGCCGGACTGGTTGACGTCGAAGAAGGAGGGCGACAGCCGCGTCACATGGGCAAAGACATCGCGGCGGAGATCGGCGACGATGCGCTCGCCGATGGTGATGACGAAATAGTAGCGCAGCGCGCTTGCGACCGCGAGCACGATGGCCATGACCATCAGCATGCCGAAGTAGCTGTTGATGAAGCGACCGTCGGAGTGGGTGAAGCCGTGATCGATCATGCGGCGCACGGCAAGCGGCAGTGCCAGCGAAGTGATGGCGGCAAGCGCCAGCGAAATCAGCGCGCCCGTCACCAGGCCGCGATAACGCATGACATAAGGCGTCAGCCTGCCGAGCGGCCGCAGCGACCGCCTTTTGTTTTCCTCACCCCGTGCCTGTTCTGCCAAATCGTCTCCGTTCGCCCGCAGGACCAGCGTTATGCGGCCTGTTGGCTCTTGTTATCGCGGCGTCCTTCATGTATAGGCACCGCATCCTAATGGGAAGCCGTAGCCATCCGACTGCGGCTTCATTTATTCAAACGGTTCGTTGGCCGCAACTGCATGCGGCAAAATGAACTCCGGTATCGCAGGAAGATTGTTATGAAGGCAGGCATCCATCCCGACTATCACGTGATCAAGGTAGTCATGACCGATGGCACCGAATACGAAACCCGCTCGACCTGGGGTTCGGAAGGCGCTGTCATGAACCTCGAAATCGATTCCAAGTCGCATCCGGCCTGGACCGGCGGCAACCAGCAGCTCATGGACCGCGGCGGCCGCGTCTCCAAGTTCAACAAGCGCTTCGGCGGCCTCGGCCTCTAATCGCTTCTGCCCGACGGAATTTGAAAAGAGCCCGGTTCTGCCGGGCTTTTTTGCGTTTGGGGATGCCGGCTCTCATCGGCAAATAAAAAACCGGCTGCGCGAAGGCGCAGCCGGTTTCGTCTGGAATTCTATGAGCTCGGGATCAGTTGTTGCCGAAGGCCGTCTGCAGCAGGGAAAGCTGGGCCTGGACACTGTTCTGATTGTCCGGAACGATCACGGCTTCGGACGGGCGGTAGATTTCGCGATCGAGCAGGGCGATGCGGTTCTGCAGGCGCAGCGAGCGCTCGACGAGATCGCGGAAGGATTCCGGCAGGTCGCCCCAACCGGGCGCGGCGCGATCGACGTTGAAGCCGTCGAGGCGAACCTTGTTCTTCTCGGCCAGCACCTGGTCGCGAGACATTTCGCCGTTGTTGACGGCGCGCTGCAGCAGCAGCCAGGAGGCCATCTGCATCAGGCGGGTGGTAAGGCGCATCGATTCCGCGGCGTAGAGGACGGAGGCCATGCGCGGCAGAACCTTGGAGGCTGCGCGGCCCTGGCCGTCGAGATAGGCGGCGGTTTCTTCAACCAGCGACATGCCTTCCGCATAGAGTGCCTTGAACTGCGAAGATGCAGCGGCGCGGCCTGCAAAACTGATCGTGTTCACTCCAACTTCCGACATCGCAATAGTCCCTGTTGCACGCAGCTACTTATGGTCAGGTAACGCCGGCGCCATGGGAAAAGTTTCCGGGCCGGTCTTTATGTCTTTAAGAATGGTATCATTAGCGCAATTGCGCAAGCCGTTTCTTAAGAAAGGGTTAATCTCCACAGTTTCGTGGAAAGCAGCCGGCCATAGCAAAAAGAAGAGCCGCAAAAGCGGCTCTCAAGGTAAAACAGGGAGAAAAATCAGACCAATTCACCGCTTGGAAAACTGTCTGAGAATCCAGAGAAAATCTGGACGAGTACAGTAATATCTTAGAAAGCTTAATAATTTATTAACATTGTGCCGAAGTAAGACTTGAGGCCCGCTCATTTTTGTTATCCAGCCCATTGTTTTTTCAATGGGTTTCGGCGGGCCAGGCGGATCGCGATCCTTAAGAATCGCTCAGGCCCGCGCCTCAGGTCGATCGTTGCAGGATGCCGCAGCCGGCAAAATCGCCACGCGCATTTGCCGGCAGGCTCAGGAGCGGAAGAAGCTTTCCGCCGCCTGCCGGCCGGAAGCCTTGCGGGCGGCCTCGGCTTCGAGCCGGGCGATCTCCGTCTTCAACAATTCCACCCGCGCCTTCAGTTCGTCCACCGAAAGCAGGGAGAGATCGGCGCCGATCTCATGGGCGGCTTTCTTTTGCGGCCGGTCGTCATCGATGAAGCTCATGGTTCCTCCTCCGTTGTGAAGTTCGGCGATATGGATTCCGAATTTAGGCCGGTCCAGCCTGAATTCATCCGTATCGGTTGTTTTATCCGAACTTTACAGCAGGATCGCCGCTTTCGGGAGACTTGCTGCCGGTGCCGCGGTCGGCCAGCGACATGCTTTGCGGTGTCAGCATCGGCGCGGTGCCGGTCGGAATCGTCGTGTAGGCGTCACGGTCGCTCGCCGGCACAGCGGCGCGGATGCGGCTTCTGATGATGGCGTAAACGGTGATCAGCAAGTGGGCGATGGCGGTGACGAGGAAGAGCGCATGCGGGCTGATTACCGACATGACCGGGCCGCCGATCGTCGGGCCGATCACCGTGCCGACGCCGTAGAGCAGCAGCAGGCCGCCGGAGACCTTGACGAAGTCCTCTGCCGCCGCGAAGTCGTTCGCATGGGCGACGGCGATCGGATAGAGCGTGTTCGCCACCGCGCCGTAGAGAACGACGAGCCCGATCAGCAGGACGGCGGACGTCGGATGGAGCAGGAAGATCAGCAGGCCGGCCAGCGCCGCGATCGCCGACATGGCGGCGAGCACGTAGCGCCGGTCGATCCGGTCGGAAAGGCGGCCGGCCGGCAGCTGCATCACGGCGCCGGCGAAGATGGTGGCGCTCATCATCACTGCGATGCTGGTGTCTGAAAGGCCGGCGCCTGCGCCGAAGACGGCGCCGAGCGTGCCGTAGGCGCCATTGGCGATGCCGACGAGCAGGATGCCGAGGCAGGAGACCGGCGAGTTGCGATAGAGCGCCGGTAGGTCGAGGCGCACCGCCTTCAACGGCTGCGGCGAAGCGGCGGTCGACAGCGTCGTCGGCAGCATGGCGATGCAATAGAAGATGCCGCAGATCATGAAGAGCACTGGCGTGCGCACGTCTTCGAGTGGGATCATCATCTGGCCGCCGACGACGCCGATCAGCGTGATGCCGATATAAAGCGAGAAGATCGCGCCGCGGCTCTCGTTGCTGGCACGCTCGTTCAGCCAGCTTTCGATGATCATCGAGGTGCCGGCGGTGGAGAAGCCGGTCACGGCACGCAGAACCACCCACCAGAACGGATCGATGATGATGCCGCTGACCAGCGCGATGATGGCGATGATCGAGATGAAGCCGGAGAAGGCTCTGACATGGCCGACGCGGCGCACCAGTTTCGGCGCCACCAGGCAGCCGATGACGAAGCCCCCTGCCCATGACGTGCCGAGCAGGCCGAGCGTCGTCGTCGCGTAGCCCTCGATATTGCCGCGCACCGGAAGCAGGATGCCCTGCAGACCGTTGCCCATGAAAAGGAAGAGCGTGCCAAAGAGCAGCGCGGCGACGGACAGCAGGTTTCTCTTCATTTCCCCGACTCAGGTCTTAAGCGATTTGACAAGACATAAGGCAAGAGCAGCGTCAGCCTAGCCTCAAGATGATTGATTGTGCCCCGGAATGCCGTTACGGCGTGTAGCGGTCCTCTTGTTCGCGCGGAAAAATGTCTGTCCTGTGGCATTCCGAAAAACGGAAAAAATAAAGCATGACAAAGCTGATAGCCTTGCTGCTCATCCTTGCCATGGCGATACAGGTGATTAAGCCGATCGGGCTTCCGGGCTTCAGGCGCCGGATGGATTTCTGGAAGATCGCGCTGATCGCCTTCGGCATATGGTCGGTAGCACTGCTGTCGCGCGATTTCCTGATGTAGGCCCGAGCTGAGCTCGGCCGTGTCAGTCTCGCAGGGTGATTTCTCCGCGCATCACGGAAACGCAGCCTCCCGAAATGACGACATCGGTGACGATGCCGCCGGACTTGGTGACATCCAGCGCGATGATGCTGCGGCGGCCCATCTCGACGCCCTGTTCGATGGTGATGCGGACCTGCATGTCAGTCTGCGGCGCAACCGAGACGAGGTAGGCGCCAAGGGCTGCAGACGCGCTGCCTGTCGCCGGGTCCTCGGGCACGTTGTCGAGCGGCGCGAACATGCGGGCACGAATGGTCCAGGGATCCTCGGGCGTCCTGACATAGACGAAAAGCGAGAAGTCGTGGCCGCTGGTCGTCTGGCGGCCGGCCGCCGCCTGGAAGCCGGCGAGGTTCGGGCGGGCTGCGGCGAGCGTCTCCAGTCCATTCAGCTCGGCGACGGCGAAGTTGAGCCCAACGGAGGCAAAGACCGGGGCGTGCGTGGTCGTGACGACGGCGACGGGGTCGAGCGAGATGCAGCCTGCGATGGTCTCCCTTGCGATGGCGTCGCCGATCGTCAGCGGCTGCGGCGCGCGGATGGCAGTGGCCGTAACCCTTCCGCCGCTGCGCTCCAGGCTGATCTCGACGATGCCGGCCTTTTCTTCGAAGCGCAGTGTATCGCCGACCGCTTTGCCGAAGAGCTCAGCCCGCTGGCCGAGCACGTAGGCGGTACCGACATTTGGATGGCCGGCGAAGGGTATTTCCATCGTCGGGGTGAAGATGCGCACGCGGGCGGAATTCTCAGGGTCATCAGGCGGCAGGACGAAGGTGACTTCGGAATAGTTGAATTCCGTGGCGATCTTCTGCATCGCCGCGTCGGTCAGACCGCGCGCATCTGATATGACGGCAAGCGGATTGCCCTCGAAGCGCTGCGAGGTGAAGGCATCCACGGTGACGTAAGAGATGGTATCCATTGCGGCTCCTCTTGCTGGGGCCGTTATGAGTAAGCACGGTTTTTTAGGGAATGAAGCGGTTTCTTGTCGCCGTGACAATGAGAGGGTGAGCGTCTTACACGCTAGACCGATTTCCTAGGCCATTCCCCGGCGGTGAGTTCGGATGGAGAGGAGAGCCTCTCTCCTACCTCCCTCATTCCTGTGCCTGTCACAGGAATCCAGCCACGGCGCGTCGGCGCCGTGAATGAATCAATACATAAGGGGAAGGAGTCTATCGCGCCCAAGGACTTGGCGCACTGGATTCCTGTGACGAGCACAGGAATGAGGGAGGCGAGGGGTCAGCAGGAGCCGCAGCTTGTGGTTGCCGCCCCCGCCCGAATCCCAAGTCCAAAAATCAAGCCGCCTGTTCCAGGTCCTTTTTCCAGTTGCCGGTGGCGGCGAGGCTGTTCATCTCGGCACGGTGGGTGAATTCGCGCTGGCCGGCGGCGACGTTCTCCTGCTTGCCGTTCCAGGCCTTGAGCGCGCTGTCCTGCAGGGCGCGGCCGTAGGAGAAGGTGACGAGCCAGGGCAGGTCATGGCCGTTGATCGCGGAGAGGTGGGCGGTCGCTTCTTCCGTGGTCTGGCCGCCGGAGAGGAAAGCGATCCCGGGAACGGCGGACGGAACCGTGCGCTTCAGCACCTGGACGGTGCGCTCGGCTACCTCGGCGACGGAGGCCTTGCGGGCGTTCTTGCCGTCGATGACCATGTTCGGCTTCAGGATCATGCCTTCGAGGCTGACGCGGGCTTCGGCCAGTTCTTCGAAAACGATGCGCAGCGTGGATTCGGTGACTTCGGCGCAGCGGTCGATATTATGATCGCCCGGCTTGCCGTCCATCAGGCATTCCGGCTCGACGATCGGAACGATTTTGGCTTCCTGGCAGAGAGCCGCATAGCGGGCGAGCGCCTGAGCGTTGGCGCGGACCGAACCGCGGGTCGGCAGCGACGAGGAGATGGCGATGACGCCGCGCCACTTGGCGAAGCGGGCGCCGGCTTCATAATATTTGGCAAGGCGTTCGCCGAGGCCGTCGAGGCCTTCGGTGATGGTTTCGCCGGGGAATTTGGCCATCGGCTTGGCGCCGGTATCGACCTTGATGCCCGGAATGCTGCCTGCAGCGCGGATGATGTCGACGAAGGGCGTGCCATCGGCGGCCTTCTGGAAAAGCGTCTCTTCGAAAAGGATAACGCCGGAGATATATTTCTTCATCGCCTCATCGGAGCGGAAGAGCATCTCGCGGTAGTCGCGGCGGCTCGTTTCGGTCGATTCGAGGTTGATCGTGTCGAAACGCTTTTTGATGGTGGAGGTCGATTCATCGGCCGCAAGCAGTCCCCGGCCGCCCGCAACCATCTGCACTGCAATGTCTTCCAGTCGTTCGCTCATCTCGTTCTCTCCACAGCGTTAAACATCGGCGGTTTAAGAATATAGGACGGCGATAACAGAAGTTTATAGTGAGGAAAATGGAAGGCTAAGTCATTGAAACGATTGAAATCAATTCAATCGTTTGAAAAATGGGATTTTTTTCAACCCTTGAGCAAAAGACCGCGGAAGCCGGTTGGCCACCGCGGTCTATCCACATGTAAACCCTGTCAAATCTGATTTCTGTTACCTTGCGGCGTTAAGGACGGCGACGCCGGGAAGCTCCTTGCCTTCCATCCATTCCAGGAAAGCGCCGCCGGCGGTCGAGACATAGCTGAACTCGTCGGCGACGCCGGCATGGTTCAGCGCCGAGACGGTGTCGCCGCCGCCTGCAACGGAGGTGAGCTTGCCGGCGACGGTGCGCTCGGCGGCGTATTTCGCAGCCGCGACCGTCGCAGCATCGAAGGGCTCGATTTCGAAGGCGCCGAGCGGACCGTTCCAGACGAGCGTCGCGGCGCGTTCGATCCAGGCATTGATCGCCTGGACGGATTTCGGGCCGACGTCGAGCACCATGGCATCGGCGGGAATGGCGTTGATATCGACCGTCTCGTTGGCCGCACCCGCCTTGAATTCGCGGGCGACCACACCGTCTTCCGGCAGGATGATGGCGCAGCCTGCAGTCGCGGCCTCGATCATGATCTGCTTGGCGGTCTCGGCGAGATCATGTTCGCAGAGCGACTTGCCGACATTGGTGCCGCGAGCGGCGATGAAGGTGTTGGCCATGCCGCCGCCGATGACGAGGGCATCGACCTTCTTCACGAGGTTCATCAGGAGGTCGATCTTCGTCGAAACCTTGGCGCCGCCGACGATGGCGACGACGGGGCGGGCGGGATTGCCGAGGCCGCTTTCCAGCGCTTCCAGCTCGGCCTGCATGGTGCGGCCGGCATGGGCCGGCAGATGATGGGCGAGGCCTTCGGTGGAAGCATGGGCGCGGTGGGCGGCGGAGAAGGCGTCGTTGACGTAGATATCGCCGTTGGCGGCAAGCGCCTTGATGAAATCGGGATCGTTCTTTTCCTCGCCCTTGTGGAAGCGGGTGTTTTCCATCAGCAGGATATCGCCGTCATTCATCGCGGCGACGGCGGCGGCGGCGGCCTCGCCGATGCAGTCGGAGGCGGTCAGCACGGCATGATCGAGCACTTCCTCGACCGAAGGGGCGATCAGCGACAGCGACAGATCAGCCGACGGGCCATCCTTCGGCCGGCCGAAATGGGCAAGCAGGATCACCTTGGCGCCCTTATCCGATAGTTCGAGGATCGTCGGCGCCAC
This sequence comes from Rhizobium sp. R339, assembly GCF_002211395.1. Classification (NCBI taxonomy): domain Bacteria; kingdom Pseudomonadati; phylum Pseudomonadota; class Alphaproteobacteria; order Hyphomicrobiales; family Rhizobiaceae; genus Rhizobium; species Rhizobium sp. R339. The sequence continues at coordinate 258,260 of NZ_LOKV01000026.1, forward strand.
GCGCTCGATGCGTGTCGTATCGGTGACCTTGCCGTCCTTGACGGGAACGTTGAGGTCGACGCGGACGAGAACGCGCTTGCCGCTGATATCGGAAAGATCGTCGAGGGTCTTGAATGAAGGCATGGGGAAGATCCAGTCTTGGTTGGCGGAAGTCGCGCAGACCATAGCAAGGATCATTCGAGACGCAAGGCGTTCAACGGCCGTTTTCGCGTGTGGCTTCCTCGCGTCCGGCCGATGCTTTCGGCGCGTTTTCGGAGGCCGCGGCTTCGCGGTTCCGGCGTCCCTTCAGCCGGTCGCGGATGCGCTGGATGATGTCCTTGAGATTGATGAAGATCGGCAGGGTGATCGCCGGTTCGACCGCCTCGAGCGACATGCCGACCGAGGTAATGTGATCGTGTTCGTCGAGATCGCGGACGATGAGGATGATCGAGCCGAGACGGACGCGATCGGCATAATCGGCCTTGCCGCCGAGGCGCTGGCGCATCAGTTCGGCGATCGTCAGGCCCCTTTCGGATTCGTTGAGCAGGCCGGGACCGTAAGCCGCATCGAGATCGGCGGCGGGGCGGGCGGGCGAGAGCGCGAAGGCGCCGAAGAATTCGGCATCGTCCTCATCGACCGGCGCGCGGCTGGCGAAGAGCCGGTCGAGCAGGCGGGAATAGCTCGGCACGATGAAGAGATAGACGAGATCGTTCTCGCGCAGCCGCCCGGCATATTGGTAGCGCATCGACTTGCCGTCGCGGATGACGAGCGAGGGTGTGGCCCAGCGCGGAATGCGCTCGCCGCGCAGCACCGGGCTGTCCTTGATGACGCGGTAGGAAAGCAGTTCGTGGTTGGCAGCACCCGGCAGATCGACCTCGACCTTGTCGACGGCGCCGATGCGCGGGGGAATGATCAGGCCGAGTTTCTTGGCGACCGGTTTGATCGTCCAGCCCTGGACGAGCAGGGAAACCAGCACGATGATGAAGGCGGTGTTGAAATAGATCTGACCATTTTCCAGCCCGCCGAGGATCGGCATGATGGCAAGCAGGATGGAGACGGCGCCGCGCAGACCGACCCAGGCGACGAAACCGATTTCCTGCTGCGTGTAATCGAATGGAAGCAGCGACAGCCAGATCGCCAGCGGCCGGGCGACGAAGATCAGGAAGAGGGCAAGCAGGATCGCCGGCACGATGATGACGGGGAATTGCGACGGCGTGGCGAGCAGGCCGAGCACCAGGAACATGATGATCTGCGCCAGCCAGGTCATGCCGTCCTGGAAGCGTTTGATGGTGCCGATCGCCTGCATCTTGCGATTTCCGGCATAGATGCCGGCGACATAGACGGCGAGGAAGCCGCTGCCCCCGACCGTGCCGGCAAAGGAGAAGACGAGCAGGGCGAGCGCCAGCACGAAGATCGGCGTCAGGCCGCGATCGGTATCGAGCTTGCTGACGATCAGCACGATCATCATGCCGCCGAGCAGGCCGAGAATGACGCCGAGCCCCATTTGCTGCACGAACATGGCGAGCATGCCGATATTGATGCCGTGGTAACGCTCGCCGCTCGCCAGCACTTCGACGAGGGCGATGGTGAGGAAGATCGCCATCGGGTCGTTGGTGCCGGATTCGACTTCGAGCGTCGAGCGCACCTTATCACGGATGTTGATGCCGCCGATGCGCAGCAGGAAGAAGACGGCGGCGGCATCCGTCGAGGCGACGATCGAGCCGAGCAGCAGGCCTTCGAGCCAGGTGAAGTTCAGCAGCCACATGGCGGCGACGGCAAAGAGCGAAGCGGTGATCAGCACGCCGACCGAGGCGAGCGTGAGGGAGGGCACGGCCGCCAGCCGGAAGGCCTGCATCGGCGTGCCGAAGCCGGAATCGAACAGGATGACGGCCAGCGCGATGGAGCCGAGGATATAGGCCAGATAATTGTTGCTGAATTCGATGCCGAGGCCGTCGACGCCGGCGGCAAGGCCGATCATCAGGAAGAGCAGCAGCAGCGGGGCGCCGAAGCGGAAAGCGAGCAGGCTCGAAAAAGCAGCAAGAAGCACGAGCGCCGTCGCGACCAGCACCACGATATAGAACGCTTCCATGCCCACCCCTTTCCATCGACTGCTTCGCGGATACGGCCACCCCCGGCCGATCTGTCTATTCCAACCCTCCACCACGCGCGTCGATGCGTCAGTAAACGGCAAAACGGCACAGAAGGGTAGGCCTTGCGGCTTAACCTCGTCTCGTGCTGCATCATGCTGCTGAACGGCTGCCGGACGGCCACCGACACGGAAATGCTACGGGAGAAACTCTCTACAAAGAATGTATAAGAAAATCAGGCAAGAGCAGGGCGAAAGACGGGAAGAGCGATTTTTCCTGCCGGTATCTCGATGCGGCGACAGGATAAGGCACGCTCCTGTGTTATTCGCCTTGTCCGATGACGGGGGAAGGGAGTGCGACCGCGGATTGGACGAGTGCTATCACAACACTGCCTGGAGTATGATGACGGCGAGAAACGCAAGACCGATGAACGCGGCAACCCGGATGACCAGACGATCAGCCTTTGCCAGCACGGCAGGTCTGACGTCGCGCTTCGGGTGAAACCGCTGCCGCCGCTTGAGAGTGGTGTGGGAGGAGCGTTTTTGCGCCTCTGCCATTATCGCCTCCACTGGATCATTGCAGCGTCAATCTATCACGCTTGGCCAGCGGATTGCCAACCGTGATTCCATCCTTGCGGCCGGCCCTTCGGAGCAACTTTTCAAAACCGGAGGACGCTGCGGATCGGTAGTCAGACTTCGGTATCCTCGCCATCGTCGGTCAGGTCCTCGACCGGAACCAGGAAAACGACGAATTCGTCGTCGATGGTCCTTTGCGGATCATCGTCGAATTCGTAGGCGTGCTCGACTTCGCTGGCTTCCTCGGCGGTCGCCTTGCGCAGGCTCAGCGCCGCCTTGCGGTCCCACAGAGGCTTGCCTTCCGATTCCAGGATGGTCAGGTCGTCGCGAAAGTCTTCCGCCTCGAAGAAATGCGTCGCTTCTTCATGGTTTTTCGAGCGAAAGCTGGCAATGGCGCGGCCGGCGATCTCAACGGTAAAGTAGTCCATCCATCTCTCCATATCTTCCCCGGCCGGCGATGCGGTTCAGGGCTTCGTTCACCATAGCAGGTTTCGCAATCGATCCGGCGTGGTGCCTATAACAAAACGGCCCGGTTTCCCGGGCCGCATGCAATCTGTCGTTCGTCAGGCTCAGATGAGCTTGGCAAAGGCAACGGCCGTGTCCGACATGCGGCTGGAGAAGCCCCACTCGTTATCGTACCAGGACAGAATGCGCACGAAGTTGCCTTCCATGACCTTCGTCTGATCGGTCGCGAAGATCGAGGAATGGCTGTCGTGGTTGAAGTCGCGGGAGACGAGCGGCTCGTCGGTGTAGCCGAGGATGCCCTTCAGCTTGCCGTTGGAGGCGGCCTTGATGGCTTCGTTGATTTCGCCGACCGTGGTCGCCTTCTTGGAGACGAACTTGAAGTCGACGACCGAAACGTTCGGGGTCGGAACGCGGATCGAGGTGCCATCGAGCTTGCCCTTGAGGTGCGGCAGCACGAGGCCGACGGCCTTGGCGGCGCCCGTCGAGGTCGGGATCATGGAAAGGGCGGCGGCGCGGGCGCGATACAGGTCCTTGTGCATCGTGTCGAGCGTCGGCTGGTCGCCGGTGTAGGAGTGGATGGTCGTCATGAAGCCGTGGTCGATGCCGACGGCGTCGTCGAGAACCTTCACCACCGGCACCAGGCAGTTGGTGGTGCAGGAGGCATTGGAGATGACCATGTGCTCCTTGGTGAGCTGGTCGTGGTTGACGCCGAAGACGACGGTCAGGTCGGCGCCGTCGGCGGGGGCCGAGACGATGACGCGCTTGGCGCCGGCAGTCAGATGGGCGGCGGCCTTGTCGCGGGCGGTGAAGATGCCGGTGCATTCCATCGCGATGTCGACGCCGAGTTCGCGGTGCGGAAGCGTCGCCGGATCCTTGATCGCCGTGACCTTGATCGGCTTGCCGTTGCCGACGGTGATCGTGTCACCTTCGACCTTCACGGTTGCCGGGAACTTGCCGTGGATCGAGTCGTAGCGCAGCAGATGGGCGTTGGTCTCGACCGGGCCGAGGTCGTTGATGGCGACGACTTCGATGTCGGTGCGGCCGGATTCGACGATAGCGCGGAGGACGTTACGGCCGATGCGGCCGAAACCATTGATGGCAACCTTGACTGTCATGTTCATTCACTCCCGATGAATAGGGCCCGATAGAGAGGGCCTGGAATTGAGGAGATGGAGAGCGCCTCAAGGCGCTCTCCTTAAAGCTTTGCTTCCGCGGCCGCAACGACGGCGTCGGCGGTGATGCCGAAATGCTTGTAGACGTCCTTGACCGGACCGGAAGCGCCGAAGCCCTTCATGCCGATGAAAGTGCCTTCCGGACCGATGAAGGCATCCCAGCCTTCGCGGACGGCGGCTTCGACGGCGATCTTGACCGGCGAGTTGCCGAGCACTTGCTTGCGATAAGCGTCCGGCTGCTCGAAGAACAGTTCCGTGCAGGGAACCGATACGACGCGTACCGTCACGCCCTTGGCTTCCAGGGCTGCGCGGGCGGCAACGGCGATTTCGACTTCCGAGCCGGAAGCGAAGATCGTCACCTTGGCGTCGGCATTGCCGGCGAGCGTGTAAGCGCCCTGTTCGCACAGGTTCTTTTCGCTGTATTCGGTGCGGGCCGGGCTGAGGTTCTGGCGCGTCAGGGCAAGGCCAGACGGACGGTTCTGCGTCTTGACGGCGATCTGCCAGCATTCGGCCGTTTCCGTGGCGTCGGCCGGACGGAAGACCAGCAGGTTCGGGATGGCGCGCAGGCCGGCGAGCTGTTCGACCGGCTGGTGCGTCGGGCCGTCTTCGCCGACGCCGATCGAGTCATGCGTCAGGACGTGGATGACCCGAATGCCCATCAGTGCTGCGAGGCGGATCGGCGGGCGGCAATAATCCGAGAAGATCAGGAAGCCGCCGCTATAGGGAATGAGGCCGCCATGCAGCGCGATACCGTTCATGGCCGAGGCCATGCCGTGCTCGCGAATGCCCCAATGCACGTAACGGCCGGCGAAATCCGTCGGCGTGATCGAGTGCATCTGGCTGGTCTTGGTGTTGTTCGACGGCGTCAGGTCGGCGGAACCGCCGAGCGTTTCCGGCAGGAAGCCGTTGATGACCTCGAGCGCGTCTTCCGAAGCCTTGCGGGTGGCAACAGTCGGCTTGGTCTCGGCGAGCTTCTTCTTATATGCGCTGATCGCGGCATCGAAGCCTTCCGGCAGTTCGCCTGCCATGCGGCGGGAGAATTCCGCCTTGGCAGGCGACTTGGAAAGAGTTTCTTCCCATGCCTTGACGACATTGTCGCAGCGGGTGCCGGCGACGCGCCATGCATCGAGAACGTCGGAGGGGATGACGAAGGGCTCGTAATCCCAGTTCAGCGCCTTGCGGGTGGCGGCGATTTCCTCGGCGCCGAGCGGGCTGCCGTGAACCTTGTGGCTGCCGGCCTTGTTCGGAGCGCCGAAGCCGATGACGGTCTTGCAGGCGATGAAGGTCGGGCGGTCGGACTTGTGGGCGGCTTCGATCGCATCGGCGATGGCGGCCTGGTCGTGACCGTCGATCTCGATCGTGTTCCAGTGGACGGCCTTGAAGCGGGCGATCTGGTCGGTCGAATCCGACAGCGAAACCGCGCCGTCGATGGTGATCGAGTTATTGTCCCAGAAGAGGATCAGCTTGTTCAGCTTCAGGTGGCCGGCAAGCGCGATCGCCTCATGGCTGATGCCTTCCATCAGGCAGCCGTCGCCATTGATGACATAGGTATAGTGGTCCTGCAGGTCCGCACCGAACTCCTCGCGCAGCTTGCGCTCGGCAATCGCCATGCCGACGGCGTTGGCGATGCCCTGGCCGAGCGGGCCAGTCGTGGTTTCGATGCCGGTCGCATGGCCGTATTCCGGGTGGCCGGCGGTCTTGGAGCCGATCTGGCGGAACTGCTTCAGATCCTCGACCGTCATATCGGGATAGCCGGTCAAGTAGAGCAGCGAATAGAGCAGCATCGAGCCGTGGCCGGCGGAGAGCACGAAGCGGTCACGGTTCGGCCAGTGCGGCTTCTTCGGATCGAACTTCAGATATTTGGTGAACAGGACCGTTGCCACGTCAGCCATGCCCATCGGCATGCCCGGGTGGCCGGAATTCGCCTTTTCGACGGCGTCCATGGCGAGAAAACGGATCGCATTCGCCATCCGGTCGTGTTGTTCGGGAGAGGTCATGGCTTTTCCGCAAGCTCCGGGTGTCGGGGGATGGTCTCGAGCCTCCAAGACCATCGAGTGAAAGCGGGTGAGACATACCAGTTAAGACGGGCGAGTCAATAAATGGCAGGCCAAATCCAGGCAGGCTGCGGCATTTTTTGACATTTGATCGCGCGATTGAACAAATGACAAAACGCCTGTGGCGGCTATCGCGAAATCGCTCATCCACAAGTAGGCCGGCCGGCGTATGACGGGATTGATTGACGGGCCGTCGGCTAGCTGCATATCCTCTTTGAAATTATAGGGTCGGCGCCGAGGGTCGATTCGCGGGTCCTGCACGGAAGCGGAAGGCATGACGCCCACAGGCAAAACCATGGAAGCAGCGCTCAACGAGCTGAAGCAGGCGATTTCCAGCCTCGAAAACGCCGTCGACATGCGCGTCGAGCGGGAGCGGGATCAGGGCGAGATCGAAGGCGAGGTTCGCCGCGTACATGCCGACCGCTCGCGGCTGGCGCAGGAGCTCGACCAGGCCGAATTCCGCGCCAACCGGCTGGAAGAGGTCAATCGCGAGGTGTCGCGGCGGCTGGTGACGGCCATGGAAACGATCCGCGCGGTTCTGGATCGCTAGAACAGGATGATCTTAGGCCAAGTTGGCCTAAAATCTGAATCCTGTTCCAAATTGACGAGTTAGAGCATGATGCCGAAAACCGCTCACACTTTTCGGCATCATGCTCTGAAAGAAGAGAATTTAGCATGGCGCAGGTGACGGTAACGATCGACGGCAAGGCCTATCGCATGGCCTGCGAGGAAGGGCAGGAGGACCACCTGACCGATCTCGCCACCCGCTTCGACAGCTATGTCGGCCATCTCAAGAGCCAGTTCGGCGAAATCGGCGATCTCAGGATCACCGTCATGGCCGGCATCATGATCATGGACGAGATCTCCGAGCTGACGCGGCGCATCGCCGGGCTGGAATCCGAGCTGGAGTCGCTGCGTAGCAACCGCGACACCGTGCTTGCCGCGACCGCTCGCACCGAGGAAAACCTCGCGGCGGCGCTGAGCGAAGTTTCGAGCCGCATCCGCGGCATCACCGACAAGCTGAACGGCCGCCCAGCACCGGAACTCAATTGAATTAAATAAAAACGGCCCGCCGTCGCCACTGGCGCGCCGGCGCAAACGACCTTATATATCGCGATGCGGTCTGCGCCTCTCGACAGGAACCACAATCCCTGGGGCCATACTCGATCCAAAGGGAGCTGTCCCTGGCCAGGCCCGTGGGCCTGGACACACGGTGCCCACCTACGTTTGTAGGCACCCAGGATCGTAAACATCCATCGGTTGCCGTGGATCGCGCTTTCCCTTCCTATCGGCGAAGAGACGCGGCGATCCGCTTTCGGCAGGATCGTCACGATGCGTTGAAGCCGCAATCCAATCCTAATTCACCGGGTAAGGCGCTTCGGCGAAGACCTCGTCGTGGTAACCCTTGGAGCCGACATCGCCCGCCAGGGGGCTGCGCCATTCCCTGCCGTCGCGCAGGCAATCGAGCAGGAAGGGGAAATCATATCGCGGTTGCCAGCCGAGTTCTCGCCTGGCGCGCTCGTTGACATAGACGCGGTCGAGCGCCGGGAACATTTTCCAGCCGCGTTCGGCATAAAGGGCGCCTGCACCAGGAAAGAGCCGCTCGACGACGGCAGGCGCGTCTCGCCTGAGCTCAGTGAGGTCCTCGTATGAAAACGGCGTCGTGGCGGAGATGATGTAGCGGCCGAAGCCGATTGCCGGCGCCTTCTCGAGCGCCAGCAGATGGGCGGCGACCACGTCGCTGATATCGACGCGGCGATGAAGCAGTTCATTGGCCTGGGCATTTTCCGCCGAGTATCGATTGCGAATGTCGGGATCGTCGTCGTTTTCGGGGAAGAAGCGCGAGGTCCTGAGGATGACGACAGGCAGGCCGGACTTGCGGGCAAAGAGCTCCGAGAGACCTTCGGCGGCGAGCTTGGTCACGCCGTAGATGTTCCTTGCAATGGGAAGCACATCCTCGGTCACCCATGCCGCGGGTTCGCCGGCTGCCGGCGTCAATGCCGCGCCGAAAGCGCTGGTGGTGCTGGTGAAGACGAAGCTTGCAACACCCGCCGCGGCCGCCCCTTCGAGCAGGTTCAGCGTGCCGGCGACATTGGTGTCGAGGAAATCGTGGTTCTCGTGCGTCGCCACATGCGGCTTGTGCAGCGTCGCGGCGTGGATGACGTGGCTGACGCCAGACATGGCCTGCCTGACGAAAGCGCGGTCGCCGATCGAGCCGACCATATCGGTGAAAGCCGAGGGCTTGATGTCGATGCCGCGCGCCCACCGGCTTTCAGCCCTCAGGGTGCGCATCAGCGCCTCGCCCAGATGGCCGGCACTTCCCGTTACCAATATCGTCATCGCCTCGCCTCCAGAGCGGTTTCGCGGCGGACGCTATAAAGGCCAGCGTTTTCGAACAACGCATAAATTATGCATGGGGATGCAGGAAAGCTGCAGGCTCAGCCGATGGTTGTCACAAGCCGGCCGGCGCTGCCGTCGGAAAGCATGATCCGCTCCCAGGTCACGCGACCGGCGGCGATCGGCAGCAGTTCATTGTCGTTGGCGCCGGTTTCGAGCGTCAGCGACAGGAGGGTGCCCTCATGCCAGCCGCGCTCCTCCAGCGACTGTTCGGCTGCGGCGATTTCGGCAGAGGCGTAGGAGAAAAGCGAACGGCCGAGAAAGGCGGCGAGCGGTGCGCGCCATTCCGCCTGCCGCGGGCGGGAGGCCGACAGCAGCCGGTGGGTGACGTCGCAGATCAGATGCACCGGCCGGACGGAATCCTCGACCAGCCGCTTCAGCGCCGCATCGGCCGCGGCATGTCGCGGCGAGGCGAAAATTCGCTCCAGCCTGACGGCCTGTTCGGGCGAGAGGGCGAGCTGATCGCGCTCCCAGCGTGAAACGGTCGCCTGGTTTACGCCGAGGAGTTCGGCGAGATGCTGCTGCTTCATACTGCGCAGCAGCCGCATGCGGCGTATGCCTGCTCCTGATATCGTCATCCCGCACTCCAGCTTTTTGCCAGCATAAGATTACAGTGAACCGCGCGGCAAGCCGGCCCGTTATTCCGGCTGGCCTTCGAGGTCACCTCTCAGCCGGTCGAGGATCGAGAGGGCATGGCCGGCATAGGCGCTGATCCAGCGGTCGTAGATGTGCTTGATCGGCAGGCTGTTCAGGTGGTTCCAGCGTTCGCGGCCCTCTTTTTTGGCAATAACCAGATCGGCCTCCTCCAGGACCTTCAGGTGTTGCATCACCGTGCAGCGGTCCATTCCGGGAAACATTTCGCAAAGCGTTCCTGTAGTGCGCGGGCCATCCTTGAGCAGGTCGAGGATTTCGCGGCGGCGATGATGCGCCAGCGCCTTGAAAACCGGGTCGTCTTTCGATTCGCTTGACATGTTATATTTTTATAACATAATGGCGTGAGGAGCAATGGAGAAGAGGAGAAGTACCATGTCTCTCGGAATCCGCGTTTCCGGCCGCATCGGCCGCCCCGTCGCAGACGTGTTCGACGCCGTCGTCAATCCGCAGAAGCTCAGCAGCTATTTCACCACCATCGGCGGGGCGAGCGCGCCGCTCGTTCAGGGCACCACGGTGACCTGGTGGAAGGATGCGCCGGTTGAGGTCGTCGAGCTCGTGCCCGACAGTCGCATCGTGCTGCGCTGGGACGGCGGCACCGGTGAGGATAAGGCGAAGTACAAGACGCAGGTGGAGATGAACTTCAAGCCGCTGGAGGATGGCGGAACGCTGGTAACGATCGCCGAGAACGGCTGGCGCGAGGACGAGGCCGGCCGGCGCGGCACCTATCTCAACTGCGAAGGCTGGACGCAGATGCTCTGCTCGATGAAGGCCTTCGTCGAATACGGCATCAATCTGCGCGAGGGCATGTACCTCAGCGAGATGAAAGGCGAACCGGCCAGTGCGCCGGATGTCTGACGAACCGTTAGGCTTGAAGGCGGCGCCAGACTTCGCTTGCCTGTCACACTGCGGGTGCTAATTTCCGGAGTCGATACTTCATCTCGGTTTCCAGGAGATTCATTATGCAGCTTGGTATGGTTGGTTTGGGCCGCATGGGCAATTACATGGTCCAGCGGCTGATGCGGGGCGGTCACGAATGCGTCGTTTATGACGCCAGGCCCGAAAGCGTTGCCGAGCTGGCGGGCATGGGCGCGACCGGCAGCGCCTCTCTGGAGGAATTCGTCTCGAAGCTGAGCCATCCGCGCGCCATATGGCTGATGCTGCCGGCGGCGATTGTCGACAAGGTGCTGGCGAGCCTGGTGCCGCTGCTGCAGAACGGCGATATCGTCATCGACGGCGGCAATTCCTATTATCACGACGATATCCGCCGCGGCGCCGAACTCATCACCAAGGGGATCCATTATGTCGACGTCGGCACCAGCGGCGGCGTCTTCGGCCTCGAACGCGGCTATTGCCTGATGATCGGCGGGGAGAAGGGCATCGTCCAGCACCTTTCGCCGATCTTCGCGACGCTCGCGCCCGGCGCCGGCAAGACGGAAGCCTCGCCGAACCGCAGCGCCGAAGCGGCTGCGGCGAGCACCGCCGAGCAGGGCTACCTGCATTGCGGCCCGCATGGCGCCGGCCACTTCGTCAAGATGGTGCATAACGGCATCGAATACGGCCTGATGGCGGCCTATGCGGAAGGCCTCAATATCCTGAAACATGCCAATATCGGCGCTGCCTCGCATGAGGCCGATGCGGAGACCGCGCCGCTCGCGCATCCCGAACATTTCCAATACGACTTCAATCTGCAGGACGTTGCCGAAGTCTGGCGGCGCGGCAGCGTCATCACCTCCTGGCTGCTCGATCTCACCGCCGATGCGCTGCATGCCGATCCGGCGCTGGCGAAATATGCGGGCCGGGTCTCCGACAGCGGCGAAGGCCGCTGGACGATCATGGCGGCGATCGACGAAAGCGTGCCGACGCCGGTGCTGAGTGCGGCGCTCTACGGCCGCTTCTCCTCGCGCGACAACGACGAATTCGCCAACAAGGTTCTGTCGGCGATGCGCGCGGGCTTCGGCGGCCACGTGGAGAAGCCGGCTCCGAAATCCTGATTGCTCGGTTTTCACCGCCCGACGAAGCCGTCATCCTGAAACAGTGGACGTATGCCTGGTTTCGGGGCGGCGGCGACATCGGCCTTTCCTAGCCATCGGTATGGTTTCCCTACCGCTTGCTGGCGGCCACGCTCGCGGGTATCCATTGCTGCAAGGAGAAATGTCGAAGCTGCTTCATCGGGGCGGACGGCACTCCATTGAGGGCAGATATGGAACGTGACAGGGCAGGGGTCTTGAGGGGCGCCATATCGGGCGTGCTGGCATTCATTATGTTTTTGGGCCTGGTTTCGCCTGGCTTCGCCCAGGCAGCACAGGCACAGGCGCCGGCCGCGTCCGTCCCGCCGGCGCAAGTGCGTGAGATGATGCAGCTCATGCAAACGCCCGAGGTCAAGCAGTGGATGTCGACGCAGATGGCGGCGGCGCCTGCGGCCGACACGGCGGCAGAGAACCAGATGTCGGTTCTATCGGGTCTGCTGCAGCATTCCCGCCGGCATGTCTCGATGGTCTCCGATGCCGCAATGACGCTGCCCTCGCAGATCGGCAATGCGTCCTCACTGCTTTTCGGTGAGATCGCCGCCGCCGGCCGGGCGCGCATGACGGCCCAATTCCTGGCGATCTTTCTGCTCGGTGCGATCGTCGAAAGCATCGCCCGTTATGTGTTCCGGCGCCGCCGTCACCGGCTGGCCGCGATGGCGGGCATGCATCTGGCGCCGCGCGTCATCCCGGCGCTGATCTTTGCGGGTGCAACGGTGCTCACGCTTCTCAGCCTCAACTGGCCGCCGCTCAGCCAGAGTATCGCGATCGTCTGCGTCGTCGCGCTCATCGTCCAGCGTTTCACTATCTGCCTCGGCGGCGTTCTGGTCGATCTCATCGGGCTGGCGCGGGCCGATGAAGAGCGGCAGGGCGTCACCGCACCGACCATGCCGGGGCGGGCCGTGGCACTCTTCTGGTACCGCCGCTGCGCGACCTTCGTCATTTATTTCGCATTCGGCTGGGCCGTGATCCAGTCGATGATGCCGCTCGGCTATACGCCGAGCGCCCGGCTCGTCGTCGGCTACATCCTCGGCATCGGGCTGCTGCTGATCGCGATCGAGGCGGTCTGGTCGCGCCCGCACAAGGACGAGAAGCGCGGTCACGGAATCTCCTGGGCACTCACCGTCTATTTCCTGCTGCTCTGGGGGTTGTGGGTCGCAGGTTTCAACGGGCTGCTCTGGCTCGGTATATATGTACTGCTGCTGCCGCGCGTGCTCGCCGTCTCGACGCTCGCGGTGAAATCGCTGCAGCAGACCGAAGCGAGCTTCCTGGCCACGCGCCGCATTGCGGCCGTGCTGCTCGATCGCGGCGTGCGGGCGCTGATCATCGCGCTGGCCGCCATCTGGCTCGGGCGTATGCTCGGCGTCGGCGCCGACACGATGGCCGCCGGCGACAGGATGCTCGACAAGATCGCGCGCGGTCTCATCGGCGGCATCGTCATCCTGCTGGCGGCCGATCTGCTCTGGCACGTCGTCAAGGCCTATATCGACGGCAAGCTGCTCGACTCACCGCTGGACGGCACCGAGACGGACGAGGAGAAGGCCAAGCGGGCGCGGATACAGACGCTCCTGCCGATCTTCCGCAATATCCTCGCCGTGGTGATTGCCGTCATCGCCGTGCTGATGGTGCTTTCGGGCCTCGGCATCGAGATCGGGCCGCTGATTGCCGGCGCCGGCGTCGTCGGCGTCGCGGTCGGTTTCGGCGCGCAGACGATCGTCAAGGACGTCATCAGCGGCATGTTCTATCTCTGGGACGATGCCTTCCGCGTCGGCGAATATATCGAAAGCGGCAGCCACAAGGGCGTGGTCGAGGCCTTCAGCCTCCGCTCGGTGAAGCTCAGGCATCATCGCGGACCGCTGACGACCGTGCCCTTCGGTGAACTCGGCGCGGTGAAGAACCTCAACCGCGACTGGACGATCGACAAGATCAGCCTCAACGTCAAATACGACACCGATCTCGTCAAGGCGAAGAAGGTGATCAAGCAGATCGGCCAGACGCTGCTCGAAAATCCGGAATATGGCCCGCATATCATCGAGACGCTGAAGATGAAGGGCGTCGAGCAATTCGGCGAGTTCGCGATCGAGATCCGGCTGTCGATGATGACGAAACCCGGCGAGCAATTCGTCATCCGCCGCAACGCGCTGGCGATGATCCGCAATGCCTTCAGGGAAAACGGCATCGAATTCGCGGTGCCGACGGTGCAGGTGGCGGGCGACCGGGACGCGGAAGTGGAAGCCGCCGTGGCGCGTTATGCCGCGCAGGCGCGAGCAGGCGGCGAGCCGGCCGCATAAATCGCCTTACATTGCTCCCGCGGCTGCGATCAGCAGGCCGCCGATGATCGCCATGTTGCTCTTCCAGCTGTTGATGGCGCTGTCACGCGCCGTTTCCCGCATGTCCCAGAAATTCAGCAGCATCACGGAAGCGGCAAGCGTGAAGATGATGAGGCCGAACGCTGCCGGGGCGACATAGAGACCGAGCATCAGCAGGAGACCGGCGGCGATTTGGAAGAGGCTGCCTGCCAGCAGCACCCATTTCGCAAAAGGGACGCCTCGGGCTTCGATGGCGTCGCTTACCGGCACTATAACGAAAAATGATGGATGCCGGCGGCAACGAAAAAGCCGCCGAGCAGCAATCTGCCGAGGATGAGGATCAGGAAGGCCAGGTCATTCTGCATGTCTAATCCTTCTCTCGCTTCTCAAACCCGCATCATCGCTCGCAAGGCTCTGCGCAAGCTTACGAAAATGCAATGTATCCACCGGGCTCGCCTGCGCAAATTCGCCCCAATTGAGGATGATGGAGGCGCAGGCGGCGGGCTGGGGGTGCGACGGCATTTGCTTCATGCAGCTTATATGCCTCCCATGCTACGTCTTTGAAAATGATTCCCGCAGGGCTGGAAATTGCGCAGGTAAGAGATGTCGGGGCACGGCAATTTGGAAGAGATGGAAGAGGCGGAGGGGTTTTCCTTTCGCGGACTTTTCAGGCGTTACAGGACGCCGCTGACGGCAGCTGCGACACTGGTGGTCTTCTGCCTCGTCGGTTACGCAATCATGCAGCTCACCAACGAGGTACGCTATGACGACGTCGTCGCCGCGCTGGCGGCGACCAGGCCGAGCGCGATCCTGCTGGCGCTGTTCTTCACGGCGCTCAGTTTCCTTGCACTGATCTTCTACGACCTCAATGCCATCGACTACATCGGCAAGAGGCTGCCCTTTCCGCATGTGGCGCTGACGGCGTTCAGCGCCTATGCGGTCGGCAACACCGCCGGCTTCGGCGCGCTGTCGGGCGGCGCGATCCGCTATCGCGCCTATACGCGCCTTGGGCTTTCGCCCGAGGATATCGGCCGGATCATCGCCTTCGTCACCCTCTCCTTCGGCCTGGGGCTGGCCGGGGTCGCGGCCATCGCCCTCATCATCATCGCCGATCAGATCGGGCCGCTGGTCGGCGTCAGTGCCTTCCTTCTCCGGCTGATCGCCGGCTCGATCGTCGCCGTTCTCGGAGTGGTGATGATCATCGGCCGTGACGGCCGCGTGCTCGATCTCGGCGCGGTCACGATCCGCCTGCCGGATTCGCGGACATGGTCGCGACAGTTCCTCGTCACCGCCTTCGATATCGCCGCCTCGGCCTCGGTTCTCTACGTGCTTCTGCCGCAGACCGCGATCGGCTGGCCGGTCTTCCTTGCCGTCTACGCGATTGCCGTCGGTCTCGGCGTGCTCAGCCACGTTCCGGCCGGGCTCGGCGTGTTCGAGACGGTGATCATCGCTTCGCTCGGCAGCGCGGTGAACATCGATGCCGTGCTCGGGTCGCTGGTGCTTTACCGGCTGATCTACCACGTGCTGCCGCTCTTGATCGCCGTGCTCGCCGTCTCGGCGGCGGAACTGCGCCGTTTCGTCGATCACCCGGCCGCCTCCAGCATGCGGCGCATCGGCGGGCGGCTGATGCCGCAGCTGCTTTCTGCTCTGGCTCTGCTGCTCGGCGTCATGCTGGTGTTTTCGAGCGTTACGCCGACGCCGGATCAGAACCTCGAATTCCTCTCCAACTACTTGCCGCTGCCGATGGTCGAAGGCGCGCACTTCCTCTCCAGCCTGCTCGGGCTCGCGCTTATCGTCGCCGCGCGCGGCCTCGGCCAGCGGCTCGACGGCGCCTGGTGGGTGGCCGTGTTCTCGGCCGTCGCCGCGCTGACCTTGTCGCTCCTGAAGGCAATCGCGCTTGTTGAAGCGGCCTTCCTCGCTTTCCTCATCTTCGGGCTCTTCGTCAGCCGCCGGCTCTTCACCCGGCACGCATCGCTGCTCAACCAGGCGATGACGGCGTCCTGGCTGATGGCGATCGCTGTCATCATCGTCGGCGCCGTCGTCATCCTGCTTTTCGTCTATCGCGACGTCGAATACAGCAACCAGCTGTGGTGGCAGTTCGAATTCACCGCTGAAGCGCCGCGCGGTTTGCGCGCCTTGCTCGGCATCACCATCATCTCCTCGGCGATTGCCATTTTCAGCCTGCTGCGGCCGGCGGCCTTCCGGCCGGAACCGGCGACGGAAGAGGCGCTGGCGCGTGCCGTCGAGATCGTCGGCAAGCAGGGCAATGCCGACGCCAATCTGGTGCGCATGGGCGACAAGAGCATCATGTTCTCGGAAAAGGGCGACGCCTTCATCATGTACGGCCGGCAGGGCCGCTCATGGATCGCGCTGTTCGATCCGATCGGCGATCATCGCGCCGTGCAGGAGCTGGTCTGGCGTTTCGTCGAAGCGGCGCGCGCCGCCGGCTGCCGCGCCGTCTTCTACCAGATCTCGCCGGGGCTGCTTTCCCATTGCGCCGATGCCGGCCTGCGCGCCTTCAAGCTCGGCGAACTGGCGGTGGCCGATCTCCGGGCTTTCGAAATGAAGGGCGGCAAATGGGCGAACCTTCGCCAGACGGCGAGCCGCGCCCAGCGCGACGGGTTGGAATTCGCGGTCGTCGAACCGCAGGATGTGCCCGGCATCATCGATGATCTCGCCGCCGTTTCCACGGCCTGGCTCGAACATCATAACGCCAAGGAAAAGGGTTTCTCGCTCGGTTCCTTCGATCCCGATTATGTTGCCTCCCAGCCGGTCGGCATCCTGAAGAAGGACGGCAAGATCGTCGCCTTCGCCAATGTCCTGGTTACCGATTCCAGGGAGGAGGGCACCATCGATCTCATGCGCTTCTCGCCGGACGCGCCGAAGGGGTCGATGGACTTTCTCTTCGTGCAGATCATGGAATATCTGCGCAATCAGGGTTTTTCCCATTTCAATCTCGGCATGGCGCCTCTCTCCGGCATGTCGAAACGCGAGGCGGCGCCCGTCTGGGACCGCATCGGCAGCACCGTCTTCGAGCACGGCGAGCGTTTCTATAACTTCAAAGGCCTTCGGGCATTCAAATCCAAGTTTCATCCGCACTGGCAACCGCGCTATCTTGCAGTTTCCGGAGGAGGCAATCCGATGATCGCGTTGATGGACGCGACTTTTCTGATCGGGGGCGGATTGAAGGGGGTAGTGAGAAAATGATCAGGACAATCCTTCTTGTCACGGCATGCGCCTGCATGCTCGCGGCCGCACCGGCGAGCGCCGCCGAAGAGACCACGCAGAGCTTCGAAACCGGCCTCATCCCGTCGCCGCACATCTTCCTGCCGGAAGGCGAGGTGAAGGGCACGGTCATGCTGATCTCGGATGCCGCCGGCTGGGGCGACTATGAGAAGGGCGAGGCCGACAGGCTGGTCTCCGAAGGCGCCGTCGTCATCGGCGTCGACTTTCCCTCCTATATCCAGGCACTCAGCCGCTACGACGTCAGCCTCAATGACGGCTGCATCTACATGGTCTCTGACATCGAATCGCTGAGCCAGCAGGTGCAGCGCGCGACCGGCAACAACGCCTATCATCTGCCGATCGTCGCCGGCATCGGCGAGGGCGGGGCCTTGGCGCTGGCGATCGCGGCGCAGACGCCGGATGCGACGATCGGCCAGACGCTTGCCGTCGATCCGAAGGCCGGCATCCCGCTTGCCAAGGAGCTTTGCACGCCAGCTTCCAAGCAGGTCGTCGGCCAGCGCATCATGTATGGCCTCAGCGACGGCGCCCTGCCGGATCCGATCGTCACCGTCTTCACGCCCAATGCCGACAAGGATGGCAGAGTGCATGCCGAAGCGCTGAAGAAGATCCATTCGGCGATGGAGATCCGCGACACCGCCGACGATTCGCAGACGGTGTTTGCCGATACGCTCGACGATCTGGTCACCGCCTCCGGCGCCTTCGGCAACCCACTCGGCCTGCCGCTGGCGGTGCTCGAAGCGACGCCCGCCTTCGACACGATGGCGATAATCTATTCAGGCGACGGCGGCTGGCGCGACATCGACAAGGAGGTCGGCGGCACGCTGCAGAAGGAAGGCATTCCCGTCGTCGGCGTCGATTCACTTCATTATTTCTGGTCGGAGCGCAAGCCGGAAGAAACCGCCAGCGATCTTTCGAAGATCATCGATTTCTACCGCAAGCAGTGGAAGGTGAAGCACGTGCTGCTCGTCGGCTACTCTTTCGGCGCCGATGTCGTGCCCGCGACCTATCAGCTCCTCAAGCCGGCCGAGAAGTCCTCGGTGGTGCAGCTGTCGCTGCTGTCGCTCTCGCACCAGGTCGATTACGTCATCTCCGTTCTCGGCTGGCTGGGCCAGAAGACGGAAGGGGCGGGAGGCGATCCCGTCGCCGATCTGAAGAACATCGACCCGAAGCTGGTGCAATGCATCTACGGCAAGGATGACGATGATGATGTCGCTTGTCCGGCAGTTAAGGAGAGCGGCGCAGAAGTCGTCGAATTGCCCGGCGACCATCACTTCGACGAGAATTACGATCTTCTCACCAGGACGATCATCGACGGGCTGAAAAAACGGCTGCAGAATTAACGCATCAGCGTTTCCTCTCTCCAGCCGAGCCCGGCAAGTTCCTCGCCGCGAAATCGTGCATCGTCGGCGACGATGAATTCGTCAAGCTGCGGCGGGGCGACGCTGGTGCCGGCAAGCATCGCATGGACCTGGCCGCGATGATGGGTCTGATGCTGGAACAGGTGGGCGAGCACATCGTCCATCCGCTCTTCCTGGATGCGGTCGCCCCGATGGAGACTGACGATCGAGATCAACCTTTCCGGCGTCAGGGTTTCGCAAAGATCGATCAGGCGCTGGTCGACCTTTGCCTGCGCTTGCGCCAGTGTCTCGACGTCGTCGAAGGGTTCGTCGACCTCGAAGGCCTGAAACCCGAGCGTGCCGCCTTCCATGCCATCGACATAGAACCAGTCGACCGTAATGATGTGGTTCAGGGTTTCCTTGATCGAGGGAAAGAAGCTCGTGCGAGGCGCTTCGAATTCGCCGGGCTTCAAGGCCGCGCAGGCCTGGAGCAGACGGCGGTTGGCAAGGGCGTTGTTGTAGGCAAGCTTGCGAAATGACCTGACAGGATCGAAGGTCGGCATCGGCGCATCTCCTCTTCAAGCGCTTCCGGAATGTCTGCGTCAATCATCGAGATTGCCGTCGTGCCAGACGAGATGACGGGGGGCTACGGGCAGGTTCTCGATTTCCTCGGCGATAAAATAGGGCGGAATGTCGAGCGCGGTCAGGGCTGTGCGCGTTGCCGACACCCATTTGAATTCGAGATGGTTGTCACCGTCTTCGACGCGATGGATGATTTCGTGCGGCCGAAAGGGAAATTCCGGTGGGATTTCCATCAGATAGTAGAAGCCGAGCTCATGCCAGTCACGCTGTTCGTAGTGGAAAAAGTTCTCGACGACCCAGAGCAGGCGGGAGATGGTGACGGCGACGCCGAGTTCCTCCATCATCTCCCGCTTCAGCGTTTCATCCGACGTTTCGCCGATTTCCGCCCTGCCGCCCGGAAAGGTCCAGAAGGGCTCGTGCACGGCGCGATGGACGAGCACGTGCCCATCGCGAAAGCCGAGGCCGGCAATGCGGTGGTTGAAACGCGCCGCGCCCGCAGTCAGGCGGATGGGAGTGCGCTTGATCATGTCATTCTATCCGAGATCGATCACGACGATTTCCGGCGGCACGCCGAAGCGGACCGGTGCAATGGAGCAGCCGAGGCCGCCGGAGATGATGATATTACGCCCCTCTTCGACGATGTGGCCATAGGCGTAGCGATTGCCGTAGCGCGAGGGCACGATCGGCGAACGGCCGAGAAAGCGGATCTGTCCGCCATGCGTGTGGCCCGACAGCGTCAGCGAGACGCGCTCTGGCACGCGCGGAAAGATATCGGGCTCATGGGCAAGCAGGATGACGGGTGCGTTGTCGGTGACCTGGGCCATGGTTCCGTCGAGATCGTCCAGGCCGAGCATGCGCGTGCGGCCCCACTTCCGGCCGGGCAGCAGCGCCAGCTGATCTTCCAGCCCCGCAAGCCAGAAGCCATGGCCATCCTTCTCGAGCCGGACTGCGCGATTGCCATAGACCGGAATTCCGACGCCGGCGAGCGCCCGGTGTCCGAAGGTTTCCATCCCGCCGTTCTTCTGGGCGGTCCTGTCTTCCCACCAATCGTGATTGCCCATGATCGCGTGGACGCCAAGTGGGGCCTGCAAGGTGGCGAGCGCCTTGGACCATTGGCTCGAATGCACATATTGGGTCACCATATTCATGCCGGCGGCGTAATCGCCAAGCAGGACGGTGACGTCACCTTCGAGTTCATTGGCCCTGCGGCAGATCGCGGTGATGCGGTTTGCCGACATCCAGGGTTCGCAGGCATGGATATCGGCGAGCGCGACGACGCGGAGCTTCAGCCCCGGTGTCCATCCGGGCGGCGTCAGCCGGTAGCGGGCTATGCCGAGCCTTGCCAGCGGTTCATAGGCGAAGGCGTAACCGCCGAGCGACATGACGCCTGCGATACCGCCGCCAAGAACCTTGAAGAATCCGCGGCGGGTAATCACTCAGTCGTCCTCCTGAAACAGCCGGAACTGCGCAGCCTCCATTTCCTTGGGCGGTTGCATTCCGAGATGTTTCCACGCGATTGCGGTCAGAACACGGCCGCGCGGCGTGCGCTGAATGAAACCCTGCTGGATCATATAAGGCTCGATAATATCCTCGATTGCGTCGCGCGGCTCGGAAAGACCGGCGGCGATGGTTTCGATACCGACCGGGCCGCCGCCGAAATTGACGGCGATCATGTTAAGGTAACGCTTGTCGAGCTGGTCGAAGCCGACATTGTCGACGAGCAGCCGCGTCAGCGCCTCGTCGGCGATCTCGCGGGTGACGGCCTCGGCTCTTGCCACCTCGGCGAAGTCGCGCACGCGCCGCAGCAGCCGGCCGGCAATGCGCGGCGTGCCGCGGGCGCGTCTGGCGATCTCGCGGGCGCCCTCTTCGGTCATCGGCAGGTTCATCAGCCGCGCGCCGCGGCGCACGATCAGTTCCAGCTCCTCGACGGTATAGAAGCTGAGCCGCACCGGAATGCCGAAGCGGTCGCGCAACGGCGTCGTCAACAGGCCGAGACGGGTGGTTGCGGCCACCAGGGTGAATCTCGACAAGTCGATCTTCACCGAACGGGCGGCAGGGCCTTCGCCGATGATGAGGTCGAGCTGGAAATCCTCCATGGCTGGATAGAGGATTTCCTCAACGGCCGGGTTGAGGCGATGGATCTCGTCGATGAAGAGCACGTCGCGCTCCTCGAGATTGGTCAGCAGCGCGGCGAGATCGCCGGCCTTGGCAATGACGGGACC
The DNA here is from genome assembly GCF_002211395.1 of Rhizobium sp. R339. NCBI lineage: Bacteria > Pseudomonadati > Pseudomonadota > Alphaproteobacteria > Hyphomicrobiales > Rhizobiaceae > Rhizobium > Rhizobium sp. R339. The sequence goes on from NZ_LOKV01000026.1 coordinate 279,363, forward strand.
CGACGTCGAGCGGAAATTGACGCCGAGTTCCTTCGCCATGATCTGTGCGAGCGTCGTCTTGCCGAGGCCGGGCGGGCCGACGAAGAGCACGTGGTCGAGCGCCTCGCCGCGGTTCTTCGCCGCTTCGATGAAGATCTTGAGATTGGCGCGGGCTTCCGCCTGGCCGGTGAACTCGTTCAGCGATTGCGGGCGCAGGGTGATGTCGAGATCTTCGCCCCGCTTTTCCGGCGATATCAGGCGGGCGGGTTCGCTCATGCTTTCATTCCGTTTTGAAACCTGTCACAGCAATACACCAAAAATCGTCTGCCTCGACATCCAATCATCGGGTTTCCGGTCTTCACCGCGCCAATTCCTTCAATCCCAGCCGGATCAGCTTGGCACTGTCGGCTCCTTCGCCGGCCGTCTTCATGGCCGCGGCAACGGCATTTGCCGCCTGGTCCCTGCTGTAGCCGAGGTTGGTCAATGCGGACACCGCATCGGCAACCGGTGCGGCGGCGACACCTTCGCCGAGTTCCTGCTTGAGGGCGATATTGATCGCTTCCCCGGCATAGGCCGGCGCTCGGTTCTTCAGTTCGGTGACGAGGCGCATCGCCACTTTCGGGCCGACGCCCGGTGCGCGAGAGACGGCGGCGCGGTCCTGCAGGGCGATCGCATTGGCGAGTTCGCCCGGCGTCAGCGTCGAGAGCACGGCGAGCGCCACCTTGGCGCCGACGCCCTGGACGCTCTGCAGCAAGTTGAACCATTCCCGCTCCAAGGCGCTCATAAAGCCGAAGAGCTTCAACTGATCCTCGCGCACATAGGTCTCGATGAAGAGCACACAGGCTTCGCCGGCCGAGCCAAGCTTGGACAGGGTGCGGGCCGAGCAATAAGCGACGTAGCAGACGCCGTGCACATCGACGAGCACATAGTCTTCGCCGATCTCGTCTATGGTGCCTTTCAGCTTGCCGATCATGGTCGCGGTCTCTCAGGGGTGCGTTTCGGGGGAAATGATGTCCAAATCAGGGAAGTAGGAACGGTATCGCGCGCTATCGCGCGTCAGGAGCCGGTGCGATCGAACGAGGGCATGCGCTCCGATGAAGAAATCCGGTAGGGTGCGCTCGCGCAGGCCGCCGCTTCTTCGGTATTGCGCATGCGCCATGCCTGCTCGATAAGCTGCGGAGAACGGCAGGGCCTCACGGACCAGATTTAACCGCGACAGGAGAAAGACCAGAGTTTCCTCGCGCGGGCTCACGCTTGCCAGTTCCGCCCACACGACCGGCGTCATGATGAATTGCGAATCCGGCCGCAACGCGCTCAAGGCGCGTGTGGACCATTCCCTGAAGGGATTATCCGGACCGAAGATATCGATGAAGACATTCGTATCAACGAGGACCGAGGTCATCGCGTGGTCCCCTCAACCATTCCATGAATTCATCGGAGGTCATGCCGCTGGTGTCGAGGGTCCCGCTCATGCTGCCGAGCCAGGATTCAAAATCGTCCTGCGACGGTTTCGTGCGGCTGGATAGAACGACGAGACGGGCACCTCTTTCGTCGGCAATGAAATCCACTTCGGATCCTGGCCCGATCTTCAAACGGTCCCTGATGTCCTTGGGAATGGTCACTTGACCTTTTTCGGTCACACGCATGGTAATACCTCTTAGGTATTACTTATCATTGAATTGGAACAAGTCAAGAACAAATTAGCTGGCCAGTGCCTGGCGCATTCTGGTGCCGCCGCGATTGTGGGCATGGCAAATGGCGATCGCCAAGGCGTCGGCGGCGTCATCGCCCTTGAATTCGACCTTCGGCATCAGGATCTTCAGCATCATGTGAATCTGCTGTTTTTCGCCATGGCCGACGCCGATGACCGCCTTCTTCACCGCGTTCGGGGCATATTCGGAGACCGGCAATCCGGCGCGCGCCGGCACCAGCATGGCGATGCCGCGGGCCTGGCCGAGCTTAAGGGTCGCCACCGCGTCCTTGTTGACGAAGGTCTGTTCGACGGCAGCTTCATCCGGCTTGTAAGCGTGGACGATCTCGGCAAGCCCGTCATGCAACTGGCAGAGGCGGGAGGCAAGGTCCATCTCGCCATCTGAGGTCACCGTGCCTGACGCCACGAACTTCAGTGAATTACCCAATGTATCTATGATTCCCCAGCCGGTGCGGCGAAGGCCGGGATCGATGCCGATGATGCGAATCGTATTTTGCATGGTTCAACCTATAGCGATTGCGAAATAAGTGCCATCGATAAGTGAACAAAACAAAAACACCCATGGTTTTAGGGCGCGCCATTTACCGCGAATTAAAAGAGATGCCTGAATTCTAGTTCATCGAATGTGAGAGGAGCTTCATCCCGCAAAGATTAAGCTCCCGATGTTCTGTTGATAGGCCAGCCGGCAGGGGCGGCGCCGTTCGGAAGGGTTCGTTGTATATGGCTCAGAGATTTCAATCCCTGTCCTTCAAGGTCATTGCCACATTCATCCTGATGACCGTGCTGTCGATCGCGGTGATCGATGTGCTCGCCTATTTCGCCAGCAGCCGCATCTCCGACGAGCAGGCGCTGAAGGCCAAGGAAAGCGTGCTGATCTTCCGCGGCGACATGTTGCAGGACCAGTTGGCGCAGCTTGAGAACCAGGCCAATTCCATCGCGCGCATCGAGGCGCTGCAGATGTCGATCACCAGCCTGAAGAGCGGCTGGAAGACGATCGAGAAGACCTCGGGCAATGCCCGCGCCGAGCTGAAGAAGGTTTTCATCACCGACAATCCCAACCCGGCCGACCAGCGCGAGAAGCTGATGAAGCCGGAAGGGCCGAGCGGCTTCTATTATTCGAACCATGAGAAGACGCAGAGCGAAGTCGCCCGCGACCTCGAGGATACTGCCTTCAGCGATCTCCTGATCGCCGATCTCGACGGTTCCGTCCTCTATTCCTACAAGAAGGAAGACGACTTCGCGGAAAACCTGAAATCGGACGCCTGGAAGACGACCGGCGCCGGCATCGCCTTCGCCAAGGCGATCGAAAATACCGCCAAGGCGACCGATGATGCTGCGCCGACAGGGTTTTCGGGCCTGCGCGTCGATGCCGCCAGCGGCACATCGGCGATCTTCTATGCCGTGCCGATCGTCAAGCTCGGAGCGGCCAAAGGCATCATCCTGTTCAAGGTGCGCGAGGACATCGTCACCAGCATTCTTGCCAAGGGCATCATCCAGGGCAGCACGGCGCGGGCGGCGATCGTCTCCGCCGATGGATCCGCTGTCGGCCTCGATGCGAGCGGCAGGCTTGCGACGCTCGATGCGGCACCTTTCACCTTCATCAAGGACGCACTTGCCAGTTCGGCGATGACGGTGGCTGATTTCGACCGGGCGGATGGCGCGGCCCGCGCCTATGTCCGCGGCATCGACTATCGCGGCGACCGCTTCCTCGTGGTCGAGAGCGTGCTATTGAGCGAGCTCAATGCCGGCTCGATCGAGATCGCCGCCTTGCTGACGATGATCGGCGTCGGCGTGCTCGTCGTCATGGCGGTTGCGACGGGGCTCGTCACCAACTTCCTGTTTTCGCCGCTCGCCCGGCTGGCCGGCATCACCCGCGATGTTGCCGGCGGCAAGCTCGACAGCGAGATCGGCAGCCTGAACCGCAAGGACGAGATCGGCACGATGGCGAAAGCGCTCGCCCGCTTCCGCCAGTCGCTGATCGAAGGCCGCGAACTCGAGGCGGCGAGCGAAGAGACGCGCCTGCAGGCCGAGCAGGACCGCCAGCAGAACCTTGCCGAGCGCGAGGCCGAGGCGAAGTCGCTGCAGCAGGTGGTCGAGGCGCTCGACGAGGGCCTGCATCATCTGGCGAATGGCGATCTCGCCTACCAGATCGATACCCGCTTCCCGAACGAGCTCGAAAGCCTGCGCGTCAATTTCAACGAGGCGCTCGCGACGCTCAGCGAAACCATGACGGCGATCGGCGGCAACTCGATGGCGGTACGCGCCGGCTCCGAGGAGATGCGCACCGGCGCCGACGAGCTTGCCGGGCGCACCGAGCGCCAGGCCGGCTCGATCACCGAGACGGCGAATGCGATCAGCGCCATCACCCAGTCCGTCCGCCGGCAGATCGAGCGGGCCGAACAGGCCGAACGCATCGCCCGCGACGCCAAGAAGGAGACGACAGGCTCCGGCCAGATCATGCGCGAGACGATCGCGGCGATGGAGGCGATCCAGGCCTCGTCGCGCCAGATCAACACAATCATCTCCGTCATCGACGATATCGCCTTCCAGACCAATCTTCTGGCGCTGAACGCAGGCGTCGAGGCGGCGCGCGCCGGTGAATCCGGCAAAGGCTTCGCCGTCGTCGCCATGGAAGTGCGCGAGCTCGCCCAGCGTTCGTCGAGCGCGGCCAAGGAAATCTCCAGCCTGCTGCAGAAATCGACGCATGAAGTGGAAAGCGGCGTGTCGCTTGTGGAAAAAGCGGGCGCTGCGCTGACGGGCATTGGCGGCCATGTCGAGGCGATCAACGGCAAGATCAACGAGATCATGGAATCGACCCGTGAAGAAGCGAATACGCTCCGCGAGATCAACAGTGCCGTTGCCGAGCTCGACGCAATGACGCAGCAGAACGCCTCGATGGTCGAGGAGACGACAGCGGCGATCCACCGGCTGGCGTCGGAGGCTCTCGAAATGGACCGCCAGCTCGGCAACTTCACGCTGCCGCCCGGCCACCACAAGCCGAGCGCCGAGGTGCATGTGCTGCGGCGCCACCGGTAAGTTGCCGTTCCGATATTCGACAAGGGCCGCCTTCGCGCGGCCCTTTTTGTTTGCCTGCACGGTTTGGAATGGCGGCGGCGCCAACCTACATAGACGGCACCGTTCAACTGCCCGGCAGGTTTCCCATGGTTCCCTTCTCCATACTCGACCTTTCCCCCGTTGCCGAAGGCAGCACCGTCAGCCAGTCGCTCGAGAGCTCGGCGCGGATGGCGCGCAAGGCCGAGGAATTCGGTTACAAACGCTTCTGGCTCGCCGAACATCACGGCATGCCGGGGATTGCCAGTGCCGCCACCGCTGTCGTCATCGGCCATGTCGGGGCGGCGACAAAGCACATCCGCATCGGTTCCGGCGGCATCATGCTGCCCAATCATTCACCGCTCGTCATTGCCGAGCAGTTCGGCACGCTGGAAGCGCTCTTCCCTGGCCGCATCGATCTCGGCCTTGGCCGCGCGCCGGGGACGGATATGCGCACGGCCCAGGCGCTGCGGCGCAATCTCGAGGCAGGCGCCAACAGTTTCCCGAACGACGTGGTCGAACTGCAGCAGCTGCTCGGCACGCCGGTCGAGAACCAGGCGATCCTGGCGGTTCCCGGCAACGGCTCGCATATCCCGATCTGGCTGCTCGGCTCCAGCCTCTACAGCGCCCAGCTTGCCGCCATGCTCGGGCTTCCCTATGCCTTCGCCTCGCATTTCGCGCCCGATATGCTGCTCGACGCCATCGCGATCTACCGCGACCGTTTCCAGCCTTCGGCGACGCTCGACAAGCCCTATGTGATGGTCGGAGTCATGGGGGCGGTGGCGGAAACGGACGAGGAGGCGCGGTATCATTTCACCTCCGCCGAGCAGCAGTTCGTCAATCTGCGCCGCAATGTCCGCGGTCCGTTCCCGCGCCCCGTCGCCGATATGGAGGGCTTCTGGTCGCCGATGGAGAAGATGAATGTCGAGCACACGCTGCGCTATGCCGTGGTGGGCGCGCCGAAGACGGCGGAGGCGAAGCTGACGGAGTTTCTACGCGAAACCCAGGCCGACGAGGTGATCATCTCGATGCCGATCCATGACATCGAGGCGCGGCTGAGATCGGTGGAGCTGTTCGCGGGGCTGGGAAACTTCCTGCGGGCTGCCGCTTAACATCTTCCCGGAAACAGAAAACCCGGCGTCAGCGCCGGGTTTTTCCATTGACGGTGGTCCGAGAAACTCAGGCCGAAAGCTTGGCCAGAACCTCTTCCGAAACCTCGAAGTTGGAATAGACGTTCTGCACGTCGTCATCGTCTTCCAGGCTGTCGATCAGCTTCATCAGCGACTGGGCCTTTTCCTCGTCCACCGGCACGTTGTTTTGGGCGCGCCAGACGGCCTTGACGGTTTCGGCTTCGCCGAGGCTTGCTTCCAGGGCTTTCGACACTTCGCCGAGAGCTTCGAAGGCGCAGGTGATGTAGTGGCCGTCCTCGTCGGTTTCGACGTCGTCCGCGCCGGCTTCGATCGCGGCTTCCATCATCTTGTCGGCGTCGCCGGCGGAAAGCTTGTAGGTGATTTCGCCGACATGGTCGAAGGAGAAGGACACGGAACCGGTTTCGCCGAGGGCGCCGCCGGCCTTGGTGAAGATCGAGCGGACGTTGGAGGCGGTGCGGTTGCGGTTGTCGGTCAGGGCTTCGACGATGATCGCCGTGCCGCCGGGGCCGTAACCCTCGTAACGGACTTCATCGTAGTTTTCGCCATCGGCGCCGGCTGCCTTCTTGATGGCGCGGTCGATATTGTCCTTCGGCATCGACTGGGCCTTGGCGTTCTGGATCGCCAGGCGGAGACGGGCATTCATCGTCGGGTCGGGCAGGCCGGCCTTGGCGGCAACGGTGATTTCGCGCGCAAGCTTGGAGAACATTTTCGACCGCACGGCATCCTGACGGCCTTTGCGGTGCATGATGTTTTTAAACTGTGAATGGCCAGCCATGGCACCCCTGTTCACGTCTCATTGTTCGGAATGGGCCGCCTTATAAGAGCGAAACGGCAGGCGTTCAAGGAAAAAGCAGTTCGGAACAAAGGCCATGGGATGACGTTTCAACCGAACTTCATTCGATGGAAAGGAACGGTCATGGCAAGTCTCAGCGAGGCGCGGGAACAACCGGCACGTCAGCTTTGGGATCAGGTCAACGGTGTCCATGCCGGCATGCTCGGCATATCAGGGCTTGATATGCACATGCAGCCGATGGCGCCGCATGCCGATCCGACCACCAATACGATCTGGTTCTTCACCAAGACCGACGCCGATATCGTCCGCGCCATCAAGCCCGGCAGCCGCGCGCATTTCTGCCTCATCGGCAAGGATCACGATTATCACGCCTGCCTGGCCGGCATGATCGAAGTGCGCCCCGACCCTGCGAAAATCGAGGAATACTGGAGTTCTGTCGTGGCCGCCTGGTATGATGGCGGCAAGAAGGACCCGAAGCTCACCATGCTTTCCCTGCATGTCGACGATGCCGAGATCTGGGTTTCCACCGGCAGCACGCTCAAATTCGGCTGGGAAATCGCCAAGGCCAATCTCGATGACGACAAGATGCCCGACGTTGGCGTCAAGCGCCACCTGCAATTTGCCTGACACAATGCCCGGCACGCAAGCTGCCGGGCTTTTTATTGCACGCCCTTCATCACATAAATCAGCGGCTTTTTCGGCAGCGTGCGCATGGAAACGGTGATGCTGTCGTCCGGGGCATAGGCGATATCAAAATCCTTGCCGAACATGGAGACGAAGGCATTGACCGGCGGACCGCGGCGATGCATCGGCAGGATCAGCGAGGAACGCAACCGCTTGATGACGCGGCTCATGCTGTCAGCCCCCATGGTGAGGCCGCCGTCCACCGGCACCATGACGACATCGAGACGCCCGATTTCCGTATAATGCGTGTCCGTCAGTTCGTAATGCAAATGGCCGAGATGGCCGATGCAGAGGCCGGCAACCTCGAAAATGAAAATGGAATTGCCGTCCTGCTGCGAACCGCCGAGGCCGTAGCTGAAGCGGATATCGGTCGTGACATTGCGGATATAGGCGTCGCCGACGACGAGGCTGATATCGGCCTTCCCATCCGGAACGTCGCTCCAGCCATGCAGCACATGTTTGATCCCAGGATCAGGCGTCAGCGTGAAGTGGGTCGTGTGGGCCTTGTTCATGGTCACGACATCAGGCGTCGTCACCGGCCTGTACCAGCCATTGTAATCCGTGGCGATGATGATGCCTGCTGGCGTCTCGATCTCGAAGGTGGAGTGGCCGAGAAAGGCGAGTTTGACGTCCTCGCCCTCGGAGACGGCCGGCGTTGCGGGTGGGGCGGCGGAGAAGCTTGCGAAGGTCACCTTGGGAATGTTCTGCGCGATCGCCTGGCAGTGGCTGACAGGTTTGCGCTGCTCCTGCGCACTTGAAGGGCTTGCGGCGGCGAGGGCCGCAAGGCATGCGATAGCGAGGATAAGATATTGCGGCTTCATGCCACCCCCCTCCGGCGCTTTCATTTAGCGGCCGGAGGATGCGGCATGAGGTCGCAGCGGTCCAGACTGGGAATGCTCACAATTGCGTGTTGGCGCAGGTGCCTACCGCCAGAATTCCGGCACCGTTTCGGCCAGCCGCGGGCCGAGCCGGAGCGGCGCGATCTTTTCGGCCAATCCCGTGGCATCGGAAATCTCCACGCCGACGCCGCAGATCGTCGCCGGGCCGCTCGCCGCTTCCATGCGGCCCTTCGGCATCTTGGAGATGAAGCGGTTCAGCGGCTCCTCCTTGTCCATGCCGAGGGAGGAGTCGTAATCGCCGCACATGCCGGCATCCGACATATAGGCGGTGCCGCCGTTGAGGATCTGCGCATCGGCCGTCGGCACATGTGTGTGGGTGCCGACGACGAAGCTGGCTCGGCCGTCGACGAAATGGCCGAAGCACTGCTTTTCGCTGGTCGCTTCCGCATGGAAATCGAAGATGATCGCATCGGCCTGCTCCTTCAACGGGCAGGCATCGAGGATCACCTCTGCCGACTTGAAGGGATCGTCGAGTTCCGGATGCATGAAGACCCGGCCCATGACATTGGCGACGAGCACGCGTGCGCCGTTCCTGGCATAGAAAAGCCCGGAGCCGCGCCCCGGCGTGCCTTGCGGATAATTGGCCGGGCGCAGAAACTGATCGTGCCGCCCGGCAAAGGCGACGGCTTCCTTCTGGTCCCAGACGTGATTGCCCGTCGTCACCACGTCGGCGCCGGCATTGATCGTTTCCAGAAAGATGTCCTCGGTGATGCCGAAGCCGCCGGCGGCATTCTCGCCGTTGACGACGACGAAATCGAGCCTGAGGTCGGAGATCAGGCCGGGGAGGCGGTCCCAGACCGCGGTGCGTCCCGTCTTGCCGACCATGTCACCCAGAAAAAGCAGCCGCATTCCCTATCCAATCCAAGAGGCAAAAAAGCGAAGGCCGCTTTCTGTCAGGATGGCATCCAGGCTTATGTCATGCGGCTCGTCGGGCACATGTGCCACTTCCTGGCAGTCAAATGCAATGCCGATCAGCTTCGGATGCAGGCCTTTCTCTCTCAGCCGGCTGATGGCGCGGTCGTAATAGCCCGCGCCATAGCCGATACGATGGCCGCGTGTATCGAAGGCCGAAAGCGGCACCAGCATGATCTCCGGGTCGAGAACGGCGGCGTCGGCGGCGGGGCCGACCGTGCCGAAGCCCGTGGAGATAAGCGGCACATCTTCCGCCAGTTCGCGAAAGGCGATGGTCTGCTTGTCGAGGATCGCCGGTACGCAGAGCCGCGCACCGCGCGCCGCAAAGCGGGCCATCAGCGGCCTGAGATCGGCCTCCGACCGGATCGGCAGGAAGCCGGAGATGATCGTGCCCGCTGCGAAGGCGACTGACTCGCCGGCGTGATCGGCCATGGCAAAGCTTTTGGAGGTGCGTTCCTCGGCGGGGATGGCGTCGCGCGCGGCCAGCCGTTCGTTACGCAATTGCGCTTTCAATTCTCTAGCGGTCATCGGATCTGCCGAATATGGGAAAGTTCGCCGAGCATAAACGGCTGGGTGAGTGATGCAATGCCGGCTGCGACGGGAGCGCGCCGGTTTTCCGTCTCGTCTGCTGCGGTCAGACGACGATGCTCGTCGGTATCGCCGCAGCGCCGGTGGAGAAGGCTGCTATGTCGGCAGAGGTATAGGCGCCTGCCTGCCGGTCCTGCTGGCGCAGTTCGCGCATGGCCTTATCGAGGAGCTGCTTGAGTTCGTGGACAATTTCCTTGAATTCTTCCATCGACTCGCGATCGTCGGCCGAAATGCCTGAAAATTTCGGGCTTTCCTCCACGGTGCTCTCATAGGCTTTGCGAGCCTCGGCGGCGTCGGTCGGTTCCGGCGCGGCGGTTTCCGCCGTGGTGTCCGTCAAGGCAGCTTCGGCGCCGCTCGTTGCCGCAGCCGCGGGATCTGTGGCTGCATCCGCCGGAACAGCCGTGGCCGGGCTGCCGGTTGCGACCGCCGCCGCGAATTCGGAGGCAGCGGTGCCAACCTTGCGCGCCAGTTCGGCGGCGAGGCGAGCGACGATCTCGGGAGGCATGTTGGAGCTCTTCAGCATTTCCAGCTGCTGTTTTGCCTCGTCGAGCTTGCGCTGTGCCTTCGCCTTGGCTTCGTCCTCCGAGTTCGCCAGGGTCTGGCGCATCTGCTGCAGTGCCACAGCGGCGCGCTGCAACTTCAACACGCCCTGATCGGCTTCGGTTTCAGTGGCGGATGTTGCCGCTGCCGAAGCCGTGCCGCCCAAGATGACGGAAGCTGATGTGGTTGCGACCTGCATGGACAATCCCCCGAATGGCAGTTCGGGCCCCGATGACGATTCGGGCGCATCCTGCAATGTCAGACTTGCGTGGACCTGCCTTTAGGATTCCGGCAGACCGGCGGCAAGCCGCTGCATCGTCTCTTCGAACAGAGCGGTTCCGCCGGGCGCCCAGCCGAGCGCGCGGATTTTTGCCGTGCTCATGGGGTTCAGCATCGCCCTGTCGCCAGGGGCAGGCAGGGCGTGCCGACAGTCCGTCTCGCGGCGGATGGGCGAGAGGATATCGTTGGTATCGACCGATATATCCGAGACGTTGAAGACCTCGCCGGAGATGCGGTTGCTTTCCATTTCCAGCATCAGCCGCACCGCACGCCCGAGGTCGCGGCCGTGAACTTCGGTTCCTGCACGGACGGCGACCGGCCGGCCGGCGAGGTAATCGGCGATGAGACCGTCCCATTTGTTTGGAAGGAGATCGCCATAGACGCCGGTCGCCCTCAGGCTGACGCCGGCAAAACCGGGGGCTGCGAGATGAGCGAGCGCCCGTTCGGCATCGAGCTTCACCCGGCCGTAGAGCGTCTCGGGCTCCGTCAGCATCGCTTCGGCAAGCTCGGTTCCCGGGGGATGGTCGCCATAGGCGGCGCGGCTGGAGAGGAAGACGCAGCGGCGCGTACCGGCGCGTTTGGCGGCTTCGAAAAGCCGGACGGTGCCGTCGAGGTTCAGTTTCTGAAAGCTTTTCGGATCGTCGCCCTCGCCGCCGCGATATTTGCCGGGAACATGGCTGAAGGCGGCGTGGACGAAGAAATAGGCATCATCGAAGACGTCGATCTGATCCTTGTCGGGATCGAGGGACAGCGCTGCGAATTCGACCGGGCGGGAGAAGAGGCGGGGATGGGGCGCACGGCGCCCGCCGACGATCACCTGATATCCGGCGGCCAGCAGTTCCTCGACGACATAACGGCCGACGAGGCCCGTTCCGCCCGATACCAGTACCTTCATGCCGTCCCTTCCGGATTGGCCAGCGCCGCAATCTCAGGTACGTCGCCATTCTCATGGAAACGGTGCCACAAATCGATCAAAGGTTGTAGCCGCGCCGCCTTGGGATGATCCTTTTCCCACGGTTTTTCATACTGGTAATGCAAGATCGAAATGCTCTTCCAGTCCCAAAGGCCGGGCATGGTGAACCATACATATTGCAGCATGTTGAAATAGACCGGCAGGCCGTGCCAATCCGGGAAGAAAGTCTCCAGAAACGTCTGGTCCGTCCGCCTCCAGAAGGCGTCCGGCCTGTCGAGCCGCTCGAGCATGTGCCGGAATGTGTCATGCGAGGGCTTGGCGACGAAGACGCCCGAGTTCATCCGGTGGAAGTCGGCGAGGCTTTCGTAGACATTGGGAGCGGCTGAGAATTCCGGATAGAGAAAGAGCTTGTCGACGTTCTTCAGCGCGAGAGCGTCCGCATCGATGAAGACGCAGCGCTCATATTCGACGAGCTGCCAGAGCCTGAGCTTGCAGAAATTGTCGAGCGGCGAATGGAAAACCGGCTTGCAGCCCTTGGTGAAGGGGGCCGCGGAATGGAGCCGGCCGCGGGCGTGGCGTTCGTTGAAGGCATCAGAGAGTGGCAGGTGCTCGACTTCGATCAGTTGGCAGCCGAGTGTCTCAAGCGGGGCAAGGGCGGTCTGATCGACCCCGCCGGTATGGAGGATGACAATGTCGGCGCTGGTGCAGGTTCGGCGCAAGGAACGGGCGAGCGCGGTCGCGCCCATGGCGTAGTCGGCATTGGTGACGAGGGTGACGTAGGCGAAACGCTGGCGTGGCTGTGTGGTAACGTGGGCCATCACCGCCCTCCCTCATTCCTGTGCTCGTCACAGGAATCCAGTGCGCCCAAGTCTTTGGGCGCGAAAGACTTTTTTCCTTGATGTAATGATTCATTCACGGCGCGGACGCGCCGTGGCTGGATTCCTGTGACGAGCACAGGAATGAGGGAGTTTCTGGTTGCTCCACCTCCCAATACAAGTGCTTTCGTGCTCACGAGACGGACTTCAGCCGCTTGCCTTCCGGATCGTGGTCGATCGTCGCGGCGATATCTCTGGTCCAGGCGGAGACAGCAGGCACACGCGCGCGGTCGACGCGATAGGCGAATTTTTTCGCCACGTCGACGATCTCTCCGAGCAGGCCGGTTTCCAGGGTGATCGGATCGAGACCGAGGTCGAGGAACTTCTCGTTCCTGACGATCAGCTCGTTTTCCGGGGCTTCCTTGCGCGGATTGGGCAGCCAGGCGACCTTGGCGCCGCTGATCCCCGCGATTATCTGGGCAAGGTCGCGCACCCGATGGGTTTCCGTCATCTGGTTGAAGATTTCGACGCGGGCGCCGCGAGCCGGAGGATTCTTGAGCGCCAGCTCGATGCAGCGCACGGAATCCTGGATATGAATGAAGGCGCGGGTCTGGCCGCCGGTGCCGTGGACCGTCAGGGGATAGCCGATCGCAGCCTGGATGAGGAAGCGGTTCAGCACGGTGCCGTAATCGCCGTCATAATCAAAACGGTTGATCAGCTGCGCGTGGCGGCGCGTCTGCTCGGTATGCGTGCCCCAGACGATGCCCTGGTGCAGGTCGGTGATCCTCAGGCCGTCGTTCTTGGCGTAGAACTGGAAGAGAAGCTGATCCAGGCACTTGGTCATGTGGTAGATCGAGCCCGGATTGGAGGGATAGAGGATTTCCTGGCTGACGGTCTCGCCGGCCGCCGTTTCGATGCCGACGGGCAGGTAACCCTCGGGGATCGCGGCGCCGACCGTCGAATAGCCGTAGACGCCCATGGTGCCGAGATGGATCAGGTGAGCGTCGAGGTTCAGCTCCGTCAGCGCGTTCAGCAGGTTGTGCGTGGCGCTGACGTTGTTGTTGACAGTGTAGTTCTTGTGGCGGTCGCTCTTCATCGAATAGGGCGCGGCGCGTTGTTCGGCGAAATGGATGATGGCATCGGGCCGATGCTCCGAAAGCCACTTTTTCAGCAGCTCGTAATCCTTGGCGAGATCGATCAGGTTGAAATGGATGCGACGTCCCGTTTCCGCATGCCAGATGCGGGTACGCTCCTGGATCGAATCCATCGGCGTCAGCGATTGAACACCGAGTTCGGTGTCGATCCAGCGGCGCGAGAGATTGTCGAGGATATGGATGTCGTGACCGGCATCCGAAAGGTGGAGAGAGGTGGGCCAACCAATGAAACCGTCTCCGCCCATCACCGCAATCTTCATCGCATCGTCTCCTGATCGGTCGCTCGTTATCGGGAATAGTTAGGAATTGTGACAATCATTCAATGCCTGCCGGCGGCGCATTCAATGCCTGCATGCCGGGCATTCAATGCTTGCCTGTCGGAAAGCGTTGCGCCAAAGAGGGCACCGGAGTTTGGAGAAAATTATGACGGAACGCCCTTTTTCCATTTCGGGAGAGCTGACGGAGGCCGGACACCGCCTCCTCCAGCGGGTCTATTATGAAGATACGGATTTCTCCGGCCTGGTTTATCACGCCCGCTATCTGCATTTCCTCGAGCGCGGCCGCACGGACTATCTGCGCTGCCTCGGCGTTGAGCAGCGCGAGCTCGTCAGCGCCGACGAGGAGGGCCTCGTCTTCGTCGTGCACCGGATGGAAATCGACTTCAAGAGCCCGGCGCGCATGGACGACGTGCTGACGATCCTGACGCACACGGAAAAGGCCGGCGGCGCCAAGATGGTCCTCAATCAGCAGATCCGCTCGGGCGAGACGCTGCTGATATCAGCCAAGGTGATCATCGCCGTCATCAACGCCAAGGGGCGGCCGAGGCGGCTGCCGGAAACGCTGGCGGCAAAATTCCTGGAAGGCAGCCAGCCGCTATAGCCCGAATCGCTGGAAATGCGGGCTTGTCAAAACTTGAACTTTATGTGAAGGAATTCCCGCGCCGCAGGATGAGCGCTCTTTCGGCAGCCGGACTTGGTTCCGGTCAAGTAATCCATGGAACAAAATCTCCCGAAAATAGGCTTACTGTCACAGTCCCGCACTAACGATCTATTAACCATAATAGTGTCTTACTCGGAAAGTCGGAGTTTGGGCGGTAGACGCCTTCCTTTGACCAAATTTGACGGCAAGAAGGCGGAAGATGAGCTTGGAAGCTTGACCAGGGCTTTGGGCAGCGGCCGCCAGACACTTCTTGCGAGATCACTTTGTGCCGCCCGGTCCTGTGCCGGGCGTTTGGATTCGAGGATTTTGGATCAATGGAACAAGTAGGATTGGCAGCAGCCACGACGGACGTCAGCCTCTGGTCGCTTTTCATGCAGGCCGGCGTCGTCGTCAAGCTCGTCATGCTCGGGCTCATCGCAGCCTCTGTGTGGACCTGGGCGATCGTCATCGACAAATACCTGGCCTATGGCCGCGCCCGGCGGCAGTTCGATAAGTTCGAGCAGGTTTTCTGGTCGGGCCAGTCGCTGGAAGAACTCTACCGCTCGCTGTCGGAGCGCAACAATACCGGCCTGGCGGCGATCTTCGTTGCGGCCATGCGCGAATGGAAGAAATCCTTCGAACGCGGCGCCCGCTCGCCGATCGGCCTGCAGATGCGTATCGACCGCGCGATGGACGTGACGCTCGCCCGCGAAACCGAATATCTCGGCGCCCGTCTCGGATCGCTTGCGACCATCGGCTCTGCCGGTCCGTTCATCGGCCTCTTCGGCACGGTCGTCGGTATCATGACCTCGTTCCAGGCGATCGCCGGCTCGAAGTCGACCAATCTTGCGGTCGTCGCGCCCGGTATCGCCGAAGCGCTGCTCGCCACCGCGATCGGCCTCGTCGCCGCTATCCCGGCGGTTATCGCCTACAACAAGTTCTCCGCCGACGCCGGCAAGCTCTCGGCGCGCATGGAAGGTTTCGCGGATGAATTCTCCGCCATACTTTCGCGCCAGATCGACGAGAAGCTGCAGCCGCGTGCTGCTGCGCAGTAACCAACGGAGTATTCTGACATGGGTATGGCTGTTGGAGGCAATGGCGGCGGGGGCGGCGGACGCCGCCGTCGCGGCGGTCGGAACAAGGCCGTCATCTCCGAAATCAACGTGACGCCGCTCGTCGACGTCATGCTCGTGCTTCTGATCATCTTCATGGTCGCAGCACCGATGATGACCGTCGGCGTGCCGATCGACCTGCCGGAAACGCAGGCCAAGGCGCTGAATTCCGAGACGCAGCCGATCACCATCTCCGTCAAGAACGACGGCGAGGTGTTCCTGCAGGAAACGCCGATCCCGGCGGCCGAGATCGCCGCCAAGCTCGAGGCGATCGCGACCACCGGCTATAACGAACGCATCTTCGTGCGCGGCGATGCAACGGCGCCCTACGGCGTCATCGCCGACGTTATGGCGCGCATCCAGGGGGCCGGTTTCAAGAATATCGGCCTCGTGACGCAGCAGAAGAAGGACCAGTAACGCTCAAAATGAAGGCCAGCGTCGTCACATCTGCTGTTCTGCATTGCCTGGTGCTGACCTGGGCGATGGTATCGCTCGGCGCCCCGGAATCCTTCAAGGTGGAGGATTTCGAGGCGATGCCGGTCGATCTGGTGCCGGTGGAATCCATTACCCAGATGCAGCAGGGCGAAAAGACGGCTCCGAAGAAGGAAACGTCCGCGCCCGTGCCGACGACACGCCCGCCGATCCCGCAGCCGGCGGAGAACGCCGGCGACAACAATATCGACCTGAAGACGCCGCCGGTTCCGAACGCAAAGCCGAGCAATACCGAGGCTGCGGCAGCGAATTCGAGCGAAAAACCGCTGCCGACAACCGATCCGAAGCCGAACGACGTCAAGGAAGTCAACAAGGAAGAGACCGAGGTCGAGCAGCCGAAGGAGGTCGCCTCCATTCCGCCGCCAAAACCCGTCGAAGTGACGCCGCCGAAGCCGGAGGAAAAGCCGCCGGAAGAACAGGCAAAGCCTGAGGAGCCGCCGAAGCCCGATGCGGAAGCATTGCCGGACAAGGTGCCGACGCCCGTCGTTAAGCCGCAGGTAAAGCCCCCGGAACCCCAAAAAGCTGCCGAGAAGCCGCCTGAAAAGCCGGCGGATGAGCCAAAGGCCGCCGAAAAACCGACGGACAAGAAGAAGGCCGACAAGAAGCAGGAAGTGGCGAAATCGGCTTCGACGATGAAGAGCGATTTCAACGCCGACGAGATTTCGGCTCTGCTGAACAAGACCGATCCTTCCGCCGGCGGCGCCAAGCGCTCGACGCAGGAAGCCTCGCTGGGGAACAAGAAGAGCAACAGCGGAGCCAAACTCAGCCAGAGCGAGGAGGATGCTGTACGCAGCCAGATTTCCAGCAACTGGAGTGTTGTTTCAGGGCTAGCAGGTGCTAGCGAAGTGCAGCTTCAGGTTCGTTTTCAACTCGATCAAGCTGGGAATGTCGTTGGCGATCCAGA
Organism: Rhizobium sp. R339; assembly: GCF_002211395.1. Lineage (NCBI taxonomy): Bacteria > Pseudomonadati > Pseudomonadota > Alphaproteobacteria > Hyphomicrobiales > Rhizobiaceae > Rhizobium > Rhizobium sp. R339. The sequence continues at coordinate 296,258 of NZ_LOKV01000026.1, forward strand.
GGTCATTGCGACAGGTGGGCCGGATGCGACACGTCAAGCTCTTAAGAGCAGCGTTTATCGCGCTGTCATGAAATCATCTCCTCTCAAGAATTTGCCAGCAGATAAGTATGAAGGCGAGAACGGCTGGAACGAAATGCGTCTTACCTTCGACGCAAGCGATTTTGGAATCTAGATGCTGAGAAGCTTATGCCATCTGCCGAAGGCCGTCGGAATCCTGACGATATTCATGGCCACTTTTGCGTTTCCGCTCAGCGTCTATGCGGAGAGGAAAAGCCGTGAAGAAAGCGATCAAAAAGCACCGATTTTGACCGAGGCAGCTATCGATGCGATGCGAAATGCCATTCAAAATCGCTTTTTCCTGCCCGGCGACTTAAAGGATGCGGGCAGCGTTCATCTAAGCTTCCATGTGCGTCTTGATAAGGACGGTCGCGTTATAGGCTCTCCTGAAGCGGAGGTCAGTGGCGGTAGCGAGCGCACACGGAAAATCATTACCGACGCCGCTCGTCGCGCAATCACCCGCGCAGCTCCTTACACGATGTTTCCAAAAGACAAATACGATGCCTGGAAGGAAGTCATTTTGAACTTCGACGCCAGCCAACTGAACCTATAAAGTGCTGAAAGGCTTGTTTGACATGGTCAAGTGTTCCCTCATCCGCGCCCTGATGGTCGTCGCCGGCCTGCTCGGTGCCGCAGCCTTTACGACTCCGGCGAACGCTCTTGTCGAGCTCAATATCAACAAGGGCAATATCCAGCCGCTGCCGATCGCGGTGACGGATTTCCTTCAGGGCAACATGGGCGCGCAGGTGTCCCAGGTGATCGCTGCCGACCTGCAACGGTCCGGTCTGTTTGCGCCGATCAACAAGACAGCCTTCATCGAGAAGATCTCCAATCCGGACGCTTCGCCGCGCTTCGAGGACTGGAAGGTCATCAATGCCCAGGCGCTGGTAACCGGTCGTGTCACACAGGAGGCGGACGGCCGCCTGCGCGCCGAGTTCCGCCTCTGGGATACATTTGCCGGCCAGCAGATGACCGGTCAGCAGTTCTATACGCAGCCGGAGAACTGGCGGCGTGTCGCTCACATCATCGCTGATGCGATCTATAAGCAGATCACGGGCGAGGAAGGTTATTTCGATACCCGCGTCGTCTTCGTCTCCGAATCCGGCACCAAGCAGCAGCGCAAGCGCCAGCTTGCGATTATGGACCAGGACGGCTTCAATGTGCGCATGCTGACCGATGGCAGCGACCTTGTGCTGACGCCGCGCTTCTCGCCGAGCCGGCAGGAGGTCACCTACATGTCCTTCGCCAACCAGCAGCCGCGCGTCTATCTGCTGCAGCTCGAAACCGGGCAGCGCGAAGTCGTCGGCAACTTCCCGGGCATGACGTTCTCGCCGCGCTTTTCGCCTGATGGCCAGAAGGTGATCATGAGCCTGCAGCAGGAAGGCAATTCCAACATCTATACGATGGATCTGCGCTCGCGCACGACGACTCGACTGACCTCGACGGCTGCGATCGATACCTCGCCCTCCTATTCGCCTGATGGCGCGCGCGTCAGCTTCGAGAGCGACCGTGGCGGCAAGCCGCAAATCTATGTGATGAACGCCGACGGTTCCGGCCAGACCCGCATTTCCTTCGGCGACGGCTCCTATTCGACGCCGGTCTGGTCGCCGCGCGGCGATCTCATCGCCTTCACCAAGCAGGCCGGCGGCAAGTTCTCGATCGGTGTGATGAAGCCGGACGGTTCGGGCGAACGTATCCTGACGACGGGCTTCCACAATGAGGGCCCGACCTGGGCGCCGAACGGCCGCGTGCTGATGTTCTTCCGCCAGGCGGCGGGCTCGGGCGGTCCGCAGCTCTATTCGATCGACCTGACCGGCTATAATGAACAACTCGTGAAGACGCCGACCTACGGTTCCGACCCGGCCTGGTCGCCGCTCCTGGAGTAAGAGGCGCGGCAATGCCTTTTTGTCGCCCTAGAATCATGGAAACCGGGCGACTACGGGACAAATCAGTAAATTGTTAACCATAATCTTTGAGGGGCGGTTAACCGAGTGCGGTTACTGTCCGGAAACCCTGAAATCGCAAGGAGACCCGGCCATGAGCCGAATTCACACCCCGGCAATGAGCCGCATGCAGAATTTCGCCCGCAACCCCGTCATGATCGCGCTTCTCGCCGGTCTCGCGCTTGCAAGCTGCGCCAACAAGAAGAATGGCGGCATGCCGAACAGTGCCGGCGACATGGGTCTCGGCGCCGGTGCAGCAACGCCGGGCTCGGCCCAGGACTTCACGGTCAATGTCGGCGACCGCATCTTCTTCGATACCGACTCCTCGTCGATCCGCGCCGATGCTTCGCAGACGCTCGATCGTCAGGCTCAGTGGCTCGGCCGTTACCCGAACTACCAGATCACCGTCGAAGGCCATGCCGACGAACGCGGCACGCGCGAATACAACCTTGCTCTCGGCGCCCGCCGTGCCGCAGCTGCCAAGGATTACCTCGCTTCGCGCGGCGTTCCGGCGCAGCGCATGAAGACGATCTCCTACGGCAAGGAACGTCCGGTCGCCGTCTGCGACGATATTTCCTGCTGGTCGCAGAACCGCCGCGCGGTTACCGTGCTCGGCGGCGCCGGTATGTAATCACCGGTTATAATTCGTTTTCGGAAAGGCGGTCCCGTCAGGGGCCGCCTTTTCTTTTTGACCACACTTTGGCCAGACTCCGTTGCTTTTTGACAGCAATTGGAAAAATCTCCTGTTCGCGCCTAAAGCGCGAAGAATCACTGGGACAGGACGATACATATGAAGAAACTTGTCGTGGCAGGCATGCTGTGCCTCGCGGCTATGACCGGGAGCGAGCGGGCGGCCTATTCGGCCTCGTTCTTCGGGCTGCATCTCGGCGGCCGGTCCGCGGAAAACCAGGCGGCGCCGCCTGTCGTCAAGGTGCAGAGCGGCGATGCCGAGGTTCGCGTGCAACAGCTCGAAGAGCAGTTGCGGCAGCTGAACGGCCGGATCGAGGAGATGAGCTTCCAACTGCTGCAGATGCAGGAGACGATCCGCAAGCAGCAGGAAGACAATGAATTCCGCTTCCAGCAGCTCGAAAAGACGGGTTCCGGCGGCGGTGGCGCCAAGGCTCCCGTCAAGAAGAGCGAGACCGATGCGGCTCCGGCAGCGTCCGGCGGGGACGATGTTGCCAGGGTCATCCAAGCACCGCAGGGAGCCGAAACGGCTCCCTCCAACGGCGTGCCTGAGAATACCGGACTCGGTCAGCCGCCGAAGCAGCTCGGCTCGATCGAGTTCGATCAGAACGGCAATCCGGTCGGCGGAAGCGTCGACGAGAATGCCACCATCGGCTCCGGCCCAATTCCCGATGCCAATGGCGGAACGCCGCAGCAGACCGCCTCGCTCGGCAGCGAGGCCGACCAGTACAAGGCGGCCTATGGCCATGTGCTGTCGGGCGATTACGGCACCGCCGAGCAGGAATTCAACCAATATATCGCCCGTTACCCGAGCAGCGCGCGCGCAGCGGACGCCAATTTCTGGCTCGGCGAAGCGCTCTACTCGCAGGGCAAATATAATGAGGCGGCCAAGACCTTCCTCAACGCACATCAGAAATACGGCAGCTCGGAGAAGGCGCCGGAGATGCTGCTGAAGCTCGGCATGTCGCTTGCCGCCCTCGATAATAAGGAAACGGCCTGCGCGACGCTGCGCGAGGTCTCCAAGCGTTATCCGAAAGCCTCCCGCGCCGTCATAAGCAAGGTTGCGAGCGAACAGAAGCGCCTCGCCTGTTAAGGCCTTCGGCCATGTCCGCGGAGGGCACCTCATCGCCTCGGCTGGCGATCCGCCAGTTTCTCCACTCGCTCCAAAGCCCCGCGCGTATTCTCGTCGCGATTTCGGGCGGCAGCGATTCCACCGGTCTGTTTCTCCTCCTCGATGAAGCCGTGAAGGCCGAACCGCATCTCAACATCTCCCTATGCGCTGCGACCGTCGACCATGCGTTGCGCGCCGGCTCCGCAGACGAGGCGCGAGAAGTCGCAGCCCTCTGCACGTCGCTTGGCATTGCCCACACCATCATGACCTGGCAGGGCGAAAAGCCGAAAACCGGCATCATGGCCGCGGCCCGCGAGGCGCGTTACGGCTTGCTCGCCGAAGCGGCGGAAGCGTTTGGCGCCGATCTCATCGTCACCGGACACACATACGACGACCAGCGCGAAACACTTGCCATGCGCGGCGTGCGAACGGAACAGGTTTCATCAGGTATTGGCGATGGGGTGCTCTTCGACCGGCGTTTCTGGATCTTGCGTCCGCTTCTCTTTTCCAGCCGGGCCGATATCCGTGCTTTCCTCAAAGAGCGGGGCGTGGGGTGGATCGACGATCCGAGCAATGAAGATGTGAAGTACGAGCGTGTGCGAATCCGCCGGCAGCTGTCGGCAGATGCGGATGCGGAGAGGAATATTAGCGCTGTCTGGGAAGAGAGACTGGCTCTTTCGGCCAAGGGAGCGGAATGGCTGGATCATCATTTCAAGCTTCACGGCGGCCTGCTCGGGCGGGTGATGCCTGACGGGTTGCGGCAGGATCGCGCGGTTCTCGACTACGTGCTCGGCCGTCTGACGGCTGTTTTCGGTGGGCAGCCGTTTGCGCCGGGGAGGGCGCACATGGAGCGACTTCTCTCATTCGTCACCGGCGGGGAGCCAGGGCGGATGACTGTCGGCCGAGTGGTGTTCGATCTCAGGCGGGACGGACTTTATCTCACGCGCGAGAGCCGGGGGATATTGCCGATGACTTTGCGGCCGGGAGAGGCGGGGGTCTGGGATGGAAGGTTTTATGTGTGCAATGGGTCGGCGGCCCCGATCGCAATCGAAGCCGCAGCTACACACTCCCCCTCATTCCTGTGCTTGTCACAGGAATCCAGCGCGCCCAAGTCCTTGGGCGCGGAAGGCGCTCTTCCGCTGCGTATGGATTCATTCACCGCGCGGACGCGCGGTGGCTGGATTCCTGTGACAAGCACAGGAATGAGGGAGCATCATTTCGGGCGCCTGCCCAAAGCCGCATGCAAGCGCGCCATCGCCTCAGCGCCGGCCATATCGGCGCAAGGGGTCCCTGTATCTCCGGAATCCGCGGCAGCGATCCACCTAACGCCCTATTTCGCACCCTTCGACCGCTTTTTGACACGATTTGACTTCATCTTTGCAGATAGGCTTTCGGCGGATTTCGCGATGGTTCCCTATGCAGGGCTGCCTTTAAGAAGTATTGACGGAAAAACCATCTGACTTGGGGGATTGCCTTGGCAACAGCCTGGCGCAACCCTATGTTAGAAACGAATAAGACGGTCGCCATGAGGCGGCTGTTCCAGTGCTGGGGAGTTCGATGAACCCTAACTTACGTAATTTTGCCTTGTGGGCGATCATAGCGCTTCTGCTGATCGCTCTTTTCAGTATGTTTCAAACGGCGCCGGCACAGACGGGCTCCCGCGAAATCCCTTATTCGCAGTTTCTGCGTGAGGTCGATGCGGGCCGCGTGAAGGAAGTCGTGGTCACGGGCAACCGGCTGAGCGGTACTTATCTGGAGAACAACAACAACTTCCAGACCTATTCGCCCGTCATCGACGACAGCTTGCTCGACCGCCTGCAGACCAAAAACGTTGCTGTCACTGCACGTCCGGAGACCGATGGGTCCTCCGGCTTTCTGAGCTATCTCGGAACGCTGCTGCCGATGCTGCTTATCCTTGGCGTCTGGCTGTTCTTCATGCGGCAGATGCAAGGCGGCTCGCGCGGAGCGATGGGCTTCGGCAAGTCCAAGGCCAAGCTTCTGACCGAAGCGCATGGCCGCGTGACCTTTGAAGACGTCGCCGGCGTCGACGAGGCCAAGCAGGATCTCGAGGAAATCGTGGAATTCCTGCGTGACCCGCAGAAGTTCCAGCGTCTCGGCGGCAAGATCCCGCGCGGCGTGCTGCTGGTCGGCCCTCCGGGCACCGGCAAGACGCTTCTCGCCCGCTCGGTCGCCGGCGAAGCCAACGTGCCCTTCTTTACGATCTCGGGTTCCGACTTCGTCGAAATGTTCGTCGGCGTCGGCGCAAGCCGCGTGCGCGATATGTTCGAGCAAGCGAAGAAGAATGCGCCCTGCATCATCTTCATCGACGAAATCGATGCCGTCGGCCGCCATCGCGGCGCCGGTCTCGGCGGCGGTAATGATGAACGAGAGCAGACGCTGAACCAGTTGCTGGTCGAAATGGACGGCTTCGAGGCGAATGAAGGCGTGATCCTGATCGCCGCCACCAACCGCCCCGACGTTCTCGATCCGGCGCTGCTGCGTCCCGGCCGTTTCGACCGGCAGGTCGTGGTGCCGAACCCGGACATTGTCGGCCGCGAGCGCATCCTGAAGGTGCATGCCCGCAACGTTCCGCTGGCGCCGAATGTCGATCTCAAGGTTCTCGCCCGCGGCACGCCCGGTTTCTCCGGCGCCGATTTGATGAACCTCGTCAACGAAGCCGCCCTGATGGCCGCCCGCCGCAACAAGCGCGTCGTCACCATGCAGGAGTTCGAAGACGCCAAGGACAAGATCATGATGGGCGCCGAGCGCCGTTCCTCGGCGATGACCGAGGCGGAAAAGAAGCTCACCGCCTATCACGAAGCCGGTCACGCCATCACCGCGCTCAACGTCGCCGTTGCCGATCCTCTGCACAAGGCAACGATCATTCCGCGCGGCCGTGCGCTCGGTATGGTCATGCAACTTCCCGAGGGCGACCGCTACTCGATGAGCTACAAGTGGATGGTGTCGCGCCTCTGCATCATGATGGGCGGCCGCGTTGCCGAAGAACTCACCTTCGGCAAGGAGAACATCACCTCGGGCGCATCCTCGGACATCGAGCAGGCCACCAAGCTTGCCCGCGCCATGGTCACGCAATGGGGCTTCTCCGATCAGCTCGGTCAGGTCGCTTACGGCGAGAACCAGCAGGAAGTCTTCCTCGGTCACTCGGTTTCTCAGTCGAAGAACGTTTCGGAAGCCACCGCGCAGAAGATCGACAACGAAGTGCGCCGCCTGATCGACGAAGCCTATACGCAGGCCCGGACGATCCTGACGGAAAAGCACGATGAATTCGTCGCCCTGGCCGAAGGCCTGCTCGAATATGAGACGCTGACCGGTGAGGAGATCAAGGCGCTGATCCGCGGCGAGAAGCCTTCGCGCGATCTCGGTGACGACTCTCCGCCGAGCCGCGGCTCAGCCGTTCCGAAGGCGGGTGCGCGGCCTGCCACCAAGGGCGACGAGCCCGAAGGCGGCCTCGAACCGCAGCCGCATTGAACGGCGGCACCCCACAAGACAAGGCCGGTTTTCCCACATGGGAAAGCCGGCCTTTTTCATTGGTAACGGGATATAATCATTTTTCTCGGTAATTTACGTGCCGATGCCCATGTTTTGTGGCATCCCGATGAATCGAGGCAGATCTGATTCATGGGTCCCGGACTGACGACGGATCCAAGAAAGCCATATTCGCTTGAAATGTTGCGCAGCCTTGAATGGCGCGCGGAAAGCGCAGGAGTGCAGATGAAAAGACGCTATTTCGGGACCGACGGCATTCGCGGCCAATCCAATGTCTTCCCGATGACGCCGGATCTCGCGATGCGGGTCGGTATCGCCGCCGGCACGATCTTCCGCCGCGGCAACCATCGCCATCGCGTCGTCATCGGCAAGGATACGCGTCTTTCCGGCTATATGCTCGAAAATGCCATGGTCGCGGGTTTCACGGCCGCCGGCCTCGATGCCTTCATTCTCGGCCCGATCCCGACGCCTGCCGTCGCCATGCTGACGCGCTCCCTGCGCTGCGATATCGGCGTGATGATCTCCGCCTCGCACAATCCTTACGAGGATAACGGCATCAAGCTTTTCGGCCCCGATGGCTACAAGCTCTCCGACGATATCGAGGCCGAGATCGAGGATCTGCTCGAAAAGGACCTGAACGCGCAGCTCGCCAAATCCGACGATATCGGCCGTGCCAAGCGCGTTGACGGCGTGCATGACCGCTATATCGAACATGCCAAGCGCACCTTGCCGCGTGACGTGACGCTGCAGGGCCTGCGGATCGCTATCGACTGCGCCAATGGCGCCGCCTACAAGGTGGCGCCTGCCGTGCTCTGGGAGCTCGGCGCCGACGTCGTGACCATCGGCAACGAGCCGAACGGCACCAACATCAATCTCAATTGCGGCTCCACCAGCCCGGTTGCATTGCAGAAGAAGGTTGATGAAGTACGCGCCGATATCGGCATCGCTCTCGACGGCGATGCGGACCGCGTCATCATCATCGACGAGAATGGTTCGATCGTCGACGGCGACCAGCTGATGGCCGTCATCGCCGAAAGCTGGGCCGAGAACCAGCAGTTGCGCGGCAACGGCATCGTCGCCACTGTGATGTCCAACCTCGGCCTCGAGCGCTTCCTCGACGAACGCGGCATGGCGCTCGCCCGCACGAAGGTCGGCGACCGCTACGTCGTCGAGCATATGCGCCAGCACAATTACAATGTCGGCGGCGAGCAGTCCGGCCATATCGTGCTCTCGGATTACGGCACAACGGGCGACGGCCTGGTTGCCGCGCTGCAGATCCTTGCCGCCGTCAAGCGCACCGGCCGGACGGTCAGCGAGGTCTGCCGCCGCTTCGAGCCTGTGCCGCAACTGCTGCGCAATGTTCGCATCAGCGGCGGCAAGCCGCTGGAAGATATCCAGGTGCAGAAGGCGATCGCCGATGCCGAAGCCGAACTCGCCAAGAACGGCCGCCTCGTCATCCGCCCCTCCGGCACCGAGCCGCTGATCCGAGTCATGGCTGAGGGCGACGACCGCGCCCAGATCGAGCGCATCGTCAACGAATTGATCGGAACGATCTCGAACGTCCGGACGGCTGCTTAATTCTTCGAATATAGATTACGCGAAGAGCCGGTGCGCATGCGCCGGCTTTTTTGTTGACGCCATATGCCAGCGAAATCGCGTCGTCAGATGGCAGCTTCAAAGACTTGCCACGTCAATCCAAGTTTCCACTACCGGAAGCTTCAAGATCTTCAGTAAATAATCGTGGTTAAGCAGCTTTTAACGTTTCCAATTCATTATCCATGCGAAGCGTACCAGATTGGCAGCGACTGAGCCTGCCGGCGCAACGGGATTTTGGAGTGAGATCCATGAAGAGAAGCTTGTCCGGCGTCCTCGCCGCATTATTGATCGCGACAAACGCCTATTCCGCGGACTTGGCTCCTGCCGAGCCGATCCCGGAGCAGCCGCCCGAAGTGACGGTTACCGAAGCCACCGGCTGGTACCTGCGCGGCGATGTCGGCTATGCCTTCACCGATCTGCGCGGCGCGCGCTATTTCCAGGGCAGCAACGCCACCGAAGTCGATTTCGACGACGCCGACCTTGATGACGCATGGACGATCGGCGGCGGTGTCGGTTATCAGATCAACAGCTATCTGCGCACCGATCTGACGTTCGATTATCTGACACAGGCGGATTTCAAGGGCTCGACGGTCGGGCAATGCGGCTTCCCGCTGGTGGATTGCACGTCGAGCGACCGCTCTTCGCTGACGGCTTATACGCTGCTTGCCAACGCCTATGTCGATCTCGGCACCTATGGCTACGTTACGCCTTATGTCGGCGCCGGTATCGGTGGCTCCTACGTCAAGTGGAAGAACCTGCGCAACGTCGCCTGCGCCGATGACGGCAGCTTCTGCGACGATCAGGTCACCCATGGCGGCAAGGGCAACTGGCGCTTTACTTACGCCCTCATGGCCGGCGCCTCGGTCGACGTGACCTGCAACTTTAAGGCCGATGTCGGCTACCGCTACCTGCATATCGATGGCGGCAACATGTTCGGCTATGCCGAAAATGGCGGTCCGGGCCGCGACAAGGGCCTCAGCGCCCATGAAGTCCGCGTCGGTGGCCGCTATCTCTTCGGCGGATGCGCCCAGGCGAGCTATGAACCGCCGCCGGAAATTCCGCTGCAGCCGGCGGTCTACAAGTAAATCCGAACCCTTCGCATGAAAAAGCCGCCCCTCAACCGGGCGGCTTTTTTCATGGCCGCCACCCCGCCTGCGTCAAAATATCTTCCCTCTGCGACACTTCGGTCTTGACTATGAGGCCGCCGATCCATAGACACGGCGGCGGGACACCCTTCCCCAACGAAGGGCTTTCTATCTGAGAGGATAGCATCATGGCGAAGACCGCAAAGCCGGACATCCGTCCGCACAATACCCATTTTTCTTCTGGCCCCTGCTCGAAGCGCCCCGGTTGGTCGCTCGAAGCCCTTTCCGACGCGGCTCTCGGCCGTTCGCACCGCGCGAAGGTCGGCAAGGCCAAGCTGAAGCAGGCCATCGACCTTACCCGTGAAATTCTCGAAGTGCCGGCGGATTACCGCATCGGCATCGTTCCGGCCTCCGACACCGGCGCCGTCGAAATGGCGCTCTGGTCGCTGCTCGGCGAACGCGGTGTCGACATGCTCGCCTGGGAAAGCTTCGGCGCCGGCTGGGTCACCGATGTCGTCAAGCAGCTGAAGCTCAAGGATGTGCGCAAGCTCGAAGCCGGTTACGGCGAGCTTCCCGATCTCTCGGCCGTCGATTTTGACCGCGACGTTGTCTTCACCTGGAACGGCACCACGTCTGGCGTGCGCGTGCCGAACGGCGATTTCATCCCTGCCGACCGCAAGGGCCTTACGATCTGCGACGCCACGTCGGCGGCCTTCGCCCAGGAACTCGATTTCGCCAAGCTCGATGTCGTCACCTTCTCCTGGCAGAAGGTTTTGGGCGGCGAGGGCGCGCATGGCGTCATCATCCTTTCGCCGCGCGCCGTCGAGCGCCTCGTGACCTATACGCCGGCTTGGCCGCTGCCGAAGATCTTCCGCATGACCTCGGGCGGCAAGCTGACGGAAGGCATTTTCCAGGGCGAGACGATCAACACGCCGTCGATGCTCTGCGTCGAGGATTATATCGATGCGCTGCTCTGGGCCAAGGAGCTCGGCGGCCTGAAGGCGCTGATCGCCCGCGCCGATGCCAATGCCAAGGTCATCCACGATTTCGTCGCGGCAAACGACTGGATCGCCAATCTCGCCGTCAAGGTGGAAACAGCCTCCAACACCTCCGTCTGCCTGAAGATCGTCGACAAGGACATCGCGGCGCTCGACGATGACGGCCAGGCGAACTTCGCCAAGGGTCTGGTCGGCCTCCTGGAGAAGGAAGGCGTCGCCTATGACATCGGCCATTACCGCGACGCGCCGTCGGGTTTGCGCATCTGGGCTGGGGCCACGATCGAGGCGTCCGACATGCAGAAGCTGATGCCCTGGCTTTCCTGGGCCTTCGAAACGCAGAAGGCGCAGCTCTCCCAGGCGGCTGCCTGACGTGACAGCATCCGGCTCCGCCACAGGGCGGAGCCCTTGATTTCATCCATCGCTGAACATTTTTGAAGGAGTCCCTCATGGCACCTCGCGTTCTCGTATCCGACGAATTGTCGGAAACCGCCGTCCAGATCTTCCGCGACCGCGGCGTCGAAGTCGATTTCGAACCGCAGCTCGGCAAGGACAAGGATCGTCTGCTCGAAGTCATCGGCAAGTATGATGGTCTCGCCATCCGCTCCGCCACCAAGGTGACCGAAAAGATCATTCAGGGGGCGACGAACCTCAAGGTCGTCGGCCGCGCCGGCATCGGCGTCGACAATGTCGATATTCCGGCCGCCTCGCGGCGCGGCATCATCGTGATGAACACGCCGTTCGGCAACTCGATCACGACGGCCGAACATGCAATCGCGCTGATGTTCGCCGTCGCCCGCCAGCTTCCGGCAGCCGATACCTCGACGCAGGCCGGCAAGTGGGAAAAGTCGAAGTTCATGGGTGTCGAGATCACCGGCAAGACGCTCGGCGTCATCGGCGCCGGCAATATCGGCTCGATCGTCTGCGCCCGCGCCATCGGCCTCAAAATGCATGTCGTCGCCTATGACCCGTTCCTCTCCAAGGAGCGCGCCGAGGAGATGGGCGTCACGAAGGTCGAGCTGGACGAGCTTTTCGCCCGCGCCGATTTCATCACCCTGCACGTGCCGATGACCGACAAGACGCGCGGCATTCTCAACAAGGAAGCGCTGGCGAAGACCAAGCCCTGCGTGCGCATCATCAACTGCGCCCGCGGCGGCCTGGTCGATGAAGCGGCTCTTGCCGAAGCCATCAAGTCGGGCCATGTTGCCGGTGCCGCCTTCGACGTGTTCGAGGTCGAGCCCGCCAAGGAAAGCCCGCTCTTCGGCCTGCCGAACGTCGTTTGCACGCCGCATCTCGGCGCTTCGACGACCGAAGCGCAGGAAAACGTCGCCCTGCAGGTGGCCGAACAGATGGCGGACTACCTCGTCAAGGGTGCGGTCTCCAACGCCATCAACATGCCGTCGATCACCGCGGAAGAAGCGCCGATCCTGAAGCCCTTCATCCGTCTTGCCGACGTTCTCGGCGCCTTCGTCGGCCAGGTCACCGAAGAGCCGATCAAGGAGATCGAGATCCTCTACGACGGCATCACCGCCAACATGAACACACGGGCGCTGACCAGTGCGGTGCTTGCCGGCCTCATCCGCCCACAGGTCGCCGACGTCAACATGGTTTCGGCGCCGATCATGGTCAAGGAAAAGGGTGTGGTGCTTTCCGAGGTCAAGCGCGACAAGACGGGCGTGTTCGACGGTTATATCAAGCTGACGGTGACGACCGAAAGCATGACGCGCTCGGTCGCCGGGACGGTGTTCTCGGACGGCAAGCCGCGCTTCATCCAGATCAAGGGCATCAACCTCGATGCCGATGTCGGTTCGCACATGATCTACATCACCAACACCGACGTCCCCGGCATGATCGGCTTCATCGGCACCACGCTCGGCGGCGCCAACGTCAACATCGCCAACTTCCAGCTCGGCCGCGACAAGCAGGGCGGTGACGCCATCGCGCTGCTCTATGTCGATGGCGAGGTGGACGACGGCGTGCTCGCGCAGCTGACGGCCCACCAGGCGATCCGCCAGGCAAAGCTGCTGACGTTCAACATCGACTGATTTTCCTCCTCCCAAGGAATATGGAAAACCCGGCGCAGGAAACGGCGCCGGGTTTTCTGCGTCAGGAATGCGCAATTTCAGTGAGGCAAACGCTTGCGGCGGACCATCTTGCCGAAACGGGCTCTGTCGTCCTCAGCCTTGGTGCGATGAAGGAAAGCGCGCCTGCTGCCATCGAGTCCCCGGAAGAATTCGTCCCAGGAAATATCTTCCTGCGTTTCCGAGGAAAAATCGACACGGACGGTTTCGCTGTCGGTCGCGTTCTTGATGCGGGCGGGATGGCCGCCACGTTCTTCGATCCAGTGTCTGATCCTGTCGTAATCCGTCGTCGTGCCGAACCTGCCCATGAAACCCTCCTCAGCAATTCGATTGCGACATGCCCGTGCAACGCGCGACATGGGGAATCGTTCCACGGAAGGAGTATTATTTTAGTAGGTTCGGATTAATCCCAAATTGGGACACTTGCTGATCGCGAGATTGCGAGGCTCTATCGCCCAGGCGCCTGCGCATCGCCTTCGGCCGGTGTCGTGGCCAGTGGCGATTGCGCGTCGCCGGAGGCAACGGCTGCGGGCAGAGGCACGTGGCGCTTGCGCTCGCGGATCAGCGTCAGCAGGCCGGAGCAGACGATGAGCACGATGCCGAAGGCCATCGGCAGGTCGACCCGATCGTTGAAGAAGAGATAGCCGAAGGCGATGGCCCAGATCATCTGGCTGTATTGCGGTGTCGCAACGAGTGTTGCCGGGGCGAGGCGTGCGGCCGTCATCAGCATCACGTTTCCCGCTGCACCCAGCAATCCGTAACCTGCGAGAAAGACCCATTGCTGCGGAGAGGGTACGATGATCTTCGAGAGCATCAGAACGCCGCTGACGATGAGCGTGCCGAGCAGGGAGGCGCCATAGAGCGACAGCCGTTTCTCGGCCGGGCCGAGCGCGCGCAGGATGACGATGGCGACACCGGCGGCGACGGCGCCGATGGTTGCGGCCAGATGTCCGGCGGACAGTTCGCGGAAGCCGGGCCGCAGGACGACCAGCACACCGAGGAAGCCGACGATGACGGCCGCCCAGCGCTGCCAGCGCACATCCTCCTTGAGAAAAATCACCGAGAGGATGGTGACGACGGACGGCAGCAGGAACAACAGACAGAAGGCCTCGGCCATCGGCAGCTTTGTGAAGGCGATGATGGAGGCGATCGAGCCGGCCGCGCCGGCGGCAAAGCGCGCCATCCAGAGCGGCCGGTTGGTCGTTGTGAAGATGTCGAGCCATGAATCGCCCCGCCCCTTGATGAAGGGAAGGGCGGACATGCTGAGCACCGCGCCGATGAAGGCGACCTGAAAGGCGGGAATAGTGCCGTGCAAGGCTTTGATCGATGCATCGCTGAAAGCAAAGACGGCATAGCCGGCGAATGCGACAAGGACGCCGCGAAGCGTGGTTGAGGCGGCTGTCATATATCCGAATCTTCTAAGGTGGGTCATTTTCATCTACGCGATGAAAGGCGGGCGGGCAAAGGCCGATTGCGAATAGCTGCAATGCGCATGCGCATATGGGTGCCGCAAGCCGGCTGAAAAGCCGGTACTTGCGCGCGGGCGCAATAGTTTCTATATCCGTCGCCCATGACAGCTGGCGGCCGATCCCGCCGGAAATGCAGGAAATCCGCCACATTCCGAAGTCAGAACGGCGGATCGAAACAGCGCAGAATTGGCACCGTCGTTGAACACACTGGATTTTGACAAGAAGCCGGAAGAGACCCGTGTCGTCGTCGCCATGTCGGGCGGCGTCGATTCCTCCGTTGTCGCCGGCCTTCTCAAACAGCAGGGTTACGATGTGCTCGGCATCACGCTGCAGCTTTACGACCATGGGGCGGCCGTTCACCGCGCCGGATCCTGCTGCGCCGGCCAGGATATCGACGATGCGCGCCGCGTCTGCGAAACGCTGGGCATCCCGCACTATGTGCTCGATTACGAAAAGCGTTTTCGCGAGACGGTGATCAATCCCTTCGCCGAAAGCTATGTGGCCGGCGAAACGCCGATCCCCTGCGTTTCCTGCAACCAGACGGTCAAGTTCGCCGATCTCTTGGCGACCGCCAAGGAACTCGGCGCCGATGCGCTGGCGACCGGCCACTATATCCGCTCGAGGCCGAACCCTTCGCCCGATAATCCCGGCCGCCGCGCGCTGTTCCGGCCGGCTGATGCCGACCGCGACCAGAGCTATTTTCTCTTCGCCACGACGCAGGAGCAGATCGACTATCTGCGCTTTCCCTTGGGCGGCCTGCCGAAGGCCGAGACCCGCCGGCTCGCCGAAGAGATGGGCCTCGTCGTCGCCAAGAAGGCCGA
The DNA here is from genome assembly GCF_002211395.1 of Rhizobium sp. R339. NCBI lineage: Bacteria > Pseudomonadati > Pseudomonadota > Alphaproteobacteria > Hyphomicrobiales > Rhizobiaceae > Rhizobium > Rhizobium sp. R339. The sequence goes on from NZ_LOKV01000026.1 coordinate 311,610, forward strand.
CAGCCAGGACATCTGCTTCGTGCCGCAGGGCAAATATTCAGACATCATCACCAAGCTGAAGCCGAACGCGGCGCTTGCAGGCGAGATCGTCCATCTCGACGGCCGCGTGCTGGGAACGCATGAAGGCATCCTGCACTTCACCATCGGCCAGCGCCGCGGCATCGGCATCGCCACCGGCGAGCCGCTCTACGTGGTCTACCTCGACGCCCGCTCGCGCCGCGTCATCGTCGGACCGAAGGAGGCGCTGGAGACGCACCGCGTCTATCTGCGCGACGTCAACTGGCTGGGTGACGAAACGCTTGGCGAAGCAGCGTCCGGCGAAGGCTTCACCTGCTACGCCAAGGTCCGCTCGACCAGGGCGCCGGCGCCGGCCGTGCTGCATGTCGATGCCACCGGCACCTATGTCGATCTGACGGTCGGCGAGGCCGGCATCGCACCCGGCCAGGCCTGCGCGCTCTATTCCGCACCTGGCGACGATGCCCGCGTTTTCGGCGGTGGTTTCATCGAACGCTCCGAGCGCGAACCCTCAGCCGAGGCGTCGCTCAAGGCGCTGCTCGCCGGCCCCGTCGCCGCTTGAAACCGATAGGAGAGGGCGGGCAGCAAAGCCTGCCGTTTTTCTCCATCATGCGCTTGACACAAAGCCGAAGCGCACCTTATAAGCCGCTCATCCCACGAGCCCGCAGCGCTTCGCGAGCAGGTATCGTTTGACCAGTGGCGGAGTAGCTCAGTAGGTCAGAGCAGAGGAATCATAATCCTTGTGTCGGGGGTTCAAATCCCTCCTCCGCTACCATTTTTTTCCTAAATTAGTCTCACGAATGCGGTCTCGGGATAGTGACGCTATTTCGACGGGCGTCCGTCTATCTGCCTTTTCCCAGATTCATGCGTTCCATTTTCCGTCTGCTATCCGCGCGTCTAGGCGGTCTTTCCCGGCAACCGGTGGGTCCCATTGGGGGCTGGCATTTCCCGAGACTGGTTCGGACCTTCGAGCCGCTTCCCACTTCTCGGTGGTTCGGGCCACGGGCCCGCTCCAGATCCGGCCGAGCCCGCGCGTTGGAAGAAAGCAAGGGCGAATCGCGCATCGACTCTGACTCGCATATGTGGCGGCTTGCTTTCGTGGCGCCATCTCGATCGCGATGAGTTCTCCAGATGCGATACCCCTGATAGCAGGACAATGGAGTACTTCTAGGAGTGGTTTGTAAGCGACATAAATATTTCGGATAGCGACGGCTTTGGCAATTAAAGTTAAATCTAATTTAGCAAACGAGGCGAATTCTCGCAGATATCTCAGCCGCACTTGCGCCAGAAGATCGGAGAATCAAATGAAGCGTCCGACCGTAAAGCAAACCCTCATCGCCATCTTAGCTGTCATTTGTGCCTTTCTGATTGCCTTGTCCTACAACTCTCTCAGCACGATTTCGACGCTGAACGACAATGCCCAGCAGATCGGTGGCTTCTGGATGAAGCGGATGGTAACCGCCCGAGATATCAAGGGCGGCTTCTCCGATTTAAAGTTGGCCTCTGCGCGGTACCTTCTGGAGGCGTCGCCGGAAAAGCGAGCCATGGGAGCGAAGCTGATCGGCGACACGAGAGACGCAGTCGACAAAGCGATCGAAGAATATGTGAAAGGTGTGCGCACGGAGAAAGGCCGCGAGTTGATCAATCAGGTCAAGTCGGAGCTAGCAAAATACGCTGAGCTTACCGAGCAAATGGTTCGACTGCAGGATGACGGGAAGAGCGCCGAGGCGATCAGTTTCTTTCGGGAAAACATGGAGCCGCAATCTGATCTGGTGAGCCAGGAGGTTGCGGACCTTGTGGCCTTTATTCTCGGGCAGACGGAAACATATGTCACCACCAGTGACGCCACGGCGAATTTCGCTTTCACCATTACCGCATTGATCGCCGCTCTCTCGATCATGGTCACCTTGGCCGGAGCAATGTTTGCCGTTTTCGGAATCGCCAATCCCATCCGCCGGATTGCCGCCGCCATGAAGATTCTCTCCGATGGCGATCTACAAAGCGAGGTCCCTTACGCTGGGCGGGCCGACGAGATCGGCGCGATGGCGGCAGCAGTGGAAGTGTTTCGACAGAACGCCATGAACGTACTCCGCTTAGAGCAGGAAGCAGAGATATCGCGGAACCAGTCCGAGACGGCTCGCGCTGCAGCACAGGAGCGCGCGGAGCGGGAGGCACAGCAGTTGCGTTTTGCAACAACGACGCTGGGTGATGGATTGAGACGCCTGGCCGGGGGTGACGTGTCTTTCCGGCTGGCGGAGCCGTTCGCTCCGGAGTACGAGCGACTGCGCGGCGATTTCAATGCTTCCCTCAAACAGCTCGCAACGACCATCGGCGCTGTATTGCAGACGGTTCACAGCATCGACAATGGAACAGGCGAAATCGCCTCTGGTGCACAAGATCTTTCCAAGCGTACCGAGCAGCAGGCCGCCTCGCTGGAGGAGACGGCTGCAGCTCTTGACCAAATCACTGCGAACGTGGCGACCGCCTCCAAGCGAACAGATGAGGCTCGCAATGTCGCACACGAGGCCAATATAAGCGCGGGACGTTCCGCTTCCGTCGTGTCTCATGCCGAACAGGCGATAAGGCGGATCGAGGAAAGTTCCGAGCGGATATCGAGCATTATCGGTGTCATCGACGATATTGCTTTTCAAACCAACCTCCTCGCGCTGAATGCCGGTGTCGAGGCGGCGCGGGCCGGAGAAGCCGGCAAGGGTTTTGCGGTTGTCGCTCAAGAGGTTCGCGAGCTTGCGCAGCGGGCAGCGACGGCGGCGAAAGAAATCAAGGGGTTGATCGAAAAGTCCTCCACCGAAGTCGGCACCGGCGTGAAATTGGTTCTTGAGACCGGCCAGTCGCTCAACAAGATCAGCGAGCAAGTTTCTCAAATTAATCAATTGATGGAAGCAATTGCGACGTCTGCGCGCGAGCAGTCCACCGGACTTGCTGAAATCAACACAGCCGTCAATCAAATGGATCAGTCCACTCAGCAGAATGCAGCGATGGTCGAGCAATCCACGGCCGCGGCAGCGTCATTGTCGGGTGAGGCGAGCAAGCTGCGTGATCTGGTCAATCAGTTCACTCTCGGTGGCGAGGCTGCTCAAGTCGTTGAGCTTGGCCGTGACGTCCGCACCATAGCGGCATGAGAGAGGCCTAGAGGCGGATGCCCCGACGCGGCGGAGAGAGCGGCCCCTGCAGTGCCGACCAGTTTTTTGAGACCGGTGATTGCGAGCCGACTCCATGGAATTTCTTCGCGAGAAGCGCCTCGGCCCCAGCACCTAAGCTCCTTTCATCCGGGATCGGAAGCGTTTGATTCGAGCGTGGCTGCCGCAGCTCGCGTCTGAACACCACATTCGTCGTCCGCTCTTGGAATGATCGATAAACAGCCATCCGCAGTTGTCACCCTTGCACTCGCGCACTGACCGCCGCCGATCGCGCTCGATCAACAGTTCGACCGCTTCGATCGCAAAGAACTGAGTCAGTTGGGAAAGGTCGTCGAAAGGCAATGTCCACGAGTAGCCGGCTCCGGCTGCTGCGAGGATCTGATGAGCCCGGCCGCGTCGTGCACGATCTTCCACCAGGGACAAATCTGCGACCGGGTAGGACTCTCCGGCGTCCTCGGAAAGAAAGAGCCGGTATATCGATTCACGCAGTGCTAAACCGTCTGCCAGCACTGCAGCGGCCTTCCGCGGATCATTTTCCGCCTGCCCGCGAAGTCGCGACGCCGCTTGCTGATCGATGAGGTCGAGCCGTTCGGTTAGGATCAGCAGGTCTTCAAATGACCGCAGGAGGTCCGGCCCCCAACGGTCACGCCGGCTGTCGACCGTATTGGCGAGGTCGAGGGCCGGATGACCGCCGCTGAGGCGCATGTCAGCTGTCGAGGTGGCCATGTCTGGAACAACTCCAGAGGAATAAAGTTGTAACGGTATAAATGGTCTTTAACCGTTACAATGCAAGGCCGGGCCAATGTCGTCTACCCGCAATCTCCTGAAATTCGTCGTTTTGTGCTTCGTGTGGGGGCTGACCTGGATCGCCGTCAAGATCGGCGTTGAAACAGTGCCCCCGATGATGTTTGCCGCAACGCGATTCATGGTGGCAGGTGCCGTCTTCATCGCTTTGGCTTGGGCGAGAGGGCAAAGAAAAGCCTTCAGTCAGGAGGATAAGACACGTCTCCTCATCGTCAGCCTGCTGATGATTGCGCTCTCTTACGGCCCGCTGTTCTGGGGCATGCAGTTCGTTCCTTCAGGAACCGCGGCGGTTCTGGAGATGTCCTTGACGCCACTTGCGCTGCTCGCCTTCGGCATTGTTCTGGGGGAGGAGCAGTGGAATGGCCTTCGCGCTTTCGCGATGCTGCTTGGGGTCGGTGGCCTTGGCCTTCTGTTCGCGCCGTCCATAGATTTGACTGGGCTGGAGAAGGGGTTGCCAATGATCGGGCTCATCGCCATCGCCTGGGCGGCAATTTCCTCGGCCTGGGGATCCGTGCTGGCAAAACCGCTGATATCGAATTATGGCAGCGCGCGCCTTTCCGGCTTGACCACGCTGATTGGCGGGAGCGTGTTGCTGATTGCCTCGCTGGCAATTGAGCCTCGCTCGGCCGAAAGCCTGATCACCCCATGGGAATGGCAAGCGGTTGCGGGCTGGCTCTTTCTCGTCATCTTCGGTTCGCTGCTCGGCTATAGCATCTATATGCAGCTCTTGCGGGACATCGGCCCCGCAAGGGCAGGCAGCTTCGCCTTTGTGTCTCCTGCCATTGCGGTTTCCGTCGGCGTGGTCTTCGCCAACGAACCCGCTGAACCGCAGAGATTTATCGGCATGGCACTGATGATTATTGCCGCCGCAATCTGTTTATCCGCCGACCGCTTGCCGCGTTTATCAAAAGGAGGTGCAACCGGCCTTGGCCGTCATAGATGATTGCGGCCGGGTTTGCTCGGACATTGGTTGACAGTTCGCTCACGCCGAGCTGGCATCCGCGCATTGTTCAAACACCTAACGCTTGATATCGTAAGCTTGCCCGGAAGCGCGGAGCTCCGTCAGCGTTTTGCCGACGCAGCTGCCGCCGCCTTCGCCGCCGATTGCCTTCGCCTTGCCGTCGAGCGTGATCGTGCCGGCGATCCGCTCTGACGCCACATAGGTCGCGATGCCGTCCTGCGAGACGCGCGATATGTAAAAGGCGTGGTAGGTTTCGTTGTATTTGCACTGGATGATCACGGGAAACTGGTCGAACGGATTGTCCTGCGCCTGAGCGCCGGCGAGCGGAAAGGCGGTCAGCGGCAGCAGACCTGCAAGGAGCGCCCTGGCCAATGCTTTCGATCCTGTGCGGGATGCGTGCGTCATGTTCAGTCCCCTTCTGCGGCAAGAGCGGTCTTCCGAAACTGCCGCACAGTTTGCGCGGCAAGCATTAGCTCGTCAGTGCAATGAGCGCATCACGATCGAGCAGGCGGACGATGCGTTGCAGCTTGCCGTTCAGGCAAAGAATGCGTTTTTCGCGGAGCTTGGTGAAGCAGCGGGCGACGGTCTCCACCGTCAGGCCGAGATAGTCGGCGATATCGGTGCGCGACATCATCATGTCGAATTCGCGATCCTCCGGGTGGCGATCGGCCATCTCGAATACGAAGGCCGCCACCCGCTTCAGGGCGCTTTGCTCGGTGATGACGAGCTGTTTATGCTGCGCCTTCGCAAGGTTCGTCAGGGCGATGTGAAGCAGATCGATGGGGACGATCGCGTCCCGATTGGCGCGAAAGGGCCTTATGCAAGTCTCGCAGACGGCTTCCGCAAAGTCGGTTCGCACATTGCCCGTTTCCAGCCCGAACCATTCGCCCTTGCCGCAAAAGGACAGGATATACCGCTGCCCGCTGGCGGTCAGGCGGTAGATCCGCACCGCGCCTGCTTCGACCTGGTAGATCGCAAGCGCGTTTTCGCCTTCGCTATAGATTGTCTCATCCGCCTTGAGCCTGATCGAGTGATCCCTGGCCGTCGCTGCCGCCCCATAGCGGTGGCCCGCAGCTGCCGGGTGCTGTTGGATTGTGTGGTCGTAAAGCATATGCGTCGCCCCCATCCGCATTGCAGCATAAGCAATTTCACTCCGTCCCGTTATTCGAGATATCCCTTAAGTATTGCTACGGAAGCCCAGGGCCGCCAGCGGGTGTATAAAGCTACACCCCTTGTTGAGAACGATACGGAGGTATCGCGGGAGGTTCCCGATGACATTGGAAGAAAAGGGGCATAGCCTGGCATCTCAAGACCGTGCGGGCGTGCGCGCGCAACTTGATCGCATCCTCGCCAGTGCGGAATTCCATGTTCCCGAGCGCGGGCGGCATTTTCTGGAATATATCGTTGAAGAGACATTGGAAGGACGCAGCGAGCAGCTCAAGGCCTATACGATAGCGCAAGCGGTTTTTGGGCGGGATGCTTCTTTCGACGCGCAGAACGATCCCGTCGTGCGCATCGAGGCGGGGCGTATCCGCCGCGCCCTCGAACGCTACTATCTCGTCTGCGGTAGCCGCGACCCGATCCGGATCACCGTTCCCAAAGGTGGGTATTCACCGCATTTTTCGAGCGCCGAAGGCGTTTCGGATGCCGACGAAACGGCCGCTCCGCCAAGTGGCGGAAATAAGCGGAGCAATTCCGATCAATTGGTGGGCTATCGCGATCTTCTGCTGCCGATCGGCGTGCCCGCGCTCTTCGGCACGATGGCGATACTGGCGCTCATCCGTCCTCTCGAGGCCTATCTTTCGCCGCCCGAAACCTCACCGGCTGCTGTTCCGTCGACGCTGAGAAGCAAGACCGGGATTATGGTGGAACCTTTTACGGTCCTCGGCGACAACGCCCAGGGAATGAAATTCGCCAGCGGTCTTGCCGATCAGCTCATTGCAAAGCTCATGAAGGTAGACGATTTCGTCGTGTTTGCGCCTGGCCGGTCCGGCCCAGAGACGAGCGGCTCGCTGTTGAGCCTGCAGGGGAGCGCGCTTGTCGAGGGTACGGTCCTCCATCTGCACGTGCGCCTGATAAACGGCGCCGACGGAACCGTCGTCTGGGCAAACCGCTACGAGCGCGAGCTGCGCAATCAGGCTATTCTCGACGTTGAAAACGAAATTGCCGAACAAATCGTCAAGGAGATCGGGAATGGCCGCAAGCCGAGCGGCGCAGCTACCGTCCCATAGTCGCCGTCATAGCTGTATTTCCAAGGATTGTACTGCGGCGTCGAGAGTAATGGCCATTCGCATGAGTTCCGCCAGATTGCGCGCGTCCATCTTGGCCATCACATTGGCGCGATGGACTTCCACCGTGCGCACGCTGATGCCGAGATGATAGGCGATCATCTTGTTCTGTAAACCATCGAGCACGCCCGCCAGAACCTGATGTTCGCGCTCGGTGAGCTGCTGAAGTCGCGCTGCAACCTTCTCGGAGCCGGCAATGGCTCCGCCGGCCCGCCTCTGCCCCACCGCCCCGTTGATGGCGGCAATCAGCGCGTCATCCCTCAGCGGCTTTTCCAGGAAGTCGAAGGCCCCGGCCTTCATTGCCTGAACGGCCGCGGCGACATCGCCCTGGCCGGTGATGACGATTGCCGGGATCTCCATGTTGAAGCGGTGCATCTGCCGGAGCAATTCGATGCCGTCGATATCGGGCATCCGCAGGTCCGTCACGAGGCAGTTGCGTCCCGAAAGAGGCAGAAGGTCCAGAAACGCTCTTGCGCAGCTGTGTGCACGAACGGCAAAGCCTGCCGACACCAGCAGGAACGTCAATGCGCGCCTGAGTGGTTCCTCGTCATCGACGAGATGGATCGTAAGATCGTTCGCCATTGGCTGTGGTCTCCACCAGCGGAAGAGAAAATGTGAGGGTTGCACCGTGCTGCGGTCCCCTGCGGGCGCTTATCCGGCCTCCATGCGCTTCGACGATGCGCTTGGACAATGCCAGACCCATGCCGAGGCCGTGAGGTTTCGTGGTCACGAAAGGACGAAACAGCGCCTCTTCGATCTCCGCGGCGATCCCGCAGCCATTGTCGGACACGTCGACGACAAGATGGGAGAAATCGTCGATTCTGGTGCGGATCGAAATATGGGGGAATTTCGTGCCGTCGGTTGCCTCAACTGCATTGCGAAGAAGATTTGTCAGCACCTGGAGGATCTGGATACGGTCGACCGACACGATGTCCCGCTCCGCGTCGAACTGGAAATCGGTATGAAGCCCCTGGCCTCGGGAGCCCGCCAGGGCGAGGGGCGTCGCCTCATGGATCAGCGCATGCATCGCTTCCGGTCTTTTCTCGTCGGCGCCGCGCTTTGCGAATTCGCGGATGTTCTGGACGATCGCTCCTGCCCACAAAACGTGCTGGGTAATTTTCGACAGGGCTTCGCGAAGCTCCGCGTGGCACCCTTTGCGATCGTTCTCCATAAGACGCCCGCAGCCCTCCGCATATGCGCCGATCGAAGTCAGCGGCTGGGAAAGTTCGTGCGCCAAGGTCGAAGTCATTTCTCCAAGCGCGGCTATTCGTGCGAGCCGGGCCAGCTCGCTGCGAAGCTCCTGCACCTGCTGCAATGTTTCGCGCTCGGTCCGGAAGTCCTCGAAGACCGCTGCAGTGAAGGTTTCTTTCTCGCCTGGTTCCCGGATGACGGTCAGGGCAACCGGAAAGCGGGCGCCGCTCTTGGTCATCGCGATACCGGCACACAGTACGCCCTGGTCTGCCCAGCGTCCCTTAAGCTGAACATCCGGCGTCGGAGACCAGACGAGGTCGATCTTGCGGCCGAGCAATTCGCCTTCTTCATAACCGAACAAGGCCACCGCAGCTCTGTTGCAGGCCGAAACCCTATTGTCGGCGGCCATGAAGAACACCGCGTCCGGCAGGTGCTCATAAAGTTGCCGGATACTGTCCATTCCAGGCACGTTCTCTCCCTCGGGCAAAACGCACAGGCGTTTCCGGCTCGCCGTCCGCTGCCCGGTGAACGAGGCTCGACCCGCTAGGCTTGAAACAATGGAACTATAACCAGCAACATGCGGCGCCTCCATCTTGATGGACATGATGGTCTCCTCCGCCCCTTGAGATATCGTTCAGTGTCTCGACTGCCTTTCCGTCTCAACAGTGGCGCGATTTTACCATCTTTGGATGGGTGATCGGAGTAGTATCGCGTAGACTCTATCGGTCTTTCAGCCCGGCCCGAGCTGCCGAAGGCCAGACAAGACAGCGATTTGCTCCGCCCCGTCGCCATTGATCCGGCTCAATGCCGTTCGTCCGTTGTTCAGCTAATCTGGGACGCAATGGAGATCCACAGGTTCTCCACGGCCTATAAAATGGCGCGACCGCTGTTGGGGAGCGTGGCGCCGTCGTTTGAAACGAAGGCAGGGCACTACGGAAGTCACTGCGACGTCCGTGGAAGCGCTGGCAGGAAAACTACGCCGGCCGAGGAAATAGTGGCCTCCCGCCGGTCGACGCTCGTGCATCGTCGGGAAGGTTCGGTGATGTGGCTGTTGGTCGTCGAAGCTCCGTTCGAGGAGGACATAGAGATCGCCGTCATCGACGACGAAGGCGTCCATGCCCTCGTCTTTCCCTGCCGGCGTATGCCTGGCGGATGGGTCAACGCCCTGACCGGCGAGATCCTGGACGTCCACCCGACCCATTGGCGCGCTTGGCAGAGGGTTCGAGGCGATGCGCCCGATCTTCGTTGAGCAGAACTGCAAATGCTGCAGCGCACCTTGTCTGCAATCAATGACATGTGACGGTCGGCGCAAATAGTCTGCCAGGCAGGCGAGCGTGTTCAAAGAGCCGGCGGCGCGGCCGCCGCCGAAGGCTCGGAGGGAGGACGGCATGCGTGGTTTCGGTGTTCATTCTGAGGTTGGAAAGCTGAGAACCGTTATGGTTTGCCGTCCATCTCTGGCTCATCAGCGCCTGACGCCTGCCAATTGCCACGATTTGCTTTTCGACGACGTCCTCTGGGTGCATGAGGCCCAGAAGGATCACTATGATTTTGTGCTGAAGATGCAGGAAAGAGGGATCGAGGTTCTCGAGCTCCACGACCTGCTGGGGCAAACCCTCTCCAACAAGCAGGCGCGCGATTTCGTATTGGATCGGCGCATCACGCCGAATGTGCTCGGCTCGCAGATCGCCGAGGCGATACGGCCTTGGCTTGACGAAATGCCGCCGGCACAGCTCGCCGCTTTCATGATCGGCGGCATCGCGATCTCCGACCTGCCCGAAGTCAAGGCAAAATCGCTGATGCTCAGCGCTTTGCCGGAGACCGATTTCGTCATCCCGCCGATCCCGAACACGCTGTTCCAGCGCGACCCCTCCTGCTGGATTTACGGCGGCGTGACCTGCAACCCGATGTTCTGGCCGGCAAGACGCGCGGAGACGCTGATCCAGCGTGCGATCTACAAGTTTCATCCGACCTTCCTCGGCGGCGATTTCCAGATCTGGTGGGGAGATTCGGACCATCCGTTCGCCAATGCCTCGATGGAGGGAGGCGACGTCATGCCGATCGGCAATGGCACCGTCCTGATCGGCATGGGCGAGCGCACCACCTATCAGGCGGTCGGCCAGGTGGCGCAGGCCCTGTTCAGAGGCAAGGCCGCAAAGAGGGTGATCGGTTGCCTCATCCCGAAGAGCCGTGCGGCCATGCACCTCGACACGGTTTTCAGCTTCTGCGATCGCGATGTCGTCACGCTGTTTGCCGAGGTCGTCGATCAGGTCCGCTGCTACAGCATGTATCCGAAGGACGACGACGGCACCTTCGAGATTCACCCCGAAAATCGGCCGATGCTCGATGTCGTCGCCGAGGCGCTCGACCTGGCGCAATTGCGCACCGTCGAAACCGGCGGCAATTCCTACCAGGCCGAGCGCGAACAATGGGACGACGGCAACAATGTCGTGGCACTCGAGCCCGGCGTCGTCGTCGCCTACGACCGCAACACCTACACGAATACGCTTCTGCGCAAGGCGGGGATTGAGGTCATCACCATTCGCGGCTCCGAACTCGGCCGCGGCCGTGGTGGCGGGCATTGCATGACATGCCCCATCTGGCGCGAGCCCGCTTACTGACGTTTCACACTCACGAACCGGACCGACGGAGCAAGACCATGAGCTTCAATCTGCGCAATCGCTCGCTTCTGACCGTGCAGGATTATACCCCGCGGGAATTCCGCTATCTCCTCGACCTCGCCCGCGACTTAAAGCGGGCGAAATATGCTCGCACCGAGCAGGAGCACCTGAAAGGCAAGGAAATCTGCCTGATCTTCGAGAAAACCTCGACGCGGACGAGATGCGCTTTCGAAGTCGCCTGCTCGGACCAGGGCGCCAACGTGACCTATCTCGATCCGTCCGGCTCGCAGATCGGGCACAAGGAATCCTTCAAGGATACGGCGCGGGTGCTGGGGCGCATGTATGATGCGATCGAGTATCGCGGCTCCGCGCAGAAAGGCGTGGAGACGCTGGCAAAATACGCCGGGGTGCCCGTCTATAACGGCCTGACGGATGAATATCATCCGACGCAGATGATCGCCGACGTCATGACGATGCGCGAACATAGCGACAAGCCGATCGCTGAAATCAAATATGCCTATGTCGGCGACACCCGCTCCAACATGGGCCATTCGCTGCTGATCGTCGGCTGCCTGCTCGGAATGGATGTGCGTATCTGCGGGCCGAGATCGCTGTGGCCTTCGGAAGAATACATGAAGATCGCCAAGGATTTGCAGCAGGCTTCCGGCGCGCGGCTGCTGGTGACCGAAGATCCCAGAGAGGCGGTCAAGGACGTCGATTTCATCCACACCGACGTCTGGGTTTCGATGGGCGAGCCGAAGGATGTCTGGCGCGAACGCATCAAATTGCTCACTCCCTATCAAGTCAACCAGGACCTGATGAGGGCGACCGGCAACCGGCAGACCAAGTTCATGCATTGCCTGCCGGCGTTCCACGATACCGAAACCACGCTCGGCAAGCAGATCGCCGAAGATTACGGCATGGAGAACGGTCTCGAAGTGACCAACGACGTCTTCGAATCCGAGGCCAATGTCGCTTTCGAGCAGGCGGAAAATCGCTTGCATACGATCAAGGCCCTGCTCGTCGCTACCTTGGGAGATTAACATGCGTGTGGTCATAGCGCTCGGCGGCAATGCGCTTCTCCGGCGCGGGGAAGCCATGACGGCCGATACCCAGAGACGGAATGCGCGCATCGCGGCTCAGGCGATCGCGCCCTTGGCTGCCGAACATGAGATCGTCGTCACCCACGGCAACGGCCCGCAGGTCGGACTGCTCGCGCTCCAGGGGGCAGCCTACAAACCCGAGGAAGCCTACCCGCTCGACGTTCTCGGCGCCGAGACCGAAGGCATGATCGGCTACATGCTGGAGCAGGAGCTCGGCAATCTCCTGCCGTTCGAGCAGCCTTTGGCGACGCTGCTGACCATGGTGGAAGTCGATGCCGCCGATCCCGGCTTCCAGAACCCCACCAAGTTCGTCGGTCCGGTCTACGACCAGGCGGAGGCGGATCGGATCCGCACGGAAAAGGGCTGGGTCTTCAAGCAGGACGGTGAAAAATGGCGGCGCGTCGTCGCATCGCCGGCGCCGAAGCGCATCTTCGAGATCCGTCCGGTCCGCTGGCTGCTGGAGCAGCGTACGATCGTCATCTGTGCGGGCGGCGGCGGCATTCCCACGAGGTACGAAAAGGGTGCCGACCGGAAGCTGATCGGCGTCGAAGCCGTGATCGACAAGGATCTCTGCTCGGAGCTTCTGGCGCGCGAGCTTTACGCCGATCTCCTGATCATGGCGACGGATGCCGAGGCCGTCTGCACCGACTGGGGCAAGCCGTCCCAGAAGGCGATCCATCGGGCCCGTCCCGACGATTTCAAGCAGTTTTCCTTCCCGGCCGGATCAATGGGCCCAAAGGTCGATGCCGCTTGCCATTTTGCGCGCATGGGCGGCAGGACCGCTGCGATCGGAGGCCTTGCCGACATTGCGGGAATGGTGCGCGGCGAACGCGGAACAATCATCAGCGAGAGCTTTTCCGGCCTGAGCTGGCACGCCTGAACCCCGTCCGGCCCTTCGAGCCGACCTATCCCGACACGGCCGGGTGCGTTGTCGCGGCCCCTGACGTCTTCTGACGTTCGATTGCGGGCGCTGCGTTACGCCTTTGCCAGACGTAGACGGGGATCCCGAGCATCAGCAGCACCAGCCCGTAGAGCACCGGCTCCGCGCCTGAGCCATAGAGCGTGAAGATCGCAAAAACGAAGGCGATCAGTTCGATGGCGCTGACGCGCGGCATCCGCCCGAGCGTCACGCCGGCCACAAGAGTGCCGGCCAGTGAGCAGAAGGCGTAGGGAACGACGGCGGCCATCGTGCTCAGCCCGACCATCAGCCGATAGGCTGCAGCGAATCCTTCGGCCCCGACAGCCTGAGCGAGAACCAGCAGGGTCGCGAACAAAGCCGAGACGATCATGCCCAGAGCCGGTACCCCACGGGAAGAGAGCCGCGCGAAAAGCGGAGGAAACAGCCCATCCCGGGCAGCGGCCATCGGCACTTGCCCCATCAGCAGGGTCCAGCCGTTCAAGGCGCCGATCGAGGAGACCAGGACGGCGATCGAGATCGCCAGCTCGCCGCCGCGCCCCCACATCATGCCGGCTGCTTCGGAGAAGGGCGCGACCGAGCGAATAAGCTGCTCGCGCGGCACGAGGCCCATCACCACGATCGTGCCGAGCACGTAAAGCGCTGCGGCGATCGAGATTCCAAGGACGGTCGAGCGCGGGATGGTCCGCTCCGCGTTTTCGACATCGCCTGCAGGCACGGTTGCCGATTCCAGCCCGAGATAGGCAAACATCGTCAGCGGCGCCAGCGTCGCGATCGACTGCAGCAGCGGCTGGCCGCTTGGATTGAATTCGGAGAAATGGGACGTGTCGATGAAGAAGAGGCCGATGATGGCGACGGCGCCGAAGGGGAGAAGCTTGGCGTAGGTGGTAACCTGCGCAAAGAGACCCGCCGCATGAACGCCGCGGAGATTGACGAGCACAATCGCCCAGATCACCCCAAGCGTCAGCATGGTCGCGGCGAAGCGATTGCCGAGCGCGGGGAAGAGATCGACCATCACGCCGGCAAAGGCAATGGCGATGACCGGCAGCGAGGTCCAGATGGAAATCCAGTAGCCCCAGGCAATCAGAAAGCCGGCGAAATCGCCGTAGGCGAGCCTCGTATAGGCGTAGGGACCACCGACGGCAGGCACGAGGCTTGCCAGGCGCGCAAAGGTGAGGCCGAGGCAGATCGCGCCCGCGCCCATGAGGATCCAGACGATGATCGCGAGGTTGCCGTAGGGCGCGACCGCGGCCGGCGACAGATAAAAGCCCGACCCAACCATGTTTCCGACCACGATGGCGGTGCAGGCGGCAAGTCCCAAACTCTTGCCATTTGGCGACGTTGTCATGGCCCCCTCCCGAAAGGCGCCTTTTCCGATGCTGATATCGCCTCGGCGATCGGCTGCCGGACGCAATCTTCCTCCCAAAGAATAGACGCCGCAATCCGGTTCAATGCGTAGTGGGGACGCCGCTATTGTTTGAACGGCATTGATCGTGCTCAATGCCTGACGCCGACGCATGAGCTATCCTCCACGGCCGAATATCATTTTGTTCTCGGGAGTTAGAGCGATGAAGATGGCCATGATCATTGGACTTGCCGTGTTGACTGCCGTCACCGGAACTGCGCCAGTCGAGGCCCAGCAGAGCAGACGCGAATATCGCAGAATGAACTGGAGCGAGAATCTGCCTGAGGCGGTGCGGACTTATCACGACAGACGATTCACGATCGTCAGCTATCGTATGGCAGGTTTTTCGGAGACCGGCTCACACCCCCAACCGGGAAGCGAAGAGCATGTCAAAGCCATCAGAGATGCGGTTCGGGCGAACAAATGGCTTACGGCTCAGCTCAAGACCAAGAAGCTTACCGCGAACGACATCGAATGGGTTTCGCGGGCACGCAACGGCAATATGACCTTCTACACGAAATGACCAGGATCTGCGCCAGGCAGATTTCAGGCTGAGGCAGGCCGGGCGGCTGCTCCCGATAACCGACAGGATGGTCGCCCTGCTGCCGCAGGACGACTGCGGTGGGCAAGAAATAAAAGCGGGCTCACCCCATTCAGATCTCGTTTCACCTTCACGATCAGCATAAAACGATGAGAGTGTCTGATGTCGGAGGCGGGGCGAGGATGTTGGGCGAGCAGGGGTTTCTCAGGATCTCGATCGCAGCGACGGTCGTGGTCGCAACGCTCGGCGTTGTGTTCGGCATCCTTTCCGGCTCGTTTTCGATCGCCTTCGACGGCGTTTACTCGCTGGCCGATGCGGCCATGACCGGTCTTGCGCTCGGGGTTTCCAGCCTCATCGTCAAATCGACGCAGAGCGACGCGAAATCCGGCAGAATCCGAAACCGTTTTACCATGGGCTTCTGGCATCTGGAGCCTATCGTACTGATGCTCAATGGCTGTCTGCTGATGACGGTCGCCGTCTATGCGCTGATCAGCGCCATCATCAGCATCCTGAACGGCGGTCATGAGCTGCAGTTCGGCATGGCGGTCGCCTATTCCGCGGCGACCCTGCTTGTCTGCGCCATCATGGCTTTTCTCGGCATCAGGCTGAACGCCCGCATCAAATCCGATTTCGTCTCGCTCGACATCAAGGCCTGGATCATGTCAGGCGCCATCGCACTGGCCCTGCTGATTGCATTTCTGATCGGCATGGCCGTGCAGGCGACGCCGGTCGCGTGGGTCGCCAGCTATATGGACCCCGCGGTTCTGGCGCTGGTCTGCCTGGTCATGATCCCGCTTCCGATCGGCACCGTCTGGAAGGCACTGACCGAAATTCTGCTGATTGCTCCCGTCGACCTCCAGGAGCATGTCGACCGCGTTGCCATGGAAACCGTTCGCCGTCTCGGCTTCCTCTCGCATCGCGCCTATGTTGCCCGGGTCGGCCGGGCAATGCAGATCGAGCTCTACTTCATCGTCCCCGAAGGGCTTCCTCCGAAGAGCGTGGAGGAATGGGACGCGCTCAGGGACGAGATCGGCGAAGCAATTGGAGATGAGAGCGCCAATCGCTGGCTGACGATCGCCTTCACGGCCGATGCGGAATGGGCGGAATAGGCCCCCTATTGATATTGAAATGCTTTGCCTCACGCTGATTGCAATCAACGACGGTGCACCACCCGTCATGTACCATCCGTCCAACTGAGATGCGCATCGCTGCAGAGCGGCCACGGCCTTTGACGCTCGGTTTCTGGAGGAAGGCATGGAATTCCAGAAGGCATTTCCCATAGCCGTTATCGACGAGGATTTTGATGGCAGGAGCGCTGCCGGCCGCGGCATGCGCGATCTGGCTGCGGCAATCGAGAAGGAAGGCTTCCGGATCGTGTCCGGCGTTTCCTATGAGGATGCGCGGCGCCTCGTGCATATCTTCAACACCGAATCCTGCTGGCTGGTTTCCGTCGATGGGGCTGAGGACAAGGCCACGCGCTGGCAGGTGCTCGGAGAGGTTCTGGCCGCGAAGCGGCAGAGGAACGACCGCCTGCCGATCTTTCTCTTCGGCGACGATACGACCGCGGAAGATGTCCCGGCCACGGTGCTGCGCCACGCCAACGCTTTCTTCCGGCTGTTCGAGGATACCGCGGAATTCATGGCGCGCGCCATAGCGCAGGCGGCCCGCAACTATCTCGACCGGTTGCCGCCGCCGATGTTCAAGGCGCTGATGGATTATACGCTCGAGGGCGCCTATTCCTGGCACACGCCCGGCCACGGGGGCGGCGTCGCGTTCCGCAAGAGCCCCGTCGGCCAGCTCTTCTATACGTTCTTCGGTGAAAACACACTGCGCTCCGACATCTCCGTCTCGGTCGGCAGCGTCGGTTCGCTGCTGGATCATGTCGGGCCAATCGCCGAGGGCGAGCGCAATGCCGCGCGCATTTTCGGCACGGACGAGACCCTGTTCGTCGTCGGCGGCACATCGACCGCCAACAAGATCGTCTGGCATGGCATGGTCGGGCGCGGCGATCTCGTGCTGTGCGACCGCAACTGCCACAAATCCATCCTGCATTCGCTGATCATGACCGGTGCAACGCCGATCTATCTGATCCCTTCGCGCAACGGGCTCGGCATCATCGGGCCGATCTCGAAGGACCAGTTCACACCAGAATCGATCGCCGGCAAGATTGCGGCAAGTCCTTTTGCCGGGCAGACGAGCGGCAAGGTGCGGCTGATGGTCATCACCAACTCGACCTATGACGGCCTCTGCTACAATGTCGATGCGATCAAGGCTTCGCTTGGCGATGCGGTCGAGGTGCTGCACTTCGACGAAGCCTGGTATGCCTATGCCAATTTCCACGAATTTTACGATGGCTTCCACGGCATCTCGTCGAACCAGCCGGCGCGATCGAAAAACGCCATCACCTTTGCGACGCACTCGACCCACAAGCTGCTGGCCGCACTTTCCCAAGCATCGATGATCCATATCCAGCACGCCGAGAACAAGCGTCTCGACGTCACGCGCTTCAACGAAGCCTTCATGATGCACACCTCGACGTCGCCGCAATACGGCATCATCGCCTCCTGCGATGTCGCCGCCGCGATGATGGAGCAGCCGGCCGGTCGCGCATTGGTGCAGGAGACGATCGATGAGGCGATCAGCTTCCGCCGGGCGATGAATGGCGTCAGGAAACAGACCGAAGGCAGCTGGTGGTTCGATGTGTGGGAGCCGACGGTCGCCGAACAGACGCCGAGCGATAGCCATGCGGACTGGGTGCTGAAGCCGGGCGATGCCTGGCATGGTTTTGCAGGCCTTGCCGAAAATCATGTGATGGTCGATCCGATAAAAGTCACCATCCTTTCGCCGGGCCTGTCGGCAAGCGGCGTTATGGACGAGCACGGGATACCGGCCGCCGTCATCACCAAGTTCCTCTCGTCGCGACGGATCGAGATCGAAAAGACCGGGCTCTATTCCTTCCTGGTTCTCTTCTCGATGGGCATTACCCGCGGCAAGTGGAGCACGCTCGTCACCGAACTCATCAATTTCAAGGATCTCTACGATGCCAATGCGCCATTGACGCGGGCTCTGCCGGCGCTGGCCGCGGCCCATCCCGAGGCCTATGCCGGCATGGGATTGAAGGACCTCTGCGGAGAGATCCACGCGGTCTACCGTAAGGACGATGTGCCGAAGGCGCAGCGCGAAATGTACACGGTGTTGCCCGAAATGGCGCTGCGTCCCGCCGATGCCTATGACCGGCTGGTCAAGAGCCAGATCGAGAGTGTTGAAATCGACGATCTCATGAACCGCATCCTTGCCGTGATGATCGTTCCCTATCCGCCGGGAATTCCGCTGATCATGCCGGGCGAACGGATCACGCAGTCGACGAAGTCCATTCAGGATTATCTGCTCTACGCCCGCGATTTCGACCGCAAGTTTCCCGGTTTCGAAACCGATATCCATGGCCTTCGCTTCGCTCCCGGCGACGGCGGCCGCCGCTATCTCGTCGATTGCATTGCAGAGGAGGGACAGGAATGATCCCGCGCGATGTGAAGTCTCCGACGGTCGCCATACCGTTCCATAAGATGCTGAAGATCGTGGCCGTCGTCGATCGCGACAATTCTCAGGCGCAGGAATTGATCGCACAGATCAATGCGCAAGGCTTCGCGGTGGAACTGCGCGACGACTATTCGGCCGATGTGTCTGAGGATGCGGATGTCGGCGCCTATGTCGGCTCGGTCGAGGGTGGCAAGCTGCAGGCGGCTCGCGGCTTCCTGCGTTCCGTCAGGGATATTGGCTTCCCCACGCCGATCTGGGCAATGGCCGACACGCTGACGATTGCGGATATGGATGTCGTCGAAATGGCCGGCGAGGTCGACGGTTTCGTTTACCTCGGCCAGCAGACGCCGACCTTCTACGCCAAGCAGATCGTCTCCAGTGCGGTCAATTACGGCAAATCTTTGCTGCCGCCCTTCTTCGGCGGCATGATGGCCTATGACGGCGAGGCCAATATCGCCTTCGATTGCCCGGGGCACCAGGGCGGCCAGTTCTATCGAAAGTCGCCGGCCGGGCAGCTTTTCTTCAAATATTTCGGCGAGAGCATCTTCCGCAACGACCTCTGCAATGCGGATGTCGATCTCGGCGATCTGCTGATCCATGAAGGCCCTGCCGTCGAGGCCCAGAAACAGGCGGCGCGCATTTTCGGCGCCGACCGCACCTATTTCATCCTGAACGGAACGAGCACCTCCAACAAGGTCGTCGCCAACGCGGTGCTGCGCAGCGGCGATCTCGTGCTCTTCGACCGCAACAACCATAAATCCCTGCATCAGGGTGCTCTCGTCCAGGCCGGCGCTATTCCGATCTATCTGCCGACGGCCCGCAACTCCTTCGGCATGATCGGGGCGGTCGATTGGGAGGCCTGGGACGAGAGCTGGCTGCGGCGCAAGATCGAGGAGCATCCGCTCGTCGCCGACAAAAGTCGTGCGAGAGCAGACAGGCCCTTCCGCCTCGCCTGCATCCAGCTCGCGACCTATGACGGCACGATCTACAATGTCGGCCAGGTCATGGAGAAGCTCGGTCATCTCTGCGACTACGTGCTCTGGGACGAGGCCTGGATCGGCTACAATGCCTTCCACCCGCTCTTCGAGGGCCACAGCCCGATGCGGCTGAAAGACCTGCGGGCCGACATGCCGGGGCTGTTCTCTACCCAGTCGGTTCACAAGCAGGGGGCCGGATTCTCCCAGGCGTCGCAGATCCACAAGCGGGACGAACATATCAGCGGCCAGCGCCGGTTCGTCGAACACAAGCGCTTCAATGAATCGCTGCTGATGCATGTCTCGACTTCGCCTTTCTATCCGCTTTTCGCTTCGCTCGATGTCAACGCCAAGGTGCATGAGGGCAAGGCAGGCGAAATGCTTTGGGACCGCTGCATCGAGCTCGGGATCGAGGTGCGCAAGAAGCTGCGCGGTTTCGTTGCGCATTACGAGTCGAAAGCCGCGAGCCCGGAAGAGCAATGGTTCTTCGATCCCTTCGTACCCGACAAGGTTTCGGTTTCCGGTTCGAAGCATAGCGGCGATCTTGCCGATACCAGATGGGAGGACGTACCGACCGATGTGCTGAAGCGCGAGCAGCAATGCTGGCGCTTCGATCCTGAGGCGAAATGGCATGGTTATTCAGGCTATGCGTCCGGCTACACCATGGTCGATCCGAACAAACTTGCAATCCTGACACCCGGCATCGACAGGAAGACCGGCGAATATCGCGAATTCGGCATTCCGGCGACCGTGGTTGCCAACTATCTGCGTGAGCAGCGCGTGGTCGCGGAGAAATGCGACTTGAACAGCCTGCTCTTCCTGCTGACGCCGGCCGAGGATGAGAGCAAGCTCAACACGCTCGTCGCCAAGCTGGTCAAGTTCAAGAACCTCTGGGACCGCGATGCGCCCCTGCAGGAAGTGCTGCCCACCGTCTATGCGGCCAATCGCGAGCGCTATGCCGGCTATACCGTCCGCCAGGTCTGCCGGGAGATGCATTCCTTCTATCGCGAGGCGGGCGTCAAGGAGTTGCAGCGCCTGTGCTTCCGTTCCGAGAGTTTTCCGGAGCCGGCAATGGCGCCGAAGCAAGCCTATGAGGCGCTGGTCGCCAACAATGTCGATTACGTACCGCTGACGGAGGCCGCCGGCCGCATCTCGGCGACGCTGGCACTGATCTATCCGCCTGGTATCGGCGTCATCGTGCCGGGAGAGCGCTGGGACGAGCGGGCGAGGCCGATGCGGGATTACTTCCTGGCCTTCGAGGAATCCTTCAACCGGTTCCCCGGCTTCAACTACGAGGTCCAGGGCGTGTTCCAGGAACGGATCGAAGGGCGGATCACATTCCACACATATGTCGTGCGCGAGTAGACGCAGGGAGGGTTTCGTCATGACCGACAACGCGATGCATCTTGCGGCAGAGGCCACGACCAAGAAAAAGATGAACCTGGTGCAGCTCACCTTCATCGTCGCCGTCAACATGATGGGGTCGGGTATTATTATGCTGCCGGCCAATATGGCCCAGGTCGGCGCGATTTCGCTGCTGTCCTGGCTCGTGACCGCCATCGGCTCGATGGCCATCGCTTATGGCTTTGCCCAGGCCGGGCTGTTCAATCAGCGCCCCGGGGGCATGTCGGCCTATGCGGAAGACGCCTATGGGAAAGACGGCTACTTCATGGTGTTTTTTCTGTATTTCCTATCGCTTGCCGTCGGCAATGTCGCGATCGGCATTTCGGCCGTCGGCTATCTCGCGGGATTTTTTCCAGTGCTGACCTCCACGCCTATCATGACCTGCCTGGCGCTGATCGTGCTCCTGTGGTTGACCACGGGTGCCAATTTCGGCGGCCCGCGCATCACCGGGCGCATCGGTTCAGTCACGGTCTGGGGCGTCATCCTTCCTGTCGGGCTGCTATCCATCATCGGCTGGCTCTGGTTCAGTTCCAGCACGTTCGGGGCTGCCTGGAATCCGAAGGGGCTGTCGCTGGCGCAGGGCATGGGATCGAGCATTTCGCTGACGCTTTGGGCTTTCCTCGGCATGGAGTCGGCGGCCCAGAATTCGGATGCCGTCGAAAATCCCAAACGCGATGTGCCGCTTGCCTGCATGTTCGGCACGCTGGGTGCCGCCGTCATTTACATCCTGTCGACGACGGTCATTCAGGGTATCGTCCCGAATGCGGATCTTGCCACCTCGACGGGGCCGTTCGCGCTGGCCTATGCCACGATGTTCAATCCGACTATCGGTTCGATCGTCATGGCGCTGGCGGTGCTTGCCTGCCTCGGCTCCTTGCTCGGCTGGCAGTTCACGATCGCCCAAACGGCGAAGACTGCAGCGGAAGAGAAGATGTTTCCGTCGATATTTTCCCGGGTGAATGAGATGGGAGCGCCGGTCAGCGGCATGATCATCCTCGGCATCGTTCAGACGGGGCTTGCCCTGATGACGATCTCGCCGACCTTGAGCGAGCAGTTTTCCGCTCTCGTCAATCTCGCCGTGGTGACGAACGTGCTGCCCTATATCATCGCGCTCTCTTCTTTGTTCGTGATGATGAGGGTTGCCCGTGTGCCCCGGGCGAAATACCGGCTGAACGCTACCATTGCCATGGTCGGCATGGCCTACAGCGTTTTCGCCATCTACGCCTCCGGCAAGGATGCGGTGCTTGGCGGCATGATCGTCACAGGGATCGGTTTCATCATTTACGGGCTCATCGCCCCGCGGTTCGCCAGCGTGAATCGGGCGCCGGCCGAGTAACACAGGGAGGACCAGATATGTCAGAGAGAAATGGTCGCTGGGCGGCTATCGCCGCCTCTGTCCTCGCCGCAGCGGCTGTCTGCGTCATCGCGCCGCCCGCACGGGCGCAGACGCTGGATCGCGTCAGGACGACCAGCGTGCTGAAACTCGGCTACGATCCGGACGCAAGGCCCTTTTCGTTCGATGCCCAGGGAAAGCCCGACGGCTATGCGGTTGCCCTTTGCAATGGGATCGCCGACAGCCTGAGGGCGCAGCTGGACCTGCCGAAACTCGATGTCGAATGGATCTCCCTGTCGGGTGAGGCGAAGGTGCGTGCCATTCAGGATGGCACGGCGGACCTTGTCTGCGCCGCCGAGCCGGTGACGCTCAATCGCCGGCAGCAAGTTTCATTCTCGCTTCCGATCTTCCCGAGCGGCACCGGGGCGCTGCTCAGCACGAGCGCGCCGCTGGCATTGCGCGAAGTTCTGCAATATGGCGAGCCATCGAGCCGGCCCATCTGGCGCGGGGCGCCGGCCCGCACGATCCTCGAACACAAGACATTCTCCTCGATCGCGGGCACGACGAGCGAAGGCTGGCTGTCCGACAGGATCAAGACCTTCCAGCTCGCGGCGACGGCGACGCCCGTCAGCGACTATCAGCAGGGGATCGAGCGTGTTCTGGACGGCAGTTCGGCGGTGCTCTTCGGCGACATGCCGCTGCTGATGGATGCTGCCGCCCGCAGCGACAGCTCCGGCAATCTCATCGTCCTCGATCGCCATTTCACCTACGAGCCGCTCGGTCTCGAGCTGGCGCGCGGGGACGAGGATTTTCGCCTGGCAGTCGATCGCGCCCTGAGCCAAGCCTATGCGGCGCCTGCGTTCCGGGCGTTCTTTACAACATGGTTCGGCCCGCCTGACGATGCCGTCGTGACCTTCTTCCGGCAGACGGCTCTTCCGGAGTGATGCTGCGCGCCGACATTGCAATGGCGGACGGAGGTTCGTCCCTCCGAGTGGTTACGGGGAGTGAAGATTGAGCCTCCTTTTCAAAGAGATTCGCCATAGTCCGATATTGTGGCTGCTCGTCGCCGTGCCGGTGGTGTTCTCAGCTGCAGCCCTTGTCCCCGAAGCCCATACGGCACTTTTCGTCCTCTCGGTACTGGCCATTGTGCCGCTGGCCGCGCTGCTCAGCCATGCGACCGAATCCGTTGCCGCCAAGACGGGTGACGCGGCCGGCGGACTGCTGAACGCGACGCTTGGAAATCTGACCGAACTGGTCATCGCGCTGACTGCCCTGCGCGCCGGCGAATATACGCTGGTCAAGGCATCCGTCGCCGGCGCGATCGTCACCAACACACTGTTCATGCTCGGCGCTTCGTTTCTGCTTGGCGGGCTCAAATACCACATTCAGGAATTCAACCGGGCGAGTGCGCGCATTCAAGCCGGCCTGCTTTTCCTAGCCACAATCGCGCTTCTGATGCCGTCGACGCTTGGCGGATTGGAGGCGGCATCGGCGGTGCCGGTCACCCAAGAGCTCAGCCTCAGCTTGGCCGTTCTGCTGATCATCGGATACGGGCTGGGGCTGTTGTTCACGCTTGGGACGCACCGGGAGTTTTTCTCGTCCGCGGATCATGGCGAGGCCGGTGAGGCGCCTTGGCCGATCGGGCTCGCCCTCGGCACGCTTGCGGGCGTCACCGTCCTCGTGGCGTTGGTGAGCGAGATTTTCGTCGAATCCGTGCAGGAGGCGGCCGTCGCCTTCGGAATGACCCCGGCCTTCGTCGGCTTCATCGTCGTCGCATTGGTCGGCGCCGCCGCCGAAATGGCTTCGGCGTTTTCCGGCGCACGCAAGAACCGGCTCGATCTGAGCGTCGGCATCGCACTCGGAAGCGCGTCGCAGATCGCCTTGTTCGTCGCGCCGGTTCTGGTCCTGATGAGCTATGTGATCGGCCCGTCACCGATGGATCTGCAATTCTGGCCGGGCGCCGTGACGATGATGTTCCTTGCCGCCGTCACTGCTATGTTCGTGACCAACAGCGGTCGATCGGCATGGTTCGTCGGCGTGTTGGTGCTGATGGTCTATGCGATTTTCGCCATAACGCTCTACGTCTTGCCGCCGGCAGTGCGATGAGGCTCCGCGTCCGCAAACAGCAGCGACCAGACGGTGCGCCGCACACCCGGCAGATGAGACGGCTGTTCTTCATCGCACTCGCAAAGCAGCTTCGCGTCATCTGGCCGATCCTCTCCGGCATCGTGTCGATCATGCTGGCATCCGGCCTTGCTATTTGGCGCATCGAGGATTGGCGGATTGACGAAGCGCTTTATTTCACCTTCGTGACCGGGCTTACCATCGGCTATGGCGACTTCACGCCCAAACATGTTTCTGCGCGAATACTGGCTTTGGTCATCGGTTTTGCCGGAATCGTGCTGACCGGCGTCATCGCCGCCATCACCGTAAAGGCCTTGAACGCCTCGGACGAGGAACGTCCCTGGCTGTGAGCTTTCGGCACGTGCGCCATCGTCTCGGTCCCGGCTTTCCGGCGCGGGGAAACCCCGCGCCGCCCGTGCATCGGTCAAACGAGGAAATGAAAATTGTCGTATTGCGCGCCGAAATAATCAGGGCCGCTGTCTTCCGTGATGATCGGTTCGCTGTCGAGCAGGAGATAGTCGATCGGGCCGTAGGCGCTGAGATCGATCAGTTGGGGATCTTCGATGCTGTCGGCGGTGATGGTCACGGTGGTGGAGAAGACGATGTTGCCGTTCAACTGGCCTTCGATCGTCAGGACGTTGTCATAGTTCGACGTTCCGTTCGCGACTTCGAATTGTTTGATCTCAAAAGGTCCGCCATCGGCTGAATAGATGGGGGTCCAGAACACGCCGCCACCCAGATAGTGGTTGCCGTCGCTGTTCTCGCGCACGCTAGCGTCGTCGCCGTCTCGCCATGCACCCCAATCGAAGCCTTTGTAGCCGGTCGGAAAGTCGCTTTGGCCGACATCCTCGAAATTGACGAAGACGTCGCCGCGTTCGGGCAAGTCTATTGCGATGCTGAACGATCCGAAATCGGTGGCGCCTTTGCCGTCGGATATCTTGAAGGTGAATTTTTCGACGAGTTCATCTCCCGGGCCGAGTGCGGCGACTTCCGGCTTGGAATGATCGAGCTCGTAAGTGTAGGTGCCGTTGGAGTAAACGGTGAGCGTACCGTATTCTCCCTCGATGATCGTCTTGACCGGATCGCCCTCCGGGTTGGCCGGCTGCTTGATGCGCTGTCCATTGACGAAATTCAGGCGCACCGCATCTCCGTCGGTATCGTAGGAACTTTCGAGGATTTCGCCGCTGATCGGATCATCGATGTCAAAAACAGGCATGTATACGTTGCCCGCATGCGGCTTGTGATTTGCCATTTCTACCTCCCGTTTGATCTGTCGTTTTGACTATGCAACCCTATCGGGTGTTTGACAATGAAAATTGACGGAGCAGCAGAGTAATCTACCTGTCAAATCCAATAGATTCGGATTGTCCGCAGCTCAGATCTCTGGCCCAGACAAATCGCCATTGATATCGACCCAGCCTATGCTGAAGATTTTACAGCTTGTTTTACGATAATATCGCTTCATCGATCATGCTGCTGAGGCGATTTACTGATTTGTCGCGATAATCCCTCAGGCAGGATAATAATGGCCGGCCAAGCATGACATGGTTATGACGATATACTGCACGCGTCTGTGCCGGCGCCAAGTCAACTTCGAGGATGCAAGCCTTGCCAGTCCGGGGGCGGCGCAACCCCGCCGCCTCAGTGCAAGCCGCCCACTCCGAGCAGGCTTTCGACGGCTTCGTGATCGCTGGACAGGTCTGCCGGCGTTCCCGCCCAGGCCAGTCTGCCGCGTTCGAGAATGATGACCTGATCGGCGAAATCGAGCGCGCTTTGGATGCGCTGTTCGACGAGGAGGATCGTCATGTCGCCCGACTTGGCGAGTTCGGCGAAGGCGGCCATGAGCTCCTCGCAAATGACGGGCGCCAGGCCTTCGAGCGGTTCGTCGAGCAGCAGCACGGACGGACGGCCGAGAATGGTGCGGGCGGTGGAAAGCATCTGCTGCTCGCCGCCGGAGAGCTGGCTGCCGAGGTTGCGGCGGCGCTCCTTCAGGCGCGGGAACATGGCATAGGCTTCCTCCAGCGCCGTTTTCGGCCGCGCCTTCAGGCCGATGAAGAGGTTCTCTTCGACAGTCAGCGTCGGGAAGACGCAGCGCGTCTGCGGCACATAACCCAGGCCCTTATGCGCCCGCGCCGCGCTCGGTGCTGCGGTGACATCCAGATCGCCGAGGCGGATGTGGCCGTCATAGCGCCTGGTCTGTCCGGCAAGCGTTGCGAGCAGCGTCGTCTTGCCCATGCCGTTGCGGCCGAGCACGGCAAGCCGTGCGCCTGCCGGCACCGAGAAGGAAATGCCTTCCAGCACCCGCGTCGGCCCATATCCGGCCGAGAGATTGTCGACCTCAAGCGATATGGCTGGCATTGGCATAGCTCCCGAGATAGGCCTCGCGCACGCGGGCATCCTTGGTGACATCGGCCGGCAGGCCATCGAAGATGATCGCGCCGGCCGCAAGCACGATGACGCGCTTGGCGAAGCGGAAGACGAGGTCCATGTCGTGTTCGATCATCAGCACGGCGAGATCGCCGGGCAGATCGGCAAGCGCTTGCTCGATGCGGCCGGTATCGCTCTGCGGCACGCCGGCGGCCGGCTCGTCCAGCAGCAGCACCTTCGGCTTCAGCGCCAGCGCCACAGCGATTTCGAGCAGCCGCTGCTGGCCATAGGCGATCTCGCTCACCCTCCGGTGCATCAGTGACGCCAGCCCGAGTTTCCCCAGGAGTTCGTCGACCTCCGCCATGACGTCGGGCATCGACAGGAAGTTTCCGAACATCCGCTTCGTCTTTCCGTCGCGCTGAAGGACGGCAAGCGCCACATGTTCGGCGGGCGTCATGTCCTGGAAAAGCCGCGTCACCTGAAAGGATCGCACCAGGCCGCGCTTGACCCTGCCGATCGCATCGACCCTCGTCACCGCCTCGCCGCCGAGGTGAACCTCGCCGGAATCGGGTGAGAGATTGCCGGTGACGAGGTTGACGAAGGTGGTCTTGCCGGCGCCGTTCGGACCGATCAGCGCGATGCGATCGCCCGGCGCCATCGCCAGCGAGACATCATTGGTGACCGCCAGGCCCCCGAAGGCTTTCCGGAGATTGGAGACTTCGAAGACCGGGCTCATGCGCGCGCCTCTTTCCGGCGGCTGACGAAGGCGGCGGCCGTGCCGAAGAGGCCTTTCGGCGCAAAGAGCACGACGGCGATCAACAGTGCGCCGACGATGGTCAGCCAATGGAAGGGATTGGCGGCGGAGACGTAATCCTCGAAGAGCATGAAGATGACGGTGCCGGAGAGCGCCCCGAAGAGGGAACCGGTGCCGCCGAGCACGAGCATGACAAGCGCTTCGGCCGATTGGGTGAAGGACAGGCTGTCGAGGCCGACGACCTGGGTCGAGATCGCATTCAGCGCGCCGCCGACACCGGCAACGGCGCCTGATATGACGTACATCCTGATGAGCGCCGCCTTTGGCGAGCCGCCCATGGCGCGGATGCGCAGCGGATCCTGCCTCACGCCGCGGCAGAGCATGCCGAAGGGCGAGCGGACCAGAAAGCGCAGCAGCACGAAGACGACAAGCAGCAGCGCCATTCCGAAAAAGAAGGCGGTTTGGCCATAGAGATCGAATTCGAAAAGGCCGAAGATCGGGTCCGGCGCAATACCGGACAGCCCATCGCTGCCTCCCGTCCAGGACGAGGCCTTGTTGGCGAATTCATGGAAGAGGTGGATGAGGGCAATCGACAGCACGAGCTGCGGCAATCCATGCGCACGCAGGATGATCGCGCCCGACAGCAGCCCGGCGATCGCGCCGGCGGCAATGCCGGCAAGCATCATCAGCAGCGGATCGTTGATGCCGTAATGCGCCGACAGGATGCCGGCGGCATAGGCGCCGGAGCCGAAAAGCGCGGCATGGCCGAGTGTCGCGACGCCGCAATAACCGGTCACCAGATCGAGCGATAGGACGAGCAGGGCGATGGTGATCATCCGCGTCAGCAGCGCGAGATTATCCGGGAAGGCGAAATAGCCGATCGTGCCGAGGGCGATAATGACCGCCAATCCGGCGAGATCGCCGCTGAAGCCGCGCCGATGCTGGGAACGTTCGTTTTCACTGTTCATGACAAGCGCCATGTCATTTCACCCTTCCGGCAAGGCCGCGCGGGAAGACGCAGATGATGGCGATCACGGCGAGATAGAAGAAGAATTCGCCGAATTCCGGCATCAGATAGCGTCCCGTCGTGTCGATTGCTCCGAGCAGCAGGCAGGCGATCAGCGCGCCCGGAATGGAGCCCGCGCCGCCGACCGAGACGACGACCAGGAAGGTGACCATGTATCGCAGCGCGTAATAGGGTTCGACCGGCAGGAGCTCGGCGCCGACCACCCCGCCAAAGGCAGCAAGCCCGACGGCGACGGCAAAGCTCACCGCATAGATGATCTCGGTGCGCACGCCGAGTGCCGCCGCCATCGCCGCATCGTCGACGGAGGCGCGCAGCTTGACGCCGAAACTGGTCCGGTCGATCGCGAACCAGAGCGCGACTGCGACCACCAGGCCGCAAAGGATGACGAAAAGCCGGTGCACGGGAATGGTGCGGAAGCCGAGATCGGCCGAGCCCTGCAGGGCGCCGGCAAGCGGTATGGTCTTCAGTGTCGGCCCCATTGCATAGTTTGCAATGCCGATGACGCAGAAGGTGATGCCGATGGTCATCAGCACCTGGGTCAGTTCAGGCGCACCATAGATCCGGCGGTAGAGAAAGCGTTCGAGCGGGATTGCGATGATGATCGTGGCGACCACGGCGGCAATGACCGCGACCGCATAACCGAGGCCGAGGTCGCGCGCGGCATAGGAGGCGATGTAGCCGCCGATCATGGCGAAGGCGCCGTGCGCCAGGTTGACGACACGCATCAGCCCCATGGTCACGGAAAGGCCGATCGATATGACGAAGAGCACCATGCCATAGGCAAAGGCGTCGACGGCTATGCTGAAGACTGTCTGCATGGAAATACCTTGCTTCGATGCGGCGGGCTCGATGCGCGGGCCCGCCGCTTAACCGGACGCCGGATATTACTTGGCGGCGGCCAGGCCCGGATCGCCCTGCTTCTCGAAGGTCTGGACCTCCTTGTTGATGTAGGTCCCGTCATCGGCTTTGACGACTTCACGGAGATAGATGTTCTGCGTGATATGCCGGCTTTCCGGATCGATCGAAACCGGGCCGCGCGGGCTGACCCACGAAAGGCCCTTCACCGCATCGACGGCCTTCTCAGCATCCTGCTTGCCGCCCGTCGCCTCGATCATCTTGTAGATGACATACATGCCGTCATAGGCGCTGACTGCGGGGAAGGAGAGTTCGGCCTTGTTGCCGATCGCCTTGGAAGCCGCCTCGACGAAGGCCTTGTTCTCGGGCGAGTCGTGCGAAACGGCATAGTGGAAGGTCGTCTGGATGCCGAGTGCGGCGTCGCCGAGCGCCGGCAGATCGGATTCCTGGGTCAGATCGCCAGGTGCGAAGAACTTGATGCCGGCCGCCTTCAGGCCGTTTTCATTGTAACCCTTGACGAAGCCGAGCGTCGTCGGTCCCGACGGCAGGAAGGCGAAAACGCCCTCAGCGCCGGAATCCTTGATGCGCTGCATGATCGGGCTGAAGTCGTTGGTCGCAAGCGGCATGCGGATCGCCTCGACCACCTGACCGCCGGCCTTCTCGAAGCCGGTCTTGAAGGCATTCTCGGCATCGATGCCCGGGCCGTAATCGCTGACGACCGAGATCACCTTCTTGACGCCGGCGTCGAAGGCGACCTTGGCGATGGGCGTCGAAGTCTGCCAGGTCGTAAACGAGGTGCGCACGACGAGCGGGCTCTTGATGACGATCGCCGAGGTGGCGGCGTTCATGATGACCATCGGCACGTTGCCCTGCTTCAGGATCGGCGTCACCGCCATGGCATCGGGGGTGAAATAGAAGCCGGCGAGATATTGGACCTTTTCCTTGACGATCAGTTCCTGCGCGAGCGCCTTGGATTGGGCGGGATCGGCCTGGGGCACGTCGCGATAGACGATCTCGACCGTATCGCTGCCGACCTTGTTGCCGTTGACAGCCATATAGGCGTCGATGCCGGCCTTGAAATTCTTGCCCTGAAGCGCGAACGGACCGGAAAACGGGCCGATGACGCCAACCTTGATGGTGTCGGCATAGGCGCTCGTGCCGATGGCGATTGCCGCGGCGGCGGCCAGAAGCAGTTTCTTCATGTCTCTCTCCCTTGTTGGCGCACTCCAGCGCCGTCGTTGCTAGCCGCAAAAATTGCGCGTTAGCTTGTCATGCGAAATGGTGATGTAAAATGAAATAAAAGCCACAATCCATCACCATCCGATTATGATTCCATGTCGAGGGGCAGCCGTCGATGTGGCTTACGTCTGCCTCAAACCATCCTGTCAGAATGGCAATCCCACATAGTTTTCCGCAAGCGCCGTCGAGGCCGCACGCGAATGGGTGAGATAATCGAGTTCGGCCTCCTGGATCTTCTGATCGAAATCTCCGGTATCGGGAAAACGATGCATCATCGTCGTCATCCACCAGGAAAACCGCACGGCTTTCCAGACACGGGCGAGCGCTGTCTGCGAATAGGTGTCGATGCCGCGATCCGAGCGTTCGCGATAGTGTTCGACGAGCCCGGAGAAGAGGTAATGGACGTCGCTCGCTGCAAGGTTCAGCCCCTTGGCGCCGGTCGGCGGCACGATATGGGCGGCGTCGCCGACGAGGAAAAGCCGGCCGAAGCGCATCGGTTCGGCGACGAAGGAGCGCAATGGAGCGATCGATTTCTCGAAGGATGGCGCGGTTTTCAGTGCTTCGGCGTGATGCACCGGCAGGCGCCGTCTCAACTCGTCCCAGAAGCGGTCGTCGCTCCAGTCCTCGACCTTCTCGTCGAGCGGACATTGGATATAGTAGCGGCTGCGCGTGGCCGAGCGCATCGAACAGAGCGCGAAACCCCTCGGGTGGTTGGCGTAGATCAGTTCATGGCTGACGGGCGCCACGTCGGCAAGCAGACCCAGCCAGCCGAAGGGATAGACCTTTTCGAAACTCCGGATAGCCGCTTCGGGAACGGCTTTGCGGCTTGCTCCGTGAAAACCGTCGCAGCCGGCGATGAAATCGCAGTCGATGCGCCTGGCAGCGCCGTCTTTCATATAGGTGACGGAGGGAGAGCGGTCGTCGAAATCATGCGGCGTCACATCGGCGGCATCGTAGATCGACAGGGCGCCGCTTGCTTCGCGCCGCTCCATCAGATCGCGCGTCACCTCGGTCTGCCCGTAGACGGTGACGCGCCGGCCGCCGGTCAATTCATGTAGGTCGATGCGGTGGTCGCGTCCGTCGAAGGCGAGCGAGAAGCCGTCATGCGGCAGGCCTTCGGCATGCAGCCTCGCTCCAGCCTTGGCTTCATCCAGCAGCCCGACGGTGCCTTCTTCGAGAACACCGGCCCGGACCCGGCCGAGGATATAATCCTTGTTCACCCGGTCGAGGACGACATTGTCAATGCCGGCTTCGGTCAATAGCTGGCCGAGAAGCAAGCCGGATGGTCCCGAACCGATGATGGCGACCTGGGTTCGCAAATGCTTCCTCCCCGACATTTTTGCGGTTTGTCAGATTCTGCCGCGCCGGCCGGATCGCCACAATGGACATTCCAGCCTAAAAATTGCACTAATCGAACATTGGCGCGGGAGGGAGCCGATGAGCAGGCAGATACCGACCTACGAGCTCTACGGCGAAAACATCGGGCGATCGCCGGAATTCTGGTTGCATTGCGAAACAATTCGCTCCCGCAGCAGCCTGCATCAATGGGAAATCCGCCTCCACCGTCACGAGAGCTTCTTTCAGATATTGTACATCGAAGCCGGTTCGGGCGATGCAATCTTCGGCGAGAAGAGCCATGCCATCCGGCCGCCGGCGGTCATTACGGTTCCGCCCGGGCTCAATCACGGCTTTCGTTTCTCACGCGATATCGACGGTCTCGTCATCACCATATTGCGGTCCCATCTCAGCCATCCGCCTGGCGAGCGGAGCCATCTCGGCGAATGGCTGGCGACGCCGCATCTGACGCCACTCGATCCCGATCATGCCGAGGCTGCCCATGTGATGCAGACGCTGCGGCGGCTGGGCGACGAATTCGAAAACCGCCGCAGTGGCCGCAACGAGGTCTTGGCAGCCTACGTCGCCCTGGCGCTGCGGCTGACGGCGCGGATTTCCCATGAGGGGAATGCGCGGGAGCTTTCGTCAAACGAAAACGAGCGACGGATGGAGATGCTGGGCGAGCTCATTCAGCAGCATTTTCGATCCCACAAACCCGCATCCTTCTATGCCAGGGAACTCGGGCTTTCGCCGACGCATCTCACCCGCATCGTCCGGTCGATGACCGGCAGCACGCCGCATGAGCTGATCGCCGGCAAGCTTGTCGAGGAGGCGAAGCGCCAGCTGGTTTTTACGCTCGGCAGCGTTCAGGAGATCGGCTTTCGGCTCGGCTTTACCGATCCCGCCTATTTCTCGCGCTTCTTCCTCAAATATACGGGAGAAACACCGCGGGTCTGGCGCATGAAGGAGAAGAGCCGGCTCGAGGGTGCGTAGGGGGCGTTCGCAGTTCGCGGAATCTCTCACGCCGCCGGCCACCTCCAGTCGCTCACCTCCGGCATGTCCTCGCCGTATTCCCTGACATAGTCGTGATGCTCGGCAAGCTTGCCGCGGAGGACTGCGAGGGTTTCACCTGCCTTTTCCTTCAGGCCCGGGACGTGCTCGATGGCTTCGATGGCGAGATGGAAGCGGTCGAGCTGGTTGAGGACGGTCATGTCGAAGGGGGTGGTCGTCGTTCCCTCCTCGATGAAGCCGCGGACATGGATGTTTTCGTGGTTGGTGCGCTTATAGGTCAGGCGGTGGATGAGATAGGGATAGCCGTGATAGGCGAAGATGACAGGTTTGTCCGAGGTGAAGATCGCGTCGAAGGCTTCGTCGGAAAGGCCGTGCGGATGCTGGTCGCTGGATTGCAGCGCCAGTAGGTCGACGACGTTGACGGTGCGGATTTTCAGCTCCGGAATAGCCTTGCGTAAGAGATCGACGGCGGCGAGCGTCTCCATGGTCGGCACGTCGCCGGCGCAGGCCATGACGAGATCTGGCGAGATCGCGTCCTCCTCGTTGCTCGCCCAGTGCCAGATGCCGATGCCGGCTTCGCAGTGTTTTACCGCCTCGTCCATCGACAGCCATTGCGGCTCCGGCTGCTTGCCGGCGACGATGACGTTGACGCGGTCATAGGTGCGCAGGCAATGATCGCCGACCCAGAGCAGAGTATTGGCATCCCGGGGGCAGGTAGATGCGGACGATATCGGCCTTCTTGTTGGCGACGAGATCGACGAAGCCGGGGTCCTGATGGCTGAAGCCGTTATGGTCCTGGCGCCAGACATGCGAGGTCAGCAGATAGTTCAGCGAGGAAATCGGCTTTCGCCATTCGAGCTCGCGCGTCACCTTCAGCCATTTGGCGTGCTGGTTGAACATGGAATCGATGATGTGGATGAAGGCTTCGTAGCAGGAAAACAGGCCGTGCCGGCCGGTTAGCAGGTAGCCCTCCAGCCAGCCCTGGCAGAGATGTTCGGAGAGCACCTCCATGACGCGCCCGTCGCGGGAGAGATTGATATCGTAGGGTTCGATATCTTCCATCCAGACGCGGTCGGTGACGTCGAAGACGCTGCCGAGACGGTTTGATTCCGTCTCGTCGGGGCCGAAGATGCGGAAGTTCGCCGCCTCGTCATTGAGCTTCATCGTGTCGCGCAGGTAATGGCCGAGGATCTGCGTCGATTGCGCCATGACGCTGCCGCGCCTGCCGGTGTCGACCGCATAGTCCCTGATATCGGGAACGACCAATTCCTTGCGCAGCAAGCCGCCATTGGCATGCGGATTGGCGCCCATACGGCGCTTGCCGAGAGGGGCGAGGGCGCGCAGCTCAGGCTTTAATCGGCCGTCGGAACCGAAGAGATCTTCCGGATTGTAGCTGCGCATCCAGTCCTCGAGGATCTTGCGGTGGCCATCGTCCCCGCGGCAGTTGGAAACCGGCACCTGATGGGCGCGCCAGAAGCCTTCCACCTTCTTGCCGTCCACCTCCTTCGGGCCGGTCCAGCCCTTGGGGCTGCGCAGTACGATCATCGGCCAGCGCGGGCAGCCGTCCGCAGCCTCGCCGTTGCGGGCCTGCCTCTGGATTTCGCCGATGCGGTCAAAGATCCGGTCAAGGGTCGCGGCCATCTGCCGATGCATGTCTTGCGGCTCATGGCCCTCGACGAAGAAGGGTTCATAGCCGTAGCCCTCGAAGAGGCGCCGGAGGTTGTCGTCACCGGTGCGAGCGAGAATGGTCGGGTTGGCGATCTTGTAGCCGTTCAAATGCAGGATCGGCAGAACCGCGCCGTCGCGGGCGGGATTGAGGAACTTGTTGGAATGCCAGCTGGCGGCCAGCGGTCCGGTTTCGGCCTCGCCGTCGCCGACGACGCAGGTGACGATCAGGTCGGGATTGTCGAAGGCCGCTCCATAGGCATGGACGAGGGCATAGCCAAGCTCGCCGCCCTCGTGGATCGATCCGGGCGTTTCCGGCGCCGCATGGCTTGGGATGCCGCCGGGGAAGGAGAATTGCCGGAAGAGTTTGCGCATGCCTTCGGCATCCTCGGAAATATCGGGATAGATTTCGCTGTAGCTGCCTTCGAGATAGGTGTTGGCGACCATGCCCGGGCCGCCGTGGCCGGGGCCGCACATATAGATGACATCGAGATCGCGGGTGCGGATGAGGCGGTTGAGGTGCGCATAGATGAAGTTGAGGCCGGGCGTCGTGCCCCAGTGGCCGAGCAGGCGCGGCTTGATGTGCTCCGGTTTCAGCGGCTCGCGTAGCAGCGGATTGGCAAGCGGTAGATCTGGCCGACCGAGAGATAGTTGGCGGCCCGCCAGTAGCGGTCGATCAGGGTGAGTTCGGCGTCTGTCGGAGCAGCGGTCGAGACATGCTTTTCCATGGATTTCTCCCGTTCGAAACCTGTTCAACATCAATTCTAACGGCCGGCGCCGAGTTGCCGTTGATCTGGATCAGTCGCCCCGGAGAATGGAGAGCGCCTCGTCGGCGATGACCTGCTCCTCATTGGTGGTGATGACATGAACGGCGATGCGGCTTCCTTTCGTGCTGATGGCAAAACCGTTGGCGGCATTGGCATTTTCGTCGAGTGCCAGGCCGAGCCATGTAAGCCGGTTCGCCGCGCCGGCGCGGATCTCCGGCTGATGCTCGCCGACGCCGGCCGTGAAGACGATGGCATCAAGGCCGCCGAGCGTCGCCGCCATGCGGCCGATTTCGCCGGCAATGCGCAGGATGAAGAGGTCGATCGCCTCCCGGCCTCCGGGCGTCCGTCCTTCAAAAGGTCGCGGGTATCGGCGCTGATGCCGGAAACGCCGAGCAGGCCGGAGCGGTGATAGAGAAGATTTTCGATCTCGCGGAGGGATTGCTTCTTCTCGCCGGCCAGATGCAGGATCACGCCGGGATCGAGCCAGCCCGGGCGCGTCGCCATCGGGATGCCGTCGAGCGTCGAAAAGCCCATGCTGCAATCGCGGCTGATGCCTTGATTGAGTGCGCAGAGGCTGGCGCCGCTGCCGAGATGGGCAACCACCGCCTTTGCCGCATGCGGCGCCTTGCGGGCAAGTTCGCCGGCGATGAATTTATAGGAAAGGCCGTGGAAGCCGTAGCGCTTGATGCCCTCGTGATGCAATGCACGGGGGATGGCGAAGCGGCGAACGAGATCGTCCTGCGTCGCATGGAAGGCCGTGTCGAAGGAGGCCGTCTGCGCAAGATGCGGCTTTAAATGCCGGAGCGCGCGGATGAAGCGCAGCGCCTGCGGCTGGTGCAGGGGTGCGAGCGGGGTCAGGGCTTCGACGGCGTCGATGGTGGCCTCGTCGAGGGCGGCCGGCCCGGTGAAGCGGTCGCCGCCATGGACGACGCGGTGCCCGGCAGCGCGCACGGCGGCAATGTCGAAATGATCGGCGAGAAGGGCGAAGGTCTCGTCGATGACAGCGTGCAGATCTTCCGTCGCCTGTGCTTTCAGCGGGGTGTCGAATGTCTTCTCGCCTTTGGTCAGACTGAAGGACAGCGGCTCGGCGCGGAGATCGATGATCCCCTTGCCAAGGCGTTGCGCTTCCGCGCTCTCCATCGCGAAGATGCCGATCTTGACCGTGGAGGAGCCGGCGTTGAAGGTCAGCAGGAGGTCGGCCGAGGACATGTATCACGGGCTCCGCGCGAGCATACTGATGAGCGAACTTAGTGCCGGGACTTCATACGGAAAGACATTTATTCGTCCGCCGCGCATTTTTGCGCCGGGCGCTGCAGGTCTTTTAAAGACAAGGCGTCAGGCCGTGGAGGCCAGATTGGCGCTGCGATCGCTGATGAAGGCACTCGCCTCGGCGGCGTGCATCGCCTTGCCGAACAGATAGCCCTGGCCGATATCGCAGCCGAGCTGCAGCAGGAAGGCGAGCTGGCCGTGATCTTCGACCCCTTCCGCTGTCGTCTTGATGTTGAGGCTCCTGCCAAGGCCGAGCATGGCGCGGACGATCTTTTCCTGCCGCTCATCTTCGCGGCAGGTGGCGGTGAAGCTTTTGTCGATCTTGATCTTGTCGAAGCGGTAGCGGGCGAGCTGGGCAAGGCTCGAATAGCCCGTGCCGAAATCGTCGAGCGCGATCTGAATGCCGGCCGCGTGCAGCTCCTCGAGGACGATGGCGGCGACGGCCGGATCCTGAATCAGCGCGTTTTCGGTGATCTCTATTTCGAGGCGCTGCGGCGGCAGCCGGCTTGCCGAGAGGACCTTGAGGATGCGCGAGGTCAGCAGTCGGTCTTCCATCTGCACCGGCGAGACGTTGAAGGACAGCATCACATGCTCGGGCCATGCGAGCGCATCGCTGCAGGCCTGGGCGAGAAGGTCCTCGAAGAGAGCGGTGATCATGCCGGTTTCCTCGGCAATGTCGATGAAAACGGGCGGCGGAATGTTGACGCCATCCTCGCCGATCCAGCGGGCGAGCGCCTCGAAACCGCAGAGCTGGCCTGTCTTGAGATCGATCAGCGGCTGATAGAAGGGCTTGATCGCCTTCTTGGAGATTGCGGCGCGCAGCCTCGTTTCCAGAGCGGCACGTTCGGCAACCTTGTCCTGCATCGAGGCTTCGAAAACGAGATAGTGGTTGGGTCCCCGCGATTTCGCCTCGTACATGGCGAGGTCGGCGCGGTGAGCGGCATCTTCCAGCGGCTCGCTTCCCTCGGCCCAGCGATCGTAGCCGACGCTGGCGCCGACTTCGACGCCGAAGCCGTCGATATGGATCGGCCGGGTGACCGCCTGGATCAGCAGCCGGGCAAAACGCTCCTCGCGCTGCGCCGTCAGGCCGAAGGCGATGACGATGAATTCGTCGCCGCCGAAGCGATAGACGCAATCGGCATTGCCGAGCGCGCAGATGCGCTTGGCGACCTCGATCAGAAGCACGTCGCCGCCCTTGTGGCCGACGAGATCATTGACCTTTTTGAAGCCGTCGAGATCGACGGAGAAGATGGTGACGTTGCGCGCCCACTCGTCGATCTCGGCTTCTTCGTCCAGGATCGGCCGCGAAAGGATCTTGCGCTCGAAGGCGTAGCGGTTCGGCAGCTTGGTCAGATGGTCGTGCGTTGCGGTCCAGTCGGCCTTCGCCTGGGCGGTGGCGCGCAGGTCCATTTCCTTGCGCAGGTCGGCGATGCGCAGCACCGAATAGATGAAGCTCATGGCGCCGGCGATGCCGAGGGCCAGAACGAGCTTGTCGGCGCCGTACTTGCTGAAACCGGTCATGAAGGAGACAAGGCCGTCACCAAGCTGCAACAGCGCGCCGAGGATCCAGAGCGTCACTCCGAGCACCACGACCGACACGCATTGCCTTCCGGCCCTGCTTTGGAAAAACGCCGGCATTATCGCCTTCTCCATCTCCACCCTGCGTCGAACTATCACGAAAGTCTGAAATGTTCGTTGAAACCAGAAGGCGAATTATTGGAGGCAGCAGCCTTTTGAGGTCGGCAGCGCTGTCAGGACGGCGTTGCTGCAGTTGTTCAGCGGCGTGGCCAGGCGGGCGATGTCTTGGGATTGAACGCTTGAGCAGCGTTGCTGCAAAGAACGAGGGCGAGCGTGCTGTCGCATCGCTCGCCCTGTCTCGCTTTATCAGGCGGTGACGATCAGCAGCGGAACGCTGACGACCAGACCGACCATAATTATCGTGAACGTCGCGACACGCATCAAGCGCAGGCGCCGCGTACGTTCGCCACTCCAGTCATATGCCATGTCTTCCATCTCCTTGGGACAAGGAAGTAGTCCCGGTCAAACCCGGTTCAATAGAGATGACGCGATTTGCTTGCGTAAGGCTGGATCGTATCAGGGATCGCTAATGCGCTGCTTTTGGCAGGGCTCTAAAGGCGCAGCGACCAGCGCTGTCCATTGCTGGTCATGCGAATGACGGCGAGCGGCTCGACGTCGATCAGCCAGAAGGAGGAAAGCGGCGACTGAAGCACGTGTGCGACCGCCGCCCTGATGACGGCAGCGTGGCTGATGGCGATCACATGGCCGGCGAGCAGGGATTGCTCATCCATCCAGCCGGCAACACGCCTCTGCAGATCGAAAAAGCTCTCACCGCCGTGGGGAGCGGCTTCCGGATCGCTCATCCAGGCCATCAGATCGTCAGGCTCCTCGGCTCCGATCGCCGTGATCGGCCTGCCTGCCCAGCGGCCGTGGTCGCAATCGCGCAGCGCCTGAGTTGTTTCGGCTTGAAGACGAAGGGCTTGGGCGGTCTGCCGGGCGCGCAAAGCGGGGCTCGTGACGATACGGTCGGCGCAGGGCAGGGCTGCCATCCTGCCGGCTTCCTCGGCTGCCTTGTCTTCCAGCGGTTCGTCGAGCGGGAACAGCGCCTTGCGGCTTGCAGCCGTCGCGCCGTGGCAGATCCAGGTAAGGCGCGTATTCACGATCGTTCTCATCTCCCGGAATGCGGTGGGGACGAGCCTTGCCGGCTCCGTGAAGTTTCGTTGACAGTCTCTCCGGCGAGCAGATATAACCGTGGCGTTGCGGGTTTGGAAGCCGGTGAAAATCCGGCGCGGTCGCGCCACTGTAACCAGCGTGTCGAACTCTTCACGCTGGAAGTCAGACCCTGCCGCACAAGCACTCTTTCGACTGAACGCGTCATTCCGGAGGAATACATGT
Organism: Rhizobium sp. R339; assembly: GCF_002211395.1. NCBI lineage: Bacteria > Pseudomonadati > Pseudomonadota > Alphaproteobacteria > Hyphomicrobiales > Rhizobiaceae > Rhizobium > Rhizobium sp. R339. Next base: position 351,184 of record NZ_LOKV01000026.1, read on the forward strand.
CTGACACCACTTTCGCGCCCGTCGCAGCACCGGCGCCGATTCCCGTCGGTGAAATCGTGCCCTGGGCGATCTTCGGCGGCCTGCTGATGATTATCGCCATCTATTTCGTCGGCACCGAGGAAGGCGCAATGGCGCTGTTCAACGGCATGTACGTGCACGAATTCGTGCATGACGGCCGTCACCTCCTCGGCTTTCCCTGCCACTAAGGGAATACTGACATGGTTGGAAATCTTCTGCTTCGCGGCATGCTCGCGGGCCTGATTGCTGGCATTCTCGTTTTCGCCTTCGCCCATGTCTTCGGCGAGCCGCTGGTCGATGCGGCGATTGCCTTCGAGGAGGCGAGCGCGCAGGCGGCCGGCGAAGTTGCCGAGCCCGAAATCGTCAGCCGTGCCACGCAGGCCGGTCTTGGCCTTTTCACCGGCGTCATGGCCTACAGCATCGCCGTCGGCGGGCTTTTCTCGCTCGCTTTCGCCTTCGTGCACGGCCGCTTCAGCAGCCTTTCGGCGCGTGGTACCTCGGCCGTCATCGCCATCGCCGCCTTCGTGGCGGTCGTCCTGGTGCCCGGCATCAAATATCCGGCCAACCCGCCGGCGGTCGGCAATCCGGATACGATCGGCGTCAGGACCGAGCTGTTCTTCCTGATGATCGTCGTCTCGCTCGCCTCGCTGATCGCGGCGGTCGCGCTTTCGCGCCGCCTTGCCGAGCGTTTCGGCCTCTGGAACGGTGCGATCGTCGCCGGCATCGCCTATCTCGTTTTCATCGGCCTCGTGCTCTATCTGCTGCCGCCGATCAACGAGGTGCCGGAGAATTTCTCGGCCATGGTGCTGTGGCGTTTCCGCACGACATCGCTCGGCATGCACGCGATCCTTTGGGCGACGCTCGGTCTTGCCTTCGGGGTGCTGGCGGAAAAGCGCCTTGCCGCCAAAGGCGGGCTGCGGCCGGCATTTCGGTGATCGGTCCTATCGGTAGGCTTGCTGCATTCCCGCTCTCGGGCTCGACCCGAGGGCTGGTGCTCGGCGCGGGCTTGCTGCTCTTCATTGCCGGAGATTGCCTTGCCCATGGCCGCAGCGCCGGGGGCAGCGATGCCGGCCTCGATATCCCGGAGATTTCCCATGGCGAGATGGCGGTGATTTCCGACTATCGCCGTGGGATCATCGCCCTCGCATCGCAGGCGGTCGATACCAATGAGCCGTTCCGCCGCATCCTGAACTATGCCGAGATCCAATATTCCTATTGCCTCTGGGGCAGGATGCCGGGCAGCGTGACGGATGAGGAAAGCCCCTTCAACGAATGCGCCCATGCCTATCTCGCGGCGACGAAAGCCGTGCTGATGGCGATGCGGGACATGCCGCGGGAGGCGCATGCCGCAGGCGAAATCATCTCCGCCGTCGATGCCGATATGGTGGGCCGCGGGCTTGCGCTCATCACTTGCCGGTTCAGCGGCGAGACTTTCAACACCGCCGACATCATCAAGCCGCGCTGGAGCCAGGTACCGCTTCATTTCGCCAGCATGGCGTCGCTGACGGCGCTCGCCGCCTTGTTCGGTGTGGGGTTTTTTGCCCTTCGCCGTTTCCTCCGGCCAAAGGTTCAATCGTCGGAATAGCGCTGTTCGCGCCACGGATCGCCATACATGTGGTAGCCGTTCTTTTCCCAGAAGCCGGCCTCGTCGGCAGCCAGGATCTCGATGCGGCGCAGCCATTTGGCGCTTTTCCAGAAATAGAGATGCGGCACGACGAGGCGCATCGGCCCGCCATGATCCGCCGTCAGCGGCAGGCCTTCCCATGATGTGGCGAGAATGGCGTCTTCGGCGGCGAAATCGGAAAGCGGCAGATTGGTGGTATAGCCGTCATAACTCGTCAGCATGACATAGGCCGCTTCCGGTTTCGGCATGGCGCGGTCGAGCAGATCGCGCGTCGAAACGCCTTTCCAGTTATTGTCGTAGCGCGACCATGTGGTGACGCAGTGGATGTCGCTGACCCTGGTGCTCTGCTCGATCGCCTGGAAATCGGCCCAGGTGAGGGTGAGGGAGGTTTCGACGAGGCCGCATACCTCAAGCCGCCAGCTGTCTGTGGAGATGACCGGCTGCTGGCCGAGATCGAGCACCGGCCAGTTCTTGACGAGGTGCTGGCCGGGCGGCAGGCGCTCGGCTTCGGGACGGCTGATGCGGCCGGTGAGGAACTTGCCCTCCGCCGCCCAGCGGCGCTTGGAACTGGTGAGCTTGCTGTCGGCAGGCGTCTGGTCGTCGCTCATGCGCGGATCTCCTTGCAGCGCCGCAATAGGACATCGGCTCCGCCGGCTGTCAAGTTTCGCCAGGCCCTTGGAAATACCCGTCGGCCTCATTAGACTGAGCCCCAGTCGGGCATGCCTTGCTGGGGAGCGGAGGCAGAAAGGGAGGAGCCGGATCTGTCTTCGAGATTTCGTGCAATCGCGGCGCTGCTCACGGTGCCGATCGTCATTTTCGCCTTCTTCACCTATGGAAGCGCGATTGCGACGCGCGCCTATATGGAAGAGGCTTCGGCGCAGGCGGGAACGGCGCTGCGGCTTGCCGTTTCGGCGCTGAGCGGCCACCTCAACCGCTATGAGGCGCTGCCGGCGCTGATCGCCGATCACGACGATATCAAGGAACTGGTCAGCGCGCCCGACGACATGGCGCTGCGCGATGCGGCCAATCTCTATCTCAAGGAGATCAACGGCCTGCTGAAATCCTCCGACATCTATGTGGTGAAGCCGGACGGCGAGACGATCGCGGCGAGCAATTACGACGGGCCGGCCAGTTTCGTCGGGCAGAATTTCAATTACCGGCCCTATTTCCAGGAGGCGATCGAGGGCCGGCAGGCTCGGTTTTACGCCCTCGGCACCACATCGCTGAAACGCGGCTATTATTTCTCGGCGCCGATCAGGGTCGGCACGGATGTTCGCGGCGTCATCGTCTTCAAGGTCGATATCGACATGATCGAATCCTCCTGGAGCGGCGGGGAATACAAGATCTTCGTCTCCGATCCCGAGGGCATCATCTTCATGTCCGGCAGCCCCGAATGGCTCTACGGCGCGATTCTGCCCTTGACGGCCGATCGCATCGCCCGCACGGAAGCGTCTCGGCGCTATGCCAATGCCAGGCTGACGGCGCTGCCGGTGACGCGTCATCGCTTCGAGCAGCACGATCTTATGACGCTCGCAAGCGACCGGAGCGCGAGCGAATATCTGGTGCTGTCGCATTACATGCCGGCCGAGGACTGGACGGTGAACGTGCTGATGGAGACGAGTTCCATCCGCGCCCAGGCGCGCACCGCCCTTGTCGCCGTCTTTCTCATCCTCTGCATCGCTGCGCTTGCCGTTGCGGTCGTTCGCCAGCGGCGGGCGCGGCTCGCCGAGCGCATGCAGATGCAGGCCGAAGCGCAGGGCGAGCTGGAGCGGCGGGTGGAGGAGCGCACCGCCGATCTCGCCCGCGTCAACAGCCGCATCGAAGAGGAGATCGCCGAGCGGCGGCTGACCGAGCAGCAGCTTCGCCAGACGCAGGCCGATCTCATCCAGGCCGGCAAGCTTGCCGGGCTCGGGCAGATGTCGGCTGCCCTTTCGCACGAGTTCAACCAGCCGCTCGCCGCCGCCAAGACCTATACGGACAGCGCCTCCGTGCTGATCGACCGCGGCCGGACGGAGGAGGCGCGGGACAATATCCGGCGGATCGGCGGGCTGATCGACCGCATGGCTTCGATCAGCCGGCACCTGCGCAATTTCGCCCGCAAGCCGAACGAGAAGCTCGGCCCGGTTCCTCTCGACGAGGCAATGCGCGACACGCTCGAAATTATCGCCTGGCGGCTGAAGGCGGCCGATGCCGAGCTTCGGCTTGATCTCGGGCCGCGGCCGCCGGTCGTGCGCGCCGGCTCGGTGCGCCTGCAGCAGGTGCTGGTGAATGTGATTTCGAATGCCGCCGATGCGGTGGAGGGGCTGGACGACAGGCGCATCGAGATTTCTGCGCTGGAGCAGGCCGGCAAGGTGGTGCTGACGGTGCGCGACCACGGCCCGGGCGTGCCGGCGGCGATCGCCGAGCGCATCTTCGATCCCTTCTTCACGACCAAGGGCGTCGGCAAGGGGCTCGGTCTCGGACTTTCGATCTCCTACAACATCGTCAAGGATTTCGGCGGCAGCCTGACTGCCGCCAATCATCCCGAAGGAGGGGCGGTGTTCCGCATCGAGCTGCAGTCGGCGGCAGGGCTGATGCCGGAGGCGGCGGAATGAACGATGCGAAGATCCTGCTGGTTGACGACGAGGAGGAGTTGCGCCGCTCGACAGCGCAGGCGCTGGAGCTTTCCGGCTTCAGCGTCGAGACCTTTTCGAACGGCGATCATGTGCTGGAACTGATCGGCTACAGCTTTCCCGGTGTCGTCGTCAGCGATATCCGCATGCCCGGCATGGACGGAATGACGCTGATGCAGAAGATCCGCGAGATCGATCAGGAGGTGCCTGTCATCCTCGTCACCGGCCACGGCGACGTGCAGCTTGCGGTCAAGGCGATGCGCGAAGGCGCTTATGATTTCATCGAGAAGCCGTTCACGCCCGAAATGCTCGCAGGCGTCATACGCCGGGCGATGGAGCGGCGCGGCCTCGTGCTTGAAAACCGGTTGCTGAAGGCGGTCGCCGGCAAACGCGACGACATCGAGGCGCGACTGCCGGGGCGTACCCAGGTGATGGTGGATCTACGCTACCGCATCCGCGCGATCGGCGCGAGCGATGCCGATACGCTGATCGTCGGCGAGACCGGGGCGGGCAAGGAGGTCGTCGCCCGCGCGCTTCACGATATCAGCGCCCGGGCGAGCCGGCCATTCATCGCGATCAACTGTGCGGCGCTGCCGGCGAACCTGATCGAGAGCGAGCTGTTCGGCCACGAGCCCGGCGCTTTTCCCGGCGCGGTCAGGCCGCGTTATGGAAAATTCGAACATGGACGCGGCGGCACCATCCTGCTTGACGAGATCGGCTCCATGCCCTTCGACCTGCAGGCGAAGTTTCTGCGGGTGCTGCAGGAGCGGGTGATCTCCCGCCTCGGGTCGAACGAAATCGTACCGCTCGACGTGCGCTTCATCGCGACGAGCAAGGTGAACCTGGAGGCGGAGGTGGCGGCGGGCCGCTTCCGGGCCGATCTTTTCTACCGGCTGAACGTGGCGACGCTGCACGTGCCGTCGCTGTCGCAGCGGCGGGCGGATATTCCACTGCTTTTCCTGCAGCTGGTGCGGGAAGCGGCCGCCCGCTACGGCCGCGACGAGGTGGCCGTGCCGCCGGAGGTGATCTCCGAAATCACGCAGCGCGACTGGCCCGGCAATGTGCGCGAACTCAGGAATGCCGCCGACCGTCTGGTGCTCGGCCTCGACAATGGCGGGCGGCAGGCCGAGGAGGCGACCGGGCTTGCGGAGCGCGTCGCGGAATTCGAGCGCGGGATCATCGCCAGCGCGCTGGTCGCGCATGGCGGCAGCCTCAAACCGGTCTATGAGTCGCTCGGCATCTCCCGGAAGACCCTCTACGAAAAGATGCAGAAATACGGCCTCGACAAGCGGATGTTGATCACAGAAGGCTAGCTGTCGCGGCCGGCGGTGCTGCGATGGGTGGATTTCCACCCATCGCATTGGTCGTTTGTTTCCGAATCGACCCATGCTGCGTCGCACTGTCGCAGAATCGTCCCTCAAACGCGCTGGCGATGATTGCGGGTTGGGTTTTCCCGGCGGCAAATAGGTCAACCCCGGCGCGGAGGATGTGCCGGCGGGCTCGCTATTTCATCAGGGAGGAAACGATGAAAATCCTGAAGGCCATGCTCGGCCTGACTGCGGCTGCTGCGGTCTCTCTTCTCGCCGGCGTCGCTTCGGCGCAGACCTATCCCGAACGCACCATCACCATGGTCGTGCCCTTTGCGGCCGGCGGTCCAACCGACACCGTCGCGCGTCTTGTCGCCGAATCGATGTCGAAGGATCTCGGTCAGCAGATCGTCGTTGAAAATGTCGGCGGCGCCGGCGGCACGCTCGGCGCCGGCCGCGTGGCGAGTGCCGATCCCGACGGCTACACCATCCTGCTGCATCATATCGGCATGGCGACCAGCGCCACGCTTTACCGCAAGCTCGCCTATGATACGCTCGGCGCCTTCGACTATGTCGGCCTCGTCACCGAGGTGCCGATGACGATCGTTGCCCGCAAGGATTTCGAGCCGACCGACCTCAAGGGCCTGATCGAATACGTCAAGGCCAACAAGGACAAGGTGACGGTCGCCAATGCCGGTATCGGTGCCGCCTCGCATCTCTGCGGCATGATGTTCATGAGCGCCATCCAGACCCCGCTCACCACCGTTCCCTACAAGGGCACCGGCCCCGCCATGACGGATCTGCTCGGCGGCCAGGTCGATATCATGTGCGACCAGACCACCAACACGACGAAGCAGATCACCGGCGGCACGATCAAGGCCTATGCCGTGACTTCGCCCAAGCGCCTCGACGTGATGAAGAACATTCCGACAGCGGTCGAAGCTGGCCTGCCGGGCTTCGAAGTCGGTATCTGGCACGGCATCTACACGCCGAAGGGTACGCCGGCCGAGATCAACGAACGGCTGTCGAAGTCGCTGCAGGTCGCGCTGAAGGATCCGAATGTCGGCGCCCGCTTCGCCGAACTCGGCACGGCGCCTTCCTCTGACGCGGATGCGACGCCGGCTGCGCTCAAGGCCAAGCTCGAAAGCGAGATCGCCCGCTGGAAGCCGGTAATCGAGGCTGCCGGGGAATATGCGGACTAGTGAGGGATGTGCCAGGAATAGCCCCTCACCCTAACCCTCTCCCCGCATGCGGGGAGAGGGGACTTGCCCCGAATAGCGGCGGCAAAGGCGAGAGGCCGCGGCGGATCCCCTTCTGCCCGCTGGCGGATGAAGGGCAATCGCGGCAGTAACAACGCTCCATCTCCAACTGCAGGAGACACCATGAAATCCATCAGTTTCGATACCACCAATGCGATCTGCGGCGCGCTTTTCGTCGCGACCGGCGCTTTCTTCGCCTTCCAGTCGCTGGGGCTCGACCTCGGCACGACATTGCGCATGGGGCCTGGTTATTTTCCGCTGTTGCTTTCCGTCGTGCTGGTGCTGCTCGGCGCGATCATCTTCATTCAGGCGCTGCGCGTCGAGGGTGAGCCGATCGATCCTTTCGCCTGGCGCGGCATGCTCTTCATCCTGCCGGCTCCCGTGTTCTTCGGGCTGACGGTGCGGGGGCTCGGATTTGCGCCGGCGCTGTTCTTCACCGCCTTCATCGCCTGTTTTGCGTCGCGCAAGATGAATGTGGTGTTTGCGCTCATCCTGTCGCTGCTGCTGACGCTCTTTTCGGTCGCCGTCTTCAGCTACGGGCTCGGGCTGCCGTTCGAGCGCTTCGGCCCCTGGGTCCGGTTCTAAAGCACGTCGCGATCTTTCAGATCGCTTCCCGCGCTTTAGGTCTTTATTTTCTCGCATGTCGTTACCGCAAAACCGCTGCACACTTTTGCGCGACATGCTTTAGGAGGCTACGGTGGATCTCTTCAGCAATCTCGCGCTCGGCTTTGCCACGGCGGCGACACTCCACAATCTTTTCTTCTGCCTCATCGGCGTCCTGCTCGGCACGCTGATCGGCGTTTTGCCCGGCATCGGCGCGACGGCGACGATCGCCATGCTTCTGCCGATTACCTTCCAGCTCGAGCCGGTCTCCTCGCTCATCATGCTCGCCGGCATTTATTACGGCGCCCAGTACGGCGGCTCGACGACGGCGATCCTCATCAACATGCCGGGCGAATCCTCTTCCGCCGTTACCGCAATCGATGGCTACCAGATGGCGCGCAAGGGCAGGGCCGGGGCGGCACTTGCGATCGCGGCGCTCGGCTCGTTCTTCGCCGGCACGGTCTCGACCTTCCTCGTCGCGATCTTCGCGCCGCCGCTCACCGACATCGCGCTGCAATTCGGTGCGGCGGAATATTTCTCGCTGATGATCGTCGGCCTCGTCTCCTCGATCGCGCTTGCCCATGGCTCGGTCGTCAAGGCGCTGGCGATGGTGGCGCTCGGGCTGCTGCTCGGCCTCGTCGGCACCGATATTTATACCGGCACGCCGCGCTTCACGCTCGGCATCCGCGAATATGCCGACGGGCTGAACTTCGTGGCGCTCGCCGTCGGCGTCTTCGGGGTGGCGGAAATCCTGCGCAATCTCGAGGGCGAATCGACCCGCACGGTGCTGATGGCAAAGGTGTCCGGCCTCTTGCCTTCGCGCCAGGAATTCAAGGAGATGATCGCGCCGGTCATTCGCGGCACGGCGATCGGTTCAGCGCTCGGCATCTTGCCGGGTGGCGGCGCGATCCTTGCCTCCTTCGCCTCCTATACGGTGGAAAAACGTCTGTCGAAGACGCCGGAGGAATTCGGCAAGGGCGCGGTTGCCGGTGTGGCGGGGCCGGAATCGGCCAACAATGCCGGCGCCCAGACCTCGTTCATTCCGCTGCTGACGCTCGGCATTCCGGCCAATCCCGTCATGGCGCTGATGATCGGCGCGATGATCATCCAGGGTATCGTGCCGGGGCCGAATGTCGCGACCGAGCAGCCGGCGCTGTTCTGGGGCATCATCGCCTCGATGTGGATCGGAAATCTGATGCTCGTCATCCTCAACCTGCCGCTGATCGGGCTCTGGGTGAAGCTGCTGACAGTTCCCTATTACGTACTCTTCCCCATCATCATGGCCTTCTGCTCGATCGGGGTCTACAGCGTCAATTCGAACGTCTACGACCTCTATGCCGTCGCCTTCTTCGGCCTCATCGGCTACGTGCTGGCGAAGCTGCGCTGCGAGCCGGCGCCGCTGCTGCTCGGCTTCGTGCTCGGGCCGTTGCTGGAGGAGAACCTGAGACGCGCCATGATCCTGTCGCGCGGCGACCCGACCACCTTCGTCACGCGGCCGATCAGCGCCACGCTTCTGGCGATCGCGCTGGCCGTGCTCATCGTCGTCTTCCTGCCGAGCGTCAGGAAGAAGCGCGAAGAGGTGTTCGTCGAAGAGGCCTGAGGGCTTGAAGTCGCAGCCTGTTTGATGAACAAGAAATGATCTGACGCGGGCGCCGGTTGGGCGCCCGTTTCGCATGAAGGGATATCCAGGCCCCAGGAGCATTGCCCGATGAGCATTCCCGCCCGGATCAAGGACGATCTGCCGTTCCTCACCGCCTTGCGCCGCGATCTGCACGCCCATCCCGAACTCGGTTTCGAGGAGGAGCGCACCGCCGGCATCGTCGCGAGCCTTCTTGAGGAGGTTGGTATAACGGTGCATCGCGGGCTTGCCGACACCGGCGTGGTCGGCACGCTGCAGATCGGCAATGGCACGCGCAGGATCGGGCTCAGAGCCGATATGGATGCGCTCGCCATGCCTGAAATGGCGGAGCGGCCCTATAAATCGACAGTGCCGGGAAAGATGCATGCCTGCGGCCATGACGGGCATACGGCAATGCTGCTCGGCGCGGCGCGGCATCTGGCAGCGACGCGGAATTTTTCCGGTACGGTGCATTTCATCTTCCAGCCGGCGGAAGAGGGGCGCGGCGGGGCAAAGCGCATGGCGGAGGAGGGGCTCTTCCGGCTTTTTCCCTGCGACGCGGTTTATGGCCTGCACAATATGCCGGGGTTTGCGGTCGACGAGATCGCCGTGGTCGAGGGTCCCCAGCTTGCCTCTTCCGACAGCTGGCGCATCACCTTTCGCGGGGTCGGCACCCACGGCGCCAAGCCGCATCTCGGCCGTGATCCGATCACGGCAGCCGGCACCTTCCTGTCATCTTTGCAAACGATCGTCGGGCGGGTGGTCGATCCGCTGCAGCCGGCGGTCGTCAGCGCCTGCTTCTTGCAGGGCGGCGATGCGAAGGCGCTGAACGTCATACCCGATACGGTCGAGATCGGCGGGACGGCGCGAGCCTATTCGCCCGAGGTGCGCGACCAGCTGGAGGCCGAGATCGGCAGGTTGGCGAGCGGAACGGCCGCGATGTACGGCATTTCGGCCGACCATCATTTCCAGCGGCGCATTCCGCCGGTCGTCAATGACGCGGATGCGACCGCCCGGGCGCTTGCAGCCGCCGGCACGGTCTTCGGGGAGAAGGTGCGGACGAGTTTTCCGCCATCGACGGCAGGCGACGACTTCGCCTTCTTCGCGCAGAATGCGCCGGGCTGTTATGTCTGGCTCGGCAATGGGCCGGCGGTGGACGGAGCGCTGCATCACAACACGGCTTATGATTTCAATGATGAGGCGCTCGGATATGGGGCGGCCTATTGGGTGGCGTTGGTGGAGCGGGAGTTGAAGGGTTAACTGGCGTTTGCGGCCCCCTCATCCGCCCTACGGGCACCTTCTCCCCGCTGGGGAGAAGGGGATTCGAGACCTCGCAGCACGGCTCTTCTCGCCTGCACGAACATCGCAATTTCACCAAGCCCTACAAAACCTCCAGCACCGGGCTTTCCAGCACCTTTCCCGTCACCACATCGGCAATCCCCCTGTCCGTCTGGTGCGGGCCGGCATTGCAGGCGAGCGTTGCGCCGAAGCAGGCCTTGAAGACGCGGTAGGGCGGTTTCCAGTCGACGATGCCGTCCATGGCCTTGCGGATCTCGGCGAAGGCTGAGGCGGTGTCTTGCAGTGAGGCGTCGGTCACCAGGCCGGAGAGCGGCAGCGGCAGGATCGCTTCGATCCGGCCGTCTTTGGCGACCGCCATGCCGCCGCCGGCTGATATGACGGCGTTGGCGGCGAGCGCCATGTCGCGGGCATTGCCGCCGAAGACGGTGAGATTGTGGCTGTCGTGCGAGACGGTGGTGCAGAAGGCGCCGCGCCATTCGCCCCAGCCGGTGAGGAAGCCGATGCGTGGGGTACCATCGGCCTTGCCGTGGCGGTGGGCGACGGCGATCATGGCGCTGCCGGCCGGCGGCACGACGAAGCCGCCCCGGACTTCCGTTTCGGCCTCGCCCCATCGGGTGAAACGCGGGCGGTCGATGGTAGCGACGCGGACGCGCTCACCCTCCGCAGGGACGCGGAAATCATTCTCGGTCAGCGTCGGCAGCTTCACGGAATTGATGAGGGGCGCGGTATCGAGCGGCTGAACGGCCGCTTCCATGCCGCCGTTGCGGGCGACGATGCGGCCGCCTGAGATGACCAGCCGCGCCCGGAATTCCGTGAGGTCTTCGAAGAGCACGAGATCGGCGCGGCGGCCGGCGGCGACAAGGCCGAGATCGGAACGCTTCAGCCGCTGTGCGGCGTTGAAAGTCGCGGCGCGGATCGTCCATTCCGGCTTCATGCCGTAGCGCACCAGCCGGCGGGCGACATCATCGAGGCCGCCGCTTTCGTGGAGTTCATCGGGGAAGACGTCGTCGGTGCAGAGCGTGACGGTGGGCGGCAGGTGGCCGAGACCGTTCAGCACCTCGACGAATTCCTGAAGCAGATGGTCGTGCGAACCGCGCAGCTCGATAGTCAGGCCGGCGGCGAGCTTGGCGGCGAGATCGGCGCCAGAGGTGAGTTCGTGGTCGGAGGTGACGCCGGCCGCCATGAAGGCATTGAGATCGGCGCCCTCAAGGCCGCGGGCATGGCCGCAGACGAGCTTGCCGGAGGCAAGGCCGGCATTGACGATGGCGCTCATGCGGGGATCGCCGTCGATGACGCCGCGCATGTTCATGACTTCGGCAACGCCGCCGACGGACGAAGAGCGCAGCATCTCGGCGATGACGGCGGCATCGAAATCGGCGCCGGCACGTTCCAGGCCCGGTGCGGACGGCACGCAGGAGGGAGCGAGCAGGATCATGCGCAGCGGCAGGGCGCGCGCGGCCTCGATCGCCCAGCGCACGCCGTCGAGGCCATGGACATTGCCGAATTCATGCGGATCCCAGACGACCGTGGTGACACCGCGCGGCAGCACGGCGCTCGCATATTCGGCGGGCGTCACCATCGAGCTTTCGATATGCATGTGTGTGTCGATCAGACCCGGCGTCACGATGCTGCCCGCCGCATCGATGATCTCGATGGCATCCGTGCGGCTTGCCGGGGCATGAACGCTGGCGATCAGCGCACCGACGAGGCCGATATCGGCCTCCCGGATCAGGCCCGTCACCACATCGAGCAGCCGCCCGCCGGTGATGAGCATGTCGAAGGGGGCGTCGCCGCGGGCGGCGGCAACGGCGCGGGCGCGCAAGGATGGATCGTTGAGATCGGAAGGTTCCTGGCGAGGATTGGTGTTCATTTGCGGGCCTCGTTGACCAGGGCGGCGAGAACGATGCCGCGCGCCCTATCGGCATCGATGTCGGCGGCGAACTGCGCGTTGAAGGCCGCATGCGTGGCGCGGGTCTCGGCGACAGTGCGGCCACGGGTGAGGGCGCCCTGGAGTTCGACGTCGATGCGCGCGGGGCGGAAGCCGACGACGTCAGGAGCGATGAAGGCGACGGCGGCGGAGGGGTCGTAGATCGCCATTCCGGGGCGGCCGCGGCTGGTGCCGATGCTGACATAACCGGCGAACATGTCGGCGATCAGTTCGGCGTTGGCGCCGCCGGCATTGCGCACCGGCTCGATATCTTCCGGCCGCGCCAGCACCTTGCGGCAAAGGTCGAGATCGACCATGCGCAGCGGCAGGCCATGGGCGATGACGATCGCAAGCGACTCGGGATCGGCAAGCGCATTGAACTCGGCGGAGGCGGTGTGATTGCCCGACGTGACGCCGCCGCCCATCCAGACGAGTTCCGTAATGCGGGTGGCAAGATCGGGACGGGCCAGCGCCACGGCGGCAATATTGGTCAGGGGACCGAGCGCCAGGATGCGGTGCGGCCCGTCGCCTTCGAGCCAGCGGCAGAGCGCGGTGAAGGCATCGCTTTCTGCAAGCGTGGCCGTGTTCGGCAAGCTCTTGCCGATAGTCGGAATGCCGGTCTCGCCGAGGATCGCCTGGGCGGTTTCGACCTTGCCGAGAACGGGCATGGCGCGGCCGGTATGAATGGGAAATGTCCAGCCGAAGGCGCTGGCGGCGCCGGCGGCGTTCAGCCTCACCTGCGGCAGCGGCGCATTGCCGAAAACCAGGGAGACGCCGTCGATCGCATGTTCCGACTGCGCCACCACGAAAATGGCGGCGATATCGTCGAAGCCCATATCCGTGTCGATCCACACACCCATGATGTCACCCGAAGCGCTTGAGGTTGGCGGCGCCGGCGACCGGCAGGTCGAAGGCGAGCGTGCTGCCGATCTCGTGCGGCGGCAGGGCCGCATCGATCTCGGCCTTGATGGCCCCAAGCGGCGTATCGAGGAGATATTCGCGGCTGTTGCCGGCAAAGGAAGTGCCGCGCACCGTTCCCTGGAAGGAGCCTGAGCCGAGGACCACCGTGCGCGGGCGCCAGGCAAGGCCCGCCGCGGCTTGCGGCGGCGGAGCGGAAAGTGCGACCGGGCCGTTCGGCGTCGCAAGCTTCCCGTCTTTAAGTGCAAAGACGTTCTCGAAGCCGACGAAATCGGCGACGAAGGCGGAGACCGGATTGTTGTAGATCTCCTCCGGCGTGCCGATCTGTTCGATGCCGCCGTTGAGCATCACGACGATGCGGTCCGCAAGCGCCAAGGCCTCCACCTGGTCATGGGTCACGAAGATCATGGTGACGCCGGTCTCCTTCTGCACGCGCTGCAATTCGGCGCGCATTTCCAGGCGAAGACGGGCATCGAGATTGGAGAGCGGCTCGTCGAGCAGCAGCACCTTCGGCTCCATCACCATCGAGCGGGCGAGCGCGACGCGTTGCTGCTGGCCGCCGGAGAGTTCGGCGGGCTTGCGGCCGGCGAAAGCGGTGAGGCCGACGGATTTCAGGCCGGCGCCGACGCGGGCATCGAGATCCGCGCCCGAGATGCCCTTGAGGCGCAAGCCGAAGGCGACGTTCTCGTAGACCGTCAGATGCGGGAACAAAGCGTAGGATTGGAAGACGAGACCGACGGCACGCTTGTTGGCGGAAACGCGGGTGATATCGGCGCCGTCGAGGCGGATACGGCCGGAGGCGGGCGTCAGCAGACCGGCAATGGCGCGCATCATTGTCGTCTTGCCGCAGCCGGACGGTCCGAGGAGAGCGACGAGCTCGCCTTTGCCGATCGCAAGATCGAGATCCCTCACCGCGACCGTATCGCCGTAGCTGAGCGTCAGCTTGTCGAGTTGAAGATAGGCATCAGACATAACGCGAAAATCCCAGGAAGCGTTCGGCGAGGAAGACGATGCCGATCGAGAGGAAAGCGAGAAGGGCGGAGAGCGCCGCGATGGAGGGGTCGTAAGTGGTTTCCATATAGCCCAGCATGTCGATCGGCAGCGTCCGCACGCCGGGGCCGGAAAGGAAGAGCGAGACCGGCACCTGGTTGAAGCTGGTGACGAAGCCGAGGATGAAGGCTGCCAGAATGCCGCCGCGGATATTCGGCATTACCACGCGGAAGAAAGCGCCGAGCCTGGAGGAGCCGAGCAGGACGGCCGCTTCCTCGATATCGGCCCGCAGATTGTCGAGGCTCGCTGAGACGACGCGCACGGCATAGGGCAGTACGAGGGCCGCGTGGGCGAAGAAGAGCGCGAGCGTGATGTTGAAGCCGAAGGGCACGACGAGATAACGCAGCAATGCCAGGCCGACGATAATGCCGGGAACGATGATCGGAAGCGAGACGACGGTGCGCACGGTTTCGGCCCCAGGCAGCCGGTAACGCGACAGGGCGTAGGCGGCGGGGATGCCGAGGACGAGGGCTGCGAGCGTTCCGAAGACGGCAAGGAACATCGACATGGCGAAACTGTCGCGGAAACTTTCGATGGTGAAGACCTTCATCACCCAGCGCAGCGACAGGCCCTGCGGCGGGAAGGCCAGCGTATCGCCTGCCGAGAGCGAAGCGGCGATGATGATCAGGAACGGGCCAATCAGGAAGACCAGCAAGAGGAAGAGCACGATGGGCGAAAACAGACGGGCGGTCATCGGCGGCTCCTCGCCGTCGCCAGGCGTTTCAGCAGGATATTGGCGGCAAAGCTCATGACGATCAGGATGAAGGCGATGACGCTCGCCGAGACGAAATCATTGGCGACGGAGACCTGCTGGTACATCAGCGTTTCGAGCATCAGCACCTTGGAGCCGCCGAGAATGGCGGGGGTGATGTAGGCGGTGAGCGAGCCGGTGAAGACGAGCGTGCCGCCGATGACGAGCCCTTCGCGGGTCAGCGGCAGGACGACTTTCCAGAAGACCTGAAACCAGTTGGCGCCGAGCACGCGGGCAGCGGGAATCGCATCCCTCGGCATGTTTTCAAGCGCGCTGATCAGCGACAGGATCATCAGCGGCAGGAAGAGCTGCAAGAGGCCGATGAAGACTGCGGTTTCGGTGAAGAGCAGGCGCAGCGGCTCGGCACTGAAACCGAGGCCGGTGATCGCCTGGTTGACGATGCCGGTGCGGCCGAGAATGACGATCCAGGCATAGGTGCGCGCCACCGGCGAGATCATCAGCGGCAGGGTGACGAGGCCGATCATGCGCCCCTTGCCCTTCGGCGGGAGGTTGACGATGGCGAAGGCTGCGGCGTAGCCGATGACTGCCGAGACGGCGGTGACTTCGAGGCCAAGCCGGAAGGAGCGCAGGAAAACGGTGCGGTTCAGCGTCTCGGAAAAGAAGCCGGTATAGGCCGACAGCGTCCAGGCGCCGCCGGCGCGGAAGCCCTCCGACAGCAGGATTGCGACAGGCAGCAGGAAGACCAGGGTCGCGAAGACGGCGGCCGGCAGCGCAAGCGCCAGGGCTTCTGCACGGTTCTGGAACATGAGGCGCCTTTCCGGGAGAGGAGGGCGGCCCCGACGAGAAGCCGGGACCGGTTTCAGAAGCGGCTTATTGACCGACCTTGTCGTTCCAGGTCTTCAGCCAGCCGGCGCGATTGTCGAGGGCGATGGCGGACGGGATCAGCTTGAGGCTCTTGGCCGTCTCCTCGCCATAGGTGAGATTGCCGGCGGCGGCTTCGGAAAGCTTGACCTCGCTGTTGGCGGGGCTGTCGATCAGCTTTTCGGCGAGCTTGGTCTGGGTTTCGGTCGAAAGCCAGAAGTCCATGAACTGCATGGCAAGATCCTGGTTCTTCGAACCCTTGGTCAGCACCAGCACGTTCATGCCGCCGGTCTGACCCTCTTTCGGGGTTGCCCAGGCAACGGGCACGTCGAGCTTGGTGAAGCCTGCCCAGGAGAAGCGGCCGATCGGAGCCGCCCAGATCTCCTCCTGCTGCATGAGCTGCACGAGCTGGGAGGATTTTTCGTAGAAGGTGACGACGTCGTCCTTCTTCTCGCCCAAGGCCTCGATCGGGCCCTTCAGGTCGGGCGTATCCTTGCCGAGCGCCAGACCCAGCATATAGAGCGCCGGCGGGCCCTGGTTGGTGGTGACATTGGGGAAGGCGACATGGCCGACATATTCCGGCTTCAGGAGATCGGCCCAGGATTCGATCTTCATCTTGTCGGAACGATAGGCGATCGAGGTGGCGTAGAATGTATAGCCGACGCTCATGCCGTCGCCATTCGGATCCTTGGCGACGTCGTAAAGCTTGGTGAAATTGGAAAGCTTGGCGGTATCGATCTTGTCGATCAGGCCGGCGCGCGAGGCGGCCAGCGCATCCGCCATCGAAACGGCGGCGAGATCGACGGCGGGATTGGCCTTGTTGGCTTCCATCTTGGCCAGGCGCTCGACGCTGTTGCCTGTTTCCACCACCAGCTTGCAGCCGCATTGGGCCTCGAAGGGATCGTAGACCAGCGTCTTGAAATCGTCCTGCGCGAAAGCATAGACGGATATGGTCAGCGTCCGTTCGGCGGCAGCCGCGCCAAGCGGGGACAGCGCTGCAAGCGCCACCGAGGCAATGAGAGCTTTTTTCATCTTACATGTTCTCCATCTCTGAGGTTTTTAGTGCCGGGTTCACGAGGCCCGGATGATTGGCGGACGATCAGCTGCATTGCGACGCGTTCGATCTCCGCGGTAACGAGCACGCCTTCCCGGGCGCGGCTTTTGCTTATGGTATCCGCCAGGGCCGAGACGGCGATCCCGGCAATCCTGTCCATGTCCATCCTGACCGTCGTCAGCGACGGAGTGACGACGGGCGACCAGATGAGGTCGTCGAAGCCGGTGACGCTGACATGGGCGGGAACATTGATGCCGGCCTGCTGTAGCTCCGTCAGCGCGCGCAGCGCCTGCAGATCGGAGAGGGCCGCGAAAGCGGTAAAACCCTGCGTCGCCCTTTCGGCCAAGCCGAGCGGACAACCGCTGCCGCCATCCCGTTCCAGCTTGTCGATCCAGAGGATTTCAGCCTGCATGCCCGGGCGCAAACCGGCGTGAATGCCGCCGGCGCGGTCGTTCTGGACGCTGGATTCCGGGTTGTTGCCGATGATGAAGATGCGCTGATGACCGAGATCGGCGAGATGGCGGGCGATTTCACGCCCGCCATGCCAATGATCGGCGGAAACGGTGTTGCCCGGCGTCGAAGGCGTGTCGATGACGGCGATAGGACAGGCGGCAAACGTAATGCGGGTGGCGCGGCGGGGAATGACGACCATACCATCGACGCCTCGTTCGACCAGACGGTTGATTGCCTCGGCCTGCGCGGCGGCATCGCCGCGGGAATCCGCGATCAGCACGCCATAGCCCGCGGCGGAGGCTGCGAATTCGATCGCCTGTGCGATCTTCGGGAACAGTGGATTGGCGATATCGGGCAGCACCAGGCCGAGAACGCCACTGCGACCGGTCCTGAGCGCCCGGCCGGCCTGGCTGGGGACATAACCGAGTTCGGCGGCATGCTCGCGAATTCTTTCGACCAATTGGTCGGAGACCCGGCCTTTCCCGGAAAGCGCGTTGGAGACCGTGGCAATCGAGACGCCGAGCGAGGTCGCTATCCTGCTGAGATTCGGTCCCGGGCGCGATGAAGCCATGTCAGGTCGCCTGATTAATCGTTTAATCAGTCCTATATCAGTGATCGCCGCTTGTCGAATCCAAATTCCGTTGCTGCGCAATTATCCCATGCGAAGCCGCATAAAAAAGCCCCGCGAGACGATCGCGGGGCTCGGTATTTTCCAGAAAGGCAATGCCGATCAGCTCTTGGCTTTTGCCGGAGCAACCTTCACCGGTACGGTGGTCTTGCCGCCGGGAGCATAGCCTCCGCCGACTGCGATGTTCAGCGAGACATAGTCCTTGGCCATCTGCTGGACGGCCTGGGCAAGGCTTGCCTGGGCGAGCGAGACCTGGCGCTGCGCGTCGAGAACGTCGAGCAGCGAGGAGGCGCCGTCCTTATAGGATGCGGTGGAAAGTTCGAGCGTTTCCTGCGTGGTCTTCACCTGAGCCTGAAGGGCGGCGACCGTCTGGGCGTCGCGCCGGACCGCGGCGAGGGCGTTCTCGACCTGCTCGACAGCCGTCAGAACCGTGGACTTCCAGTTGAGGTAGGCGGTGGCAGCAGTGGACTGTGCCGACTTGACGTTGGCGCGCAGACGGCCGCCGTCGAAGATCGGCAAGTTGAGGGTTGGGCCGAAGGACCACGGGGTCAGGTCGCCATGAATGCCGCGCTGGTTGATGTAGGAGGGCGAGATCGAACCGCTGAGCGAGATGCTCGGGTAAAGCTGCGCTTCGGCAACACCGATATTGGCCGTTGCTGCGGCGAGGTCCCGTTCGGCGACACGAATGTCCGGACGGTTGCGGATCAGGTCTGCCGGGATGCCGGAGTTGATGCCGCCGCGGAATACCGGCTGGCCACGGCCCTTCAGCAATTCGTCGACGAGAGCCGAGGCGGGCAGGCCGAGCAGCGTGGCGATGTGATGGGCAGAGATGCGGATGTTGGTTTCGAGGCCGGGGATTTCGGCAAGCGTCGACTGCACCAGACCTTCGGCCTGGACGACGTCGAGACGCGAGGCGGCGCCGGCCTCAAGCTGGAACTTGGTCAGTTCGTAGGTTTCCTGACGCGACTTCAGGTTGGCCCTCGAAAGTGCCAGGCGCTGCTGATAGTAGCGAACGTCGATGTAGCTCGAGACGAGATCCTGCACCAGGGTCAGCTTGGCGACATCGGCAGATGCGTAGGCGGAATCGAGCGAAGCAAGCGCGCTCTCGGTGCTGCGCTTGTAGAGACCGAAGAGATCGAGCAGCCAGCTCAGCTGGACGTCGCCGGCACTGGTGTTGCGGGTGTCGAACTGCGTGCGCAGCTCGCCCCTCTGGCCGCTGACCGTGTGCGAGCCGCCGACCGTCAGGTTCGGCAGGCCGCCGGCACCGGCGGTGGTGACGTTGGCGGAGGCCGCATTGATGCGTTCGATCGCCTGCTGGACGCTCAGGTTCTGGTCGAGGCCGGCCTGGACATAGCCATTCAGTTTGGGATCGTTGAAGGCGGTCCACCAGGCTGCGGTAGCAACATCACCTACACTCTTCGTCCCGCCTTCTCCGAATTTGGCGGGCAGCGGCATTTCAGGAGGAGCATGATCCGGGCCTACAACACAGCCCGACAGTAATAACAATAATGCCGGTGTGGCAAAACGAAGAGATACCATTCATTTCTTCCTGTACTCGAGCAAGTCAATTCTTGTCCGAAGCTTCATGCTTCACTATCGGCCGCCGCGCCTCGTTCTACCAATAACACACACTCCGAAGCAGTCGGGCGCAATGTAGCAATCGGAACAGCATTATCACAGTGCATTTATATCACACTGATGCCGCATTTTTGCCGCGTGTGGCAAAGATGCGTCGGATCACGACGAAAAAGGACGGCACAAAGAAAATTCCGAGCAGCGTCGCCGCCAGCATGCCGCCGAGAACGCCGATGCCGATGGCGTTCTGCGCCGCCGAGCCCGCGCCTGTTGCGATCGCCAGCGGCACGACGCCCAGAATGAAGGCGAGCGAGGTCATGATGATCGGCCGCAGACGCAGCCTCGCCGCCTCCAGCGTCGCCTCGTAGAGTCCCAGCCCGCTTTCCATCCGGTCCTTGGCGAATTCGACGATCAGGATCGCGTTCTTCGCCGCGAGCCCGATCGTGGTCAGCAGACCGACCTTGAAATAGACGTCGTTCGCCTGGCCGAAAAGCGTTGCCGCCGCCAGCGCGCCGAGAATGCCGACTGGCACCGCCATGATCACCGAGAAGGGGATAGACCAGCTTTCGTAAAGCGCCGCCAGGCAGAGGAAGACGACGAGAACGGAAATCGCATAGAGCATCGGCGCTTGCGAGCCGGAAAGGCGCTCCTGATAGGAGATGCCCTGCCAGGCGACCGTATAGCCGCCGCCGAGCTGTTCGGTCAGCGCTTCCATTTCGTTCATCGCATCGCCGGAGGACACGCCCGGAGCCGAAGCGCCGTCGAGCGGGATGGCGCTCACTGCGTTGAAACGGGCAAGCGAGGGTGCGCCCTTCACCCATTCGGTCTTGGTAAAGGCGGAGAAGGGCACCATTTCGCCTGAAGTGTTGCGGGCATACCAGTGGTTCAGATCGTCCGGCTGCATGCGGAAGGGCGCGTCGCCCTGGACATAGACCGGCTTGATCTCGCCGTTCAGCGTGAAGTCGTTGACGTCGCGGCCGGTGAAGATGATCGACAGCATCGAATTGACCGAGGCGATGTCGACGCCCATGGCGCCGATCTTTTCCTGATCGAGCACGATGCGCATCTGCGGCTCGACTTCCTTGTTGCTGCTGCGCAGCGCCACGACCTTGCCCGACGAGTTGCCCATCTGGATGAGCCGCTTGGAGGCGGCCGTCAGAGCATCGTTGCCATGGCCGCCGGTATCGACGAGATACATGGAAAAGCCGCTCGACACGCCGAGGCCCTGGATCGCCGGCGGCAGAAGCGCGAAGACCTGTGCCTCGCGTATCGCAAAGAAGCTGCGCAGCGCCCGATTGACGACCGACTGTGCACTCAGATTAGGATCGGTGCGCTGCGAGAAGTCCTTGAGTTTGGTGAAGACGATGGCGCTGTTCTGTCCGGAGCCGCTGAAGCCGAAGCCCAGGGCGCCGAAGACGGACTCGACGGCATCCTTCTCGTTTTCCCGGTAGTAATTTTCGACCTTCTCGACGACCGCCTGGGTCTGCTGTGTGGTCGAGCCCGGTGGCGTGGTGACGATGGTCAGCAGCACGCCTTGGTCTTCCTGCGGCAGGAACGAGCTTGGTAGGCGGGTGAAGAGGTAGGCGCAGCCGGCGCCGACGAGAAGGAAGACCAGCATGACGCGGATCGGCCGCTTCAGGAGATAGCCGATGGTCTTGACATAACCGTTGGTCGAGCGCGTGAAGTTGCGGTTGAACCAGTCGCCGACGCGGTGCTTCCTGTGTTCGCTGACCGGCTTCAGCATCGTGGCGCAGAGCGCCGGCGTTAGCACGATGGCGACAAGCGCCGACAGCAGCATGGCCGAGACGATGGTGATCGAGAACTGGCGGTAGATGATGCCGGTCGAACCGCCGAAGAAGGCCATCGGAATGAAGACGGCGGTCAGCACCAGCGCGATGCCGACAATGGCGCCGGTGATCTCGCCCATCGATTTTTCCGTCGCCTCGAGCGGCGAAAGCTTTTCTTCGGACATGATGCGCTCGACGTTTTCGACGACGACGATCGCGTCGTCGACGAGAAGGCCGATCGCCAGAACCATGGCGAACATCGTCAGCGTATTGATGGAATAACCGGTCGCCGCCAGCACTCCGAAAGTGCCGAGCAGCACCACGGGAACGGCAATCGTCGGGATCAGCGTCGCGCGGAGATTCTGCAGGAAGACGAGCAGCACCACGAAGACGAGGACGATCGCCTCGATCAGCGTATGCACGACCTTTTCGATCGACAGTTCCACGAAGGGCGTGGTGTCGTAAGGATAGGTGATCTTCACACCTTCCGGCAGAGTGCGGCCGATGACGTCGAGTGCCGAGCGCACGCGGGCGGCGGTATCGATGGCGTTGGCGCCGATCGCCAGATTGACGGCGAAACCGCTGGAGGGCAGGCCGTTGTAGCGCGAACTGCCGCCGTAGCTTTCCTGGCCGATCTCGATACGCGAGACGTCGCTGAGGCGCACCGTCGCGCCGTCCTTTTCGACCTTCAGAATGATATGCTCGAAATCGGCGACGGTGGTCAGCTGGCTTTGCGCCGTAATGGTGACGTTGAGCTGCTGGCCGGGGATCGTCGGCTGGGCGCCGAGCGAGCCGACAGAGACCTGGGTGTTCTGCGCCTGGATCGCCGCTGTGACGTCGCTCGGCGTCAGCTGATATTTCAAGAGCTTGAAGGGATCGAGCCAGACGCGCATGGCGTATCCCGAACCGAAGACGTTGATGCTGCCGACGCCTTCGAGACGCTGGATCTGATCCTCGATGGAGGTCGACATGATGTTGCCGAGATCGACCGAAGTGCGCTTGCCATCGGTCGAAACGAGCGAGCCGACGAGAAGGATGCTCGAGGTCGAGCGGGTCACGCTGATGCCGGCATCGATGACATCACCCGGAAGCTGCGACTGGACGAGCTGCAGCTTGTTCTGCACCTGCACCTGGGCGATATCGGGATCGATGCTGGTTCCGAAGGTGAGCTGGACGCTGGCTGACCCGGTCGACGAGGTCGAGGTCATGTAGGTGAGGTCGTCGAGGCCGGTCATGCCGTCCTCGATGATCGTCGTTACCGATTTCTCGACGGTCTCGGCGCTGGCGCCGCGATAGGTGGCGTTGATGCGGACCGTCGTCGGGGCAATGTCGGGATATTGCGAAATCGACAGGGTGTAGATCGCCAGCAGGCCGGCGAGCATGATGGTGATCGCAATGACCCAGGCGAAAATCGGACGTCGGATGAAAAACTTGGCCATCGGTTGTTCCTGTGCGGCTGAGACGGTGACGATGCGGACCCGGAGCGATTACTTCGCTGCGGGCTTTCCTGCGTCACCGGCCGCGGGCTGCTCGGCAGGCACGACCACGCCGTTGTCGTTGATCTTCATCGAGACCGGCGTTACCGGCATGCCTGCCGTCACCGACTGCAGACCGGTGACGATCAGCTGATCGCCGTCCTTGATGCCTTCGGTCACCAGCCAGGAATTGTTGGAGGGCGAGCTGTTCTCGAAGGCGCGGGTTTCGACCTTGCCGTCGGCGGAAATGAATTGCGCCGTCAGCCGGCCGTTGGCGTCGCGGCTCGTTGCGAGCTGCGGCAGCGCGTAGCCGTTCTCGGCGCCGAGCTCGACGGTGGCACGGACATACATGCCGGGCAGGACGATGCGATCGGGATTGGGGAAGAGCACGCGGATGATGAAGGTGCCTGTGGTCTCACTGACCACCTGCTTCGACATGTCGAGCTTGCCCTGCTGGTTATATTCCTTGCCGTTTTCGAGGATCAGGTGGAAAGCGACGTTCTCCGCGCCCTTGATGTCGCCGGCCGCCATGGCATCGCGCAGCCTCAAGAGGTTGGTGCTCGATTCCGTCAGGGAGATATAGATCGGGTCGAGCTGGCGGATCGTCGTCAACGCCGTCGTCTGGTTGGCGGAGACGACGTTGCCGACATTATAGGCGGTCTGGTCGATGATGCCGTCGAAGGGTGCGACGATCTTGGTGTGATCGAGGTCGATCTGCGCGGCGGAAAGGGCGGCCTTTGCCGACTCGACCTCGGCTTTCGCCTGGAGAAGCGTCGTCCTAGCCGTCTCGTATTCGATCTGCGTAGCGCCGCTGCCGACGAGGCGCTGGTAGCGTTCGAGGTTGCTTTCAGCGCTCGGCACGCTCGCCTCGGCCTTGGCGATTGCCGCCTTGGCCTGCTCGACGGCGGCGATATAGGGTGCATCCTCGATCTGATAGAGAAGGTCGCCCTTCTTGATCTCACCGCCCTCCCGGAAGGCGATCTCGCGGATGATGCCGCTCACCTGCGGCCGGATATCGGCCGTCTGGAAGGCTTCGGCGCGGCCGGGAAGGATCGTGGTGACAGGAAAACTGGCCTTCTTGAGCGCGACCACGCCGACCGGCGTTGCCTGCTGCGCCGCACCTGCGCCGGCACTGCCGGCCGGCTTGCCGGCGTTGTCGCTGCACGCGCCAAGCAAGGCGCCGGCCAGGAGGGCCGCGGAGATGAACAGGGCACGCCGTATCATTCTGAATTCCTCATGCGGTGGCAACCGCCATTCGATCCACGGGCTCGGTCGGGCCGAGCGCAGGCTTATATAAGCGTCAGGATCGCTCCGGCTTCGAATGCCATAATCCGAGTCTAAGAAAAGCTTTACGAAGTGACGTAAGTCAGCAATCGTCACTTAGCAAGCGCTATTTTGCAGTGCGGCATCGACGAAGCCGACGATTTCCTCGGCGCGGCGGACCAGCGTCTCCTTGTCGTCGCGGACGATGAGGACCGGGTGCAGCACGCAGGCCAGCACATCGGCGACGGTATGCGCCGCGCGCTCGGGCTCGCGACATTGGTAGCGTCCTTCCGCCATGCCCTTGCGAATGATCTCGCTGAGTTTTTCCTCGATACGGGCGCGGTAGCGATTGCCGGCTTCGAGTTTGGCCTCGATGGTCGAAAGCACCATTTCGAAGATGTAAGGGCTCTTCTGTATATCCTGCAGATGACCCTCGAGCAGGCGCAACACGAAGCGGAGCAGCTGCTCTTTCGCGGGCATGTCCTGGTCGAGAGGGACGAAACGTTCGGCGGCATTGTCGAGATGGCGTCCGGCGATGGCATCGACCAGTGCGACCTTGGAACGGAAATGCTTGAAGACATTGGCGGGCGACATGTTGAGCGCGCCGGCGATATCGGCGATCGACACCGCGACATAGCCGCGCTCGCGAAACAGCATCTCCGCCATGCAGAGGATGTCCCGCCGCGTTTCCTCGGCCTTGCGCCTCGGCCTTCTCGCCATCTGCTCCCCGCCGGGCCGCGCCCGGTATCCCTTTTTGCTTATGCTAGCGCGACTACACGAGAGCTGCCAAGCCGATGCTCGGCCCGGCGGCTTCGTGTCGTCCTTATTCAAGGGAAATAGCGGGCGAGGTTGTTTCGGACACGGGCAAGCGGCGTCTCGCCGCTATCGTCGGGAACGAAGCGTTCGCCGGTGATCGCCTCATAGGCCTTGATGTAGACGGCCGAGGTCTGCTCGATCAGCTCGACGGGAATTTCCGGAATTTCGTCCTTGTAGGGATCGCAACGCTCCGCCACCCAGGCGCGGACGAAATCCTTGTCGAAACTTTCCGGCCGCTTTCCAGCCGCAAAACTTGCCGGATAGCTTTCGGCAAGCCAGTAGCGGCTGCTATCCGGCGTGTGGATCTCGTCGGCGAGGATGATGTTGCCGTCGCCATCGGTGCCGAATTCATATTTGGTATCGACGAGGATCAGGCCGCGCTCGGCCGCCATCTCCTGGCCGCGGGCGAAGAGGGCGAGCGCGTATGCCGACAAGGTTTCCCACTGCTGGCTTGTCAGGAGGCCGCGCGTGACGATTTCGGCAGGCGTCAGCGGCTCGTCATGGCCGCCATCGAATTCCTTGCTGGTCGGCGTGATGACTGGCTCCGGTAGAATCTGGTTGTCGCGCATGCCGTCCGGAAGGCGCATGCCGTACATTTTCCGCTCGCCCTTCTTATAGAGCGTCAGGATTGAGGTGCCGGTGGTGCCGGCAAGATAACCACGCACGACGATCTCGACCGGCAGGATGTCGAGCCGCTTGCCGATGACGACATTCGGATCGGGATAGTCGAGGACGTGGTTCGGGCAGATGTCCTTCGTCGCTTCGAACCAATAGCGCGCCGTTTGCGTCAACACCTGGCCCTTATAGGGAATGCAGGTAAGGATGCGGTCGAAAGCGCTCAGCCGGTCGGTGCTGATGATGATGCGGCGTCCGTCCGGAAGGTCGTAATTCTCGCGCACCTTGCCGCGATAATAGTTCGGCAGTTCCGGGAAATAGGCTTCGGAGAGGATTCGCACGGCGCTCGACTGTCCTTGTGGTTGGCTGACGGCTTCCTGCTCTAGTTTCATTGCCGGGGAAGTCAAGTCGAGCCCAACTATCGCATCACAGCCAGAACAGGGCCAGGAAAAACAAAGCAAGGCCATAACATGCGACGGTGAGCGGCCAGCCGGCGCGCAGGAAGTCGCCGAAGCGGTAGCCGCCTATGCCCATCGCCAGCGTATTGTTGTGATGGCCGAAGGGGGTGAGGAAATCGAGCGACGCACCGGCGGCAACGGCGATCAGATAGGCATCCGGCGCGTGCTGTCCGGCCTTTGCGAATTCCAGCGCGATCGGGGTCAGCACGATCGCGACCGTCGCGTTGTTGACGAAGGGCGTCAATGCCATGGCGAGGAAGAGGATGAGCGCGATGCCGGAGAAAGGATCGGCGATCGGCACCACGAGGCTCAGCCAGCCGGCAATGGTTTCGGCCGCTCCGGTGGTGGCCATTGCCTGGCCGATCGGGATCATCGCCGCGAGCATGATGATGATTGGCCAGTTGAGATCGGCCATGGCCTGACGGATGTTCAGGAGGTTGAGCAGGGCGAGCGCGAGGACGACGCAGGCAAAGGCGATATCGGGATGCAGGCCGGCCGCGGAGGCGGCGACCCCGCCGGCAAAAAGCGCGAAAGGCCGCCATGAGAGCACGACAGGTTCGACCGGCACTGTCTGAGCGAGCGGCAGACACTCGCTTTCATCAAGCGCTTCGGCGATCGCCGTGCGCGATCCTTCCAGCGTCAATATATCGCCGATCGATAGCTGCAGATCGAGAAAGCGGCCCTCGATGCGCGGCGCGCGCATGGACAGAGCGGTGACCGCGACGCCGCGGCTGTGAAAGACTTCGAGCGAGCGGATGCGTGAGCCGACCAGCGTGCTTTCCGGCATGACGACGCTTTCGACGCGGGCGAAATCCGCCTGATTTCCGTCCGGGTGGGCATCGGCCAGCAGCGTCTGCGCGGCGGAGAGGCCGGCAAAGGTGGTATCGCCACCTTCGGCAAGCAGCACATCGCCGGCTTCGATCACCGATTGGTCGAGCGGACCGAAGACGAAATTGTCGGCGCGGATCAGGGCGTGCGGCTTGATGCCGAAACGCGCCGAACACTCGGAAAGCCGTACGCCGATCAGCGGCGAGGCATCGGGAACGCGACGCTCGACGACAATGCGGCGTGCAATTGAAGAGATCGTGGCCGGTGCTTCGTCAGGTTCCGGAAACAGACGCTGCACGCGAAAGGCAATGAGAAGAATGCCGGCGATCGCCACGGGCAGGCCGACATAGGCGAAATCGAAAAAGCGAAAGCCCGTTCCCGTTGCCTTGGCGAGCCCATCGCTGACAAGCAGATTGGCCGGCGTGCCGATCAGTGAAACCATGCCGCCGAGCAGCGCCGCAAAGGAAAGCGGCATGACGATCTGGCGACGGGGAATGGCAAGCGCCGTGCCGAGCCCGAGTGCTACCGGCAGCGTAATTGCGAAGGCGCCGATATTGTTCATGAAGATGGAAATGAAACCGGCGAGCGAGGACGTGCCTGATATGACTTTGAAGCGCGAGGGCTTAGCGGCCGCGAAGCGGGTGGCAAGGCTGTCGAAGAGCTTAGCGCGCGCAAGCACCTGAACGATCAGCAGGATTTCGATGACGGTGATGACGACGGGGCTGGCGAAGCCGGTGAAGATCTGATCGGCTGGATAAAGACCAAGCGCATAACCGGCAAGCAGGCCGGCGATCGAGACGATCTCGATGCGGATGCGATCGAGCGAAAAGAAAATGAGCATCGCCAGCAGAAGGACCAGCAGGGATGCTTGTTCAAACGACATGGGCGGATCCCGTATGCATGTGTCAGCCGGACTGTGCTCGTCCGGTGCGCTATAAAGCGGTGCCGGCCGACAAGATTCAATCCCGAGATTTCGTTAGAGCCGTGCTACCTGCCACCGGCCCGCGGCGTTCCGCTCCAGCATCGGCGTTGCGAAGACGCCAGCAATGCGCGCCGCCCATTGCGGCCCGGCCCCCGCCAGCTTTTCGCGCCAGCGCTCCGACTGCAGCATTGCCGCGCCGATGGCGACAGGTTCGATGCCGCAGGCGGCAAGCAGCTCAAGACCGGCGACGATCGAGGCGCCGCTGGAGATGACGTCATCGATCAGGGCGACGCGCCGTTCCGCAAGCAGCGGCAGCATGCGCGGATCGATATAAAGACGTTTCTGCTGCGTCGGCGTGGTGATCGAGGACAGGGCAACGGAGAGCTCGTCGCGGTACCAGAATTTGCGCGATGTGCCGAGCGGGACATAGCGGCCATGCCCGAGCTTTTGCGCTACGGCGGCGGCCAGTGTCAGGCCGAGAGTCGGCAGGCCCGCGACGATATCGATCCGCATGGGCCTGATCTTTTCGGCGAGGCTTTCGGCAAGGGCATCGAGCACGGCAAAGCTCGCCTGGTTGACGATCAGCGAGGCGAGGGCATGATCGCCATCGGCGAGCACCCGGATCGGCAGGCGAAGCTGGCGGCCGTCTTCCAATGCGGCGATATAGAAGGAGGTGAACTCCTTCTGCTCGGCAAATGTGCCGGGCGGATGAAGCTCCTGCCAGAAATCGTGCGGCGCGATATCAGTCACATCGGTCAACTGCGCCTCGTCCTTTCCAGGCCGGCTTTCCGGCGTAGCCCCTGCAATTCGGCTTCGGTCAGCGCACGCACGGCGCCTTTCGGCAACTCGCCGAGTTCGAGCCCGCCGATCGCGACGCGGACGAGCCGCAGACACTCGGTATCGAGTGCCTCCAACATGCGGCGGATCTGGCGGTTGCGGCCTTCGTCGAGCTCCACCTCGATCCACGAATTTTTGTCGCCCTGGCGCAGGCGCCGCGCGGCGGTCGCCGTCAGCAATTCGCCATCGTGGCGGATGCCTGACGTCATGGCGGCTATCGCCTCGTCGTCCATGAGGCGATCGATCTGCACATGATAGGTTTTCGTCAGATGCGTGACTGGATCGAGCAGGATCTGGGCGAATTCCGTGTCGTTGGTGAACAGCAGCAGGCCTTCGCTCGCCTTGTCGAGCCGCCCGACGGGGGAGAGGTGCGGGATGTCGAAATCCTTGAGGCAATCATAGACCGTCGGCCGGCCTTCGGGATCGTCCCGGGTGGTGACGAGCCCGCGCGGCTTGTTGAGCATCAGATAGATTTTCGCCTCGGCGGCGACGAGGCGGCCGTCGACGGTTATCCTTGCCGTGGAAAGATCGACCCATGCGGAGGCATCGCTGACCCTGCGGCCATCGACTGCAACGCGGTTTTCGGCGATCAGCCGTTCGGCCTGCGTACGGGAACAATAACCGAGCTTGGATAGGGCGCGGGGGAGGGTGACTCGCTTGGCTGCGGCGTCGGCGGCCGGCTTTGTGCGCTCGCGCGTCTTGTGCGGTGGACGCCGCTCCCTCATCTGCCATCCTTGTGCTGTCTTCGAATGCCTTCTCTTGGCATGAACAGCGCAAGGATGCCAGCAAGGCGATTAAAAACCCAGGATAAGCGGGCGTCACAAGAAAACATCAGCGCTTTGGGGCAAAGCGCCGTCAGGCATGATCGATCGTGCGATCTTCAGCGGCAGGCCATGAAACCGGCCAGTTCCTTGCGGCTGACAACGATACCGGCTGCGGCCTTGGCCGGATCCGGGTGTGTGTAGGATAGGCTTGGCATTTCCGGCAATTCGAGTGCCTGGCGCATATTCATGATACCGACCGCGTAACGGCCATTGGCGCCGTCGACGCTGACTTCAATGATGCAATTGGCCCTCTTGTTTTCCATGTGTCGTCCTCCCTGTAGTTTTTTATGTTCCCACCACTGCCATTAAAAATTGGTTTTTCTGAGACATAAGCGTTTACGCACCCTACCGAAAAATAGATCGGCGGGTGCGTAAAAATACTGATTTTCAGCGGATCGGCGTTTTAGCGCCACCAATGGCGGGGCTGCGGCTGCGAATTGCCGCCAAGCAGATATCCGGCGAGAAAGCCAAGCGCCCCTGCCAGCATCAATGCAGTGGTGGTCGCGGCCGCGTGTTCGCGAGCGGCCCCGGCGGCAGCGGCCCCTTCGGCCCGGATCTGGGCCACGGCGTTTTTCGCGCGGGGAAGGGCATCTTCATAAACCTTGCCGGCGCGGCCGCGCACCTCGTAATAGGCTTCGGCGCCCTGCGCGGAAATCATCTTCTGCAAGCGCGAGACTTCCTGCTGGAGTGCTGCGATGTCCTTGCTTACGGATGTCCTGATATCATCGGTATTGGCAGCCATGTCGGTCTCCTTTCTTCAATGGGAAAGACAACACCTCAGACGGCGATAGGTTCCGAAATGGCAACCGTTGATTTGTGATGGAAATTTAAAGCGCGTTGGCCCGAGGCGTTTTCATCCTCCGTTAACCCATAAATCCGCTCAAGGCGCTGTTTTTTCGTTACCTTTCGGCGGTTGACGACGGGTTTTCAGCGGATTTTTGACCGGTTGATAAAAGAATTTTCGCGGATCCGGCCTGAAAGGGCGGCCTGTGGATAATGCCGGCGGGTAAAAACATGTTCCGAATCAACCCGTTACAAAATTGTCAAAAAACTTTTGGTATGGCTGTTGACTTAGAAAAGGGGTTAGTTCTATAAGCCCACTCACTGAACGAGGGCGGCGGCGCTGCTGGCGACGAAGTCTTTCGTTCTAAAGAAACTCAAGCGGATTGGCGATTGCTGGTTTGTGTTCTGGGCGCGAGTTTGGAACGGGTTTTGGTGACGGCTTTGGGTCGTCGGTTATTTGACAATTGAAGAATGAGAAGAAAGAGAAACGTGGGCGGCGGAGCTTGCGGGATCGGCAGAGATGCTGGTTCTTTGAAAGAGACTTTGGCGGTCACGTTTATCAAGAGAATACACCTCGTTTTGGTGCAGTGATGCATCTGGAAACGGGTGTGAGTTCTCGTCGATTCAGAACGTGACGTAATTGCCAATGATTGAATTCTCAACATGAGAGTTTGATCCTGGCTCAGAACGAACGCTGGCGGCAGGCTTAACACATGCAAGTCGAGC
>NZ_LOKV01000027.1:0-346355 GCF_002211395.1 Rhizobium sp. R339
TGCCGCTGTTCCGGCAGCAGATCAAGGAAGGCGGCCCGGTGACGCTGACGCATCCCGATATCACCCGCTACTTCATGACGATTTCGGAGGCCTCGCAGCTCGTCATCCAGGCGGGCGCAATGGCGGACGGCGGGGATGTTTTCCTGCTGGATATGGGAGAGCCTGTCCGCATCGCCGATCTTGCCCGCAAGATGGTGGAGCTTTCCGGCCTGACCGTGCGCCACGAGGATAATCCCGAAGGGGATATCGAGCTTGCCGTTACCGGCCTCAGGCCCGGCGAGAAGCTCTATGAAGAACTGCTGATCGGCGATAATCCCGAAACGACGGAACATCCCCGGATCATGAAGGCGCGCGAGGATTTTCTGTCCTGGCCGGAGCTTTCAAAGAGGCTGAACTCGCTCAACGCGGCGCTGGATCGCAACGATATGATCGCGGCGCGCGTGGCCTTGGCGGAACTCGTTTCCGGCTATTCATCGACGGGCGAGGTTTCGGATCTGGCCTTCACCGGCGCCGAAACCATTACGGCGGCCTGAAACTCCGCCGACGCCCAGGTGGCGGAAATCAGCTTCGAACGACGGGCGCAAATCGCGTGCTGCCGCGATCCGCGCAAATGAGCGCGACCATATAGGCGAAGATCGGATCCAATGCCTTTTGGTTGAACATGATGCCGAAGCTGCCCGTTATAACGTAGCTGCTGATCAACAGAAGGGCGATCGCGACGGCGAGGTCGCGGCCCGGCCCGGGCTCCTTTTTCCAGGCAGCGATCAAAGGTGTCAGGAGCAGCAGCGAAAGTGCGGCGATGCCGACGATGCCTGCGTCAATTCCCGCGGTTAGAAAACCGTTATGAACATGCGAATAGGGAAGCTGCGGCCTGATGCTTTCGGGGACCTCCGCCAGCACCGCCGCCATTCTGTTTTGCGGGCCATAACCGGTAAACGGATCCTTGACGATGGCCGATAGTGCGCCTTTGTAGAGGGCGACCCGCGCGCTCAGCGATGTGATATCGCCATGAGCGCTTTCAAGCGACGAAAGATTGTTCTGGAGTTCGCGGACGCGATAGACGACCTGGTCGCTGCCGAGAGCAAGAAGCCCCAGCAACAGCACGGTGCCGGTGATGGCCACGCTGCGCAAACTCACATGAAAGCGGTGCTTGGGAAAATACCACAGGAAGATCACGACGTGCACGGGAATGACCAGCCAGGCCGAGCGCGTTCCGGAGAGCAGCGCGCAACCTAGGCCTGCCGCATATCCCAGGATCGCGATTTTTTGCTCCATGCTTTTGGGCGAATGGATGTTGAGAAGCGCGACGCTGCCGAAAAGAACCCCAATAACGCCGAGCAGTGCGGCGTTCGAGGTACCCGCTTCCGCCCTAGGCATCAGGAACAGGACCTGAAGCAGGCTGAAAATAAAGGTCACGATCATGCCGAGGCCGGCACCCAGGATAAAGAGCGGCACGAGGCGGCCATCGGGAGATTGGCGCATACGCGGCAAAATCAGCCAGATCGAAAAGAAAGGCAGGAGACGGAAAATCCAATTCAGCTCTTCGGAGAAAGGCGGATTGACGAATATGCTGACGATCATCACCACCGGGTAGATCGTCATGCAAATGGCAACCAGTCGGTCGGATTTCGACAGATTCAGTGGAAAGCGGGCCGTCGTCAGAAGATAGAGGCCCGATATCATCGACCCGAGGAGGATGAACGAGTTAAAATTGGGCGAAAGGCCGGGCAGGATTGCAAAGAGAAAGACCGCAATGCCGTTGGTTCGATCAAGCGTGCTTCCCGACCCGTTTCCGGGATGAAGTATCGCAATCACGAGTTGCCTGAAGTAATTCACTTTGCTGATCCTGAGGTGTCGCTAATCCAGCCTCGCTAAGGACCGTTGTCACCGCTGTCAAGCTGTGAGGGCAGGCAAAACCCCTGCTTTCCTCACTGTCGTATTCTGGCAACAGCAAAGCCTGATGCTTCCTCGTCTTACCCGATGATCAGCCGCAATGTTCTGCGATGGTCAAGCCGACACGACAAGAAAACACGTTTGAGGTGCGAACTTGCTGCGAGGCTTTATCGTCAAGCGTCGTGATTCCGCGTTCGGAAAAACGCCATTAGAGCGCATGATGGGTGGGCGATACACTCAATCGACTGCACCGCCACTTGGTTGGTGCCTGCCGCTATCGCCAATAGGAGCGCGCCGGGCTTTCCGCTGATGATCGGCCCAGGAGATAGCCGAGACCGAATGCGACAAAGCCGATACTGAGCAGCAATGCGCTTGCTGTGTGCGGATGGTCTCTAGCGCCTGAGGTGACTGCATAGACCTCACGTTTCACGCCGCTGGCCGCCGATCGGGCAGCCTTGGCCAATCCCTCCGGCTGCTCGACGGGTGTGCCGGTGAATCCCGCGTTCAAATCTTGTTTGTCGGCCATGTCGGGACCTTCCTCAATTACTCGGGGGAATTTTTCAGTCCTGCTCGCGTGTGCCGGGTGAGGCTTCGCGTTGATCAGCGTCTTCGAGATCCGTCTTCACGAGGAAGGTATCGGCATGCTGGCGCGAGGCCTCGCGCAGGGCTTCGAGCTTTGGAGGATTATCGGCTTCGCTCCACTGCGCATCGAGTTCATGCTCAGCCAGGCTCCAGTGATGCGCCTGTCTTCCCTCCGGCCTGCCTTCCCTTTCCCACAGGGAATAGGCGCGTTTCCGGATTTCGTCCTCGCGGCTGGTGGTCTGCGGCCGGCTCCGATCGTCGGCTACGCTTGCGGTTCGCCGCGCCGTCTTTGGTCTGCGCGCATCCGTCGCGGCTGAAGTTTGCGCCTCGGCGCCGTTGGTCGCACTTCCGTTCGTCTTGCGTCGTGCTGGGTTTTTCATGAACATCTCCTTGGGAAAACACAACCAAGTCGGCTGATCTAAGTTCCCTGCAAGAATGCATTTCCGCCACGTCGATGCCGAGCACAGCACACCTTGGCAAGGCATTATAACTGATATACTAGTATGCCAGAGAGCGTCGGCATACTGGTATCCCTCATGCGGCAGACAGCAGAAACCCAGGTCTTCGTACCGCCATCGTTTCAAGAGCTTGGCGGCCGGCTGCGCCGCGTTACCGCGGCTGGCGTCATCTACGAGCGCCTGCACGCCGACATCGTCTCGCTCCGGATGCGGCCCGGCATGCTGCTGCAGGAAAAGCGGATCGCGGAAGAATTCGGCGTCAGCCGCACGCCGGTGCGCGAGGCCCTGCTGAGGCTTTCCGAAGGCGGACTGGTCGATATCTTTCCGCAATCGGGCACCGTCGTATCGCGCGTGCCGGTCTCAGTGATCCCCGAAGCGGTCGTCGTGCGCAAGGCACTCGAAGGCACGACCGTCGAGATGGCGGCTCAGACCGCAACCCCTGCCGATATCGCCCGCCTTGATGCTATCATCGCCCGTCAGCATGCGCATGCCGCGGCCGATGATGTCGTGAGCTTCCATGAGGACGACGAGGCCTTTCACGAGGCGATCGCGCAGATATCGGGCTATCCCGGCATCTGGGGACTCCTGAAGACCGTCAAGGTGCAGATCGACCGGGCGCGGCGGCTGGCGCTGCCGGCGCTCGGGCGTATGGGCAATGTGGTGCACGAACACACCATCATCCGCGATGCGCTCGTCGCACATGATGCGGCGGCGGCACGCGAGGCGATGATCCATCACTTGAGCGCCGTCATCCCTGACGTCGATGAATTGCGCTCGCGCTACCCCGATTATTTCTGCTGACGGCAGTCCAAACAGGAAACGAAAAGGCGAGGAAGGAAGAAGGATGAGGCAAGGTTGGAGATGGTTCGGGCCGGAAGCGCCGGTAACGCTGGATGACGTCCGCCAGACGGGCGCGACCAACATCGTGTCATCGCTGCACCAGGTGCCGATCGGCAGGGCCTGGACAGAGAAGGAAGTGCGCGAGCGGCAGTCTTTGATCGAGACGACGCCTGCCGGCCGTTCGCCGCTTATCTGGTCGGTCGTGGAAAGCATCCCGATTCCTGACGCGGTCAAGCGCAAGGGCGGGGAGGCGAAGGCCGAAATCGAGGCGTGGATCGCCAGCCTCGAAGCGGTCGCTGCCTGCGGCATTCCGATCGTCTGCTATAATTTCATGCCTGTCGTGGACTGGACGCGCACCGAACTCGATTTCGTGACGCCGACAGGGGCCACCGCCATGCGCTTCGATCATGAACGTTTCGCGGCCTTCGATCTCTTCATTCTGGAACGGCCAGATGCAGCCCGGCAATATTCCGAGCAAGACCGTGAGCGGGCGCGGGCTGTCTTCGAGACCATGTCGGAGGAGGAGATTGCCGAGATCACCCGCATCATCACTTCGGCCCTGCCTGGTTCGACCACCGAACCCCTGACCATCCCGGCTTTCCGGGAGAAACTGGTCGCCTATAGCGGCATCGATGCCGCAAGGCTGCGCCAGCACCTAATCGAATTCCTGGAGGCGGTGACGCCGGCTGCCGAAGCGCGCGGCGTCAAGCTGACGCTGCATCCCGACGATCCGCCGCGCTCGCTGTTCGGCCTCCCCCGCATCGCATCGACCGCCGATGACTATGCGGCTCTCTTCGATGCGGTGCCGTCGGTGGCGAATGGCATGTGTTACTGCACCGGGAGCCTTGGCGTGCGGGCCGACAACGACCTGCCGGCAATCGCCCGGCGCTTCGCGTCGCGCATCCATTTCGCCCATCTGCGCGCCACGACCCGCGAAGGCGACGGCCGGACCTTCCACGAAAGTGCGCACCTCGAAGGCGACGTCGATATGGTCGCGGTTCTCAGGGAACTGGTTGCCGAAGACGGCCGCCGCGGTTCCGAAGATACCATCGTCTTCCGCTCGGACCATGGCCACCGCATGCTCGATGATCTCGACAAGACGGTCACGCCAGGCTATCCCGCCATCGGCCGTATGCGCGGCCTTGCGGAGCTTCGTGGCATCATGCATGCGCTCGGCGCTCCGCCGACCTGACGGTCCGCGGCGCGCCAGCCGCTGGCGCTGCTACGAAATCTCGACGGTGAAGCCGAAGCGCGCCGTCGCGCCGGGCGACAATATGTTGGTATACGGCCGTCGCGACAGCTCGCTCGAGGCTCCGGCTTCCGCGGCCGTTCCATGCCATGGCTCGACGCAGATGAAGGGCGCGCCCGGCTTGGTCCACAGAGCAAGATTGGGCAAGTTGTCGAAACGGAACCGCAGGCTCGGCCCGCCTTCGGCGCGGTAGCGCAGCCCTTCGCCCGCGCCTTTCGGGAAGATCATCGCGTCCTTCTCGAACATAGCGTGATCCAGCACCAGCCGGCCTCTGTCGAAGGGTGAGGGCAGCGGCGCCGGATCGATGAGACCGCCCTCCAGCCGCACGAGCTCCGGCTCACCCTCATTGTCCAGCGTGACCGTGTGGGCGCGCCCGGACGCATGAGGCAGCGGCCAGACGAAAGCCGGATGGAAGCCGAACCCGAAGGGCATCGGTTTCTGGTCGCGATTGGTAACTTCCGCCGTGACAGTCAAGGCGCTGCCCTCGATCGCATGTTCGACGGCGAGGAGAAAATCGAACGGATAGACCGCCCGGGTGGCTTCAGATGCGGCCAGCTCGTGCCGGCATGTCGTCGCCGTGGAGCTTGCAAGGGTAAATTCGCTGCGCCGGGCAAAGCCGTGCTGTGCCATCGGGTAGACCGTGCCGTCGATCGCGACTTTGTCGTCGGGCGCCTTGCCGACGATCGGAAACAGGATCGGCGCGCGCCCTGTCCAAAAGGCCGCGTCGCCCGTCCATAGCCAGGAGCGTCCGTCGCTGGTGGTGAGCGCCTGCATCTCGGCGCCGAGCGAGGAGACGTCAACAGTGAGATCCTGGTTGCCGATCCGGATTGAGCTTGGCATCGCAATTCCCCTTCACGCTGGTTCGGTATCAAAGCCATATCTTTCCGCGTCGGGAATTTCTACCTGTTCGGGAAAGGCGGGGCGGTGATTGGCGTCAATATTTCTCCGGCTTGTTCAAGCTCTCGCCGTCCGGAAGCGAATGAGGGTTTTGTGCTTTTCATCCGCCGATCGGACAACTAACCATATCATTGATCATCGTTTCGAAAGGCGGCGGGTTTGACGAACTTCAGACAATTGGAGGTGCTGCGAACGCTGCTGGCGACCGGATCGACGATTGCCGCGGCAAAGAGCATGGGGCTCAGCCAGTCCGGCGTCAGCCGCCTTCTGCAGCAACTCGAAACCGATCTCTCGCTTACGCTGTTCGCGCGTGAAAAAGGACGGCTGATCCCGACGCCGGAAGCGCTGATCTTGGCGCGGGACGCCGAGAATATCCTTCTCGGCATCGACCGCTTCTCCGGTCTGGCAGAGGATCTACGCACCGGTGCGGCCGGTCCTGAGGTCGTCAGGATCGGCCTGCCGAGCAGCATGTGGGAGGATTTCGCGCCGGCAATGCTCGTCGATTACGCAAAGGATTTTCCCGGCGTCCGCATCGAAACCTTCTTCGAGACGACGACTGCGATCACGAGGCTGGTGGAGCAGCGCATCATCGATTTCGGTTTCCTGCGTTATGAAGGCGAAACGGGACCGGGCATCGAGATGGAGCCGGTCGCCACCGGTGTCAGCGTCTGTGTCATCCAGAAGGACCACCCTCTCGCGGAACTGAACGAGATCGCGCCGAAGGATCTGCGCAATATTCCGCTGATCCTGATCGGCCGCCAGCGGCCGACGCGCATGCTGCTCGACCAGGTCTTCAAACGGGCAGGGGTGAAACAGAACGTCAAGATCGAGACGCATACCAACAGTTCGGCCTGCGCCTATGCCGCCCACGGCCTGGGCGTCGCCATCCTCAGCAGCTTCTACGCCAACCTTTACCGTCACCTGCCGGTCGTCCAGCGGCCCTTCGTGCCGCAGTCGACGCAGGAGTTCGGTCTGGCCAAGCCGGCCGGCCAGCCGCCGTCGCTTGCCGCGCAAGCGCTGATGGACGCGTTGAAACGCCAGATCGCCCTATCGCAGAAATAACAGCAAAACGAGTGGGATAAGCTTCGTCCGCACAAGCTGCGGAGCCGAAATGCTTCGTCCGCTTCTGCATAGGGGTATGACGAAACTGCATAATATTGCAGGTATTTCTCAAATCCATCATAGTTCTCGCAAAACAAACGCATGAAAGCGGCGGATCGCCGCCAACCATGTTCCAGGGGAACTGATGCTCAGATTCATTATCAACCGCCTTCTCATGGCGCTGCCGACAGTGGTGATCGTTTCGATCACCGTCTTCGCGCTCATTCGTTTCATTCCCGGCGATCCCGCCGCGCTGATGCTCGGCGATATGGCCGAGCCGGAACAGATCGCCGCCATGCGCTCCGAACTCGGGCTCGACAAGTCGATCCCGCAGCAATTCCTGATCTGGAGCGAAAACGTGCTGA
The DNA here is from genome assembly GCF_002211395.1 of Rhizobium sp. R339. Lineage (NCBI taxonomy): Bacteria > Pseudomonadati > Pseudomonadota > Alphaproteobacteria > Hyphomicrobiales > Rhizobiaceae > Rhizobium > Rhizobium sp. R339. The sequence continues at coordinate 7,386 of NZ_LOKV01000027.1, forward strand.
CCGGCGATTTCGGCCGTTCGATCGTCAATAACGAGCCGGTCCTGCCGCTGGTTGCCGCGCGTTTCATGATCAGCGCCGAGATCGTCCTGATCGCCGTTGCGCTTGCGAGCCTCATTGCCGTTCCCGCCGGCGTCATCGCCGCCTGGCGGCAGAACAGCATCACCGATCTCGCGTTGGTGGGCACGGCGACCGTGCTGCTGTCGATCCCGACTTTCTGGCTCGGCCTGCTGCTGCTTCTGCTGTTCGGCCTGAAGCTCGGCTGGCTGCCGGTGCTGGGCTACGTCTCCATCGGCAGCAATTTCTGGGGCGGCCTGATCTATCTCGTCCTGCCGATCATGACGCTCGTCATCCATGAGATGGGCGTGCTCATCCGGATGGCGCGCGCCTCGACGCTGGAAGTGCTGCGGCTCGATTACATCACCCATGCCCGCGCCAAGGGGCTGTCGGAAAGCGCCGTGCTCTGGAAACACGCGTTCAAGAATGCATTCGGCCCGACCTGGACGATGATCGGCCTCATTCTCGGCAATCTGCTCGGCGGCATCGCCGTCATCGAAACGGTTTTCACCATTCCGGGTCTCGGCCGGCTGATGGTCGACAGCATTTTCGCGCGTGACTACCCGGTCATCCAGGGCTGCCTGCTTTTCGTCGCGATCTCCTATGTGCTGGTCAACCTGATTGTCGACCTGCTCTATCCGCTCTTCGATCCGCGCGTGGTGGCAGAATGAGAAACCTCACTCTGAACGGCCTCATCGGCGGCCTGCTGATCGCCGCACTTCTCGCCACCGCCGCAACAGGCTTCTTCTGGACCCCTTACGATCCGATGAAGCTGAGCTTCACCGCCCGTCTTGCCGCTCCCGACGCGGCCCATTGGCTCGGCACCGATGAATTCGGCCGCGACGTGCTGAGCCGCTTGATGGTTGGCGCCCGCGCCAGCGTCTGGATCGGTTTCCTCACGGTTGCCTTCGCTGCAATCTGCGGAACGGTAATCGGCATCATCAGCGGCTATGCGCGTGGCTGGGTCGATGCCGTCATCATGGCGATCAACAATGCGCAGCTCGCCTTTCCCGGCATCCTGCTGGCGCTCGGCCTGCTCGCCGTCTTCGGCGCCAACCAATACGGTATCATCTTCGCGCTCGGCATCGCCTATACGCCGTCGATGGCGCGTGTGGTGCGTGGTGCGGTGCTGTCGCTGCGTGAGCGCGAATTCATCGAGGCATCCAAGGTGATGGGCAATGGCGAGATCTATACGATGGCCCGCCATATCCTGCCGAACTGCCTGGCGCCGATCACGGTTCTCTCCACCTCCATGTTCGGCTGGGCGATCCTCTCGGAAAGCGCGCTCAGCTTCCTCGGCCTCGGCGTGCCGCCGCCGGCGCCGACCTGGGGCAATATGCTGGCGGCCGGCCGGCCTTTCATCGAGCAGGCGGTTTGGCTCGGGCTCTTCCCCGGTCTCTGCATCGCGCTCACCCTTCTCGGTATCAACCTTCTGGGCGACGCGCTCCGCGACAAGCTCGATCCGCGTATGAGAGGCCTGAAATGATCAAGGAAAGCCTTCTCAGCGTCCGCGGCCTGTCGCTCCAGGTCGCCCATCGCGGCATCGATGTCGTCAGGGATGTCAGCTTCGATATCGAAGCCGGGGAAATCTTCGGCATCGTCGGTGAAAGCGGCTCCGGCAAGACGCTGGCGACCCGCGCTCTGATCTCGCTCCTGCCACCGGCCGTCAGGGTGACGGGCGGCACGGTCAGCTACAAGGGGCGCAACGTGCTGGCGATGAGCGACAGCGCGCTGCGGCAATTGCGCGGCGCCGAAATCGGCGTCGTCTTTCAGGAGCCGATGACCTCGCTCAATCCGTCGATGACGATCGGCCGGCAGCTTGAAGAAGGGCTGATCCTCCACACGAAGATGCCGCCGGAGGAACGCCGCAGCCGCATTCTCGATATGCTCACCCGCGTCGGCATCCGCGATCCCGAAGGGGCGCTGCCGGCCTATCCGCACGAATTCTCCGGCGGTATGCGCCAACGTATCATGCTGGCTTCGGTGATGCTGCTGAAGCCGGCGCTCCTGATCGCCGACGAGCCGACGACGGCACTCGACGCCGTCATCCAGCGCGACGTCATGGAACTGTTGGTCGAGCTGACGCGGGCCGAAGGCACCGCTGTCCTGCTCATCAGCCACGATCTGCCGATGGTGGCACGCTATACCAGCCGGATCGTCGTCATGGAAAAGGGCGCGATCGTCGAACAGGGAACCACCGAGCAACTGCTCGAGGCGCCGCGCCATCCCTATACGAAAAAACTGCTCTCCTCGCTGCCCTTCCGCGGGGAGACCCGCGCGATCGATCTCACAACCGCGCCGATGGTGTCGGCGCGCGATATCGTCGTCGATTATGCCGGCCGGAAATCGCTGTTGAAGAAAGCGGCGCCGAAACGTGCGCTGCATGGCGTCAGCATCGATATCCGCGAGGGCGAGGTCGTCGCGCTCGTCGGCGGTTCCGGCTCCGGCAAAACGACGCTCGGGCGCACGATTGCCGGCCTCGTCGATCAGAGCGGAGGTCAGATCCTCTTCCAGGGCCGCGAGCGTGATGCAGACTGGCGCGACTATCGGCTGAATTGCCAGATGGTGTTCCAGGATCCCTATTCCTCGCTCGATCCGCGCATGACGATCGCAGCCCTCGTCGAAGAGGCGCTGCGGCTGGTGCCGGGCATCGACGGCGCGGCTAAGAAAAAACGCGCGTTGGAAACGCTGGAGGAAGTCGGCCTCGGCGCCGATTATACCTTGCGGTATCCGCATGAGCTGTCCGGCGGCCAGCGTCAGCGCGTCGCGATCGCCCGCGCCATCGCCCGGCGGCCGAAATTCCTGATCGCCGACGAGCCGGTTTCCGCGCTCGACGTGACGGTGCGCGCCCAGGTGCTCGATCTCTTCTCGAACCTTCAGAAGCGCTACGGCTTCTCCTGCCTCTTCATCAGCCATGATCTCGGCGTGGTCGAACAGATCGCCGACCGTGTGGTCGTCATGCAGGACGGCCGGATCATCGAAGAGGGCGACCGCAACACGATCTTCGACAGTCCGAAGGAGGCCTATACGCGCCGTCTCCTTTCGGCAATTCCCGCTCTCGATCAGAACGAGCAGGGCGGCGTGAAACTGAAATGGCGCCTGGAGAACTGAGTTGGACACGGGCACGAATTCAAGCGGGGCCGCCAAGCGGCTGAATGCGATCTGCGATGCGCAGCCCTTCGTTACGCGCTTCATGGCGCGCAATCTTCTGACCGGCGAAACGATCGGCCGCGGCGCCGATGAGGAGACGCCGTCGGCAAGCACGCGCAAGACCTCGATCATGATGGCGGCATTGAAGGCGGTCGAGGACGGCCGCCTCGATCTCGACGAGCAGATCGTTTACGAGAAGCGTCTTGCCGAGGAAGTGGCGAGCGGCATCTTCCGCTACATGACCCCCGGTATCGTCATTTCGCTGCGCGATGCCATCACCGGCATGATGGTGCTAAGCGACAATGTCTGCACCAAGATGGTGTTCGAACGCCTGACGCTCGAGGAAGTCGACAGCTACTGCAAGGCGCTGGGCATGAGCGGCACGCACCATCGCTTCCTGATTCCGCCGCTGGCGCTGTCGCCCGATCACGCGCTCGGTGCGGTCACGACGACGACCGCGGCCGATCAGGTCTTGCTGCTGCAGACAATCCTGGATGCGCAAACTTCGGAAGATGCGGCAGCGAGGCTCGGCTGCTCGCAGGCGCTCTGCGCCTTCGCGCTGCAGACGCTGAAAAACCAGGTGCTGCGCTACGGCATCCCGTCGCGGCTGCCGTTCGAAACCATCGTCGCCAGCAAGGGCGGCCGCGGCAAGCGCGGGCGCATGGATACCGGCATCGTCTTCCGGGACGGGGCACCGTTCTACATCCTCGCCGCCTATACCGACCAGGTTCCTCAGGTGATGGAAGACGGAACGCCAGGTTACACGATCGCACTCGAAACCATCGGCAGTCTCGCCCGGGCCTGCTGGGAAGAGTTCCAACAATAATCGATCAATAAACAGAAAGAGGGTAGAACAATGAGAAAAATCCTGCTTGCAAGCACCATTCTGCTGACCATGGCCGGTACGGCGGCAGCCCGCGATATCGTCGTGGCGCAAAGCTCCGACCTGCGCAGCAGCAATCCCGGCGTCAACCGCGACGGCAACACCGACAATGTCATCCTGCATATCGTCGAAGGTCTCGTCGGCTATGCCAATAATGGCGAGGTCAAGCCGCTTCTTGCCAAGACCGTCGACATGTCCGCCGACGGTCTGACCTATACGTTCAAGCTGCGTGACGGCGTGAAGTTCCACAATGGCAAGGTGCTGAGCGCCGATGACGTCGTCTGGAACTGGAACCGATACATGGACCCGAAGACCAAGTGGACCTGCATCAATGATTTCAACGGCAGCGGCGTCGTGCACGTCACCGGCATCAAGGCCGTCGACGCCTCCACCGTCGAGATCGTGCTGGAGAAGCCTTCGGCGGTTTTCCTCGGCCTGATGTCGCGTCCGGAATGCGGCTACACCGGCATCATCTCGAAAGACTCCGTTGCCGCCGACGGCACCTTCGTCGCGCCGATCGGTACCGGTCCGTTCAAATGGGATGAGTGGAAGAAGGCCGAATATATTCATCTGACGAAGTTCGCCGACTACGTCTCGCCGGCGAATGACGGCAAACCCGACGGCGCGGTCGGCTCCAAGCGGCCGCTGGTCGACGGCATCAAGTTCATGGTCATTCCCGATGCCTCGACCGTCAAGGCAGGTCTCGAATCCGGTGTGCTCGATACGGCGGAGATCTCACCGGACCTGATTCCGGAGTTCAAGGCGAGCGACAAGGTTCAGCTGATCATCGCCCGCAACAACGGCAAGAACCTGTTCTACATCCAGACACGCGATCCGGTCCTCGGCAAGCCGGGCGTGCGCCGCGCCATGGCGCAGGCGCTCGATCTCGATGAACTCGTGGCGGCGGCCTCGAACGGGACCGGCGAAGCCAATGGCTCGATGGTGCCGACGGACTCGGTCTATTTCAGCGACACGCAGAAGAAGCGCCTTCCCTATGATCTCGAAGCCGCGAAGAAGGAGCTTGCCGAGGCCGGCTACAATGGCGAGCCGATCACCATCATCGCCAACAAGCGCGGCAACGTGCCGAGCTTCCCCGCCGCCGTCATGGCGCAGGCCATGATGCAGCAGGTGGGCCTCAATGTGCAGATCGAGGTCCTCGACTATGCAACGCAGGTCGATCGGCGCCGGTCCGGCAACTACCAGGTCATCTCGCAGTCGGTAACGCCGCGTCTCGACCCCGCTCTGGCCTACAGCTTCTATGTCGGCGACAAGGACAAGAACGCATCGCTGATGTGGGACAATCCGAAGGCGATCGAACTGCGGAACGCCGCGTACGCCGAAATTGATCCGGAAAAGCGGCAGGCGATCTTCGATCAGTTCCATACGCTGATGCTTGAGGATATGCCCGGCATCTTTCTCTACGACATGGTCGATGTCTGGGGCGCGACGAAGAAGCTGAAGGGCCAGCCGGTCTGGCAGTCGAACGCCCGCCTCTGGGAAGTCTCGCTCGACGACTGAGCCTGTTGCCCAGAGCGTGCCGCGGGTTTGCGACGACACGCTCAAAACCAAGGAATTCGACAATGCCGCCGGGCTTCGGTCCGACGGCAGCAGATCGTTTGACGCCGCGGGAAGCGGCGATGCATCGAGGACATGCCATGCCCGACAGAGAAGCCGTCTTGACCCTTGCCTCCGTCATCGAGGGCATGAAGCCCGAATTCACGGCGCTGAGCGATCAGATCTGGGATTTCGCCGAGCTGAAATTCGACGAATATCGGTCCAGCAAGCTGCTTGCGGCGACGCTGGAGGAAAACGGCTTTCATCTCAGGCGCGGGATCGCCGGGATGGAGACGGCCTTCATCGGCGAATATGGCAGCGGCCAGCCGGTGATCGCCTTTCTCGGCGAATTCGATGCGCTGGCCGGCATGAGCCAGGTCGCTGACGTGGCCGAGGCAAGGCCGATCGCCCCGGATGACAGCGGTCACGGCTGCGGCCACAATCTGCTCGGCGTCGGCTCGCTGCTCGCCGCGATCGCGCTCGCCAGGCATCTCGAAGAGAAGGGGCTGCCGGGAACCGTGCGTTATTACGGCTGCCCGGGCGAAGAGGGCGGCTCCGGCAAGACTTTCATGGTGCGCGCCGGCGCCTTCGACGATGTCGATGCGGCGCTGACCTGGCATCCGGCGCCCTTCAACGGCGTGCGTTCCACCAACAATCTTGCCGTGCTCGAATATTACTATCGGTTCAAGGGGCTGGCCGCGCACGCGTCGAACAGCGCCCATCTCGGCCGTTCGGCGCTCGATGCGGTCGAGCTTATGAATGTCGGCGTCAATTTCCTCCGCGAGCATATGCCTGCGGACTGCCGCGTGCATTATGCGATCACCGACACCGGCGGCCGGGCGGCAAATGTCGTCCAGGCGAGGGCCGAAGCCCTCTATCTCATCCGCGCGCCCGAGATGGCGCAGGCGATGGCTCTTGCCGAACGCGTCGAGAAGGTGGCGCGCGGTGCGGCGATGATGACCGAGACCGAGGTGGAGGTCGTCTTCGATACCGCCTCCACCAATCTTCTCCCCAATCTGACGCTAGAAGGCGCGATGCACGAGAACATGGTGACGCTCGGGCCCGTGCCCTTCGACGAGGCCGATATCGATTTCGCGCAGAAGATCCAGAACACTTTTACGGAGGAGGCGATCAAAAGCAGCATCCGCCTTTACCACATCAAAAGCGACGTCTTTTCCAACCAGGCGATCGACGGCTCGACGCCGCTGCATCTCGGTCTTCGCGATTTTGAGGGCCAGTCGCATTTCCGCGCCGGCTCGACGGATGTCGGCGATGTCAGCTGGGTGGTGCCGACAGCGCAATGCTGGACGCCTGCCTGGACGATCGGCACCAATCCGCATACCTGGCAGGTGGTGGCGCAGGGGCGAAGCCCCGCCGCCCACAAGGCGATGGTGCATGCAGCAAAGACGCTGGCGGCGACCGGCTTGTCACTGCTGACCTCTCCCGACCTGCTGGCGCGGGCCAAGGCTGAATGGCGCGACAAGACGAAGGGAAGAGCCTATGTCTGCCCCATACCGGCGGCGGTAAAGCCGGGAAAGGCGCATGCTCGCGGGTGAGGTGACATAGTCAGCAGCAACACCGCGATTTGCTATTTACGCATCGCGCCCAAGCGCGCGAGCACTTCGTTCGGGATGCCGTAGCGCTGAATGGCGTCGCGGTTGTTCCGCAATCCGCAGATCTCGCGCTGGATGAAGAATGCCCAGACGGCGTCGGAGGCTTCATTGACGAGCCGCTCACGCTCTTCGGCGCTCTGGCGCTCGGCTGACCAGGATTTCAGGCTGGCGAGCGCTGCTTCCACTTTCAGCCCGTGACGCCCGAGCGCATCGGCGCGTTCCGACATCAGCTCGTATTCGAGCACGTTGAAGCCGTTGGCATTCTGCTGGTGCTGTCTGAAGGATTGCGGCGGACGAACGCTCATGGGCACGAATTCCTTTTCAGCGCTGGCATCGACATTATCCAATCCGTCCGCCGAGATCGAGAGGGTCGAACGGGCCTACCCCGCTGTTTCCATGCGTGGTAAGGGGCGCGGTAACTTTTCCAGGTCCTGCGCGCACATCATGATTCGTATCGAGAATATCAGCAAGCAACTCAGCCACCGGATCCTCTTCATCGAGGCATCGGCAGCCCTCAACAAAGGCGAGAAGATCGGCCTCGTCGGCCCGAACGGCGCCGGCAAGACGACGATCTTCCGGATGATCAACGGCGAAGAGCAGCCCGACGAAGGACAGGTGTCCTGCGAAAAGGGCGTCACCATCGGCTACTTCAATCAGGATGTCGGCGAAATGGCAGGCCACAGCGCCGTCGCCGAAGTGATGAACGGCGCCGGGCCTGTCAGCATCGTTGCCGCCGAATTGCGCGAACTCGAAGCCGCCATGGCCGATCCTGACAGGGCCGGCGACATGGAGGAGATCATCGAGCGTTACGGCGAAGTGCAGGCGCGTTACGAAGAACTGGACGGCTATGCGCTCGAAGGGCGCGCCCGCGAAGTGCTTGCGGGCCTCAGCTTCAGCCAGGAAATGATGGACGGCGATGTCGGCGCGCTGTCGGGCGGCTGGAAGATGCGCGTGGCGCTTGCCCGCATTCTGCTGATGCGTCCCGACGTCATGCTGCTCGACGAACCGAGCAACCATCTCGATCTCGAAAGCCTGATCTGGCTCGAAGAATTTCTGAAGGGCTATGAAGGGGCGCTACTGATGACCTCGCACGACCGCGAGTTCATGAACCGCATCGTCAACAAGATCATCGAGATCGATGGCGGCGGACTGACGGCCTATTCCGGCGACTATGAATTCTACGAGCAGCAGCGGGCGCAGAACGAGAAGCAGCAGCAAGCCCAGTTCGAGCGCCAGCAGGCGATGCTTGCCAAGGAAATCAAGTTCATCGAGCGGTTTAAGGCGCGCGCTTCGCATGCCTCGCAGGTACAGAGCCGGGTGAAGAAGCTGGAGAAGATCGACCGGGTGGAGCCGCCCAAGCGCCGGCAGTCGGTCGCTTTCGAATTCCAGCCGGCACCGCGCTCCGGCGAGGACGTGGTCAGCCTGAAGAGCGTCCACAAGAAATATGGCAGCCGAAGCATCTATGAGGGGCTGGATTTCATGGTGCGGCGGCGCGAGCGCTGGTGCATCATGGGCATCAACGGCGCCGGCAAATCGACGCTTTTGAAGCTGGTGACGGGCACGACCACGCCTGACCAGGGCAGCGTCGCTCTCGGCGCCAGCGTCAAGATGGGCTATTTCGCCCAGCACGCCATGGATATCCTCGACGGCGAGCGCACCGTCTTCCAATCGCTGGAAGACCGGTTTCCGCAGGCCGGGCAGGGGCCTTTGCGCGCGCTTGCCGGATGTTTCGGCTTTTCCGGCGACGATGTCGAGAAGCGGTGCCGGGTGCTCTCCGGCGGCGAGAAGGCGCGTCTGGTCATGGCGATGATGCTCTTCGACCCGCCGAACCTGCTCGTGCTCGACGAGCCGACGAACCACCTCGATCTCGACACCAAGGAAATGCTGATCAAGGCGCTCTCGCAATATGAGGGCACCATGCTCTTCGTCTCGCACGACCGGCATTTCCTCGCCGCGCTTTCGAACCGCGTGCTGGAGCTGACGCCCGAAGGTGTTCACCAATATGGCGGCGGCTACACGGAATATGTGGCGCACACCGGCCACGAGGCGCCCGGCCTGCGAAGCTGACGATCTTTTTCCGGGACATGTCTGGGAACTCACACAGGAATTAAAGTAGCCGCGGCCAGTTCGTGTGGAGAGGGCAACTCTCCGCCGATGTGCGGCGGCTGCCACGATGATGACCCAATTCCATGATGTTTGCAGGCCCTTCTTGGGGCAAATCAGGTCGGGGCAGCATGGACTGGATCAATCGTTATGTCGATCAGCCGTTATTGAACGGGGCTGCGGGCTTGCTGCGGGCTTGGCACATTCGCACGCGCCAGCCGCCGGAGCTGCTGGAGCCGACGTGGAATCTGGCCGTGCTCTCTTTCCTCCTCATCGCGAGCGGACAATTTATGACGGGCAGGGCTTTTGCGCTCAGCGTCGTCGCGCTGGTCATGCTGGCGCTGCCTTCCGCGCGAAAGCTGTTTTCGGCGATGAAGGCGGGCAGCAGCGCCTATGGCGCGCGGCAATATAAGTCTTTGCGCGCACGCGCCGTCACCAAACGCGAGGCGGAGTGGTCGGTCCGGTTGATCGTCCTGTTCGCATCCGCCTGCCTCCCCTTCGTCGCACGGATCGATGATCCAGTGGGAGCCTGCTTCATGCTGGGTGCCAGCGTCTGGTTCGTGCTGACCGGCCCGCTCAAGGCCTATCTCGAAGCGGCAGAACCTCCGGAGCCGAATGAGGGCGACCGGATGTTTGACGGCGTTTTTCATTTCGGCTGAGCAAAGCCGATGCGGCGCTCCCCGTGCCGTCCGTGAGCGGGCAGGGAACCAAAAGCGGGCGGTCTCCGTTATGCCAGCAGCAACGTAAGAGGAGATCGCGATGCTTTACTACGCTTTGGTATTTCTCGTTGTGGCCTTGATTGCCGGCGTCCTTGGATTTGGCGGCATCGCCGGGGCTTCAGCTTCCATTGCCCAGGTTCTGTTCTTTATTTTCCTGGTGCTGTTCGTCGTGTCGCTCGTCATGCGCTTTATGCGCAGAGTATAGTGCCGACGGATAGAGTATAAAAACCCGGCGAAACCATCGCCGGGTTTTTCTTTACTGGAGGTTGCCGTCCCGATCGCGATCCGCCGTCGCGAAATCCGCCATAACCCGCTGTATAAATTCGCTCTTGTTGATGCGGCCGTCCTTGTTGGCGTCCGTCAGGGTGAATTGCTCGACGGTCAGGATCTGCACCGTCTCGCCGGATTGCAGGCTGCCGTCTTTGTTCTTGTCGAGATTACCGAAGGCCGTGCCCATGAAGGCTTCGTATTCGGAACGATCGACCGTCTTGCTGGAATTGACGTCAAGCTTGTCCATCTGCCCCTGATACATCGAGGCGGCTTGTTGGGCGAGCACGCCGGTGGATTGGAACAGGGCGACTGCCGTTACCAAAGCCAAGATCTTCATCGCTATACCCCCACGATTTATTTGCAAGCCAGGCGGTTGCCAACGAAACCGCCGCCGCCGATGCCGGCGCCGATGGCGAGCACCTGGCCGGTGCCGGCCCCGATGGTGCTGCCGATCAAGCCGCCGACGATCGCGCCGCCGACGGTGCCGGCAATACAGCCGAATTCGGAATTCCGGTCCGAGACGGCTTGAGACGTGGTTCCGGATTGACAGGCGGATACCGCAAGGCATCCTGCCAGCATGATGGTTGTGTGTTTGCGCATTTTTCCCTCCCGATGAACTCTGCACCGCCATTTCCAATAGAAATCGGCGGGCGTGCCGTTAGCCGGCCCCAGCAAAATAATCATCTGACATGCATCTCAAATTTCAGCCGGCATTGCTGCTGAAGCAGAAACAGAACCCCGGAAAAGCATCCGGACATTCTGTTGTCATGCCGGGAATCGGTATTTCGATTCTTCGTATTTGTTGCTGTGCAGCAGGAAATTTACGGAATACTACAGCTATACATGAGCTCTGGCAACCTATGCGATCACCCCAGCTCGACGCGGCTGCTGCCCGGTGCATCCTCGGCGAAACAGCATGTGCCTTTCCTGCAACCATTCCTGACAAGATTGTGAAATGGCGTATGCGGGTAGCATATGCCTTTGAAATGTCCCAATGCCGCTAAACCGTAGGGTTGTCGCTTGCGCCTCCCGCGCTTTGACACGCGACGCGAAAACGGCGCCGATCTGGGATCGTTTACGGTTCCCGTCCGTTATCCGGTGCCGGCAGCCGGGTATTCCCGTCACGATTTGAGAAGGAGAGACTTATGAACAAAACTCTTGCGACGGCTTTTGCCGCGGTATCGTTGTCGTTTGTCGGCGCGGGGGTGGCTGGTGCCGCCGACCCCGTCACCAGGACATATGAAGAGCCGGATCTGCGCAATGGCGTGAAGATCGGCTATCTCACCTGCGATATCAGCGGTGGCACGGGCTATGTGCTCGGTTCGTCCAAGGAAGCCGATTGCGTCTTCCAGTCGATTGTCGGCAACGAGCTCGTCGATCACTATACCGGCGAAGTCAGAAAGCTCGGCATCGATCTCGGCTTCACCACGCGCAGCCGCCTGATCTGGGGCGTTTTCGCGCCGACCGCCGGCTATCATCGTGGATCGCTTGCGGGCCTCTATGTTGGCGCCAGCGCGGAAGCGACGGTCGGCGCCGGTGTCGGCGCCAATCTCCTGGTCGGCGGCACTTCCGGCTCGATCCATCTGCAGACGGTCAGCCTCACCGGCCAGCTCGGCCTCAACGTTGCCGCCGGCAGCGCATCGATGACGCTGACGCCGGCGAATTGACAGGACTTTGACGCGTCCCTGCCGCGGCGCGGCGGGGGCGTCCCCCTTCTTGAAATTGATTTCCTTCCACGCCCAAACGGATCGCCAATGGATATTCGAATGGCAACGCCCGATGAGGACGAAATCCTGGCCGGGCATTATCTGAAGATCTGGGACAGTTACGGCACGCCGCCCGAGCACTATAGGGCGGATGCGGCGGCGCGGATCTTGTCTTTCCTCAGAAGCGGCCGCGCGGAGCGGCGCCTCGCCTCGTTCCTGGCCGTCATCGACGGTGAAATCGCCGGTTCCGTATCCTGCCAGCTGCACCAATCGCCCTTTCCTGAAGTCATCCGGGAGGAGCAGCGGCTGCTTGGTTATATCTGGTCCGTCTATGTCGAGGACGTCTTCCGCAGGCGCGGCATCGCGCTGGCGTTGACCAAAGCGGCTGTCGGCTACCTGAAATCGATCGGCTGTACGACGGCTGTCATCCATGCCTCGGATGCCGGCGAACCCGTTTACCGCTCTGTCGGTTTCGAAATAGCCAAGGAAATGCGGCTGAAGCTTCTGGAGGAATAGCAGGCACCGTCCGGCTAGGCTTTCGCCCGGCCGGGTGCGGTGAAGGCGGCGATCGTCTCCTCGTCATGGCCGGCCTCGCGCAGAAAGCGGCCGGCAAATTCGATGGCCGGGCTCCGCAGCGCATCGTCCGGCCGGATCAGGTGGAACGCCACGTGGGATTCGAGCGTGCGTTCCGACACCGCGACGGCGCGCCCGGCGGCCAGCGCCGCATCCGATAGGGGAGGGCGGGCGAGCGCGATGCCGAGCCCCTGGGCACAGGCATCCATCACCAGATTATAGTCCTCGAAGCGACGGTCCTGGCCGCGGGGCGTATAATCGATACCCTCACGCGAGAGCCAGCGGCGCCAGCCTTCTATATTCGAATCGTGAATGATCGGCAGGTCGAGCAGCGAAAGGGCATCCGAGCGCTGTCCGAGCTGCTTCGCCAGTGCGGGCGCGGCTATGGGAAAGGATTTCTCCCGCCACAGCGGCAGGGCGCGCACGCCGGCCCAGGGACCCTTGCCGCAACGGATGGCGAGATCCGTGCCTTCGCCGAAATCCGCCAGCCGATGTTCGAGTGTCAGTTCGACATGCAGCTCGTTTCCTTCGAGCTTCGCCAGACGCGGGAACAGCCACAGCGACGCCACCGAAGGCGTCACCGAAAGGCGCACCACCGCCTTGTTCGGCCGGGGCAGCCAGCGCTCGCCGGTGTTGCCGAGCAGGGAAAGCGCTTCCGCGGCGCGGGCGAAAAACCGCATGCCCTCCGGCGTCAGCCGCACGCCGCGCGCTTCGCGCGCAAACAGCCGCACACCCATCCAGCGCTCGAGCCGCGAAACCTGCCGCGACACCGCGCCATGGGTGAGGCCGCTTTCCTCGGCCGCGGCCGAAAAGGATCCGAGGCGGGCGGCGCGGGCAAAGGTCTCGAGAGTATCGAGGGGCGGAAGGACTGGTGAGCTGTGAACCATACGCACATTTGATCATCGATTGCGGTGCTTTTCAAGCATGGATCGAAAGCCTAATTCATTCTCACGCGCGCAGATGGAGGCGAAAATGAGCATGGCGGCAAGCACACCGGTCTCGGCGAAACAGCAAGGCGCATTCGATCTGGTGGCCTTTGCGGCGATCGTCGTCACCATTCTCTTCTGGGCTTCCTCCTTCGTGGTGATCCGCATCTGCCTTGGACCGCTGACGCCGATCGAACTGGCGACGGCGCGGTATGTGGCGGCCGGCGTCCTCGCCCTTGTCTATCTCACTATCTATCGGCCGATGCCGGAAAAGCGCGATTTCTTCCGCCTCTCCGTCGCTGCCGTGCTCTTCATCGCCGCTTATGCGGTTCTGTTGAACACCGGCGAGCAGACCGTGGCGGCGGGACCGGCCAGCTTCATCATCAATACCATGCCGGTCTTCACCGCCCTCATTGCCACATTCGCGCTCGGCGAGCGCTTCGGCCGCTGGGGCTGGGCGGGCACCGCGGTTTCCTTCGGCGGCGTCGCGCTGATTGCGGTCTCCTCGGACGGCGGCTTCAAGCTCGATCCGAACGCTGTGCTGATCCTCGGCGCAGCGCTCTGCTCGGCGATCGCAAGCGTGCTGCAAAAACCGTTGCTCGCCCGCCTGCCGGCGCTTGCCGTCACCGCCTGGATCCTGCTGATCGGCTCCGTGCCGCTGTTTCCCGCCGTCCCGGCGACGATCCGCGCGCTGGCCGCCGCACCGGCGGAGGTCAACTGGGGCGTCGCCTATCTCGTCATCTTCCCGACGGCGATCGGTTATCTCACCTGGGCCATCGCATTGAAGCGGCTGACGGCCGCGCGCGCCTCGAATTTTCTTTACGGGGTTCCGCCGGTCGCAACGCTGATCGGCTTCGTCTGGCTCGGCGAAACGCCGACGGCACTCGGCGCGATCGGCGGCGTCATGGCGATCCTCGGCGTGCTCGTGGTCAACGTCATGCGGAAACGGTAACGGCCGCGCCGCTACCACCAAAATCGGCGGCGAAAGTTCGCCGCCGATAAATAGACGTTGCGCCGCTCTTCGCTTTCTTTAAAAACGAAAGCAGATCGAAAGGGGGCGCCGATGTTCTTGACCGACCGACAAACTGAAATCGTGGCGATCGCGAAATCGAGCGGCAGGGTTCTGGTCGAGGAGCTTGCCTCCCGCTTCTCGGTAACGCCGCAAACCATCCGCAAGGATCTGAACGATCTCTGCGATGCGCAGGTGCTGACGCGCATCCATGGCGGCGCGACATTTCCGAGCGGAACCGAGAACGTCAAATACGAGGCGCGCCGCCAGATCGCCGCTTCGGAGAAGCAGGCAATCGGCGTTGCGGCCGTCGAGCTGATCCCGAGCGGAGCCTCGCTCTTCATCAATATCGGCACGACGACCGAGGCGGTGGGCGAGGCGCTCGCCAATCATCACGAGCTGATGGTGATCACCAATAATATAAACGTTGCCAACAGGTTGCGTCTCTTCCCGGCAATCGAGGTGGTAATCGCCGGCGGGGTCGTGCGCGGTTCGGACGGCGGGATCGTCGGCGAAGCGGCGGTCGATTTCATCCGCCAGTTCAAGGTCGATTATGCCGTGATCGGTGCCTCGGCGATCGATGTCGACGGCGCGCTTCTCGACTATGACTTTCGCGAGGTGAAGGTCGCGCAGGCGATCATCGCCAATGCCCGCCACGTCATTCTCGTTGCCGATTCGACGAAGTTCGAACGCACCGCGCCGGTCCGGATCGGTCAGCTTTCCCAGGTTCATACCTTCATCACCGACCACTGTCCGGTGCCGTCGATCCGAAATCTCTGCCTCGAAAACAATGTGAAACTGATCGAAACGAGCAGCAGATCGCGATAGAGCTCCCAACATTCGTTTGACATTCGTATTTCTTTCGTTTTAACTGATGTCACTTTCGCAATCGCGCAAGTTTTGTGCGATGCGAAATCAGCAGTAGGCTCGGAGGGGCAATTGGGCCGGGAGATATACGACATTTTCGTCATTGGCGGCGGCATCAACGGCTGCGGCATCGCGCGTGATGCCGTCGGGCGAGGCTATTCCGTCGCGCTGGCGGAGATGAACGATTTCGCCTCCGGCACCTCATCCGGCGCCACCAAGCTGATCCATGGCGGCTTGCGTTATCTCGAGCATTACGAATTCCGCCTCGTGCGTGAATCGCTGATGGAGCGCGAGATCCTCTGGGCGATGGCGCCGCACATCATCTGGCCGCTGCGCTTCGTATTGCCTTATCACAAGGGCGGTATCCGCCCGGCCTGGCTGATCCGGCTCGGCCTCTTCCTCTACGACCACCTCGGCGGTCGCAAGCTGCTGCCGGCGACGGATGTGCTGGACATGCGCAAGGATCCCGCGGGCAAGCCGCTGAAGGCGCTGTTTACGAGAGCATTCGAATATTCCGACGGCTGGGTCGACGATGCCCGCATGGTCGTGCTGAACGCCCGCGACGCCGCCGACAAGGGTGCCGCGATCATGCCCCGCACCAAAGTGGTGTCGGCAAGGCGCGAGAACGGCCTTTGGCATATCGAGACGACCGATACCGTCACCGGCCGTAACGGCAGCCATCAGGCCCGCATGCTGGTCAATGCCGCCGGCCCCTGGGTCGATCACGTCATCCGTTCCGCCTTCGGCCAGAACGAGGCCCGCCATGTTCGCCTCGTCCAGGGCAGCCATATCGTCGTCAAGAAGAAGTTCGACGACCCGCGCGCCTATTTCTTCCAGAACCCCGACAACCGCATCATCTTCGCCATTCCCTATGAGGGCGACTTCACCTTGATCGGCACGACCGACCGCGATTACACCGCCGATCCCAAGGACGTCCGGATCTCCGAGGAGGAGACCGTCTATCTCTGCAATGCGGCGTCGGAATATTTCAAGGAGCCGGTCAAGCCGGAGGATATCGTCTGGACTTATTCGGCGGTGCGGCCGCTTTATGACGACGGCGCCTCGAAGGCGCAGGAGGCGACGCGCGACTACGTGCTGAAGCTCGAGGGCGAGGGCGCCGCCGCACCGCTGCTCAACGTCTTCGGCGGCAAGCTCACCACCTATCGCCGGCTTTCCGAACATGCGCTGGAAAAGATCGGTGCGGCGATCGGCATCAAGGGCGCTCCCTGGACGGCGAAGAGCCACCTGCCCGGCGGCAATTTCGCCGTCAAGGGTTATGAGGCCGAGGTCGCCAAGCTGAAAAGCCGCTATCCCTTCCTTGCCGATCCGCATGCGCGCCGGCTGGTGCGCCGCTACGGCACCAGGGCCGAGACGCTGCTCGGCGATGCCCGCGGCATCGATGATCTCGGGCGGCTGTTCGGCGGCGATCTTTACGAAGCCGAAGTCAGATATCTCGTCGAACATGAATGGGCCCGGCACGCCGATGACGTGCTGTGGAGGAGAACAAAGGATGGTCTGCGCCTTTCCGGGGAGCAGGCTCAGTCACTGGAGGAGTACATGGCTGCCATACCGGCGATGGCCGGATAAGGCGGCATGTGGTCCCCGCTGCGTGGAGGCAGGGGAATCGGAATGCTGGAACTGCGAAACGCCGCCAAGATGGTGGGGGCGGACTATCATATCTATCCGACCGATCTGGTCCTCGAGCGCGGCACGCTGAACGTCCTGCTCGGGCCGACGCTGTCGGGCAAGACGTCGCTGATGCGGCTGATGGCGGGGCTCGACCGTCCGACCGCCGGCTCCGTCCATTTCGACGGCGCCGACGTCACCGGCATGCCGGTGCAGAAGCGCAATGTCGCCATGGTCTACCAGCAGTTCATCAATTACCCGGCGCTGACCGTCTATGAGAACATCGCCTCGCCGATGCGCATCTCGGGGAAGGATGCCGCCACGATAGACCGCGACGTGCGCAAGGCCGCCGAGCTTCTGAAGCTCACGCCCTATCTCGACCGCACGCCGCTCCATCTCTCCGGCGGCCAGCAGCAGCGCACGGCACTTGCGCGCGCCCTCGTCAAGAACGCCAGCCTGGTGCTGATGGACGAGCCGCTCGCCAATCTCGATTACAAGCTGCGAGAGGAACTGCGTGAGGAACTCCCGAAGATCTTCGCTCAGTCCGGTGCGATCTTCGTCTATGCGACCACCGAACCTTCCGAGGCGCTGCTGCTCGGCGGCAATACGGCAACCTTGAACCAAGGTCGGGTCACCCAGTTCGGGCCGACGATCGACGTCTACCGGCGCCCCGTCGATCTCGACAGCGCCGGCATCTTCGCCGATCCGCCGCTGAACACGCTCGACGTCACCAAAGCGGGCAATGTCTTCACGCGTCAGGGCGGAGCAGCACTTCCGGTTCCCCCGCATCTGGCCGCCGTGCCGGACGGGCCGGTTACTGTGGCGTTTCACCCGCATCATCTCGGCTTCAAGCCGCAGACCGGTGACGCCGCCCGCCTGCAGGCGCGCACGCTGGTTTCCGAGATCACCGGTTCGGAGAGCTTCGTTCACCTGGAATATGACGGCGTGCGCTGGGTCATGCTGGCGCACGGCATTCACGACATCGATCCCGACATGGAGATCGAGGCCTTCCTCGACACCCGCCACCTCTTGGCCTTCGGCTCCGATGGCCGCGCCATCGCCACGGTCGGCCACGCTGCCGCTGCAGCGGCAAAGGCATAGGAGAGCACAATGGCACGCATTACGCTCGACCATATCCGCCACGCCTACGGAGCCAATCCGCAGACGGAGAAGGATTATTCGCTGAAGGAAGTCGACCACGAATGGAACGACGGCGGCGCCTATGCGCTGCTCGGTCCGTCCGGCTGCGGCAAGACCACGCTGCTCAACATCATCTCGGGTCTGCTGCAGCCCTCGCATGGCCGCATCTTGTTCGACGGCAAGGATGTGACGAACCTTTCGACGCAAAGCCGCAACATCGCCCAGGTCTTCCAGTTTCCCGTCATCTACGACACGATGACCGTTTACGACAATCTGGCCTTTCCCCTGCGCAACCGCGGCGTGGCCGAGGCCGATGTCGACCGGCGCGTGCGCGACATTCTCGAAATGATCGACCTTGCCGGCTGGGCCAAACGCAAGGCGCAGGGGCTGACCGCCGACCAGAAGCAGAAGATCTCGCTCGGCCGCGGGCTGGTGCGCAACGACGTCAACGCCATCCTGTTCGACGAGCCGCTGACCGTCATCGATCCGCACATGAAATGGGTGCTGCGCTCGCAGCTGAAACGGCTGCACAAGCAGTTCGGTTTCACCATGGTCTATGTCACCCACGACCAGACCGAGGCGCTGACTTTCGCCGAGAAGGTCGTTGTCATGTATGACGGCCAGATCGTTCAGATCGGCACGCCGGCCGAGCTCTTCGAGCGGCCGAGCCACACCTTCGTCGGCTATTTCATCGGTTCGCCCGGTATGAACGTCATGCCGGCCCACGTCGACGGCAGCGCCGTCAAGGTCGGGGACGAGGTGCTGACGCTCGATTACGCGCCGAAGACCGCCGGCTCGGTCAAAACCGAGCTCGGTATCCGCCCCGAATTCATCCGTCTCGGACGCGAGGGTATGCCGGTCACGATCAGCAAGGTCGAAGACATCGGCCGGCAGAAGATCGTGCGAGCCCGTTTCGCCGGCCAGCCGCTCGCGATCGTTGTGCCCGAAGATGCCGATATCCCCGCGGATGCCCGCGTCACCTTCGATCCGTCCGCCATCAGCATCTACGCCGACAGCTGGCGTGTCGGCAGGGAGGCCTGAGCCATGCAGAAGACTTGGAACAACAAAGCCTGGTTTCTGGTGTTGCCGGTGCTGCTGCTCGTCGCCTTTTCGGCTGTCATCCCGCTGATGACCGTCGTCAACTATTCGGTCCAGGATACATTCGGTAACAACGAATTCTTCTGGGCCGGCACCGACTGGTTCATCCAGACGCTGCATTCCGACCGCTTCTGGGAAGCGCTGCAGCGCAACCTGCTGTTCTCCTTCATCATCCTGGCGTTGGAAATTCCGCTCGGGATCTTCATTGCGCTCAACATGCCGAAATCAGGGCCGGGCGTTCCCGTCTGCCTAGTGCTGATGGCGCTGCCGCTGCTCATCCCGTGGAATGTCGTCGGCACGATCTGGCAGGTTTTCGGGCGCGTCGATATCGGCCTGCTCGGCCATACCCTCGAAGCGATCGGCCTCGACTACAACTATGTCCGCGATCCGATCGACGCCTGGGTCACCGTCATCGTCATGGACGTCTGGCACTGGACGAGCCTCGTCGTGCTGCTCTGCTATGCCGGCCTCGTCTCAATCCCCGATGCCTATTATCAGGCGGCCAAGATCGACGGCGCCTCGCGTTGGTCCGTCTTCCGCTATATCCAGCTGCCGAAGATGAAGCGGGTGCTGCTGATCGCCGTGCTGCTGCGTTTCATGGACAGTTTCATGATCTATACCGAGCCCTTCGTCGTCACCGGCGGCGGCCCCGGCAACTCGACGACCTTCCTCTCCATCGACCTTGTGAAAATGGCGGTCGGCCAGTTCGATCTCGGCCCGGCAGCGGCAATGTCGATCATCTATTTCCTCATCATCCTGCTGCTCTCCTGGGTGTTCTACACCGTGATGACCAGCAGCGACGCGAGCTAAGGGGGAGGGCAATCATGACCAATAAATTCAAACCTGCAGGCAGCCTCTCCTGGCTCGTCCCGACGATCTATATCATCTTCCTGATCCTGCCGATCTACTGGCTCGTCAATATGAGCTTCAAGGAGAACGCCGAGATCACCGGCGCCTTCTCGCTCTGGCCGACGAACCCGACGCTGCGCAACTACACGGTCATCTTCACCGATCCGTCCTGGTATAACGGCTACATCAACTCGATCATCTACGTGGTGATGAACACGGTGATTTCGGTGGCTGCGGCGCTGCCGGCGGCTTACGCCTTCTCGCGCTACCGCTTCCTCGGCGACAAGCATCTGTTCTTCTGGCTGCTGACCAACCGCATGGCGCCGCCGGCGGTCTTCGCGCTGCCCTTCTTCCAGCTCTATTCGGCCTTCGGCCTGATCGACACCCATATCGCCGTGGCGCTTGCCCACTGCCTGTTCAACGTGCCGCTCGCCGTCTGGATCCTCGAAGGTTTCATGTCCGGCGTGCCGAAGGAGATCGACGAGACCGCCTATATCGACGGTTATTCCTTCCCGCGCTTCTTCATCAGGATCTTCATTCCGCTGATCGCAAGCGGCGTCGGCGTGGCGGCATTCTTTTGCTTCATGTTTTCCTGGGTCGAACTGCTGCTTGCCCGCACGCTGACGACGACGGCGGCAAAGCCGATCTCGGCGATCATGACGCGAACGGTTTCGGCCTCCGGCATGGACTGGGGCGTGCTGGCGGCGGCCGGCGTGCTCACCATCATTCCGGGCGCGCTCGTCATCTATTTCGTCCGCAACTACATCGCCAAGGGCTTCGCGCTCGGGCGCGTTTGAGGAGGAGACGGTCATGAATTTTTCCTGGATGGCCTGGACGCTGCCGACGGCGCTGTTCTTCCTGACGATCCTGGCGCTTCTGGTCGCCATGAGCGTCTGGGAATATTTTTCGCCGGGCGGCTCGCCGCGCACGGGTGTGCTGCGCTTCGAGACCACGCGCGGCGACCGGCTCTTCGTTTCGCTGCTGGGCAGCGCTTTCATTCATCTTGCATGGCTTGGGCTCGCTGGGCCCAACCTGTGGTGGGCTCTTGCCATCTCCGTGGTCTACGCCATCGGCGTGTTCCGCTACGTGTGACGGCAAAGTGAAGACAGATGGCCGGGGGTCCTTGGCCGCCTGAGTATGTGACTGCAATCGCAAACCCTGGGAGGATATTATGCGACGGCACTTATTGACGACGACAGCAGGTCTGCTGCTGGCAATGACCGCATCGGCCTATGCCGGCATGGACGAGGCGAAGACCTTCCTCGACAAGGAAGTCGGCGATCTCTCGACGCTTCCCCGCGCTGACCAGGAAAAGGAAATGCAGTGGTTCGTCGATGCAGCGAAACCCTTCGCCGGCATGGACATCAAGGTCGTTTCCGAAACGATCGCGACACACGAATATGAATCCAAGGTGCTGGCCCCGGCCTTCACCGCCATCACCGGCATCAAGATCACCCACGACCTGATCGGCGAAGGCGACGTCGTCGAAAAGCTGCAGACGCAGATGCAGTCGGGCGAAAACATCTATGACGCCTATATCAACGACTCGGACCTGATCGGCACCCATTGGCGCTATCAGCAGGCCCGCTCGCTGACCGACTGGATGGCCAACGAAGGCAAGGATGTCACCAATCCCGGTCTCGACATTGACGACTTCATCGGCAAGTCCTTCACCACGGCGCCTGACGGCAAGCTCTACCAGCTGCCCGACCAGCAGTTCGCGAACCTCTACTGGTTCCGCTACGACTGGTTCAACGACGAGAAGAACAAGGCCGACTTCAAGGCGAAGTACGGTTACGATCTCGGCGTGCCGGTCAACTGGTCTGCCTATGAGGATATTGCCGAGTTCTTCACCGGCCGCGAGATCGACGGCAAGAAGGTCTATGGCCACATGGACTACGGCAAAAAGGACCCGTCGCTCGGCTGGCGCTTTACCGACGCCTGGCTGTCGATGGCCGGCAACGGCGATAAGGGCATCCCGAACGGCAAGCCGGTCGACGAATGGGGTATCAAGGTCGACGAGAACTCCCGTCCTGTTGGTTCGTGCGTCGCACGCGGCGGCGATACCAACGGCCCGGCCGCAGTCTACTCCATCCAGAAATATCTGGACTGGATGAAGGCCTATGCGCCGGCAGCCGCCCAGGGCATGACCTTCTCCGAATCCGGCCCGGTCCCGTCTCAGGGTGAAGTCGCCCAGCAGATGTTCACCTATACGGCCTTCACCGCCGATTTCGTCAAGGAAGGCCTGCCGGTCGTCAATGCCGACGGTACGCCCAAATGGCGTTTCGCACCGAGCCCGCACGGCGTCTACTGGAAGGACGGCATGAAGCTCGGCTATCAGGACGCCGGTTCCTGGACGCTGATGAAGTCCACGCCCGACGATCGCGCCAAGGCGGCCTGGCTCTATGCCCAGTTCGTCACCTCCAAGACTGTCGACGTGAAGAAGAGCCATGTCGGCTTGACTTTCATCCGCCAGTCCACGCTTGATCATAAGTCCTTCACCGACCGCGCGCCGAAGCTCGGCGGCCTCGTCGAATTCTACCGTTCGCCGGCCCGCCTGCAGTGGTCGCCGACCGGTACGAACGTTCCCGACTATCCGAAGCTGGCACAGCTTTGGTGGCAGGCGATCGGCGACGCCTCTTCCGGCGCGAAGACGGCGCAGGAAGCGATGGACTCGCTGTGCTCCGAGCAGGAAAAGGTGCTCCAGCGCCTGGAACGGGCGAAGGTCCAGGGCGATATCGGCCCGAAACTCGCCGAAGAGCATGATCTCGCTTATTGGAACGCGGATGCGGTGAAGAAGGGCAACCTTGCGCCGCAGCTGAAGATCGAGAACGAGAAGGAAAAGCCGCTTACCGTCAACTACGACGAACTCGTCAAGAGCTGGCAGAAGTAAGGCGGACCCGGCCGGAAGCGACGAGGCTTCCGGCCATCACTTCCCGCCACCGGCTGCAGGCCGGTGGCACCCCACAATCTTTCTCATGAGATGTCCGCGTCTTGCCGTTTCCGGCAGGCGGAGCGGTTTCGCGTGAGCCGGAGACGGATATGAGCGGCTATATTCTTTCGATCGACCAGGGCACGACATCTTCGCGCGCCATCATCTTCGATGGCGACATGAAAATGGCCGGCTCGGCGCAGGCGGAGATCACCCAATATTATCCGCAGCCCGGCTGGGTGGAGCACGACGCCGCCGAAATCTGGCAGTCCGTCATCGATACCGTGCGCGGGGCAATCGCCGATGCCGGCTTGAACGCCGCCGCAATCGCCGCGATCGGCATCACCAATCAGCGCGAGACGGCAGTCGTCTGGGACCGCCGCTCCGGAACACCGCTTCATCGCGCGATCGTCTGGCAGGACAGGCGTACGGCCGAAATGTGCGATAGCCTGAAGGCCGACGGATATGAAAAACTGTTCAGCGCCAAGACCGGCCTGCTGCTCGACCCCTATTTCTCCGGAACGAAGTTGCGCTGGCTGCTCGATAATGTCGATGGCCTGCGCGAGAAGGCGGAGGCGGGCGAAGTCTGTTTCGGCACGATCGACAGCTGGCTGATCTACAAGCTGACTGATGGTCGCGTGCATGCCACCGATGCGACCAATGCGTCGCGGACGCTGCTCTACAATATCGATGATGGCGCATGGGACGAGGAGCTTCTCGGCATTCTCGGCATCCCCGCGGTCATGCTTCCCGAGGTGAGGGAATGCGCCGATGATTTCGGCCGGGTCGACGAGGCGCTGTTCGGCGCTGCCCTCCCGATCCTCGGTGTGGCCGGAGACCAGCAGGCGGCGGCCGTGGGCAATGCCTGCTTCGAGCCCGGCATGATGAAATCCACCTACGGCACCGGCTGTTTTGCGCTGCTCAATACCGGCAGGGACCGTGTTTCCTCTTCCAACCGGATGCTGACGACGATCGCCTGCCGGCTCGACGGCGAGACGACCTATGCGCTCGAAGGCTCGATCTTCATCGCCGGTGCCGCCGTGCAATGGCTGCGCGACGGTCTCGGCATCATCAATCAGGCCTCCGAAGCCGGGATTCTGGCGACCAAGGCCGATCCCGGGCAGCAGGTCTATATCGTTCCTGCCTTCACCGGCCTCGGCGCGCCCTATTGGGATCCGGCCGCGCGCGGCGCGATCTTCGGCCTGACGCGAAACAGCGGCCCGGCGGAATTTGCCCGCGCCGTGCTCGAATCCGTCGCCTACCAGACGCTCGACCTGCTGGTGGCGATGAAAAAGGACTGGGGCGCCAACCAGCTGGAAACGGTGCTGCGCGTCGATGGCGGCATGGCGGCTTCGGATTGGACGATGCAGTGCCTGGCCGACATTACGGGAAATCCCGTCGACCGCTCGGCGATCCGCGAGACGACGGCGCTCGGCGCCGCCTGGCTTGCCGGATCGAAAGCCGGCATCTGGCCCGGCAAGCGCGAATTTGCCAAGGCCTGGGCTTGCGACCGCCGCTTCAGCCCCGCGATGGAAGAGACCGAGCGGCAGGGGAAGATCATCGGCTGGAAGAATGCCGTATCGCGCATGATCTCGGACGCCTCGGCCGGCTGACGCATTCCCTGTATGTGGCTCGCTTTACGCGCGGCCGGCGGCTTTCCTGTTGATGAAGCTGAGCGCGAGAACCGCGAAGATCAGCGTGCCCGTGCCGACCTGCTGCCAGTAGAAATTCAGATCGGTCAGCAGCAGCCCGTTGGCGACGATGCTGAGCAGCAGGACACCAAGCACGGTGCCGCCGACATTCGGCCGCCCGAGCGGGCTGAGCGTCGTGCCGATGAAAGTGGCGCCGATGGCATTCAGCAGGAAGGCATTGCCGGAGGACGGGATATAGACGGTGACTGTCGCCGTCAGGATCAGCCCGGCGACGGCTGCGATCAAGCCGACGATGATGAAGGTCACGGCGATATGGGCGGATGTTCCAATGCCGGAATAGCGCACGACCGCCGGCTGAATGCCGATCGAGAGAATGACGCGGCCGAAGCGGGTGCGGGCAAAGACGACCGCTGCGGCTGCGATGATCGCGATGGCGGCCGCAAGCGGCACGGGGAAGCCGGCGATCGTGCCATGGCCGAGAAAACGGAAAGCCTCGGGCACGCCGCTCGGCGGTAGGTAGACTGGATTGCCGCCATTGGTCAGCAATTGCTGGACGCTGCGGCCGATGAACAGCGTGCCGAGCGTGGCAAGGAACGGCGACACACCGATCCCTGATATCAGCAGCGCGTTGAAGGCGCCGACGAGCGCCCCGGCCGCCAATCCGGCAAAGGCGGCAACTGCCACCGGCTGTCCGGCAAGCACGAGGGAGACGAAGGCGAAGCTCGCAAAATCCATCGCCGTTCCCACAGAGAGATCGATGCCGCCCGACGAGACGGCGAAGGTCATGGCGATGGAGACGATGGCGAGCAGCGTGAAATTGTTGACCAGGATGCTCTGGAGGTTCGCTGGCGTCAGGAATGTCGGCGTTGCCGCCGAGAAGATCGCGGACACCGCCACGAGCGCGAGGATCAGCCCGTAGCGCAGTGCGCCGGCGCCGATCAGGTGGGGCAGGTTGGCGGCGGCGGGCGTCGAAGTCTGGAGCGACATGATCAGGCCTCCTGCCGGCGCAACAGCGTGGTCGCGGAGACCACGATCAGAATGAGCACGCCCTGGACGCCGCTGACCAGCGTGCTCGAAATATTGAGCAGCTGGAAGCCATTGGTCAGGAAGCCGACCAGCAGGGCCGAGAGGAATGTGCCGGTGACCGTCGGAACCAGCCGGCGTGAAAAGACCGAGCCGAGCAGGGCGATCACGACGACTGGCAACAGCATCTCGCCGGAGCCGGTCGTGCTGCCGCTCAGATAGGAGACGGACAGGATGCCGGCGATGCCGCCGGATATGCCGCTGGCGACGAAGGCACCAGCGAGCAGCCGGCGAAGCGGCAGGCCGGCGGCGCGCGCCGCATCCGGGAATTCGCCGACGGCATAAAGACGTAGGCCGAGCGGCGTATATTGAATGATCGCCGTAGCGATTGCCGTGAAGCCGATGAGCACATAGGCGAGCACCGGCAGGCCGAAGGGATCGGAGCCCGAAAGCGCCGAGAGGAACGGCGTGGAGGCCGGCAGGACGGTATTCTGGGTCAGCACCAGTTCCAGCCCGGCGACGACGTTCATCACCGCAAGCGTGGCAAGAAGCGGCACGATGCCGGCATAGACGACGGCAACGGCATTGACCGTGCCGATCAGCGCTCCGGTCAGGATTGAGGCAGTGATGGCCGTCGCGTCGCCGTAGCCGAGCTGTGTCAGGCTGGCATAGACGGCGGCGCTGAGGCCCATATTGGCCGCCAGCGACAGGTCGATGCCGCCGGTGACGACATTGGAGCCGCCGGCAACCAGAACGACCGTCAGCCCGATGGCCAGCACGCCCGATATGGCGGATTGGCCGAGCACGTTGCCGATATTGCCGACGCTCAAGAAATAGGGCGCGGTGAGCGAGAAGATGATCAGAATGGCCGCAAAAGCGATCAAGGATCCGAAGCGCAAGACGCCAGCGGCGATGTTGCCGGCCGGCTGGGACGGCGGTTCTATCGCCGAAAACCCGGCAGGTGCGAATTCCACTTCAGCCGACATGGCGCTTGCCCTCTAACGATCCGGTCGATTCCGCCAGCACGGCATCCGCCGTGGTCTCAGACGATATGAATTCCCGCGCCACGCGGCCGCGGAAGAGCACGAGGATGCGATCGGTGATGCCGACGAGTTCGGGCAGGTCCGAGGACAGCACGATGACGGCCGCACCCCGCGCCGCAAGCTCGCCGATCAGCCTATAGATTTCGACCTTGGAGCCGATATCGACACCGACCGTCGGCTCGTCGAGGAGATAGATCTCGGAGTGGCGGCTCAGCCACTTGGCGATGGCCACCTTCTGCTGGTTGCCGCCCGAGAGCGTCCGCAGAAGCGCATTCCGGCCGCTGGTCTTCACCTGCAGCCGGGTGATCAGGGCATCGATTTCGCGCCGCTCGCGCTTGCGATCGAGAAAGCCGAAACGCGTGAACCGGGCGAGGCTGGAAAGGCTGGTATTTTCCGCAACGCTGAGGTCGAGCGCGATGCCATGGCGGCGCCGATCCTCCGGCACCAGCGCGATCTCGTGGCCAGCCGCCTGCTTTGGATTGGTGAAACGGGCAGCTTTGCCATTGATCTCGATGCGGCCGGACGCCGACCTCTCGAGCCCGAAGAGGGTACGCACCAGCTCCTTGGCGCCGGAGCCGAGTAGGCCGGTGAGTCCGAGCACTTCGCCGCGGCGCAGCGAGAAGCTGACGTCGGTGTATTTCCCCGGCGACGACAATTGCTCGACCTTGAGGATTTCCTCACCTGATGTGACCTGCGGCTTCGGAAACATCTCCTTGATATCGCGCTCGACCATCAGCCGGGCGATCGCGGAAGCCGAGGTCTCTCCGATAGGCACGGAAGCGACGGTGAGCCCGTTGCGCAGCACGGTGACGTGATCGCAGAGCTCCTCGATTTCGTTGAGATAATGCGAGATGTAGATGATGGTCACGCCTTCATCGCGCAGGCGGCGGATCAGCCGGAACAGGATATCGGCCTCGCGCGCCACCAGCGCGGCCGTCGGCTCGTCGAAGACCAGAACCTTCGGCTGGTTGAGGAGGGCGCGGGTGATCTGCACGATCTGCTTTTCGGCGGTCGACAATTCGCCGATCAGGGCGGTGTTCGGCAGGCGGAGGCCGAAATAATCGTTGAGAATATTGGAGGCGCGGCGCTGCATCAGCCGCCGGTCGAGAAAGGGCGTGCCCGATATGCGCGGTTCCCGCCCGAGGAACAGGGCCTCGCCGGCGGTGAAGGTCGGCACCAGCAGCCGGTCCTGGTGAATGAAGTGGATGCCCAGCTCTTCGGCGAGATGCGGCGTCAGCCTGTCGAATGTCCGCCCTTCGATCTCGATCCGGCCGTCATCCGGCTGGTGAAGACCGGCAAGCAGCTTGATCAGCGTCGATTTGCCGGCACCGTTCTGGCCGACAAGACCGTGGATCGTGCCGCGCTTGACGAACAGCGACGCGCCGGCCAGCGCCTGCGCGCCGCCGAAGCGCTTGACGATGCCTTCGAAGCGGATGATGTCGTCGCGCGCCCTTGCCGGCGGCGTCAGCGAAATGGCCGTCATAGGATCTCTCCGGTCGTCATGCCCCGGGCGATCCGGCCACGCCGGATTGCCCGTCGGCGAGCGTCAGCCGATGCCCAGCTTCTTGGTGACTTCGCCGACATTGGCCTTGTTGGCGAGGAGCGCCGGCACGTAGGTCTCGCGCGGCAGCGTCTGTCCGGAGAGGAGCCTCGCGACGTTGCGGATGGCGGTCCGGCCGATTTCCGCCGGCTGCTGCGCCACATCGGCACCGGCGGGCGAATTCGGATCGGCGACAAGCTGCAGCACTTCAGGGCTGCCATCGACGCCGTAGGTGCGGATTTCTGTCCGCCCCGCTGCCGTCAGCGCCTGTGTTGCGCCAAGCTGGGGAATATCCCAGGCCGACCAGATCGCCTTGATCGACCCCTTTTCCGGATACTTGTTCAGGATCGCCGTGATCTGGGTGAAGGCGTCCTGCACGGTGTTGGGGATGACGTCGCGCAGTTCCGGCTGGAGGATTTTCACCTTCGGGAAATATTTGACGACATTGACCAGCTGGTCGTAGCGGATGGCGCAGGGGGTGACGCCATAGAAACCGTTGAAGACGACGATATTGCCTTCGCCGCCGATATCCGAGACGAGCTGCAGCGCGAGATCCTTGCCGATGCCCCAATTGTCCGACGTGGTGTTGTTGATCGAATTGGTCGAGCCGACATCGACGGTCAGGACCGGAATGCCGGCATCGCGCGCCTTCTTCAGCCAGGGATCGATGACGCTCAGCGTGCCGAGGATTTGAACGATCGCATCCGGCTTCTGGGCGATCAAGGTCTGCAGCTGCGAGACCAGCTTGCCGTCATTGCGTCCGGCGTCCACGGCGATCGGCTCGCCGCCGAGACGCTTCACCTCTTCGATCTGGGCATTATAGGCCTGCAGGTCGAAGAAGTGATCGGTGCCGGTCGCGCTGATGGCGATGCGCTTGGCTTTCAGCGACAATTCTTCTTCGGCTGCCAAAACAGGCTTCCGGCCGATCAGCGAGGCGCCGGCGACGGCGACCCCAGCCGCAGCGGACAATTTCAGCAGATCCCGTCTTCCAAGGCCGCTTTCGGATTTTTCGATGCTCATAACCACTCTCTCCAAATGACTTATATCTATAAATTAGGTGGACTACTGAAAATGAGGAGAAATGGATTTCCAAAAAGATAAGCTTCGAGGAAAAGACTGGACGGAGCGAAAACGCATTCCTGGCTGCCGGTTTCCCGGCAGCTCCGCCGCACGTCAGGAGATTGCCTATTCGGCTTGCGTGGCGGCGGCCATGATATTTGCTGCGGGGAGCGACGGCCGGTCGCTCCTCGCAGAGAGTGCCATTACGTTTTCTGGCGCGGCGAGCGCGCCATCAGCCGGGCATAGGCGATGGCAGAGAGCATGTTGACGTGGTTGGCCTTGCCGGTGCCGGCTATGTCGAAGGCGGTGCCGTGATCGACCGAGACGCGGTCGATCGGCAGCCCGAGCGAGACGTTGACCGCCGTCTCGAAGGCGACGAGCTTGATCGGGATGTGGCCCTGGTCGTGATACTGGGCGATGACGAGGTCGAAGGCGCCGTTATAGGCGCGGGCGAACACCGTATCGGCCGAGATCGGCCCGACGACGTCGATGCCCTTGGCCTGCGCCTGCTCGACGGCGGGCGCCAGGAATTCCGTGTCTTCGGTGCCGAACAGGCCGTTTTCGCCGCAATGGGGGTTAAGGCCGGCCACGGCGATGCGAGCCTTCTTGCCGAGGCGCAGGAAATGTTTGTGCCCGGCTTCGATGGTCGCCAGCACCCGCTCCGTCTTGGCGCGTTCGATCGCGCCCTTCAGCGAGATATGGGTCGAGACATGGATGGTGTTCAGCCGTTCGGAGGCAAGCAGCATGAAGGAGCTCTTCGAGCCTGTGAGATGCGCGAGAAGCCCGGTATGGCCGTCATGGTGATGGCCGGCAAGGTTCATCGCTTCCTTGTTGATCGGCGCGGTGACGATGACATCGGCTTTCCCAGACATGGCGAGATCGACGGCGCGGGTGATATAGCGCACCGACGCGTCGCCCGCGACCGGGCTGACCTTGCCGATCTCGGGGAGGGCCGCGCCGAGCGGAACTTCGTCGACGGCGATCCTGCCATCGCCGGCGGCGTCGGCAAGCGCAAATTTCAGGCCCGTGCCGCTGACGCGGTCGGCCCGCTCCAGCGCTTCCACATTGCCGACAACGACGAAATCGCCGCGTTCTTCGTTCGGAAGGGCAGCCAAGGCCTTGACGATCACTTCGGGGCCGACGCCAGCGGGATCACCGAGCGTCACGGCGACTTTTGCATTCCTGTCCATCATCAAAGTCCTTCTGAAAACCGTGTCGCCTAGAGCATGATGCCGAAAAGTGTAGGCGGTTTTCGGGCGGCATCATGCTCTAACTCTTTAATTTAGAACAGGATTCAGATTTTAGGCCGACCTGGCCTAAAATCATCCTGTTCTAGAAGGCGGCCGCGTAAATCGAGCGAATGTCGGCGCGGGTGAGATCGCGCGGATTGTTATCAAGTAGCCGGCGAATGGCAAAGGCGTCGTCGGCCATGGCGTCGAGATCGCTTTCCGGGACGCCGAGGCCGGAGAGCTTCATCTCGATGCCGAGAGCGGCGCAGAAAGCGTAAGCCGCATCGAAGACGGATGCCGTATCGTCCGAGGGCTCATAGCCGAGCGCCTCCATCACCGCTTTCGTCTTCTCAGGGGCCGCCGGCGTGTTGAAGGCAAGCACATGTGGGAAGATCAGCGCATTCGCCGCGCCATGCGCCACATGCCAGCGCGTGCCGAGGGGATAGGCGAGCGCATGGCCGCCGGCGGTGTTGACCGGGCCGAGACAGAAGCCGCCGTAAAGCGAGGCGAGCGACAGGCCGGCGCGCGCTTCCGCGTCGCTGCCGTCCTTGACGGCGCGGGCGAGATATCTGCCGACCAGCCGGGTTCCCTCGATCGCGTAGATGTCGACCATCGGGTGGGCCTTGCGGTTGGTGAAGGCCTCGACGCAATGGGCCATCGCATCGACGCCGGTGGCGGCGGTAGTGCGAGCCGGCACGGTGAAGGTCAGGGCTGGATCGATGACGGCGATGTCGGCGAGCATATGCAGGCTTTCGACGGCGAGCTTCGCCATCGTCTTGGGATCGGTGACGAGTGCGCGGATGCCGGCTTCGCTGCCGGTGCCCGAGGTTGTTGGCACCTGGGCGAGACCGGCCTTGCGCGGTCCATGCACCTTGTTGGGGCCGACGACCTCATGCAGCGTCTGCGCCGAGCCGGCAAGAACGGCGGCAAGCTTTGCCAGATCCATGGCGCTGCCGCCACCGAAACCGACGATCAGCTCTGCATCGGCGGCATTGGCCGCAGCCAGCACCTTGTCGAGATTGGCCGTATCCGGCTCCGGCGTCACTTCGGAGAAGACCGTCACCTCGCCCTTGAGTTCCAGCACGTCGATGCGCGAAGCGTTGAAAGCATCCGAGATGACAAGCGTGCGGCGATAGCCTCTTTCGCCGGCCCATTTGCCGAGCTTTCCTGCCGTGCCGATGCCGAATTCGATCTGATGCGGCCGAATTATCGTGATTGGCGAACCCAAGCTGGCCATGAACCAGTCCTCCCTGCAGGATCTTGCGGCAATAGTGTCGCTCTCTTTATTGTAAAGTTGTAATGTCAAAGTCAAGCCGACATTCCCGAGAGCCTGAAATTTTGTCGCGCGATGTTCGCCGGAGCAAGTTTTCAGATGAAGTTTGCACGATTATTTTGTATATAAAACAATAAGATATATGAATTTCGCCGATTAGGGCGGGCATTTGGCTTAGGAGAGGCCGAGTCCGTCGCGCGGCAGCCGACCGGTCAGGGCTGTTGTCAATTCATGGCTGTTCGATCGGCCAAAAACCATTGTACCCGCGTCCTTTCGGTGTTGATCGGACGCAGGTTTACAATTGGCTGGCCGCTGCCTTGCTTACGGCAGGGCGTTCGGTTCGAGGCGCACATATTTGATGGCGCGCCGATAGTAGGTATAGGCGACATGGAGCGTGCCGTCGCCGCTTTGGGTGACCGAGGGATAGGAGAATTCCCGGTTCAGCGAATCCTTGGAATTGTTGCTGAGGCAGTGGCCTTCGCCGGTATCGAGATCGATCCGATACGGAAAGCTCCTGCCGCCATCCCTTGATATTGCGAGGCTCAGCGGCGCACGCGGAACACCCCAGATCGCTTTCCGGCGGATATCGGCAACGGCGGCCGCCGTCTCTCCGGCGTCGTCGCCCTCGATTTCGTCATAGAGAGACAGGCGCCGCGCATCCGACATATCGGCGTTCGAATGGTTGTAAACCATTGCGATTTCTCCATCATTCAGGACTGTAGCCTGAATGGAAGAGTTGTTGTTCGGAAGTTCGGTGGGCTCGGGCGCGCTCCACGTCCTGCCGCCATCGCTCGATCGGCTGGAAAGAATGCTTTCGGCGAAACGGTTGCGGTAGAAGGCAATCATCTCGCCGCCGCCGAGCGGCAGGATGTTCATGTGCACGGCGCCGATGCTGTCGGCGATGTCGTGCATCTGCCAGCTTGCGCCGCCGTCGCGTGAGATCAGCACGGCGGCCGTATCGGCGTCGCCGCTCCAGCGCTGGCCGTTGAGGCCGACGCAGCGGAACACCGGAAGCAGCCATTCGCCCCTGCCGTTGACGACCATCTGCTGGCGAACAAATGTGCCGGGGCTGTCGCAGAGGATGCGGACCGGGCCGAAGCTTTGGCCGCCATCATCGGAGATCCGGCATTTGACAACGGAACCGTCCTGATTGCCCGAGGTCTGCGAGGTATAGAGCAGCCATGTCTTTCCGCCAGGAGCATTGAAAATCAATGGGTTCTGCTCGGATTTCTCCGGATCGTCGCTCATCTTTTCAGGCTCGGACCAGCGCTTCGACCCCGGCGCCAGCCGCGACATGTAAATCGAGATGTCGCCCATGCCCTCCATCGTGCCGCCGAACCAGACGCATGTCAGTGTGCCGTCAGGCAGAAAGGCGAGATTGGCCGCATGGTTCTGGATGCAGGGGGAAGGCAGATAGGCGTCGGCACGGCCTGCGATGGTGGGATGAGGGGCTATGGCCCCGGTCATCAGGGCGGGGACGGCTTCGGGGGACAGGCCGGTGAAGGTCATGGCGGATCTCCTCAAGGCAGCTTGGCGTAGCTTTCGGCGAGCGCGGCATAATCCGCATCGCCGAGTGGCATCAGCGGCGCACGTGTGCGCTTCCAGGCGGGATTGCCTGTCTTCAGCCCCACCATTGCCTTGATGGTCGGGATCTGGACGTAAGAGTTGGAAAGCGTGCGATAGGCGTTGATGCGCGCCTGCGCCGCCTCGACATCGGCGGCGCGCGCCTCGTCATGCACATGGTCGTAGACGGTGCGCAGCGAATCCGCCACGAGATTGGAGGTTGCGGTAATGCAGCCGGCGCCGCCGGCCTTCATCAGCGGCAGCAGCAGCGGATCGGCGCCAGCGAGAACGGAAAACCCGGGATAGGCGGCGATGATAGCCTGCATGTTATTGAAATCGCCGGCAGATTCCTTGATGCCGACAACGGTTTCGGGGAAGGCGGCAATCAGCCGGCCGATCAGCGGGATGGAGAGCGGCACGCCCGAAACCTGAGGGATGTGGTAGAGGATGACCTGCAGGCGCGTGTCGGCGATCTTTTCCAGCACCTGCGAATAGGCGGCGAAGAGGCCGTCGTCGGAGACGCCCTTGTAGTAGAAGGGCGGCAGCATCACGACCTTGGTGACGCCGACCGACAGGGCGTGCCGCGTCAGTTCCACGGTTTCGGGAATGGCGACGACACCGGTGCCCGGCAGCAGCTTGTCGGCCGGAATGCCGGCCTCCAGCGCCGCTTCCAGAATTGCGCGGCGCTCGCTGGAGGAGAAGGAATTGGCCTCGCCGGTCGTGCCGAGCAGGGCCACACCATGGCAACCCTCAGCCAGCAACCGCCGGCAATGATCGGTGAAAAGGGCAAGGTCCGGCCTGTTCTCTGCGGTCAGCGGCGTTGCGGCCGCGCTGAAAACGCCCGTGATCCTTTGATGGCTCATCCTATCCTCCCTTCGGCGCGTCCCATCTTGCCGATCTATCTCCGAACCGGCCGGTTGCGCGTGCATTTGTCATTCGCCTGTCGCGATGGAGTGCCAAGAACTTTTCCATTGCAGCGCTTTTGTCAAGAAGACAAAATGGCCTCGTGGAAAACCAAAAAACTATCTATTTGATTTTGTTTGTTTATTTTTAGAGGTATATTTTGTTCGACTGAAAAACGCGATTTTTTGTTGACATATTTACAATAACGGGAGAACGATATGGGACCGGATTGTGCTGCGCCTGGCAAGGGGCAGGGAGAGCGCTGCCGAATTTACCGTGGGAGGAACGCATGTCTTTTGATCAATCTGATAAAACCAATATCTCGCGTCGCAATGCGCTGAAGCTTGGCCTTGCTGCCGGCGTCGGCCTCACCGTCTTCGGAATGAATGCCCGTATCGTGATGGCCGATGAAGGCCAGGTCCTTAAGGTCGCGCATCCGGCCTTCGACCAGGATTGGTCGCCGCTGCGCGGCGGCGGCAGGACCTTCCGCTGGAATTCGATCTGGTGGGCTTCGCCGATGTATTTCGACAGCGAAGGCAATATCAAGCCTTACGTCTTCACCAGCTGGGAATCGGCCGACAACACGGTCTGGACCTTCAAGATCGATCCCAAGGCCGTCTTCTCCGACGGCAGCAAGATCACCTCGGCCGACGTCAAGGGATCGTGGGAAGTCGCCTCGATGCCGAACACCAAGAGCCAGCGCGCCGACCAGGTGCTGAGCAAGGTCAAGGGCTACGCCGAAATCGCCGCTGGCTCGGGCAACGAGCTGACCGGTGTCGCGACGCCCGACGAGGGGACGGTGGTGGTGACGCTCGCCGCCGCCGATCCGATCTTCTTCATGCGTCTCGCAAACCACATCGCGCCGATCACCAAGGCATCGCAGTCGCGGGGCAGCGACGGCGAGGAAATCATCGACTGGTACAAGCCGGAGAACAATCCGGTCTTTTCCGGCCCGTTCAAGCTGACGAGCATCGATATCGATGCCGGCAAGATCACCTTCGAGCCGAATGAGAACTTCTTTGGGCAGAAGCCGAAGCTTGCCCGCATCGACATTACCTCGATCGAGGACAATGTCACCGCGACGTCGCTGATCAAGTCCGGCGAGTTCAACGCCCATACCGAGCTCGTCACCTCGACGATCATCCAGGATCTCGGCCCGGAATTCTCGGCCGGCCCGCTGATCCCGACCAGCCAGCACTTCTGGTTCAACATTTCCCGCGCGCCGATGGACGATCCGAAGGTGCGCCAGGCGCTGATCATGGCGGTCGATCGCGACGGGTTGTTCAAGGCTTCCTATCCGGATGGGCCGCACAAGAAGGCCGATCAGATCCTCAATTCGGTTCCCGGCGCCGACAATTCCGGCTTCGAACCCTTTCCCTTTGATCCGGCAGCCGCCAAGAAGCTGCTCGCCGAATCGAGCTATGGCGGGCCAGAGCGCCTGCCCAAGCTCCTGTTCGTCGGCATCTCGGCGCCGGCCATTCAGGCCGCCGCCCAGTTCATCGCCGAGCAGTGGCGCCAGAATCTCGGCATCACGGCCGTCGACATGAAGCCGCAGCAGGACGCCTATGCCGGTCCGGACCAGAACTCGGTCCAGATCTTCCGCGACGACGTCGGCACCCGTGTTCCCGATGCCGTTTCCTATCTGGCTGGCAGCATCGCCTCGACCTCGTCGAACGCACAGAACAAGCTCGGCGGATACAAGAACGACAAGGTCGACAGCGCCCTTGCCGAAGCGGCGACCAAGGCTGCGGACGATCCGCAGCGCGTCACTCTCGCCCAGGAGGCCCAGAAGGCGTTCCGCGAGGATTGGGCCTTCATTCCATGGTATTCTCAGGCGATGTCGCGCTGGGCCACCAAGGAGGTCAAGGGCATGGAGAAGAACCTCGACTGGCAGATCGCCGAGCCCTGGAACATCTCCATCGGCTGATTCTGAACTATCGTTTCTGACGATGAGCGCGCGAGGGCCGCAAGGCCTTCGCGCAAGTTTCAAGAAGAAGAGATGCGATCCGCCGGGCTTTGGCAAAGGGCGGGAACGCATCGTACCACAGGTGGGAGGTGGCCTTGCTGCGCTACGTGCTAACCCGGTTCGCCATCTGGATTCCGTCCGTTCTCGTGGTGATGCTGGCCGTCTACGCGCTGGCCTTCTATGGCGCTGGCGATCCGATCAAGCTCATCTTCCTGCGCGCGCCGGGCGACGTCGCCTACAATCCGCAGCGCATCGAGGCCATTCGCGAAAGCGCCGGTCTCAACAGGCCCTTCATCGAGCAGTTCGGCCTTTACATCTGGAACCTGCTGCACGGCCAGTTCGGCAATTCGCTGACATCAGGCCGCGCCGTCTGGGCGATGGTCTCGGCTGCCGCCCCGGTCTCGTTCCAGCTTGCCCTCTGCGCCATCATCCTGACGGCTGTCGTCGCGATCCCGCTCGGCATGATCGCCGCGCTGAACCAGAATTCGCGCCTCGACTATGCCATTCTCGGCTCGGCGCTCTTCCTCTGGGCGATCCCCGCCTATGTCGCCGGTCCGCTGCTGATGGTCGGCCTCATCGTGCTCTTACCGGGTGCCAGCGTGCCTTATGGCTGGGGCGGCGTCTTCGATGTCCGCATCCTGTTGCCGCTGCTGGTGCTCTCCTTCCAGCCGATCGCGCTGATCGTGCGCCAGACGCGCGCCGCCGTCATCGAGGTGCTGTCGGAGGATTTTGTCCGCACCGCCCGCGCCAAGGGTGTGCCGGAGATCATCGTGGCGCTGCGCCATATCCTGCGGCCGGTGCTGACGCCCGTGGTGACCCAGCTCGGCCTGATCATGATCACCATCGTCAACGGCGCCATCTTCGTCGAACTCGTCTTCGGCTTGCCGGGTCTCGGCCGCCTGACGGTGCAGGCGCTGATCAATTCCGATTATCCCGTCATCCTGGCGATCACGCTGATCGGATCGTTCCTGGTGATGGTGTCGAACCTGCTGGTGGACGTGCTCTATCCGCTGCTCGATCCGCGCGCCAACGATTCAAGAAGGAGCCGCTGACCATGTCCGCCATCCCTCTTTCCACCACCGAGACCATCGAGGAGCCGCCGGTCAGCCTGTGGCGCGACGCCTGGCATCGGCTGCGGCGCAACAAGCTCGCCGTCTTCGGCCTCGTCGTCGTCCTGATCCTCGCCTTCACCGCGATCTTCGGGCCGTATCTCACGCCCTATGATTATCTCAGCCAGGACCTCAACGCCCGCAACGCACTGCCGTCGATGAGCCACCTCTTCGGAACCGATGATCTCGGCCGCGACGTCTTCAGCCGCGTGGTCTTCGGCACGCGCACCGCCTTCCTCGTCGCCGTTATCGTCACCTTCTTCGCCGTGCTGATCGGCCTAACCCTCGGCGCGGTGGCCGGTTTCTTCGGCAATCCCTTCGACCGCGCCATCATGTGGCTGACCGACGTGACGATGTCGGTCCCCAACCTGCTGCTCGTCGTCGTCATCAACGCCTCGCTGAAATCGCCGATCACCCGATGGATGGAGGCGCGCTACCTCGAGACCCTCAATCCCTTCTACCGCCAGACGATCTGGGTGGATTTCATCCTCGTCTTCGGGTCGATGGCGCTCATCTCCTGGCCGCCCTATGCCCGCCTGGTGCGCGCTCAGGTCCTGTCGATCCGCAGCCGGCCCTATATCACCGCGGCCCAGGCGCTCGGGCTATCGAACTGGCTCATCATCAAGCGCTATGTGGTGCCGAATGCACTCGGGCCGCTGATCGTCTCGGTCAGCGCCGGTCTCGGCACGGCGATGGTGCTGGAAAGCGCCTTCAGCTTCCTCGGGGTCGGGGTCAATCCGCCGACGCCGAGCTGGGGCAACATGATCTCGGACGGCCTTCGCGTCTGGCAGCATTATCCGCATCTTCTCGCCGCTCCGGCGGCCGTGCTCGGCCTTGCCTCGGTTGCCTTCAGCTTCCTCGGCGACGGCCTCAACGACGCGCTCAATCCGCGGGGCAGCAAATGATGGACACGCAAAACAGAGAACGCCTGCTCGATGTCAGGGGCCTCACCGTCGAGATCGACGGCCGCAACGGCCCAGCCGTCGTCGTCGACGGCATCGATCTGCATGTCGACAAGGGCGAGACGCTAGGCGTCGTCGGCGAATCCGGCTGCGGCAAGAGCCTCACCATGCTGAGCCTGATGCGGCTCCTGCCGAACAAGATCAAGGTCGCCAGGGGAACGGCGAGTTTCGACGGCCGCGACCTGCAGACGATGTCGAATGGCGAGCTGCGCAAGGTGCGCGGCGGCGATATCGGCTTCGTCTTCCAGGACCCGATGACCTCGCTCAATCCCGTCATGCGCGTCGGCGACCAGATCTGCGAGCCGCTGATCTATCATCGCAAAATGAAAAAGGCGGAGGCCCGCGCCCGCGCCGTCGAGCTTCTGCGCCTGGTCGGCATTCCTGGCCCCGAAGAGCGGCTGCAGGCCTTTCCGCATGAACTATCAGGCGGCATGCGCCAGCGCGTCATGATCGCGATCGGCCTTGCCTGCAATCCGAAGCTCCTGATCGCCGACGAGCCGACGACGGCGCTCGATGTCACGATCCAGGCCCAGATCGTCGATCTGGTGAAGGATCTGCGCGCCAAGCTCGGCATGTCCGTCGTCTGGATCACCCATGATCTGGCGTTGATAGCCGGCCTCGTCGACCGTGTCGCCGTGCTTTATGCCGGCACGGTCGTTGAGGATGCGCCGGTCGATGAGCTCTATGCCCGCCCAAGCCATCCCTATACGCGCGGTCTGCTCTCCTCGATCCCGAAACTGTCCGATCCACCGGCAAGCCGGTTGAGCTCGATCGGCGGCACGCCGCCGGAGCCCGGCCGCCGGCCAAAGGGCTGCCCCTTTGCGCCGCGCTGCCCCCTCGTCGAGGCGATCTGCCACGAGAAGGTGCCGCGGCTCGAACCCTTGAGCGGCAGCAGCGACCATCGCGCCGCCTGTTTCGTCGTCCAGAAAATGCAG
The DNA here is from genome assembly GCF_002211395.1 of Rhizobium sp. R339. Lineage (NCBI taxonomy): Bacteria > Pseudomonadati > Pseudomonadota > Alphaproteobacteria > Hyphomicrobiales > Rhizobiaceae > Rhizobium > Rhizobium sp. R339. The sequence continues at coordinate 46,715 of NZ_LOKV01000027.1, forward strand.
GAGGCCGCGTGATGGCTGCGCAACCGCTGCTCAAGGTCGAAAACCTCGTCAAGCATTTCCACGTCAAGCTCGGTGCCTTCGGCGAACGCTCGGCCACCGTCTATGCCCTCGACAATGTGGATCTCGACATCATGGAAGGCGAGACGCTGAGCCTCGTCGGTGAATCCGGCTGCGGCAAATCGACGACCGGTTTCACCATCCTCAACCTCTACAAGGCGACCAGCGGCAGGGTCGTCTACAAGGGACAGGATCTCGCCACGCTCGACGAAAAGCAGATGCGGCCCTTCCGCCGCGACCTGCAGATCGTCTTCCAGGATCCCTATTCGACGCTCAATCCGCGCATGACCGTGGGCGAGGCGATCGGTGAGCCGATCCTCTTTCACAAGCTCTGCACCAAGGCTGAACTCAAGGAGAAGGTGGCGGCGCTGCTGACGGATGTCGGCCTGCCTACGCGGTTTGCCCAACGTTATCCGCACGAGCTTTCCGGCGGCCAGCGCCAGCGCGTCGTCATCGCCCGCGCGCTCGCCTGCCAGCCGAAATTCATCGTCTGCGACGAGGCAATCTCCGCGCTTGACGTGTCGATCCAGGCGCAGATCATCAACCTCCTGCTCGATCTGCAGGAGAAATACGGCCTGACCTATCTCTTCATCGCCCATGACCTCGCGGTGGTGCGCCATATCAGCACCCGCGTCGGCGTCATGTATCTTGGGCGGCTCGCCGAACTGGCGACCCGCGAGGAGCTCTTCGACAATCCGCTGCACCCCTATACCAGGGCGCTGCTGTCGGCCGTTCCCGAGACCGATCCGGAACATGAGCGCACCCGCCAGCGCCAGATCCTGCAGGGCGATGTGCCGAGCCCGCTGAACCCGCCATCCGGCTGCCGGTTTCACACGCGTTGCCCGATCGCCATGGATGTCTGCAGCAAGGTCATACCCGTCTGGAAGGAAGCCAAGCCCGGTCATCTCGTCGCCTGCCACGCCGTCAATACGGAAGAGATCGCATGACGCTGAAGGCCGCGATCATCGCCGACGATCTGACGGGGGCGCTCGATACCGGCACGCCCTTCGTCGCGGCCGGCCTTTCGGTCGCGGTCGCCGTCGATATCGAGGCGGCGCAGGATGCGGTTGCCACCGGCTGCGATGTCGTCGTCGTCAATACCGCGTCCCGCGCCCTTGGCGAGCGTGACGCCGCCGACAGGGTCCGATCGGCGGCCAGGATATTTCGCGATGTGAAGCCCGGCGTCATCATGAAGAAGATCGACTCCCGGCTGAAGGGCAATGTCGCGGCCGAAAGCCTGGCGCTGGCGGATGTGTTCGGCCTGAAGACTATTCTCGTGGCGCCCGCCATTCCCGATCAGGAGCGCCTGACCTACCGAGGCTGCGTCATCGGGCGTGGCGTCAACAAGCCGCTGCCGATCGCCAGGCTGTTCGAGGGCCGGGGCGCAGACAATGTCGTCGTTGCCGATGCAGAAGACGATAACGATCTCGACCAGATCGCCGAAGGCCACGACTGGCGAAAGACGCTCGGCGTCGGTGCGCGCGGCCTCGGCGCGGCGCTCGCCCGCTGGCTCGGCGAAGCGGGCCGGCCGGCAACGGAATTTGCCGCGACCCCGCGCACGCTGTTTGCCTTCGGCTCGCGCGATCCGATCACCGAGGTCCAGATGAACCGGCTCGAAGCCTCGGGTTCCCTGCGCATGGTGGTCGACGCGCCGATGGGCGAGATCGAATGCGGAGAGGGCCTGGCGCTGCCGGTGTTGCTGCGCTGCACCGGCGACATGGCGGCCGATGCCGGGCTCGTCGCCAGCCGCTTTGCGGCAGGCGTCAGGACTGTCATCGGTGATACGAGGGCGGATATGCTGATGGTCGGCGGCGGCGATACCGCACTTGCCGTATTCCGTGCACTCGGGGTCAGCGTGCTGGTGCCGAAGGGCGAGATCGAAGCCGGTATCCCCTGGTTCGATGTCACGGCCGCTGACGGGCGGCATTTTCGGTGCGCCGTCAAGTCGGGGGGCTTCGGCACGCCCGATAGTTTGCTAAGACTGGTTCTTCGGAATCAGGCGGCCTAGTAGGATACCGTCGGGGAGAATGACGTGACTGAAGCGAATGGCGAATCTTTGAACGCGGAAGCCGGCCCGCCGGGCAAGCCCGAACGCGGCAAGGCCGTCAAGCTGGTTGATCGTGTCTTCGACCAGTTGCTCGAGCGCATTCGCGGCGGAAACTATCCGCCGGATTCACGCCTTCCCGGCGAACACGAGCTGGCCTCGATGCTGGGCGTTTCCCGGCCGATCGTCCGGGATGCGCTGGCGCGGCTGCGCGACCAGGGCATGGTCTATGCCCGGCAAGGCGCCGGCACCTTCGTCAGCGCCCATGGCTCGCCGACGACACAGCTTGCCTATTCGCCCGTCAAGACCATTGCCGATATTCAGCGCTGCTACGAATTCCGCCTGACGATAGAGCCGGCAGCCGCCTATTTTGCCGCCAAACGGCGCAACGAGCAAGCGATCCAGAAAATCGCCAGCGCGCTTGCGGATCTGCGCGAGGCGACAAGCCATCAGCTTCACCGCGCCGACGCCGATTTCACCTTCCATCGCGCCGTGACGGAAGCGGCCAACAATCATTACTACACCGCGTCGATCGATGCGCTGAAGGCCCATATCGCCGTCGGCATGCACCTCCACGGCCTCTCCCTGCTCGGCCCACGCCAGGGGCTGGAACAGGTCTATGAGGAGCACAACGCCATCTACAAGGCGATCGCCGACGGTCGCGCCGACGATGCGCAACGGCTGATGAAAGCGCATCTCGAAGGGTCTCGCGATCGCCTGTTCGAGGGCAGGGTGCTCGACCTGTCATTTTGAGCCGGTCGCGGGGGTAATGCCTCACGCTTCTGAGGCTTATTTGTTGAGTTCCTCGGCCATCTGGAGATGATGCTCCAGGGCGGGACGTGTGGCTGCGGCCCAGGCCTTCAGCTCGGGATTGTCCCCCTCGTCGCCATATCGCTTGAAGAGATCGACTGCGTCCTCGTGAGCGGCTTCCTGATCAGAGTGATATTGCTTGTTGAAATCGTCTCCCTGCAGGCCGTTAAGCTTGTCGAGCATGCTCTGCTGCTCCGATGTCATGGCGCTCGGAAGGGTTGCCTTGACCTTGCCGCTTGAGACCAGTGCCTTGAGCTCGTCGCTGGTCTTCTGATGATCGGTGATCATTTGCTGCGCAAAGGCCTTCGTCGCATCGTCGCCGCGCTCGGCAGCGAGTTTGCTGGAGGCGATTTCGAACATATCGCTGGCGGCTGCTTCCTGGACGAAATCCTCCGTTTTCGGCGGGACGCCCATCAAGGAATTGACGCCCGTCTTTTCGGCGGCGGATTGCGCAAAAGCGGGAACGGCAAGAGAGACGGCGAGCGAAGCAATAACAAGGCGTTTCATCGGGATCTCCTCGGTTGATGGTCTGCCGAACTTTCGAGAAAGACGAGAGTTCCCGTGATCTTGTTTCGATGTCCCGGTTGGGCGTCACGATAGAATATCGTCAGTCGGATTTTTGCTTTTTGATGATGCTGATGGCGCCGCTGACTTCGAGAATCGCAAATTTGATTTCCGTAACGCTTTCGATGCCTTCTTGGCTCCGAGCCGCCTCCATGACGTCTTCTTTTTGCAGCCTGGCTCCCTTGAGGGCACGCTCGTCATAGACGCCATCCGTCACGAGCACAGTCGGCACTCCATCAATGACGTGGCCAGCGCGCGGCCACCATCTCTTCACGTAAGACAACCCGATGTCAGTCGTGAACAGCGTCAGGATCAGGATGACGGAGTTGGTGATCGAAAAGTCGTCGCCGAGCATCGCCTGCTGCGTGGTCTCGGAGATCACCAGCACGATGACGAGATCGAAGGGTGTCATCTGAGCGAGCGTCCGTCTTCCCGACAGGCGGATGATCACAAGCAGCGTGAAATAGATCGTCAGTCCGCGTAATACGGCATCCACGGTGGCGCCCTCACGGAAAGATGAAAGTCGATTGGGTGCGGGTATCAGCACCGATCCCAATGGTGGCGCGTCGTGGACCGGCAAGCTCCGTCTGCAGGCGGAACACGATCTGCGCTGGTCCTGCCGGGTCGGCGGGGAATACGTAGCCTATCCGCCCATCTCGGGCGAAGGTCGTCTTTTGAGGCGGATCGATCCCCTCTATCGAAAATGTTTGAAGAAATTCCGCGTCGACCGTGAAGACCCTGTCTTCGGATGAAGGCCCAAAGTTCAAGATCATGTGCTCGGGAGCATTCCACCGCGAAATGGCCGGGAAATCTACCGAACCCTCCGGCAATACGAGGGTTTGGCGTGAAAACGCACCTCCCCGCCCAAGCAAACCCAATAGGCATGCGACCAGGAGGAGCGTGAAGATGATCCAGGAAATGCGTTGAACTGCCCAGAATCTTGTCTGGAAATCGGTGGTATCGACCAGGCCCTCCGGCAGTGCGGGCTCACGTATTTTTCCCATGCGCACTCCCTTACGCGTTGCGCATAGAACTGGCGTTGCGCCTAAATGTTCCCGCATACCTGACGGTTGCAGGAACGGTCAGAAGCCGAAAGGAAAAGTCTCCAGGTCACCGTCGCTGGGTTCCCGCTGCGCCAGCGGCGAAAGTGCACGCGTCTCGTCGAACCAGAGGAAGGCGTCATATTGCCGGGATAGCGATGTCGGCATGTAATGGCTCAACCGTTCCGTTTCCGGCCGGTAGATGACGCCGATGAAGCGCTGAAGCCGCTGCTCGACGAGGCTGGCGTGCAGCTCTTCATGGGCTTTGAGATCGAGAAGAAACCGCGGTTTTCCGGAATCGTGACATAGGTGCTCGCAGCTTTGTGGCAGCGACGGATTGACTTGTTTTTTCTCGGCTGTTCCATCCCAATCGCTCGCGGCGATCACTTCGCCGGAATGCGTTCCCAATCCTATGAGACTGGTCATTCCGTCAAACCGCTGCCGGCAGAGCTGGCCGAGGTTCAGTTCGTCGCGGGCGGCCGCCATGTCGGTGTAGCGGGCGTCGCCGATATGCGAATTATGGGCCCACACGATAATCTTCGCCGCCGATCCGTGAAAGTCGAGCAGGTGTTCGATCGTATCGGCCATATAGGTGTCGCGGAGATTCCAGGCTTGCGAACCGCCATAATACATGACGCGGTAATATCGTTCGGCCGCGGCGAGCAAGCGTGCCGACTGAGCGGCATTCAGAAAATCGTCGCCATCGGAGGCCTCGTCATCTAGCGACTGGGCGAGGAGTTCCGTGCACTGTTTCAGCACCGCATCCTCGCATGATCGATAAGCGTCGGTGAGGACGGCTCTGCCGTAAGTCGCCGGATTGCTCTGCCAGGGGCTGAGGCAGCCGTAGCGTTCCCTGGCGATGGCTGCGGTTTCCGGGCTGACGCTTTCGAGATAGTCGAGCACGGAGCGGATCGAGCCCGACATGTTGTAGAGATCCAGCCCGTAGAACCGTATCGGATCCTTTTGCAAAGCCGCGCGCCGTTGGTTCTCCTCTTTCATCCAATTGGCGAATTTTGAAAACTCCATGTTCCGCCACATCCACTCGGGAAAACGGCCGAAGGGCGGGCTGCCTTTTAGTGCTTGTCCTTTGGTCCATCGATCGATCGCGGCGGCATCGGGCCAGTCTGCTTCGACCGCGATCAGATTGAACCCGTGATGCTCGATGAGGTGGCGGCTGATGGCGGCGCGGGCCTCGTAAAATTCGGCCGTGCCGTGGGTGGATTCGCCGAGCAGAACGATGCGGCTTTCGGCAAACCGATCGAAAAGAGCGGCAAAGTTCTGGTCATCAAGGGATGAAAATTCTTCCGCCGCGTCTGCGATGAGCCGGTGAGGGGGCTCTTCCGGACGTGACGACGGGGCCGTCGCCGTATACATCGGATGGGCTGCCGTCCAGGCGTCTTCGCCGATCAGGGGAACGAAGAATACGCCGCCGAGATCGTCTTCCTCGAAGGCTTCGGCCCCGATACGCTTGATCCGCTTCAGCCGCTGCGCGTCGCCGCGGCCGACGGGAATGATAAGCCGTCCTCCAAGGTCCAACTGCTCCTTCAAGGCAAGCGGCACCTCGGGTGCACCGGCGGATACGATAATGGCATCGAACGGAGCGGCTTTCGCCCAGCCCTTGCTGCCGTCGCCCACGCGAACATCGATGTTGCGGTATCCGAGCTGTTCGAACCGCTCGCTGGCTTGAAGCGCCAGCCTCTCATGGCGCTCGACGGAATAGACGTGCTTGGCGATCCGGCTGATGAGGGCCGAGGCATAACCGGAACCGGTTCCGACCTCTAGCACCTTGTCTCCGGCGTCGAGATCCGCCTTTTCGAGCATCAGGGCGACGATGAACGGCTGTGAGATGGTTTGGCCGTCGCCGATCGAGAGCGGCGCATCCTCATAGGCGAATTCCGCATAGCCCGGATCGACGAACCTTTCGCGCGGTACCGCGCGCATCGCCCTGACGACGCTTTGGTCGCAGATACCGCGCCGCGTCAGCTGTTGCTCTACCATGCGATCTCGGGTGCGCGTCATATCCATGGATCGGCTCCGTCGTCGATTGTAATTTCGGGAGTCAGAAGAAGGCAAAACACCAGGTCGTCCGGAGAGTTCCTTGGGCGAGCGGTTTTGCTCCGCGCGGTTACGGAACTTAGTCTGAAGAGCGAAGTTGGACAGGCATTAGCGAAGAGGCGTCAATGTCCGAAAATCCACTCATCACCGAACCGGTCGAAGATCTTGCCTCGCGTCTGGAGGCGATGACCGAGGACGAGTTGTTCGTGACCATGAGCGAGCTGGAAAAAGCCAGCGAGGCTGCTCCGGACGAAGCGGCCGAGATTCTTCCACGGATCGCTTTGACCGAAAGCGAAATCGAACGGCGCTTTCCCGGCCAGGTGCTCGCGCCCTATCGCGACTGGAAGCAGAGACAGCCGCTTCTTTGACTGCGGCAAACAGAACCGAAATGAATGGAGGCTTCGATGAGCAGTTCCGAGACGACAACGGACCATAAGGCGATCCGTGCATGGGCGGAGGAAAGGAAGGGCAGGCCGGCGGTCATCCGAGCCGGCGGCAAAGGCGGTGTCCTGCGCATCGATTTCGGCGAAAAGGAAGAGGAATTCGACGAGATCGGATGGGATGAATTCTTCAAGATCTTCGACGAAAGCAAGCTCGCCTTTCTGTACCAGGACAAGACTAAGGACGGAAAGACGAGCCGCTTCAACAAATTCGTCGAGCGTGGCTGAATGTTCGGCGGCTCACAGCCGCCGGCTCCACTTATTTGGCGCCCGAACCGGGTTTTGTCATGTTGGCATGCTGGTGGGCGAGCACGCTTGCCGGCGTGACATTGGCGACAGCGGCCTGCAATTTGTTCTTCCATCCGCTGACGACGTCGCCCTCGCCATCCATCATCGCGTCATAGCCGATCCGCGCGACTTCGCCGGCATCATCTTTCTTCGCCTGGCCGATCGACGTATCCAGAAGGTCGGCGCGCCGAAAGAATTCGGTCTCGGTCGCTCCCGGCATGAGGCAGCTGACCGTCACGCCAGAGTCCTTCAGCTCCTCCCGCAACGCGAAGGAAAAGCTGTTGATGAAGGCTTTGGTGCCGTTATAGACGGCCTGGTAGGAGCCGGGCATGAAGCCCGCGATCGAGCCTGTCAGCAGGATGCGGCCTTTGCCGCGGCTGCGCATCTGGTTGCCGATCTCGTGGATGAGATAGATCGTTCCGGTGATGTTGGTGTCGACGACCTTGCGTGCTTCGGTGAAATTCTGGTCGAGGAAGCCCTTGCCGAGGCCGCGTCCGGCATTGGCCATCAGGAGGTCGACCGAGCGGCCGCCGGCGGTGATACGCTCGACGAGCCGGTCGACACCTTCGAGCGTCGAAAGATCGGCTTCGACGGCATCGACCGATGTGCCGAACTCCCTGAGATGTGCTGCGGCCTGGTTGATGCGCTCTTCGTCGGCGACAATGATGAGATCATAGCCATCCTGCGCCGCGCATTTTGCCAGTTCATAGCCGATGCCCGTCGATGCGCCGGTGACGACGGCAAGGCCTTTATCTGATTCATGATCAGCCATGATGTTTCTCCTTTAAGGTTTCAGAACGACCTTGATGCATCCGTCCTGCTTATCCCGGAAGGTCTTGTAGAGCTCGGGACCATCTTCCAGCGTGCCGCGGTGCGTGATGACGAAGGAAGGGTCGATTTCGCCCTTCTGGATCCGGTCCATGAGGATCGGCAGGTAATGCTGGACCGGTGTCTGCGCCATTTTGAACGTCAGGCCGCGATTGATTGCGGACCCCATCGGAATCTTGTCGAGAAAACCGCCATAGACACCGACGATCGAGACCGTGCCGAAGTTGCGGCAGCAGTGGATGGCCTGGCGCAGCACATGCGGCCGGTCGGTGCCCATGAACAATGCGACCTTGATGCGGTCGAGGCGGGAATCCCAACTGGCGGCGGCCTCGGCCTCTGTTCCCACGGCGTCGATGCAGGCATCCGCACCGCGGCCATTGGTCAACGCCATGATTTCGTCGTAGATGTCCTTGTCCAGGAAATCGAGGGTGATGGCTCCGGCCGCTTGCGCCAGCGCCAGCCGCTCAGGCACAGTGTCGATGGCGATCACCCGCTCGGCCCCGAGCAGGAAGGCCGAGCGTATCGCCATCTGGCCGACCGGACCGCAGCCCCAGATCGCGATCGTCTCGCCGGGCTGGATGTTGCAGAAGTCGGCGGCCATGTAGCCGGTCGGGAAAATATCGGAGAGAAACAGCACCTGCTCGTCGGAAAGCCCTTCCGGCACCTTGACCGGCCCGACATCGGCATAGGGTACGCGCAGATATTCCGCCTGCCCGCCGGCATAGCCGCCGAGCAGATGCGAGTAGCCGAAAAGGCCGGCCGGCGAATTTCCCCAGAGTTTCGTCACCTTCGATCGGTCGGGATTGGAGCGTTCGCAGCCGGAATAGAAGCCGCGCTTGCAGAAGAAACATTCCCCGCAGGAAATGGTGAAGGGCACCACGACACGATCGCCGACCTTGAGCTTTGTATTGTCCTTGCCGACTTCCACTACCTCGCCCATGGTCTCATGGCCCATGACATCGCCGCTGTGCATGTCAGGCATGACGCCGTCATAGAGATGCAGATCCGATCCGCAGATCGCGCAGGCGGTGACCCTGATAATGGCGTCGCGTCCCTCTTCGATTTTGGGATCGGGAACGCTGTCGCAGCGGATATCATGTTTGCCGTGCCATGTGAGAGCTCTCACGGTGTTTCTCCTCGGCCGATCCTTCGATGGCGCTCCAACCTCAACTTTTGCGAAATGTTCCCGTCAATAAAGCTTTCGGCTTGGGGAGGTTCAAACGCTGCGTGGATCAGGGGAACCAAGGGTGGTGCGGCAAGTTCCTTCCTGAGCAAGCCGGGCAACGACAGCAACGCACATCATGAGAAGGAGGGCGCCATGACCTCGCCCAAACATGCCAAATCCACGAAGCCGACTGATAAGGACAACACCGACGATCCAGGCATCGGTCGCTCGCGCGGCATCGTCTCGCCGCCAGATGACGAAGCTCTTCAAGCCGACAATACGGTCGAAGGCGATACCGCCAACGATACGACACCCCAGGGCGGCGTCGATCCGCGACATCGCGGCCGCACCAACAAGTAACGAGGCAGGATCATTCAGAGTTCGATCAGCGCATAGGGTTTGCCGGTCGGTTTTTCGATATGCGCAGCCACATTATAGACGGGCGCGCCGCCTGGCGTGCGACCCTCATAGGAGCCGCGATGGGCGTGGCCGTGCACTACCGCATCCACCCGAAAACGGTCGATGGTTTCAGCCAACCGTGAAGAGCCGAGAAACGGATAGATCTCCAGAGGTTCGCCTGCCACGGTTTCGGCGATCGGTGCGTAGTGCAGTACGACGAGCGAGCGGTCGGCGCGGACCTGCCGCATCGCATTTTCGAGCCGCATCGATTCCTCGACGCTTTCGGCAACCATCGCCTTGATCGCCGCCTCACCGAACGAACCCAGCATATGGCGGCCGAAGCCGCCGGCAAAACCCTTGACTCCGACGAAGCCGACGCCGGCGACCTCGGCCGCCTGGCCATTCAGCAGCTTGACCCCGACATCAGTGAGGATCTTGCAGACTTCGTCGACATGCCCGCTTTCGTGATCGTGATTGCCGAGGACCGCGACCGTCGGCACGGTGCAATGGCGCAGGTCGCTCGCGAGCAATTCGGCCTCCTTCGGCTTGCCGAGATCGGTCAGATCCCCGGCGATGACCAGAACGTCGGCCACCGAGGAAATCTCGGCGAAGAGATCCTTGTAGGATTTTGCGCCGTCCTCCGTCACATGAAGGTCGGCCACCGCCGCAATTCGCACGCTTTTTCGCTGATCGTCCATTACGCTTCTCCTAATCTCCTCGTAGCTCACCTTCGCCGCCGACATCGGCAAAGCCCCATTCCTTCACATCGATTTCAAAATCGACGCGGGAATACATCCGGCCGCGGCATATCTTCATCTGCGGAAGCGGCAGCTCCTGCTGCGCCTTGATCCGGTCCAGAAGCTCCTCCAGCAGCCATTGCGGGATCTTGTCGCGCTCGGTCGGGTAGATCCATCTAAAATTGAGGAGATGGATCAGGAGGACTTCCCAATGAACTTCGAGATAGGCGAGCAGCTTGCGCCAATCGATCTGATCATGCGCCTTGAGGATGACATGGGCGATATCGGCGCCGTCGTAGCGGTGCCGCAGCTGGACGAAGCATTTCGACCAAATCAGTTCGGTCGGGCTCACGATCCTCACTGTATGGCCGCACATTTCGACCTTGCGCGCGTCCTCGAACCAGTCCTCGCCGACAGGCATGGTCCCGTTGGAAGAAGCAAAGATCACGTCGAAGAAATGATTGCCTTTCAAGACCTTTCCAAGCCAGCGCTCGTCTTCCACTTCGACGGCGTAACCCTTTGATTTGAAATGTCCGAGGATGCGTGCGTAGTCGCCCGCCTTGCAAAAAATGTCGAAGTCCTTGGTCTGCCGCGAGATGCCCGTATAGGCGCAGACGGCATAGGTGCCGGCAACGAGGAAAGGGATGTGGGAGTCAGCAAGCTCGCGAACCACTTCGGTCACGAACGGCTCTGCGTCTGGATCGATCAGTTGCGGAACCGCCTTCACTTTCATCAGCATGTCATTGTCGTCACCCTTGCCAGCATTTTTCGCGGTCATCGTCGGTCCCTGTGTTGATACGCACAGCAACACGTGGAGGGGCTTGATGTTCCCGGCAGCTTTGGTTTGAGGCAAAACCTGTCAATCCGGATCGGAACTTCGCTACCGCCGCTTCGTTCGGACAACGAGACGCAATTCCGCGTCGGCAGACTCACGACTTGAATTGGAGCATGTGATGGACAGGCAAGCGAAGATATCGACCGGCATGAACGACAGGCCGAGGGACGAGACGATTGCCGAAAGCGGCCCCGGTATTCCTGACGACAGCGGCAGAATGGTTGAAGTTACGGATGAGGAAGTGCAGCGCATCAAGAGTTCGCTTTCGCGCGATCGCCTTGACGATCTCAAGGACGAACTTGACGAACAGACCGATCTTCCCCAGAGGGGCGCACCGTGAGCGACAGCAGAAAAGACAGGACGGTATCCTCGGGAGTGCGGCACGACAATTCGAAGCCGCCGCGACGAATGATGATATTCGTCATCACGATTTTCATCATTGCCTGTCTTCTCGCCCTGGCTTTCATGTTGATTACGCATCCCGGCGAACCTGATGAAAAAGCACCGGCGCCGGCAACGGAGCAGGTACGATGAGCGAGAATTCGGACAAGGACCCCATTCAGCGGCCATCGTCGTCCCCCGAGGGGAAAAGGACCAGGCTCAATGCCGGCAGAATAGCGCTGATGCTGGTCGGCACCGTTGCCGTCGTCGCATTCATACTCTACGGGACGATCGTCTTCTATGGCCTCATCAAAGGCTCGTAAGAGCAGACGATTCTGCTTCGTGTAATTCGCCTGTCGCCGGCGTGGCAGTTCATGCGGAATCAACCCCTCGCCGCAATGCGCCTAAGTATGATGAGGAGCGTCGGCTTCCACTTCGGCGTAGAGCTGTCCGCACAGTGTCAGCGATCCGCGCATGGCGGCGACGCGTTTTTCGGCATCCTCGGACGAATAGGCCCAAATGTCGGTCGCCCAAGTCTTGCCATCCATCTCGTATTGCAGGGCAAACCTGTAAAGCTGGCGGCCGTCGTTGCCGGTCGTCACGAAAGCCCCGTCTGGATCGTCATGACCGTTCCGACTTCTGTTAAAACTTATAACATTCACAGCAAGCTCCCTGGATGCGCGATCTTGCAGCTCTCACGGAGCCGCTTTTCCAGGGCTAACCAAATCGATCGGCTTTCGTTCCCACGCCGCCTGGAGCATGATGCCGAAAAATGTGAGCGGTTTTCGGACGACATCATGCTCTAACTCTTTAATCTAGAACAGGATTCAGATTTTAGGCCAACCGGGCCTAAAATCATCCTGTTCTAGGGGCGAGGGGTCTGCGGTCGCAACGTCTTGCCGGATGCCGCATCGAAGAGATGAAGCTTCTCCGGCCGGGGGGCTATCGTGACGGCCCGACCCGGATCAAAGTCGTAGCGTTCCGTAAACACCGCGACCAGCTCGCCCGGGCCATAGCGCAGGAACACCATCGTTTCATGGCCGGTGGGTTCGGTGACGGCGACCGTCGCTTTCAGACCCGCGTCGGCGAGCGACAAATGTTCGGGCCGTACGCCCAGCAGCACGGCCTGTCCGTCCGAGGCTTCCGGCGTGAAGCCGAGCGCAATCTCGTCGCCGGACTCGGTGACGAAGATCGCCCCATCGGCCTTGTAGCGGCCCTTCAGCAGATTCATCGACGGCGAGCCGATGAAGGTTGCGACGAAGGTGTTGCCGGGGCGGTCGTAGAGTTCCAGGGGCGTGCCGATCTGCTCGACCTTGCCGCCCTGCATCACCACGATCTTGTCGGCCATGGTCATCGCTTCGACCTGGTCATGGGTGACATAGATGGTCGTGGTTCTCAGCCGCTGGTGCAGCTCCTTGATCTCCTTGCGCATCTGCACGCGCAGTTTGGCATCGAGGTTCGATAGAGGCTCGTCGAACAGGAACACCTGCGGCGACCGGACGATAGCCCGCCCCATCGCGACGCGCTGACGCTGGCCGCCCGAAAGCTGACGTGGATAACGGTCCAGATAAGGCACGAGGTCAAGTGTTTCGGCCGCCGCCCGCAGGCGCTGCTTGATCACGTCGGCCGGCTGCTTCTGCAGGCGCAGCGCAAAGACCATGTTTTCGGCGACGGTCTTGTGCGGATAGAGCGCATAGCTCTGGAAGACCATCGCGATGTCGCGGTCCTTCGGCGGCAGATTGTTGACGACCTTTCCGCCGATCGAAATACTGCCGGCGGTGATACCTTCGAGCCCTGCGACCATGCGCAACAGGGTCGACTTGCCGCAACCGGACGGACCGACGAGCACCACGAACTCGCCGTCGCGAATTTCGATATTGACGCCATGCAGAACATCCATGGCGCCATAGGCCTTGCGCGCCCCTGAAATATTGACCTCAGCCATGTGCCTCCCACTTGCTTTTCAGCCCCTGAGCAGCGTCAGGGTTATGCATCCTTCGCCGCGTATTCCAGAGATCATCCTGCCGGGCAGATGGCCTCGGCGCCTGATTGGAATACCCGTCAAACCTCCTCCATGAAACGTTTCATTTCTTGTTGACTTTTTCAGCGAGCCGTCTGATCCTCCGCGGCGAGACCGGGAGGAGCGGTTTCAAGCAGAATATGAAACGTTTCATTTTCTGCTTACCAGATAGTTCTGCCCCAGGCCAGTCCTAAATGGGGCTGGGCCAGGCCGGGTCGGCCGGCGGTAGCGCAACGAAACGTGGAGGAAGACATGAAAGTCGAAATATACGATGCATTGATGCGCCGTCAGGCCAGTCGCCGCGACGTCCTGCGCGGAACGGCGAGTGCCGCGGCTCTGCTCGGCCTGTCCGGCGCAATGGGCGGGATTCCCGGCACGGCATTTGCGGCCGATGATCTGCGCGCCCAGATCCTGCAGATCCCAGGCGTCGGCAAGGGCTCGCCGACGGATGCAGACTGGCAGAAGGTCGGCGAACTCTGCCTCGGCCCGACCAAGGCCAATGTCAAGGAGGGCGAATTTGCCGGTGTCGAGCTGACCTTCATGGGGCTCAACAACCAGAACCTCCACAACTTCCTGTTCCGTGGCTTCCTGAAGCCGTGGGAGGCCTATACCGGCGCCAAGATCAACTGGATCGACCTCGCCCAGGCCGACTACAACGCCCGCCTCCAGCAGTCGATCGCAACCGGCACGGTTGATTTCGACATTCTGGAAATGGGCGCACCCTTCGAAGGCGACACCGCTGGACGCGGGCTTCTCGACGAGATGCCGGACTGGGCGGCAAAGCAGATCGAAGCCGACGACCTGGTAAGCTACCTCAAGCCGCCGGTCGGCACCTGGGATGGCAAGACCTATCGCGTCACGATCGACGGCGACTGCCACACCTTCGCCTACCGCAAGGACTACTTCGGCGAGGGCTCTATCAGCGGCATGGCCGAGCCGCCGAAGACCTGGCAGGAGGTCAACGCGGCGTCCAAGGCGCTGATCGGCAAGACCGATCCGCTGACCGGCCAGCCGGCCTATGGTTATCTCGATCCGCTGAAGGGCTGGGGCGGTTTCGGCTTCTATTTCATCGAGAACCGTGCGACCGCCTATGCCAAATATCCGGGCGACCCGGCTTGGCTGTTCGATCCCGAAAACATGAAGCCGCTGGTCAACAACCCCGCATGGGTCCAGGCGATCCAGGACGTGCTCGATCTGATCGCGGCCAAGGCCTATCCGGCCGACCAGATCAACGCCGACCCCGGCACGACCGCCTTCTCGCAGTTCCTGGCCGGCACCGGCGCAATGCTGATGTGGTGGGGCGACGTCGGCTCCGGCGCGCGCACCTCGGACACGTCGGTCGTTGGCGATGTGGTCGGCTTCGGCATCAACCGTGGCTCCGACCGCGTCTACAACCGCAAGACCGGGCAATGGGAAGACAAGTACAACGAAGCGCCCAACATGGCCTATCTCGGCTGGGGCATCTACGTCACCAAGCAGGTCTCCGGCGACGAGAAGAAACGCAAGGCGGCCTGGTCCGCCGCCGCCCATCTCGGGGGCAAGGATCTGTCGCTCTGGACCTCGGCCTATCCCTCCGGCTTCCAGCCCTACCGTCAGTCCAACTTCAACTATGACGAATGGGAAAAGGCAGGTTACGACCGTGCCTATATCGAGGATTATCTGGGTTCGAACGCCGACAGCTACAACCACCCGAATGCTGCGATCGAACCGCGTATCCCGGGCATCTTCCAGTATTACTCCGTGGCTGAGGACGAGCTGGCAAAGGGCTTTGCCGGGCAGTACAAATCGGCGCAGGAGACCGCGGATGCGATTGCGGCCGCCTGGGAGAAGATCACCGACCAGATCGGCCGCGACAGCCAGCTGAAACTTTACCGGGCGAGCCTCGGGCTCTGACCGGTTGACCAAAACGCGCTGGCGGAAGCGATTTCGCCAGCGCCCATTCTGTCCGGGCGAGGAATATCATGTCGACAGTCGAAGGCGACCTGCTTCACACAGTCGAAGCCGGCTCTATTTCCGCGGGCCGCCGCTTCTGGGGCCGCGCGGCTCTGTGGCTGAGCGCCCTGTGGTTCATAGCGTCGTTCGCATTGCAGGGTGCTTATGAACTGGGCTGGACCGGTTGGGGTTTCGCGAACTGGCGGCCGGTTCTCTATGCCTATTTTTTCTGGGCTGCGGTTCTGTGCGTCACCCGCGTCGTCATTTACGGCGAGGCCGGCAAGAAGGCGCTCTTTGTCCTGCCGGCCGCGCTTTTCGTCGTGTCGATGGTGGTGTTTCCGCTGCTCTTTGCGCTCTGGATCGGCTTTTCCGATTGGAACCTCGCCTCCTCGGCCGGCCGGCGCTTCAACGGGCTCGACAATGTCCGCCGGATGATCGCCGATCCTTTCTATGCCAACGCCCTCTTCAACATGATCCTCTATTGCCTGGCGATCGCGATCGAATATGCGATCGCCTTCGGCCTGGCGCTGCTCCTCAACCAGGAAATCCTTGCGCGCAAATTCTGGCGGGTAACCTTTCTGTTGCCCTTGATGCTGTCGCCGGTCGCGGTGAGCTGGATGGTCGGCAAGTCGATGATGGAGACCCGTTTCGGCCCGGTCGCGCGCTTCGCCCGCTGGCTCGGCTGGGAAAATCCCTCCTTCTTCGGCGATCCGCTGACGGCGCGGCTTTCGATCATGATCATGGACGCCTGGAACTTCATCCCCTTCATGATGATCATGCTGCTCGCCGGACTGCAGGCCCTGCCCAGGGAGGTGCTTGAGGCGGCCGAAGTCGACGGCGCCACCAAGTGGCAGCGCTTCTGGCAGGTCATTTTCCCGCTGATGCTGCCGGTGTCGGTGACGGCGGTGATGATCCGCATCATCTTCAAGTTGAAGCTCGCCGACATCATCATCACGGTGACATCGGGCGGTCCTGGCGGGGCAACCGATTCCGTCACCAGCTTCATCTATCGCGAATACCGCGACCGTTCGAATGTCGGCTATGGAACCCTGCTCGCGCTCGTCTATCTGGTAATTATCGTCGTCGGCATGACGGGACTGATGAAGATTTCCGACCGCATCGTGAAGCGGATGACGGGGAGGCTCTGATGGTTCGAATCGATTTCGAAAAATACGGTCGCGGTCAACGCATTCGCTGGTGGGCCATGCGTTTCGTCGTTTACGGCCTGCTCGTCATCTGGGCGTTCGTCTGCATCTTCCCGCTGTTCTGGACGGTGTCGACCTCGTTCAAGACAGCCGCGGATGTCATGCGCGGCAATCTGATCCCTTGGTTCAACTTTGCGCCCAGCTGGCTCGGCTGGCGCTCGCTCGGGCTCTCCCCGGATACGGCCTTCCAGATATCGACGGTGCGCGACGAATTCATGCGCAGGCTGTGGAACAGCGTCATCATCTCGGTCACGGCATCCGCCCTTGCAGTCGTGCTCGGGTCGCTCGCGGCCTATGGTCTCAGCCGCTTCTCCTATAAATTCGGCCATATGCGCAATTCGGACATTTCATTCTTCTTCCTGTCGCAGCTGATCATGCCGCCGGTGGTTCTCGCCCTGCCGTTCCTGGTTCTCTACAAGGAGCTGGCGCTACTGGACACCTATGTGGGCATGATCGCCGTCTACACGCTGATGGTCCTGCCGATTGTCGTCTGGATTATGCGCGATCAGTTCGCCACCGTGCCGGTGGAGCTCGAGGAGGCTGCGCTGGTCGACGGGTTGTCGGTCTGGGGGGCGTTTGCCCGCATCATCGTACCGCTTGTTCTGCCGGGCATGGTTGCCGCGTTCCTGTTGGCGCTGATCCTTTGCTGGAACGAATATTTCTTCGCCGCGCTGCTGACCTCGACCAACACCAATACGCTGCCGGTGATGATCGCCAGCCAGACAGGCAGCCAGGGCATCAACTGGTGGTCGATGGCAGCCCTTTCCACCGCCGGCATCCTTCCGCTTGTTATCGTCGGCGTCGTGCTGGAAAAGCACATCATCGCCGGGATGACGGCAGGAGCGGTAAAATAGCCGCGGGACGCTCGAACATGCCAAGGATGCCCACAGTCAAGGATGTCGCCGAATATGCCGGTGTATCCGTGGGCACGGTTTCGCGCGTGCTGTCGGGCGAAGCCGCGGTCAAACCCGCGCTGCGCGAAAAGGTCAACGAGGCTATTTCCGCGCTCGGTTACCGGCCGAACGTCACCGCCAGAGCGCTGCGCACCAGCAGAACCGATGTCATCGGCCTCATCGTTCCCGACATCACCAATCCATTCTTCGCGCAGCTTGCCGCAAGCATCGAGCGCGCAGCGCTCGAACGTGGGCACAGCCTCATGCTGGCGAGCTCGCATGACGATCGCGGGGCGGAGGAAAGCCACGTCCTGGCGTTTCTCGACCGGTCGGTGCGCGGAGTCATCGTGGTGGCTTCGAGCGATGGTCCGGGGCTTCCTCTGGAGACAGCGGTTCCGATCATATCGCTGGACCGGCGCTTCGGCGCCTTTCCGCTGGTGTCGACCAACCATACGCAGGCGGCCGCGCTGATTGCGGACCATCTCTATGAGCTGGGCCACCGCCACATCGCCTACATTGCCGGACCGCCCGACACCGAGGCCGGGCGCATGCGCAAGGAAGGCTTCGTCAGCCGGATCGGCTGGCTCGGCAAAAAAGGCGACCCGGTCGAACTGGAAATCGCCTACGGCAAATTCGATTACGAATCCGGCGAGAGAATTGCCCGCGACCTGCTTTCGCGCCCGCCACAAGACCGGCCGACGGCGATTGCGGCGGCGAGCGACCAGCAGGCCATCGGGGCGCTGCGGACGGCGCGCGATCTCAAGATCGACGTGCCGCGAAAGCTGTCGGTCACGGGTTTCGACGACATTTCGCTCGCCAATCTCGTCGTCCCGCGGCTGACGACAATACGCCAGCCGGCCGACATGCTGGCGCGGCGCGCGGTCGGCCTTCTCCTCGAGGAGCCATCGAGCACGGATGACGAGATGGTGGACGGATCGCTGATCGTGCGTGGTTCGAGCGGCCCATGTCCGCAACCCAAGCCGGATACTCCAAGGCACAGGAATTGAAGCAAGGCCGGCACTGCGGCCGCCAGAAAGGGATGGAAGGATCAATGCTCAAGGGAATCAGGGCCGAACTCAACGGCGACATTCTTCAAGCGCTCAGCAATATGGGACACGGAGACTATCTCGTCGTCTCCGACATGAATTTTCCATCGGATTCGATCGCCCGTCAGACGCGTCTGGGCAGGCTCCTGACCATGGAAAACATTCCGGCACCGCAGGCGATCGACGCGATCCTGTCCGTCTTTCCGCTGGACACGCCGATCCAGCCTTCGGCGGGCCGCATGGAGGTGATCGGCAAGCCGGATGAAATTCCGCCGATCCAGCAGGAAGTGCAGGCCATCGTCGACCGCGCCGAAGGCAAGCCGTCGCCCATGTATCCCGTCGAGCGCATGGCGTTCTACGATATCGCCAAGAAGGCTTATTGCGTCATCGCCACGGGCGAGCTGCGGTTCTATGGCTGCTTCCTTCTGACCAAGGGAGTCATTCCGGCGGAGGACGCTCTGAGATGAGTGCGAAAAGCGGAATCGTCATTCTCGGCATTTTTGCCGCCGACACCGCCTATAAGGCAAAGCGCCTGCCGCATATCGGCGAGACGCTGCTGGGATCGGGTTTCACGCTGGGGCCGGGCGGCAAGGGCTCCAACCAGGCG
Organism: Rhizobium sp. R339; assembly: GCF_002211395.1. Classification (NCBI taxonomy): domain Bacteria; kingdom Pseudomonadati; phylum Pseudomonadota; class Alphaproteobacteria; order Hyphomicrobiales; family Rhizobiaceae; genus Rhizobium; species Rhizobium sp. R339. The sequence goes on from NZ_LOKV01000027.1 coordinate 66,061, forward strand.
ATTGCCGCGGCAAAGGCCGGCGGCAAGGTGAGCTTCATTTCGCGGGTCGGTAACGACCCGTTCGGGGAGATGGCGCTCGCCGCCTATGCGGCGGCCGGCGTCGAAGCCAGGGTGATGAAGATGGATGGCGTTTCGTCAGGCGCGGCCTTCATCTTCGTCGACGAAGTGAGCGGCGACAATGCGATCATCGTTGCGCCGGGTGCTGCGGGCCTTATCGGCATCGAAGATATCGATGCGAACCGGGCGGAGGTCGAAAGCGCCGCCATTTTCATGACGCAGCTCGAACAGCCGCTGGAGGCGGCGATCCATGGCTTGTCCATGGCGAAAAGGGCAGGGGTCACGACGATCTTCAATCCCGCGCCTGCTCGGGCCATTCCGGACAGCGTCTATGGCTTGTGTGATTTCATCGTTCCCAACGAGGTCGAGGCAGCCCAATTGGTGGGACATGCGATCGAAACGGATGAACAGGCACGGGCGGCGGCCAAAACGCTGGTCGATCGCGGAGCGAGAGCGGTGATCATTACGCTCGGCGCACGCGGCGCATTTTATCACACGGGCGGGCAGAGCGAGCTCGTACCGGCCTTATCCGCGGGCAATGTCGTCGACACGACGGGAGCCGGGGACGCTTTCCTCGGCGGTTTCGCAACGGCGATTTCCGAAGGACGTGCGCCGATCGAGGCCATCCGCTTCGGCTGCGCGACGGCGGCAATTGCCGTGACACGGCCGGGCACCGCGCCCGCCATGCCTTCCCGGTCCGAAATCGACGCCTTGCTGCGTTCTTGATTCAAGACCGCGCGCTGGAACCGGCGAGGGTGACTTCGCCGTTCTCTTCGCCGTCCCAGTATTGGATAGAGGACGCCGACACCTTGATCAGCACGAAACCAGGCGTGTCGGTCCCCTCAGGGAACCAGCGCTCGAGATCGGCGACCCAGTGCTCTTCGAAGGCGGCTTTGTCGCGCACCAGCGATGCAACGCCTTCGATCGCAATGAAGATGCCTGGCTTGCCAAGCAGGCTGGGCGGAGCCGTGAACGTCAGCGATACGTCCTTGTTGCTTTCGATCTCGGCAATCTTCCGGGTTTCCTCGTAGGAGAAGAACCAGGAGTCGCCATCGTACTCGACGTCGCCGTTATTGCTCATCGGCCGACTTGAGATACGGCCGGATCCTGCCTTCGTCGTCAGCATGCAGAAGTCGATCTTCTTGAGGCGAGACGCGAGGTCTTCGAGTGTCATGGACGCCATTTTTCATCTCCCACGTTTGGACGTGGGGATAGCGTGCAGGCTCGGAGTTTGTTCCCGTCCGAGCCGCCGGATCGTTCGTGATGACCGTCCCTTATGCGGCTGTCGCCGGCTCAGGGTATTTGCGCGCCTGTCGTGGCGACGTATACCGAATAGAGCGAGCGTGTCGCGGCGATGAACAGGCGGTTGCGTCCGGGGCCGCCGAAGGTGAGGTTTGCGACGGTCTGCGGCACGCGGATCTTGCCGATCAGCTTTCCCGTTCGATCGAAGCAATGGACGCCATCGCCGGCACTGGACCAGAGGTTGCCATTGACGTCGGTCCGGATGCCGTCTGGAATGCCGTTGTCGATGTGGCAGAAGACACGGCCGTTCGCGAGCCTTCTGCCGTCGACGACGTCGAAGGCGCGGATGTGACGCGGCAGGCTTTCGTCGTGGCTGGCCGCCGAATCCGCAATGTAGAGGATCGCCTCGTCAGGCGAGAAGGCGAGCCCGTTCGGCTGGATGAAATCCGTGACGACGGCTGTAAGCTCGCCGGTCGCCGGATCGAGCCGATAGACGTTGCGGGTCGCCTGCTCGGGCTCGGCCTGATAGCCTTCATAATTCGACATGATGCCGTAGGTCGGATCGGTGAACCAGATCGTGCCGTCCGATTTCACCACCACGTCGTTCGGCGAATTCAGCCGCGCGCCGTTGAAATGGTCGGCGAGCACGGTGATCGAGCCATCCACCTCGGTCCGCGTGACGCGCCGCCCGCCATGTTCGCAGGAAATGAGCCGGCCTTGCCGGTCTCGCGTATGGCCGTTGGTGAAGTTGGAGGGCTGCCGGTAGACGGAGACGCCGCTCTCCGGCGCCCATCGCAGCATGCGCTGGTTGGGAATGTCGCTCCACAGAAGCTGGTTGGCATCGTTGAACCAGACCGGGCCCTCCGCCCAGCGGCAGCCGGAATGGAGTTCGTCGAGGCCGGCGCTCGTCACGATCAACTGCCGGAAGCGCGGGTCGTGGATTTCATAGATGCTGGCCTCGGCCATTTCGGTCTTCCCGTTTATCGCATGCCCGCCCGGCGGCCGCCGGCGAGCATGATGACGCTGATGATGATGAGGCCGGTCATGATAAGGCGGATGCCCGCGCCGAGCCCGTAGGTGTTGAGCATGGAGACGACGAGGAACATGAAGAGCGATGCGCCCCAGATGCCCGGCACGTTGGAATCGCCGCCGGCAACCGCCGTGCCGCCGATCACGACGACGGCGATCGAAGTCAGCAGATATTCCGAACCCATGTTGAGCGCCGCGCCGCCCGAAAAGCAGGCGAGCAGGTAGCCCGCGACGGAGGCGAGAACGGCGCAGAAGAGGTAGGTGACGAAGCGCGTGCCGTCGACAGGGATCCCGGCCATGCGCGCGGCCGGCATGCTCTGGCCGATCGCCGAGATCCAGCGCCCGTAGATCGTCTTCTCCAGCAGGAACCAGGCGATGAGCGAGACCAAGAGCGCGACGATCGCCACATTCGGCACGCCGAGCGTGTTCGAGGTGGTGAATTCCGCGAGTATGCTCGGGGGTTTGATACGCAGGCCGCGGTTGGTCCAGATCGCCGCGGACTGCACGATGAAGCTCACCGAAAGCGTGGCGATGATCGGCGGAATGCGCAGCGCCTTGATGAGCGCATAGTTGCAGAGGCCGACGACGAGGCCGATGAGGATGGCGACCAGAAGCCCCGGCAGGATCAAGCCGTTTTCGACATTCATCAGCTTCAGCGCCACTGTGGCGGCGAGCGTCATGGTGGCGGGAACGGAGAGATCGACATTGCCCGGGCCGAGCGTGATGACGAACATCTGGCCGATGCCGACGATGACCGAGAAGGCCGCGAAGGTGAGTGCTGCCTGCGACAGGCCGAGCGTGCTGGCGCCGAGCGTCACCATGATCGTCAGGAACCAGACGACGAAGGCGGCAAGCCATGACCAGATCCAGGGTTTGCCGAACAGACGAAGGACATGGGTCATCGGCGCTTCTCCCGCTTCTCCAGGCGGTTCAGCATCAGGCGCAGCGCCAGCACGATGATCAGGATCGCGCCCTGGGCTCCGATCTGCCAGTCGGGCGAGATGCGCAGGAAGGACAGGAAGGAGCCGGCGAGCGTCAGCGTCAGCGCGCCGATCACGGCGCCGACCGGAGAGACGCGGCCGCCGATGAACTCGCCGCCGCCAAGGATCACGCCGGCGATCGACAGCAGCGTGTAGCGCAGCGCGATATTGGCGTCCGCCGAGGTCGTCAGGCCGACGAGGGCGATACCGGCAAGCACCGCGAAGAAGCCGGCGAGACCGTAGGCTGCGGCGCGCGCCGCGACGATCGACCAGCCGGCGCGCTCGACGGAGCGCTGGTTGCCGCCGATGCCGCGGATCAGCACGCCGAGCGAGGAACGCATGACGAGAAGATGGGCGACGGCGGCGATGACGATGCTGGCGACGATCGCCATCGGCGCCAGCGGCGGCTTGACGGTCATCAGAGAGCGCACCCAGTCCGGCGCCTGCCCGCCCGGGGCCGGCAGCAGCAGAACGGCTAGGCCGCCCCAGACGAAGCTCATGCCGAGCGTCACCACGATGGAGGGCAGATTGCGCAGATGGATGACGACGCCGAGGCCCGCATAGGCTGCGATCGCGCCCGTAAGGATCAGCAGGCCCATGGCAGGATTATCGCGCAGAAAGGTGGCGCTGACGCAGGCGACGAAGCTGACGAAGGTGCCCATGGAGAGATCGAGATCGTTGACCGCCATGACGAGCATCTGGGCGATCGTCGCAAGCGCGATCGGCACAGCCAGGTTGAAAAGCAGGTTGAGCCCGACATAGCTCATGGCGCGCGGCTGCAGCCAGAAGACGGCGGCGAGCAGCAGCGTCAGCGACAGCGCCGGAATGGCAAGACGCATGGCGTCGGACGAGAGCCGGAACGTCATGCTGCGACCCCTTCGAAGGAGGCGGCGATGATGTTCGTCTCGCTGACGGCATCGCCGGCGAGTTCGGCCGTAATGCGGCCTTCGCGAAACACGTAAACGCGGTCGCAGAGGCGCACCTCGTCCATTTCAGTCGAATACCAGATGAAGGTGCGGCCGCGCGAAGCTTCGTCGCGGATGATCGCGTAGACCTCCTGCTTGGTCCCGACATCGACGCCGCGCATCGGATCATCCATCAGGACGACGGGCGCGCGTGTTGCAAGCGCGCGGGCAAAGAGCACCTTCTGCTGGTTGCCGCCGGAAAGCGACAATATGCGGTTTTCCATGTCGGGCGTGCGGATTTCGATCCGCCGCTTCCAGTCGGCGCCCTTCGTCTCCTCTTCGCCGGCGAGAATGAGGCCGCGCCGCGATAGGTCGCCAAGCGAGGCGATGGAAAAGTTGCGCAGGATGCTCCAGAGTTCGAAGACGCCGTTGAGGCGGCGGTCGCCGGCGACGAAGGTGACGAGCGGATCGCGCTCCGGCAGCCAGTTGCTGGACTGGGCGGCATGCAGGGCGAGCAACAGCTCCGTCTGTCCGTGGCCGGCAAGGCCCGCCAATCCGATGATCTCGCCCTTGCGGGCCGAAAAAGCACGGCCCTCCGTCTGGTGGGAGAGAACGAGCGGGGCCGAGGACTGTTCGCGCGCCGGGCGCTTGCCCGTCTCCTCCTTCGCAACGGTGCCCATGGCTTCCACCAAACCATGATGATCGAAGCCATGCGCCGGACGTTCGGCCACGACACGGCCGTCCTTCATGACGATGATGCGGTCGGAGGTTTCGAGGACCTCGTGCAGAATATGCGAAATGAAGATGACGGAGCCGCCGGCTGCGACGAAGCGGCGGACATGGTCGAGCATCTGGCGGGCAAGGCTTGCATCGAGCGAGGAGGTCGGCTCGTCGAGGATCACCAGCCGCGGCGCAATGCCGGCGTCGGAAAAGGCCATTGCGATCTCGACCATCTGCCGCTCGGCGATCGAAAGGTCTCCGACGGCCCGGCCGCTGTCGATGCCGTGGCCGGGAAAGACGGTATCGAGGCTCTTTTCGATCACTCTTGCTGCACGCCTGCGCCAGCCGAAGCCGCCGAGATCGCGGTGCATGATGCGCGTATTCTCGATGATCGAGAGGTTGGGGCAGAGCGAAAGCTCCTGGAAGACGCAGCGCACGCCGCGGCCGCGCGCGGCGTTGATGCCGTATCGCTCCAGCCGCTCGCCATCGCTCGCCACACTTCCTTCATGGGGCGTAAGCCCGCCATTGATCACGCTGACGATCGTCGATTTGCCGGCTCCATTGTGTCCGACGAGCCCGACGCATTCGCCCGGCATGACGCGGAGCGTAACGCCGTCAAGCGCCCTGACCGCGCCGAAGCTCACCTTGGCGCCGTCGACGGCGATTACAGCCTTCAATACGTCATCCATGCTGCCTGCCACATCTGCTCGCAAGGAATGCCGCGCGGCCATTCGCGGCCGCGCGGCAATCGCCGGGAGATTATTTTGCCGACTCGATGACCTTGATCGCGTCTGCCTGCGTGTATTCCACATTGGCAACGCCGCCGGCCTGGGTATTGGCGAGGTTCGTTTCGAGATTGTCCTGATCGATGCGCAGGAAGGGCACGACGAGGTCCTTCTTGACCTGCTTGCCGTCGAGGATCTGCTGGGCGACCCAGAAGGCGAGGGTGGAGACGCCGGGTGCGATGGAGACGGACATGGTCTCATACCCATTGGCGTCCTTCTGCTCCTTCCACCATTTCAGCTCGTCTTCTCGGTTGCCCATGATGATGGTCGGCATCTTGCGGTCGGTCGCGGCGATCGCCTGCGCGGCGCCGTAACCGTCGCCGCCCTGCGTTACCACGCCGACGATCTCGGGCAGGCTCGGCAGGATGCCGGCAACCGCCTTCTGCGCCACGTCCTGGGCCCAGTCTCCGTGGACCGAGCCGACGACCTTGAACTGCGGGAACTGCTTGACGCCCTCGTGAATGCCGGCCGAGATCTCGTCGTCGACGAAGACGCCGGCAAGGCCGCGAATCTCGAGCAGATTGCCGCCCTGCGGCAGCTTCTTCGACAGGTACTCGACTTCGCTGCGGCCCATCTCCTTGAAGTTGACGGCGATGCGCCAGGCGCAGGGTTCGGTCACGATGCCGTCGAAGGAAACGACGGTGATGCCGGCGTCGCAGGCTTCCTTGACGGCGCCGTTCAGCGCCGTCGGCGAGGCGGCGTTCAGCACGATCGCGTCATAGCCCTGCAGGATCATGTTCTGGATCTGCGCCGCCTGCTCCGTCGCCTGGTTTTCGGCGGTGGTAAAAGGGTCGGCTGCGGCAACGACGCCTGATTTGACGGCTTCGCCCGTCACCTTGCCCCAGCTGGTCAGCATGGCCTGGCGCCAGGAGTTTCCGGCATAGTTGTTGGAAAGGGCGATCTTTTTGGCCGACGTGTCGGCAAAGGCGGATACGGGCATGGCGGCGCAAGCAATAGCGGCCGATGCCAGAAGCATCTTACGGATTGTCATGTCTTCCTCCCTCATGATCGCGCCGGTCGGCCGATCGCTTCACTCCTGCCGGTTCAAGCGGGCCGAAGTGAAAATTGTTCTTGCACTGAGCTTCCTCCTCTCAGTAAGGGCAGGATGCGGGAGATCAGCCGGCCTGTACAGGGGCAAGGCGGCAAGTCGTTTGCGGGTTTTGCGCAACAAGCTGCGGGTTTACGCAAGACGGCGGCCCATTCGCGGGCGCTTACTGGGAAACGATCACGGCGGGTTGAGGAGCCTGTCGCGACGGGGAGGAACTGACAATGCTGCATCTCGCACCGGCAGCCCTGTTCGACCATTATCTCGGCATTTCCCGGCTGCTTGCCGGCCAGCTCGACTTCCGTTCGGCGATCCGTTCCGTCGCGGCCGAGGTCGCCCACATCATCCCGCACGATCATCTCGATGTGTGCGTGCTGCTCGAGGGCGGCAATTATCACACGGCCTATGAGACGGGCATCGAAACCGCCTGGGGCGAGATTGCCGGTGCGCCTGTCGTCAACAGCCCCATCCGCTCGCTGCTGCGAGGGGAAGTCGACTTCCTGCTCTCGGACGACGCGATGAAAGATCCGCGCTTTCATTTCGAGGGCGCCTTCAAGCGGCCGATCGTCGAACAATCGCTCAGGAGCCGCCTGCATGTGCCGATGAAGGTGCAGGGCACGATCATCGCCGCACTTTCCTGTTCGTCTCACCGGGCCGGCGTCTATACGATGGAGGACGTCGAGCGCGCCCGCATCATCGCCGATCTTCTGACGCCCTATTTCTTCGCGCTGCAGGCGGCCGAGCAGGCGCAGCGTTCGGCGATCGTCGAGGCGGAGGCGCGCGCCCGCGAAGAGGGATTGCGCCAAGGCGCGCTGAAACTCACCGAAGCCCTGGAGCAGGAGCGGCAGCGGATCGGCATGGACCTTCACGATCAGACGCTCGCCGACCTGACGCGGCTTGCCCGCCGGATCGACCGGCTGTCGCGCAACGGCGAGGTGACGCCCGAGGCGCTCGAACCCGTTTCGCGGTCCCTGCAGCATTGCATGCAGGACCTGCGGCAGATCATCGAGCAGGCAAAACCTTCCGTGCTCCAGCTCTTCGGACTTGCCCAGGCAATCGAGCACCATCTCGACCAATCGACCCGTGACACCGGGGCCGGCATCGAATGGGGCCTAGCCGACGAGACGAACGGTGCGCTCGAAAGGCTGGAGCCGACCGTCAGCGTCGCCTTGTTCCGCATCGCCCAGGAGGCGATCAACAATGCCGTGCGCCATGCCGCCCCGCTGGCGATCATGGTGCGGCTCGAAGCCGATGACGAGCAGCTATCGATCGAAATCTCCGACGACGGGACCGGGCTTGCCAAGACGCGGGGACGGATCGGCGGCGGCATCGACAATATGAAGACCAGGGCGCGGCTGATCTCGGCGCGCTTCACGACCGGACCGGGCCACAATAATCGCGGAACCGCGGTGCGCGTCGTGCTGCCGCTTGCGCCGAACGGCCCCACGGGCGAGCCAGACTGAGGAGAAAGCGCGATGAAGGTTCTGATCGTCGAGGACGACCCGCTGCACCGGTCCTACCTGCACGAGGCTGTCAACGCCGCCCTGCCGGAATGCGACACGGTGATCGAGGCGGAGAACGGAACCGTCGGTGAGAAGCTCGCCCGCGACCATAAGTCGGCGCATATCGTCATGGATCTGCAGATGGCGAGCCGCAACGGCATCGAGGCGGCGCGCACGATCTGGAAGGAGCGGCCGGAGACACGCATCCTGTTCTGGTCGAATTATTCGGACGAGGCCTATGTGCGCGGTGTCTCGCGCATCGTGCCGGATGGCGCGGCCTATGGCTATGTGCTGAAATCCGCTTCCGACGAGCGGCTGAAGCTTGCGCTGCGCTCGATCTTCATCGAGAGCCAATGCGTCATCGACCGCGAGGTGCGGGGCCTGCAGCAGAAGAGCCTCGGCCAGACGAACGGCTTCACCGATTCCGAATACGAGATCCTCGTCGACATCGCCCTCGGCCTGACAGACCGCGCCATCGCTAGACGCCGGAACTTGTCGCTGCGCAGCGTGCAGAACCGGCTGCAGCAGCTCTACGACAAACTCGACGTCTACCAGACCGCCGGCGACGACCACGAGGACGGCCGCTTCAACCTCCGCGCCCGCGCCGTCACCATCGCCTTCCTGCGCAAACTCCTGAACTACAGCGCCCTCGAACGGGCCGAGGCGGAGCTGCAGGAATGGCTTGACGGGAAGTAGCTGAGACGTTGCCGCGAATGCTCGTGGCTATCGGTTATCGTCAGACTCCGTGGAACCAAGCTCCCCCGTCAACGCGGCGAGTGAGTTGGCAGCAGGATAGGCAGTGGTCACCACCGGCAGGATGAGGCGGCTGGGATAGGCCGCGCCGGAGAAGATCTGCTGCCTGGCCAGAGCGAAATCCGAGGCCTTCGCGAGAGTGGAAGCGACTTCCGACTGCGGATTGCGGTCGAAACGGGGAAAGTTCGAAGAGGCGATCTGAAGCCGCAGCCGATGCCCTTTCTTGAACAGGCGACTGGTATGTCCGAGCCGGATGATGACTTCGGCGGGATCATCCCCTGTTTCGCCGCCGCGGCTCCATCTGACGATGCCATCGACGACGGCGAGGCTCCGATCATCGGGAGCCACGTCGCAAAGCTTTGCTGTCCAATCGCAGGTCGGAGCCGATGAGGTGACCCAGAGGCAGGCCGTTACCAAACCTGTCACCTCGAGATCATCACGAAGGGGCTGGCCGGTGAAGACCAGCACGTCGTCTCGCGACTCGATCGTCGACTGATCGAGCGGCCCCGAATTTCTCCCGAGAAGAAGGCCGGGAAGGAAAGTCGCGCCGCCGACGGTCGGCACCGGTCTCGTCGGATCGGAGACATAGCTGGCGCTCACTTTCGCGCCGGGTGCCGAGCCGAGCGTGGCTCGGCCGCAATCGAGGAAATGCGGCACGGCGACCGTATCCGGCAGCGGCCAATCCGGCGCCGCGTGCCAGCTGTTCGACCCCGAACGGAAATAGCGCACCATTGGCGAGGTCGGTTGGCGATCCTGAAAAACGCTGTCGAAGAAGGCGAGGTTCTCCTCCGGGAGGTCGATGCTTGATGCACTGTAACCCAGCCATTCCTCGCCCTGCCAGTCGCTCGGATTGCCATGGGACCACGGGCCGATGATAAGCCGGTCGGGTATCTCGCGTCGTCTCGTCCAACGCGATTTTGCCTTCTCGAAGAGTTCGATCGAACCCTCTAGAAAGATATCGTTCCATCCGGCGACGACCAGCATTGCGGTTTCGTTCGTCTCGATCCGATCCGGCCGAACTGACGCGGACTTGCCGCTGATTGCGTCGGGGTCGAACCAGTCGCGGGCGTAGGGTGCAAGCTCGGCGATCGCTTCATTGAAGATTGGCAGCCGGGCGAAAGCCGAAAAGGGATCCCGCTGCAAGAGTTCCAGAAAGGCTTTCGAACGCTCTTGGACATCCGCTGGCATTACCGCCATCCGATGCAGGATATGATCGGCGCCCAGCGCCTCGATCACCCATAGCAGCAGGAAGGCGAGTTCCAGCGCGCCGCCACGATACATCCACGTTTCACCGTGACGCGCCGTCGTCAGCTGCGGCGCGATCGCTTTCAGGCCTGCGGGATTTTCCGACAGTGCGAGCACCTGGGTGGCGCCGACATAAGACGCGCCGAACATCCCGATTTTTCCATTGCAGAACGGCTGGCGCCTCAGCCACTCGATCGTATCGGCGCCGTCACGCCCTTCGAATTCAAAGGGCGCGAACTCGCCGTCCGATTGATAGCGGCCGCGGGTATCCTGAATTGCGATCGCATAGCCTCGGCGCAGCGCCGCCTGAAACTCCAGAGCGGAAATATATTGCGATCCGAACGGCGCTTCCTTGCGATAGGGGGTTCGCTGCAGAAGCACCGGCCAGGCGCCGTCCGCCGCCGGAAGCCAGAGATCGGTCTTGAGTTTCACGCCGTCGCGCATCGCCACATCGACATTGTCGAGCAGCCTGAAGGTTGCTTGTTTCGTCATGGCCGGTTCTCAGCGCCTGCCGACAAGTCGCTGCCGCAACTGGTCGAAGGAGACCGCGAGGATGAGCAGGAAGCCGGTGGCCGCCTGCTGCCAGGAAGAGTTGATGTTCATCAGCGTCAGCCCATTGTTCAGCACGCCGACGATCAGCAGCCCGATCACCGTGCCGAACATCGTACCCGTGCCGCCCTTCAGAGACGTACCGCCGAGAATGACGGCGGTGACGACGGCGAGTTCGAGGCCGATACCGGTCGTGCCCGACGTCGAGCCGAGCTGCGAGGCGCTCATCAGCCCGCCGAGCCCGATGAAGGCGCCCGACAGCAGGAAGCTCAGAAACACCACGCGCTTCGTCTTGATCCCGACCAGGCGCGCGGCATTCTCATTGGCGCCGATCGCATAGATCGACCGGCCGAAGACCGTGCGTTTGAGGACGAGGCCGACGACGATGGCGACGAGAACGAAGACCAGCGCGGACAGCGGAATGTTGAAGAAGGGGCGCCAGATCGCCCAGTCGAAGTTAGAGATCAGCATATTCTTGCCGCCGCCGATCGATTGGGTCAGGCCGCGGAAGATCGCCAGTGTGCCAAGCGTGGTGATCAGCGCATTGACACCGATCTTCGTCACCAGAAAGCCGTTGATTACGCCGATCCCCATGCCGACGAGCAATGCGAGGGCACTTGCCGGAACGATGCCGATGCTGTCGACGGTCAGCGCCATGACGAGGGCTACGAAGGCGACACCGCTGCCGACCGACAGGTCGAACTGGCCGGCAATCAAAAGCATGGTTCCGCCGGCTGCAAGCACGCCTGTTATCGACAAGGCCGTGATGACGTTGACCCAGTTGCCCCAGGTCAGGAAGTAGGGCGAACTCAAGGAGAAGAAGATGATTTCGGCGAGCAGGAAGGCGAGGAGCGCCGCCGATTCCGGCGTCTTGCGCCAGAAGCCGGTTTTACCGCCATTCGCGTCGATATCCGCCATGGCAGTCAGGGCATCGGATTGAAGCTTGTCATGCATGGACACCGCCTCCCGCGGCTTCAGTCAGAGTTTCGGTTGAAATGCGATCATGCGGGATTTCCGCAATCAGCCGCCCGCGGACCAGCACGAGCGCGCGGCTGGCGACGGCATTGATATCCTCGTAGTCGGAGGTGGCGATGATGATGGCATGACCTTTGGCTGCCAGATCGGCGAGGATGCGATAAATCTCCTGGCGGGCGCCGACATCGACACCACGCGTCGGTTCCGTCAGCACCAGGATCCTGGAGTCTGCCTCGAGCCAGCGGCCGAGCAGGACCTTCTGCTGGTTGCCGCCGGACAGTTCGGTGATGATCTGGCTGCCGGTAGCATCCGCCTTCACGCGCAGCTTGCGATGCCAGCGGGAATAGGCGGAGTGCAGCCGCTCGCCGCTCAGGAGGCCGGCGCGGGCCAGCTTTGGCCAGCTTGGTGCAGACAGGTTCTCCGCGAGCGTCATCGTGCGCAGCAGCCCCTCGCTCGCCCGGTCTGCCGGCAGATGCCCAATCGACGCGGCTATCGCCTCGGCCGGATGGTGGAAACGGACGGACTTGCCGTCGACGAGGAGTTCACCTCTATCGAACGTCCGGGCGCCGACGAGCGAGGCCGCGAGCTCCTGAACGCCGGGACCGACCTTGCCGTACATGCCGAGGATCTCGCCGGGCCGCAGAGCAAAGGAGATATCCGCGAAAGCATCCGATCCGAGGTGCTTGGTCTCGAGAATGGGCTCCGCGGCGGAAGATGGAGCAGCAAACGAATGGCGCGCATGTGCGACCGCGCGCCCGACCATTGCCTCGATCACCTGTTCCTGGGAAACCTCACGGGTCGGCCGGTCCAGTGAGACGCGGCCGTCACGCAGCACGCACACCCGATCCGCCAAGGCAAAAACTTCGTCGAGCCGGTGAGTGATGTAGAGAACGGCAGTCCCGCGTTCGGCCAGGCGCCGGATCAGTTGAAAGAGCTTGCGCGCCTCGGCGTCCGACAGGGCAGCGGTGGCCTCGTCAAAGATGATGCACTTCGACGCGCCGATCGTTGCGCGGGCAATCTCGATGATCTGCCGCTCGCCGAGACGAAGATTTGCGACTTTCTCCATCAGCGGCAGTTCGGCGCCAAGCAGATCAAGCGCCTCCTGTGCCATCCGCTGCATGAGCCGCCGATCAAGAAGGCCGCCTTTTGTCGGCCAGGCGCCAAGGACGATATTCTCGGCAACCGTCAGGGTGGGGGCGTCGGCGATTTCCTGGGCGATCAGCCTGATACCGGCTTCCCGCGCATCGCCGACACCGTGGAAGGACGCAAGCTTGCCGTCCACGGAAATCGTCCCGTCATCCGGCCGGTGGTCACCGGCCAGGATGCGCACGAAGGTGGACTTGCCGGCGCCATTCTCTCCGAGAAGGGCAGTGATCGTCCCGGCTGCGAGATCGAGGTCCACGCCATGCAGCACCTCGACCGGGCCGAACGATTTCCGGATGCCGCGGACGGCAAGGAAGTCCGTCGTCATTTGCAGGCATACTCCGGGTAGATCTTGGCGACATTTGCCGGGGTAATCAGCTCATGCGGAACCAGGATCTGGCTGTTGATCTTCCCGCCCTTGATGGCCTTGACCAGGTTGGGGACGATCAGATCGGCGTAACGCTCCGGGAAATAGGCGGCCGTCGCGATGAAATGCGGCGCGGTCCAGATCTGGCAATTGTCGGGGTCGAAATTCTGGACGCCCAGATAGAGATCCTGGTTCCGTCCCTGCGTGCGCGCAGCGGCCAGCGCTGCGGTGATGACGTCTTCGTTGATGCCGACGGTGATGATCTTGGTGGCGCCGGGCAGGGCGGTCAGCGTATCGGTGAACTGGCGTTGCGCTGCATCGGCCTGGCCGCCGGCGCCCGTATCGATGATGCGCAGGTTCTGCACCGGCCCGCAAACGGCCTCGAAGGCCTTGCGGATGCCGCCCATCCGCTGGTCGTTGACGACGCCCACGGCCGTCGATTCCAGCGATACGAAGGCATCGTATTCGCAATTGAAATTCTTGGCGAAATACATGCCGAGTTCATGGCCGACGATTTCACCGGCATAGGAATTGGCTGCGCCGACAAAGGCGGTTTCGCACGGCTTCTGTTCGATATCGATCGCGATGACTGGAACTTTGGGGCCTTCGGCGCAGATGTTGGCGGCGGCCGCAGCGTCTGCCTGGAATGTGATGAGGCCATCGACATTCTGCGTCTTGAACTGGCGGACACAGGAGAGGGCGGTGGCGGCATCCATCTTGGAATCGCAGGTCACCAGCTTGAAGCCGGCAGTTTCGGAGGCCTTCTCCATGCCGCGCTGCAGTGCATCCGTGAAGGGAACGCCGAGGATGAGCTGGGTAAAGCCAAGTGTCAGTCCCTTGGCGCTGCCGGGTTGGATCGGCTCGAACTTTGCCACTTCCGCAGGCGGTGTCGGCGCCGGGGCGTCCAGATGGATCTCGGCAGCGCCGGCCGTCTGGCCTCCCAGCGCCAGAACGGCTGCAACGAGCAGGCCAGCGATGCGGCGTCCGCGGGCGGGATATGTCGAATTTCCTATAGGCATGTCAGGTCCTCCTCACCTGTTGTTTTTGACCGGGGTGTCAGCCCGCGGCCCATGCATGTTCAGCAGATCTGGATCACCTCGAGATCCAGAAGCTTGCCGAGTTTTTCGATTTTTCCGGCGATATGTCCGACGCCGACGGCACAGTGATGCGCCGGCCCTTCGGCGTTCCAGCTCTCGACGAAGCGGCGAGCGCCGATCTCGAATTTGTAGCGGCTGTTGGTATTGCCGATTTCCAGGATCGGTCCGGGCACGGACTCTCCCTGGGCGCAGAGCAGAACGATCCGCCCCTCACGCTCGATCACCGATAGAAGGGTCACCGGCCCATGCCTGACGGACATCTCGACGCTGACGCCGGATCCGACCTTGCCGTGATACACTTTGAGCGGGCGGATCTTGGTCTTGCCTTCGGCGACCTTGATATGGCCGGGTCCGTCATGGCCCATGAGCACGACGTCCTCGCGAAAGTCCATCGCATAATATTCGGTGAAGGAGCCGCCCACGCCGAAACTGTCCATGATCTTCATGGCCTGGACGTTCTTGACCTCGTATTCTCCGGCAACCGGCACGCCCTGCGCCGTCAGCAGCGAGCAGCCGACGATCACCGAGGTGATCACGTCTTCATATTCATGACCCGGCGTGGATTCATAGTAATAGGCGAGCGAGCCGAGCTTCCTCGCATCGACGAACTTGCGCAAGGCGACGGCGGTGCCGGCAGCCCTTCGAAGTTCGGCTGGATCGCAATCCGGATCGATGTCGAATTCCTGCCTGATCGTCGTCAGAGACAGGGCGATCTCCTCGTCCGTCGCCTCGCGCCGCAGGCGCGCCAACTCGTCAATCTCGACGATTTCGATGTGCGTGCCGAAGGCTGCCGCATGCGCGGTCAGATCGGAATAGATATCGAGCATGCCGTTGTAATAGCGGCCCATGACGCCGAGCCTGTTATGCGCCATCACATGGGCGACGCGTGCCGCATCGATCCAGCCGACAATTTCGCGGTCGACGATCGGGTCGCCGTGCAGCATGCCGGTGATCTGGTGGAAGGCGACCCCCGAACGGCGAAACACATTGGCGATCTCCGGCACGGGACAAGCGCCGCAGTGGGCGAGCCATTCGCCGGTCATCTTCGTCCGGTTTCCAAGCGCGTTGAAGCTGCGATAGTCGATCGATGCTTCCGGCTGCAGGTTCAGGATGATGACGGGAACACGCGCACGCCGCACGACCGGAAGGACCGTGGAGGACAGCGCATAGGTCGTCACGTGTAGAAAGATGATATCGACATCGGCTTCGCGGAAACGAT
This sequence comes from Rhizobium sp. R339, assembly GCF_002211395.1. NCBI lineage: Bacteria > Pseudomonadati > Pseudomonadota > Alphaproteobacteria > Hyphomicrobiales > Rhizobiaceae > Rhizobium > Rhizobium sp. R339. Next base: position 81,674 of record NZ_LOKV01000027.1, read on the forward strand.
GGCCGGCGTCGAAGGCCCTTTCGGGCGAGTCGATCAGGCCGAGGTTGACGACCTCGATATCCGGCCGGGCGAGCTTGTCGGCCATCTGCCCGACATAACTCTCAAGCCTTTCCTCCAGCCCTTCGAATTGCGGCCAATACGCCGCAAGACCTATCCCGAAGAGGCCGACTTTGAGCTTGCGATCCGTCATGCGCGCTCCGCCGTCAAACAGCAATGCGCAGGGTGTGGCAGCAGGCAGACGCCGGCCGCGCTCAGCAACGATGACACTGACTTTTTCTCCTCCAGGGCCGCAACTGGCTTGCGGTTTGGCGCCTCGGCGGCAACGCCGCTGCCGGCTCCATCCTCCTGTGAACCGTAGCATCACGGATGCGAGTTGACATAACGGTCTTTTCCCCAAAAATGATCTGAAGCATACAAAAAATGATCCTTGGCGATGGTCGATGACAAAGAACTATTTCCTCTATTTGCCCGATAATCGGCTGTGTTCTGCCTGGGGATGCACGGCAGTCTCTACGGGGCATACGAAAATCCTGCCTCATTCCGTCTATCCTCCGATCCGCCATCCCGATGATCATCATTTCGATTGGAAAAGAGGCCGGATCCTGCAGGCCTATCAGGTCATTTTCATCGCCGAAGGGCGCGGCCTTTTCGAATTCGGGCGCCGCGGCAAGACGCAGGTGGTCGAAGCTGGATCCATCGTCCTGCTGTTCCCCGGGGTCTGGCACCGTTTTGCGCCCGATCCGGAACTTGGCTGGACGGAGAACTGGATCGAATGCCGAAGCACGGCCTTCGATTTCGCGCGAACCGCGGGACTGATCGATCCTTCACGCTCCGTCCTGCCGTCGACGACGGAGATTGCGGCTGTGTTTGAAAGAGTCCACAGCCTTGCAGTAGAGGACGGACTTGCCAACCAGCCGCTGCTTTCGACGCTCGGGCTCCAGCTTCTGGCACTACTCTCGCAACAGAGAGAGCTGACGGCGGCGGCGCCCGCGGACCGGCTGGTGGAGCGGGCTCGCATGCTGCTGATGGAACGGTGCACGCAACGGATCTCGGTCGAGGACGTGGCGGGCGAACTCGGCGTCAGCTATTCATATTTCCGGCGCGTCTTCCGCGAGAAGACCGGTGTCTCACCAAAGCAGCATCTTGTTTCACTCAGAATCCGCCGGGCGCAGGATATCTTCGCCAATACCGACAAGCCCATCAAGGAAGTCGCCGGTCTTCTCGGCTTCAGTTCCGCATTCCATCTCTCATCGCAGTTTCAGGATCTCGTCGGCTGCAGCCCATCCGAATATAAGCGCCGATCGATCGGCAGCGAATGAGTGATCCAGACCGGGTGGAGCCCTGCGCCGTGAGGCGGGTTCCTCAGCCATTGTAAATGTTATTACGTAACATTTTATTTGACTGACGTAATAACATTACGTATGCAGTCGCGACTTCGCGTCGCTCGGCTGAATCCCTCGATCACCACTGGAAACTTTCTGCCATGTTGAAAACGCTTCTCCTCACGTTGGCCCTTGCAACGCCGATAGCGGCCGGCCCGGCATGCGCTGAAACGCTCAAAGTGGCGGGTCCATGGGAAATCACCGGGATCGAGCCTGCTCAGACCGGCTATGTCTTCAGCCGCCTTCAAGTCGCCGAAACGCTGGTGACGACCGATAAGCAGGGGGCGCTCGCTCCCGCGCTCGCGGAAAGCTGGGCAGTCTCGGACGACGGCCTCACCTGGCGCTTTGCGATCCGCAGCAGTGCCTCCTTTCACGACGGAACGCCGGTAACCGCCGAAACCGCAGCGGCAAGCCTCAAACGAGCGTTCGCCGGCGTCGGCGTCCTCTCGCAGGCGCCGATCGCGGCGATTGCTGCTGAAGGCGATGAGGTGCGAATTCGGCTGACGAAACCATTCTCCGCTCTGCCCGCCTATCTCGTGCATTTCAGCACCATCATCCTGGCGCCGTCTTCATTCGATGCCGCGGGCAAGATCGTGCAGATCGTTGGGTCGGGGCCTTACAAGGTGAAGAACCTGACACCACCGGCGCGGCTTGAGCTCGAAGGCTCGGGCAACTGGTGGGGCGGCAGGCCCGGCATCGAGGATGTGAACTATCTTGCGGTGGGGCAGGGGGAGACCCGCGCCCTGATGGCTGAAAGCGGGGAGGCGGATCTCGTCTTCTCCATGCTTCCGGTGTCGGTCGACAGGTTGAAAAACAATCCGAAGCTCGATGTCCGGATTGCAACCATCCCCCGCACCCGCATCCTGAAGGTCAATGCGGCATCACCCTTCTTCGATCAGGTGGAGGAGCGTCAGGCAGTCAGCGCCGCCATCGACCGTTTCGGCATCGCCAAGGTCATTCTGCGCAACTCCGATCTTGCCGCAACCCAGCTCTTCCCGCCGGCGATGAAGGGCTGGAACGTCGCTGACGTTCAGCCGCTTGCACAAGATCTGGAAAAAGCAAGGCAGCTGTTGGCCGCCGCAGGCTGGACCCCGGGGAGCGACGGCATCCTGGAAAAGGATGGCAAGCGGTTCAGCGTGACGATGCTGACCTATTCCAGCTGGCCGGAACTGCCGCCGATCGCCACCGCGCTTCAGGCCCAGCTTCGGCGCGTCGGTATAGAGGCCAAGGTATCCGTCGGCAACAGTTCGGAAATCCCAGCCCGCCACAAGGATGGAACGCTGGAAATTGCACTGATCTCGCGGCTCTATTCGATCGTACCCGATCCGGTCGGCACATTGCTCCAGGACTATGGCCCGGGCGGAAGCGACTGGGGCGCCATGGGCTGGGATAACAAGGAGATGCAGGGCGTCGTCGAAAAACTGGCTGCGACGAGTGACGCGAATGTCCGCGCTCCGCTCCAGGCCGGCGTGGTCGATATCCTGCAGCGGGAACTGCCGAGCATTCCCGTCACCTGGTCCGAGCTGGCCATTGTGTCGAGCAAGCGGATCACCGGCGTCGAGGTGGATCCTCTCGAGGTGAATTACGGCCTCTCCTCGATCCGCTGGACAGAATGAGCGCAAGCAAGATGCGAAACTTCCTTCTCGCGCGCCTTCTGCAGGCAGGCGTCGTCGCTGTCGTGGTCGGCGCATTGTGCTTCGTCCTGATGCGGGTCTTGCCCGGCGATGCGGCGATGCGCATCGCCGCCGGCCGCTACGGGCCGGACGCGCGAATTGCCGAGGCGGCGGAGAAGGTGAGGCTCGAACTGGGTCTCGACCGGCCGGTCGCGGTCCAGCTGCTGGAATGGCTCGGCAGTCTGCTGCGGTTCGATCTCGGACACTCGCTGGTGACGGGCGGTTCCGTCGCGCACGAATTGCAGGTGCAGCTCGGTGCCACGCTCTGGCTCGCAGCCGCAGCCCTTGCCTTGTCGCTGCTGATCGGTCCGATCGTCGGAATTTTCTCGGGCTTGAACCCGGGCGGAGCGGTCGACCGGATGGGGCTTGCCGGCGCCGTCGTCTTCCGCGCTGTCCCGCCTTTCGTGCTTGGTCTGATCCTGATGCTTGTCTTTTCCAAACAGCTCGGCTGGCTGCCGCCGGCCGGCTTCGGCTCGCCGCGCGAAATCCTGCTGCCGGCGCTGACCCTGGCGCTCGGGCTCGCCGCCATGTCGAGCCGCGTCACCCGCAACTCCGTCGCAGCTGTTGCCCGGGCGCCTTACTTCGCTTTCGCCCGCTACAAAGGGCTCCCGGAGGCCGTTGTCGTGCGGCGGCATGGACTGCGAAACGCAGCCATCCCTGTCGTCTCCTATCTCGGCTTGCAGGCGATCTATCTGGTCGAGGGCGTCGTGGTGGTCGAATCGCTGTTCGCTTATCCGGGCATTGGTCATGCCCTGGTGCATGCGATCGTCGAGCGGGACATACCGATGGTGCAGGGGACCGCGCTGGTCATGGGGCTGATGTTCGTCGTTATCGGCGCGGTCGTGGATTTGCTCACGCTATGGCTCGATCCACGCTTGGGGAGAAATGCATGAGTGCGGTGGCTGGAATCTCCTATACGAGGCCGAAAGCAGGGATCGGGGTTGTGCGATCGGTCGGCGCCGGCCTGCTGATCCTGCTCGGCGGTTTTGCCATCGCCGGCCCATTGGTCATTCCGTCCGATCCCGCCGCGCAGGATCTCAGCGCGAGCCTTGCCCCGATCGGCGGCGACTACCTGCTTGGGGCCGATCACTACGGGCGCAGCCTGCTGGCGCGGCTTGCGCATGGCGCGCGCCTCTCCTTCGGCATGGCGTTCCTGACCATGCTGGCTGCGGCGATACCCGGCGTTCTGCTCGGTCTTTGCGCCGCCTGGAAGGGCGGGAGGACGGAGCGGTTTCTCGAACTCGTTGCGACCATCGTGCTTGCCTTGCCCGGCCTCATGCTGGTGCTTCTCTTCCTCGCCTTCTCACCCGGCAATTACGGGCCGCTCTTCCTCGGCCTGTCGCTGACGCTGTGGGTGGAGTTCTACCGAGTCACCAAGGCAACGACGAAAACGGTGCTGGCTCAGCCGCATATCGAGGCGGCGCGCATGCTTGGCTTCAACTCGCGCTACATCCTCATTCATTACGTCCTGCCGGTTATCGGGCAGATGATCGCTACCCTTTCGGCCTTCGCGATGGCGACCGCGATCATTGCGGTTTCGACGCTTAGCGCGATCAGCGTCGGTCTCCAGCCGCCGACGCCCGAGCTCGGCGGCATGATCGTCGAGCTGCTACCCTACTACGCCGAGGCGCCGGTGCACGTGCTGCTGCCAGCAGCCCTGATCTTTCTGCTCGTTCTCGGCTTGCAGCTGCTTGCGCCAGGGGATCGGGCATGAACGTGAACATCGCGTCCGATCTTTGGGTTTCGAACCTGTCGATCCGCGGTTCGGCAGGCAGCATCGTCTCCGACGTGTCGCTCGCTTTGGGTCCAGGCCGGCCGTTGACGCTGCTCGGCGAAAGCGGCTCGGGAAAATCGCTCGTCGCGCAGGCGATCATGGGCAATCTTCCGCCCGAACTGGATGCCACCGGCCGTGTGATCTTCAAAGGAGCGGATCTCCTCACGGAAACGCCCGCCGCGCGTCGCCGCCGCTGGGGCCGGAGCATCGGCCTCCTGCCGCAGGAGCCTTGGCTGGCGCTCGATCCGACCCTGCAGCTGCTGCCGCAAGTGGCGGAGGTCCATCGCTACGTGAAGGGAAGAACCGCTGCCGAAAGCGCGACGGCCGCGAAGGGAAACCTCTCTGACGTTTCGCTGTCATCCGCGCAGAGCCTTTATCCCCTCCAGATTTCCGGCGGCATGGGGCAGCGGGCGGCAATCGCCATGGCGCATGCCGCGGACACGGAGCTGCTGATCGCCGACGAGCCGACCAAGGGCCTCGATGCCGAGCTCAGGGACTCGGTGATGGCCCGCCTGAGACAGGAAGTGGAGGCGGGCCGCCTGCTCCTGACCATTACCCACGACGTCGCCGTCGTCCGGACGCTCGGCGGAACCGTCGGCGTCATGCTGGATGGCCGGCTCGTCGAATACGGCACCGCCGAAGAGCTGCTCGACCGCCCGAAGCATGCCTACACCGAAGCGCTGCTCGCCGCCGAACCGGCGCGGTGGCGGCGTCACGTCACGGCGTCGTCAGGGGAGCGCATCATTGCCGGCCGCGGGCTGGAAAAAAGATATGGCGACAAGGTCCTGTTTTCCGGTCTGGATGTCGAGATTGCTGCCGGAGAGATCGTCTCGATCTTCGGCCGGAGCGGCTGCGGCAAAACGACCGCAGGCAATATTCTGCTTGGTCTTGTCAAAGCTGATGCAGGAATGGTCGAACGAAAGCCGGGCCTTTCGCCGCGGCGTTTCCAGAAGCTCTACCAGGACCCGCCGGCCGCTTTCGCGCCCCATCAGACCATCCGCAAGGGGCTGAAGGATCTGGTGCGCCTTCATGGCAAGGACTGGGCTGAGGCCGAAGAGCTGCGCCGGCGTTTGCGGCTGTCCGAGATCTTGCTCGACCGTCTGCCGAACCAGATTTCCGGCGGTGAATTGCAACGTTTTTCGCTGCTCCGCGCCTTGCTGCTCGAGCCGGCCTTTCTATTCGCCGACGAGGCGACCTCCCGGCTTGATCCCGTCAGCCAGATGGAGGTGATCATGCTCCTGCGAGAGGTCGTCGAGGAAACCGGGCTGGCCGTCCTCATGGTCACTCACGACCGGGATGTTGCCCATAAGATATCCGCCCGGGTCGTGGAACTGAAAGGATAGGCCAACAACCGAAGCGTTAGCAGGATGTCGGCGCTGTCCTGGCAGCGCTTCTCAATGGGAAGGTGTCTCGCAAAGCGGCACGGGGCGCGGCGGCGGGCCCGGATGATCCTGTTTGTACTTGACGATGACCGGCTCCAGCTTTTCCTTCGGCCAGAACTGCGGAGAGCCGATTTCGCCGAGGCACGAAGCGTTCCAATATGATCCGGCCTTTTCCGGCGGCTGGCCCGATGTCACTGCGCGCGCGACCGCGCTGATGTCGCGTGCCTCCGGATAGATGTAGAGGGTGGTCGGATCATCCTTCACCATCGACAAGACTTGCGGCGCTTCCTCGGGCGACCAGCTGGTGCAGCCGTCGCTGCGGCCGCCCGCATAGGTGACAAGCTTTCCGAACGGGACGTAGCCCTCGCGATTGGCATAGGGGCTTTCCGGCTTTTTCTGCATGCATATGCCGGAGACGAGCGCCGCGGCATGTCCGCCGATGGCGCGCTGCCTGGCGTTTGCGGTCTCGCCGATGCCGTCGAACTGGAGGAATGAGCGGGTGAGCACCGTCTCCCGATCGGCAGAGGCGCCGTAATAGCCTTTGAACGAGGTCTTGATCTCACTCGTCAGATAGGCGCCGCCCGCCGTCAGGTTGGAATCCATCGCATTGCCGAAATTCCTGGCGCACTCCCGGCCATTGGAGAAGTTGACGACGCCCTTCAGGTTGCGGCCGCCGCCATGTCCCGCCGATATCACCCGGAACGACTTTTCCGCCTCGCAGATCATGTAGAAGCGGCCGCCTGCCGTTCCGTCGGTAAGATCGTTCGGCCGTGTGGCATCCATCGCGAAATAGCAGGAGTTCCTGACCTTTCCCTCCGCGATCTTCTGCTGGTAAAGCGCCCGGGCCCGCTCCAGAACGACGGCAGCGATCTGGCCTTTGCCTTCGCCGACATATCCGGCCAGCCAGCTTGGGACGGATGATGTTTTCCCTGAAGCCAGTGCCGGGTTTGCGCCCAGGAGCGATGCGAGGATCGCGGTGAAGGCAAGGGACCAGGGAAGGCTTGTTCTAAAGGGCATGCAGCAGTCTCCTGCACATTGGGCAATCATGACATGACGCCGCAAGCAATAGCGGATTCGCGCTTGGTTGGCACGAGTCCCGGCGGTCCCCAATCCTGCTCCCGCAGTCCTTAAATACTTGCTTCGAACCGCCAGCGCTTTGTCGAATAGCGCGGCATGGCCGGCAGCCTGCCAAGTCCGGAAAACTCCAATGCTGTTTGAGTGACAGGTTCGGAACCGCATTGTTCGTCGCGGCCAGAGCACAATTATGTGAAATATATTTCAGCATGTGAATTATATTGACACGAATGCAGCTTTGCGATTAGCTGCCCATACCGGACTTCGAGGAGGAAATCCGGGCTTCAACGCGATCAGCGGCGTCGTTTCGGCGCCCTCGGGCTTTTTGGGAGGGGCTTCGGCCTCGAGGAGGACTTTTGCGCACTTTACTCACGACGACCGCAATGGCGGTCTTGGCAGCAACCCTTTTTGCCGGCTCCGCGGCCGCCGCGACGGAGAACCCGTTCCGCTGCAAGCCCGGCGAAAAATACGTCATGAACGTCATGGTCTCGGGCGTCGAATACTGGTTCCCGGTTTACGAGATGTTCAAGCAGGCGGGACAGCAGCTCGGCTGCGAGACCGAATATACCGGCACGCCGGAATATGACGTCAACAAGCAGATCGCTACTTTCGACCAGGCGCTGGCGCAAAATCCGGCCGGCATTCTCGTTCATCCGATGAACTCCGATCCGTTCATCGAGCCGATCAACCGCGCCATCGGCCAGGGCACGGCGGTCGTCACCTTTGCGGCCGACTCGCCGCTGTCCAAGCGCGTGTCCTTCATCACCTCGGACAATACCCGCGAAGGCACTTATGCCGCCGACGCGATCGCCGAGAAGATGGGCGGCAAGGGTGAATATGCCGTTCTGGAAAATCCCGGTCAGGACAACCACGACAAGCGCATCGCCGCCTTCATCGCCCGCATGGACGAGAAGTGGCCGGATATGAAGCTCGTCGGCCGCGCCGCGTCTAATCAGGATCCGACCAAGGCCTATCAGGGGCTTTCCAGCCTCATCCAGGCCAATCCGAATCTTGGGGCGGTCTTCATGCCGGAGGCGAATTCGGCGATCGGCGCCGCGCAGGCCAACAAGGAAACCGGCGGCAAGGTTCTCGTCATGTGCGCCGACGTCAATGCCAACATCCTCGACATGATCAAGGCCGGTGAAGTCTTCGGCTCGATCAACCCCAACCAGGGCATGCAGGGTTACATGGGCTTCATGCTGCTGTGGCTCGCCAAGCACCCGGAACTGATCGACCCGATGAACGATGCCAAGCGCTCGGGCTTCAACCCGATGGGCATCCCCGTCGTCGACAACGGCCTCTCGATCGTGACCGCCGCAAATGCCGACGACTTCTACTGGGACAAGTACCTGAAGCATCGCGGCACGAGGGGCATCGAGGAATAAGACCCGACAGGGCCATCCGCGCCGCCTGGCGCGGATGGTTCGAACGGAGAGGGAGGAAGACGATGGCGGAGCCCGTGCTCACCATTCATGGCGTCACCAAGCACTTCGGGGCGGTGAAGGCGTTGACGGATGTCGACTTCACCCTCGAACGCGGTGAAGTCCATGCGCTCTGCGGCGAAAACGGCGCCGGCAAGTCGACGCTGATGAACATCATCGCCGGCGTGCTGCAGCCGACCGAAGGCGAAATCCGCATCGACGGCAAGGCTGTGCGCATTTCCTCTCCCGCCGCCGCCCAGTCTCTCGGCATCGGCCTGGTGCACCAGGAAATCGCGCTCTGCCCGGATGCCTCGGTTGCCGAAAACATGTTCATGGCGGCGACCAATCGCCGCCGGGCGCCGCTCATGAATTACCGCGGGCTGGAGCGCGATGCGCAGGCGGTGATGAACCGGCTTGCCGCGATCGATGTCCGCCGCAAGGTCGCCGACCTGCCGATATCAAGCCAGCAGCTCGTCGAGATCGCCAAGGCGCTGACGCTCGACTGCCGCGTGCTGATCCTCGACGAACCGACGGCTGCCCTGACCGAGACCGAGGCGCAACAGCTCTTCTCGATCATCCGCGACCTCAAGGCGAACGGCATTTCGATCATCTATATCAGCCACCGCATGGCGGAAATCTTCAGCCTCTGCGACCGGGTCACCGTGTTCCGCGACGGCCGCTACGTCTGCACCGACCGCATTGCCGACGTGACGCCGGACGACGTGGTGCGTCGCATGGTCGGCCGCGAGATCACGCAGCTCTATCCCGACAAGCTCGGCGCCGGCGAAACGTCAGACGAGACCATTCTCGAGGTCGACGGCATCAGTGACGGGGTGCGTTTTCACGACGTCAGCTTCGGCCTGCGCAAGGGCGAGATCCTCGGCATCGGCGGCCTCATCGGCTCCGGCCGCACGGAAATCGCCGAAGGCATCTGCGGGCTGCGGCCGCGCACGGCCGGCACGGTGCGCCTGCACGGCGCGGCGCAACCGATCCGCGCCTATTCCGATGCGGTGAAAGCCGGCATCGTCTATCTCTCCGAAGACCGCAAGGGATCGGGTGTCTTTTTGGAAATGTCCATCGCCCAGAACATATCGGTGCTGGATCTGAAGGCGCTTACCAATGCGGTCGGCCTGCTGAACGGCCGCGCGGAGGCCGCGCTGGCCGACGACTTCGCCCGAAGGCTTGCTGTGCGTATGAGCGGCATCGGGACGCCGGTGAAATCGCTTTCCGGCGGCAACCAGCAGAAGGTGGCGATCGCCAAGCAGCTTGCGGTGAAGCCGAAGGTCATCCTGATGGACGAACCAACGCGTGGCATCGATGTCGGTGCGAAAGCGGAGATCCACCGTCTGCTGCGCGAGCTGGCAAGCTCGGGCATCGGCATCATCGTCATCTCGTCGGAAATGCCGGAGCTTCTCGGCCTTTCCGATCGTCTGCTGGTCGTCCGCGAGGGACGCATCGCGGGAGAGCTCGGTGCCGACGAGATGTCGGAAGAGGCCGTGATCCGCCTTGCCTCCGGCATGGGCAGCGCAAGGGCGGCAGACCATGCCGCGTGAAGAGAACATGGGAGAGAGGGAAATGGCAATCGACACGATGGCGGCAGGCCTGCCCAGGACGTCGTCCTTCAAACGCATCGGAACGATGCGCGAGGCCGGGCTGATCGCGATCATCCTGGCGCTCGGCATCATCATGAGCGTTGCCTCGCCGCACTTCCTGACGCTTGGCAATTTCCGCGCCATGCTGATGAGCTTTTCCGTGGAGGGCATCGTCGTCGTCGGCATGACAATCCTGCTCATCGTCGGCGGCATCGATCTTGCGGTCGGCTCCGTCGTCTGCTTCGCGATGGTGCTTTCGGGCTCGCTCTTTCTCGCCGGGCTCGATCCGTGGACGGCCTCGCTTGCCGGCATTCTTGCCAGCAGCGCCGTCGGCGCCATCATGGGCTTCTTCGTGACGGTCGTCGGCCTCAACCATTTCATCACGTCGCTGGCGGGCATGGTGATAGTGCGCGGCCTCTGCCTCATCATCACCAAGGGCACGCCGCTTTCGCTCTTCACGCTGCCGGCCGGCTTCAAGGCGGTGGGGCAGGGCACGTTCTACGGCATTCCCTATGTCATCCTGATCTTCGTCGCCGTCGTCATCCTGTTCGATTTCCTGCTGCGCCGGGCGACCGCCTTCCGCAAGGTGTTCTACACGGGCAGCAATGAAAAGGCGGCGCTTTATTCCGGCATCAAGACGAACCAGGTGAAGTTCTGGGTGACGGTGCTGTGCTCGACGCTCGCCGGCGTCGCCGGTGTCATCTACATGTCCCGCTTCGGCGCCGCGACGCCCACGTTCGGCGTCGGCATGGAGCTGAACATCATCGCAGCCGCGGTGATCGGCGGAGCCTCGCTGAACGGCGGCTCGGGAACGATCCTCGGGGCCATTCTCGGCATCGCGCTTCTTTCCCTCGTCACCTCGTCGCTGATCCTGCTAAACGTTTCCGTCTATTGGCAGGACATGATCAAAGGATGCATCCTGCTTGCCGCCGTATCCATCGACCATTTCCTGCACAAGCGGAAGGCCGCCTGACATGCCGATCGCCAAACTGAAACCCAGGACGACAGCCCCGCGCGAAGAAATCGTCATCGCCCGCCAGATGCACCAGGCGCTCGTCCTGCATTTTCTGGAGGGTTTGACGCAGGCGCAGATCGCCGATCAGCTCGGCATCTCGCACGCCACCGTCAACCGCCTTATCAAGCGGGGGCGTCAGCTCGGCCTGGTCGAGATCAAGATCAAATCGCCGATCGAACCGCTTGTTGATATGGAGGAGCGGCTTCTGGCGCTCAGCGGCATCAGCCGCGCGGTCGTGGTCCCCACCGTCTCCGACAATCCGCAGACGGCGCTGCAGGCGGTCGGCGAGGCGGCGGCCCGCCTGGTGCTCGAAGAAATCGCCGACGGCGATACGATCTGCATCACCGGCGGCAAGGGCGTCAGCGCCGTCGTCGCCGGCCTCCAGGCGCCGCGCCGCTTCGATGTCGAGGTCATCCCGGCAACCGGATGCGTGCAGGGCAAGCACTATACCGACGTCAACCACGTTTCGACGCTGATGGCCGACCGGCTTGGCGGGCGCTCCTACCAGATCCATGCGCCGCTCTTTGCCGATGATGCCGAGCAGCGGTCGATGCTGATCAACATGCGCTCCGTCGCCGACGTCTTCCGGCGGGCGCGCGAGGCCAAGGTGGCGGTGGTCGGCATCGGCTCGATTCTGACCGACGATTCGAGCTATTACGACCTGCACCCTTCCTCCAGCACCGATCGCGCGGCAATCGAGCGTTCGGGCGCCAGCTGCGAACTGCTCGCCCACCTGCTCGACGATCACGGCCGCGTTTGCGACTACAGCCTCAACCGGTCGCTGGTTTCGCTGACGCTGCCGGAATTCGCCTCGATCCCGACGAAGATCGGCGTCGCCAGCGGCCCGAACAAGGCCGGGCCGATCCTCAGCATCCTGCGCGGCAACCACCTCGATACGCTCGTCACCGACGAGGCGACGGGCGCGCGCATTCTTGAACTTGCATCCGAGGAAGGATTTTCCGCATGAGCGGCGAACAGTTGACCCGTGAAATCGGCCGCTCCGGCGTTAAGGCCTCGGCCGTCGGCCTCGGCACCTGGGCGATCGGCGGCTGGATGTGGGGCGGCACTGATGAGGCGGAATCCATCGCCGCCATCCAGGCCTCGCTCGATGCCGGCGTCACGCTCATCGACACGGCGCCGGCCTACGGCCTGGGCCGGTCCGAAGAGATCGTCGGCAAGGCGCTTGCCGGACGCCGCGGCAAGGCGGTGATCGCCACCAAGTGCGGGCTGGTGTGGCATACCCAGAAGGGCAACCATTTCTTCGAGCAGGACGGCAAGCCGGTGCACCGCCATCTCGGGCGGGACTCGATCGTTCACGAGGTGGAGGAAAGCCTGCGCCGTCTCGGCACGGATCATATCGACCTCTACATCACCCATTGGCAGGACCCGACGACGCCGATCGAGGAGACCGTCGCGGCGCTGGAAGAGCTGAAACAGGCTGGGAAGATCCGCGCGATCGGCGCCAGCAACGTCAACCGGTCGGAACTCGAGCAATATATCGAGACCGGTTCGCTCGATGCGATCCAGGAGCGGTTCAGCATGATCGATCGTCAGATCGAGGCGGACCTGCTGCCGCTCACGATCGCCAACGGCGTGTCGACGCTCAGCTATTCCTCACTGGCGCTCGGCCTGCTTTCCGGCGCCATAGGGCCTGAGCGTGTGTTTTCCGGCGACGACCAGCGCAAGGACAATCCGCGCTTTTCCGTTGCCAACCGCCGCAAGGCCAAGGATTTTGCCGAGGCGATCCGGCCTGTGGCGGAGCGCCATGGCGCCAGCATCGCCCAGACGGTGATCGCCTGGACGCTGGCGCAGCCGGGCGTAACCTTCGCGCTTTGCGGCGCGAGAAACCCGGCGCAGGCGCTCGACAATGCGCGAGCCGGAACGCTTCGCCTTTCAACCGCCGATCTCGTGGCCATCGACACCGCCATATCGGCGCAGCTCGCCACCATGGACGGATAACGGACGCCATCATGAACCGTGTGGAAACAATGGACGGGCTTCGCCAAAGCCCGAAGGTGGACGTTTGCGTCCTCGGCGGCGGCATCAACGGGCTCAGTGTCTTTCGCGAGCTGGCGCTGCAAGGCGTGAACGTGCTGCTCGTCGAGCAGGGCGACTATTGCTCCGGCGCGAGTGCCGCCCTCTCGCGCATGGTCCATGGGGGCTTGCGCTATCTGGAGAATGGCGAATTCAGCCTCGTGCAGGAATCGCTCGTCGAGCGCGACAGGCTGCTGCGCAACGCGCCCCATTATGTCGCGCCATTGCCGACGACGGTTCCGGTTTTCGACATCTTCTCCGGCCTTGCCAACGGCATCGTGCGCTTCCTCGGTCTCACCCGCCGTCCGAGCCGCCGCGGCGCCGTGGCCATCAAGACCGGGCTCGCCATCTACGATTTCCTGACGCGCAAACGCGCGCTGATGCCCCGCCACCAGTTCCGCGGACGCCGGGCGACGCTCTCAAAATGGCCGGCGCTCAATCCCGGGATCCGCAGCTCTGCGACCTATTACGACGCCTGGGTGAGCCATCCGGAGCGGATCGGCATCGAACTGCTGCGCGACGGCCTGTCCGCTGGCGCGAATGCCCGGGCCTTGAACTATGCGACGATCGAGCAGGCCGGGGCGGGAGACTTTCTACTGCGCGACGGTATCGCCGGGGAGACGTTTCGCATCCAGCCGCGGCTGATCGTCAACGCGACCGGCGGCTGGATCGACATCGCGAATGGATCGCTCTTTCCCGAAGCCGCGCGGCCCGCCCCGCTGATGGGCGGCACCAAGGGATCACATCTCATCATCGACAACCCCGCGCTCCGCGACATACTCGACGGGCACATGATCTATTACGAGAACGAGGATGGGCGCATCTGCATCCTCTTTCCCTATCTCGGCAAGGTGCTGGTCGGCTCGACCGACATTCGCGTCGACGACCCCGGCACCGTGCGCTGCGAAAGCGACGAGCGCGACTATATCCTGCAATCGCTTGCCTTCGTGCTGCCCGGCATCCGCATCCGGCCGGAAGAGATCGTCTTCCAGTTCGCCGGCGTGCGCCCGCTGCCGGCCAGCAAGGATAGTTTTACCGGACGCATCCCGCGCGACCATTTCTGCACCGTGATCGAAAGCCATGATGGCGGCCCGCCGGTGCTCTGCATGATCGGCGGCAAGTGGACGACGTTCCGCTCCTTCGGTGAATTGGCGGGCGACATGGTGCTGGAACGGTTTGGCCGGCCACGGCGCGTCGATACGGCGGAAAGGGCATTTGGCGGCGGGCGTGCCTTCCCCAAAGACGGCGGCGGCTGGGTTCGTGACCTTGCGGCGTCGGCGGGCATCTCCGTCGATCGCGCTGCGATCCTCTTCGAACGTTACGGCACCGATGCGGAGGATGTCGCCGGCTTCATCGCGGCAGGCCCCGACCATCCTTTGCCGCATGCCGGCTACAGCCTCCGCGAAATCCAGTATCTGATCGGCGCTGAAGCCGTCGAGCATCTCGACGACCTGCTGCTGCGCCGCACGACCTTAGCAATCTCAGGCGAGCTGTCGCTTGACATGACTGACGCCGTGCTCGCCCTGCTGGCTGCCGAAAGAGGCTGGTCGGTTGAGTGCGCCGCCGAAGAGCGCATTCGCTTTCTCACCATTCTGCGCGAGCGCCACGGCGTCGCCGAAGCAACCCTTTCCGCAAGGAACGAACGAAGGAGTGAATTATGCGAGACAACCGCAAGGTCCGGATGAACCGGCTGTTCGGCAACGGCCGTTGCCTGGACGTGGCGATCGATCACGGCGTCTGCAACGAGCCGTCCTTTCTCGACGGGCTGGAGAACATGCCGGCCGTCGTCAAGGCGCTGGTCGATGCGAAGCCGGATGCGATCCAGATGAATTACGGCCAGGCCGATCTGCTGCAGGATCTGCCCGGCAAGGACAAGCCGGCGCTCGTCATGCGCATCGACATGGGCAATCCCTATAACCGCATCCGCCACCGCGACATGTGGGCAGTGCTGCAGAACGAAGCGGAGCCGCTGGTCGGCGCCTTGCAGATGGATGTCGCCTGCGTGGTCGTCAACCTGTTCATGCTGCCGGATGAGCCCGATCTCTTCCGCCAGTGCGTGAAGAACATTTCGCGCGTCCGGGCGGACTGCGAGAAATATGGCATGCCGCTGATGATCGAACCGCTCGTCATGCAGCCGGTCACCGAGCGCGGCGGCTACATGGTGGACGGCGATGCCGACAAGATCGTCACCCTGACGCGGCTCGCCCGCGAAATGGGCGCCGATATCGTCAAGGCCGATCCGACGACGAATGCGGAGGATTTCCACCGCGTGGTCGAGGCGGCGCGATGCCCGGTGCTGGTGCGCGGCGGCGGCAAGGAGGATCTCGCCGCCGTCTTCGCCAAATCCGCCGCCTTGATGCGGCAGGGTGCGAAGGGCATGGTCTATGGCCGCAACATCTACCAGCATGCCAATCCGAGCGCCGTCGTGCGCGGTCTGATGGCGATCATCCACCAGGATGCGAGCGGCGAAGAAGCCGTCACGATCTACCGTCAAGGCTGAGAGGCTGGAGCAATTCCCGGAAAAGCGTGAAGCGGTTTACCTTTGGAATTGCATAAGGAATGACAGAACCTTGGGAGGGGTTCGCAATGGGAGAATATCTGTTGGGGCTCGATGCCGGCAACACCGTCATTAAGGCGGTGATCTTCGATTGCGCCGGCCGGGAAGTGGCCTATGCGGGAGAGGAGGGGCATAGCCGCATGCCATGTCCCGGCCATGTCGAGCGCGACCTCGGCGAGCTCTGGGCCAATGCCAAGCGCGTCATCCGCACTTGCCTCGACCGGGCAGGCATCGCTGCGGCCGATATCGCCGCAATCGGCTGCGCAGGCCACGGCAACGGGCTTTATGCGCTTGATCGAAATGGCGATCCCTTCCTCGGCATCCAGTCGCTCGACACGCGGGCGACCCGGCTCGTCGAGGAATGGGCGGGCGAGGCTGTCGGCGATCGCACCTATCCGATCTCCCGCCAACGGCCATGGCCCTCGCAAACGCCAACCCTGCTCGCCTGGCTGAAACGGTATCGGCCGGAGGTTTTCCAGCGCATCGGCACGGTGTTCTGTTCCAAGGATTTCGTCGTCAACCGGCTGACCGGCGAGCGTGTCAGCGAAATGTCGGATATGTCGGGGGCGGGGCTGCTCGATCTCGCCGCCCGCCGTTATGACCGCACGCTGATCGAGGCTTACGGCCTCGGCGACTGCATGGACCTGCTGCCGCGGCTGATCGAAAGCGCCGACATCGCCGGCAGGGTGACGGAAGAGGTCGCCGCGGAAACCGGCCTTGCCGCCGGCACGCCGGTGGTCGGCGGTCTGTTCGACGTCGTCGCCTCGGCACTCGGCTCGGGCGTCTCGCGCACCGGCAGCGCCTCGATCATCGCCGGTACCTGGAGCATCAACCAGGTCATCATCGACGGCCCCGATCTCGGCAGGCCTGTCTTCATGTCCTCGACCTTCGACCGCACTCGCTACATGGCGATGGAAAACAGCGCCACGTCGGCCGCCAATCTCGAATGGTTGGTGCGGGAATTTTTCGACGGTGAGCATGCGGAGGGCGTCTCGCCCTTCGACGCCTGCTGTGCACTGGCGGCGGAAATTCAGCCGGCTGCCGACGACCCGCTCTACCATCCCTACCTCTACGGCGCCCAGCAGGACGGCCATGCGCGGGCTGGCTTCTACGGCATTGCCGGCTGGCACACCAAGGGACACATGATCCGCGCCCTTCTCGAAGGCGTCGCCTTCGGCCACCGTCACCATGTCGAGACGCTTCGCACAGCCGGGGCGACCTTCGACCAGGCGGTGCTGTCCGGCGGCGGATCGCGCAGCCGCCTTTGGCCGCAGATCTTTGCCGACGTGCTCGGCGTGCCGGTTTCTGTCGCCGTCTCCAGAGAGACCGGGGCTCTCGGCGCGGCGATCGCGGCAGCAACCGGTGTCGGCCTGTTTGCCGATTTCACGGAAGGCGCGGATGCCATGGTGCGTATCGACCGGCACTATCGGCAGAATGCCGCGCTCGCCGCGCATTACGGCCGGCGCTACGCGCTTTACAATGATATTGCGGAAGCCATGGCGCCGCTCTGGCGGCGGCTTTCGGCAGCCGAACCTACGGCAACGGGAGCTGCGGCGTGACGATGGATGGTAATGAAACGCCGATAGACGAGGGAAGCTACGATTTCATCATCGTCGGCGCCGGCTCCGCCGGCTGTGTTCTGGCAAACAGGCTCTCGGCCGATCCTGGGAATCGAGTGCTGCTGCTCGAGGCCGGAGGCACGGACCGCTATCACTGGGTGCATGTGCCGATCGGCTATCTCTACTGCATGGGCAATCCGCGCACCGACTGGATGATGAAGACGGCCGCCGAGGCCGGGCTCAACGGCCGCGCGTTGAACTATCCGCGCGGAAAACTTCTCGGCGGCTGTTCGTCGATCAATGGCATGATCTATATGCGCGGGCAGGCGGCCGATTATGACGGCTGGCGGCAGGCCGGAAACGCCGGCTGGGGCTGGGACGATGTGCTGCCCTATTTCCTGAAGTCGGAAGACAATTATCGTGGCAAATCCGCCATGCACGGCGCCGGCGGCGAATGGCGCGTCGAGCGCCAGCGCCTCTCCTGGCCGATTCTCGACGCCTTCCGCGATGCTGCGGAAGAACTCGGCATCCCGAAAACCGACGATTTCAACGATGGCGACAATGAAGGCTCGGGCTATTTCGAAGTCAACCAGAAGGGCGGCCTGCGCTGGAACACGACGAAGGCCTTCCTGCGGCCGGCGATGAGGCGTGGGAATCTTCGCGTCCTGACGGGCGCCGAGACCGAACGGCTGGAGTTCGACGGCAAGGCCGTCGCCGGGGTGCGCTTCCGCCTCGGCGGCCGGCTTTGCATTGCCCGCGCGTCCCGCGAGGTGGTGCTGTCGGCGGGCGCCATCAACTCGCCGAAGATCCTGGAACTGTCCGGCATCGGCCGGCCGGAGGTTCTTTCGGCGCTTGATCTTCCGGTTCGTCACGCCCTTCAGGGCGTCGGCGAAAACCTTCAGGATCACCTGCAGATCCGCACCGTCTTCAAGATCGAAGGCGCGCGCACGCTGAACCAGCTTTATCACAACCTCTTCAGCCGCGCCGGCATGGGCCTGCAATATGCCGTCAACCGGTCCGGCCCGCTTTCGATGGCGCCGAGCCAGCTCGGCATCTTCGCCAAAAGCGATCCGGCGGTTGCGACGGCGGACCTCGAATATCACGTGCAGCCGCTCAGCACCGACCGGCTCGGCGAGCCGTTGCACCGCTATCCTGCAGTCACGGTTTCCGTCTGCAATCTCCGGCCGGAAAGCCGCGGCACCGTGCATGTCACGACGGGCGACGCCGGCCAGCCACCGGAAATCCGCCCCAACTATCTGTCGACGGCCGGCGACCGGCTGCTTGCGGCAAAATCCATCCGCCACGCCCGCAGCCTCATGCGGACGAGGGCCATCTCCCGCTTCAACCCCCAGGAAATGCTGCCGGGCCGGGAATATGAGAGCGACGACGACTTGATCCGCCGCGCTGGCGACATCGCCACGACGATCTTCCACCCCGTCGGCACCTGCAAGATGGGCAGCGATCCGATGGCTGTGGTGGATACGCGACTGCGCGTGCATGGCGTCGCGAAACTGCGGGTCGTCGATGCCTCGGTCATGCCGACGATCGTCTCCGGCAATACGAATTCGCCGGTGATCATGATTGCGGAAAAGGCGGCGGAAGCGATCCTGAACGGTGATTAGAGCCAGTTTGATGGCGTCGCCTACGGCATCGCTCCGCCCGACGCCGCCATCTGGCGTCGATCAGATGCTGTCCGGCACCCTGCCATCGGGCGTCAGGTCATCGACGGCGCGCGGAAGTTCACGGGACAGGCGCGAGACGATTTCTTCCCGGCTGAGGCCGGTCTTCTCAGTCAGTTCCGATAGAACTTCATCGCCCAATGCATTGGCAAGATCGGGACTTTCAATTGGCTGGTTCGGCCCCGGTTTGACCCAGGAATCCGCCACATCGCCGCGGCCGTTTTTCGTCAGCTGATCCACAAGCCCGCCGAGGCCGCCGCTGAGAATGCCGCCGGCGGACCCGCCGCGAATGAGATCGGCGAGGCCACCGCCTCTCGTCAGGTTGCCGAGGATATCGCCAAGGCCGCCCTGCGCGGTTCCTGGGGCCACCTGGCCCGGAGCGCGCTGGCCACCCTGGGTCAGGTTCTTCAGAATTTCATTGATCTTGTCACGATTCTGGTAGCCGGCGACCGCGAGGATGCCGAGCAAGGCGGTAAGATTGCGGTTCATGGTGATCTCCTCCAGTTTTTGACCAAAGGAAACCTGCAGAAGAGATTATGGTTCCATCGACCAGAGCGGCGGGCTCAGCGGCCGTTTTCCTTGCGCCAGGCCTGGTATTTCTGCCGGTGCTCGTCCTTCGTGCAGGGGTAGAGACCGATGATTGTTTCCCCAGCCTTGACCTGCTCAAGGACGAAGTCCTCATAGTTCTCCATATTCGCGCATTCATCGGCGATCTCGTCGGCCAGATGCGCCGGGATGACCATGACGCCGTCGCCGTCGCCGACCAGCACGTCGCCTGGAAACACCGCGACGTCGCCGCAGGAGATCGGCACGTTGATATCGAGCGCTTCGTGCAGAGTGAGATTGGTCGGGGCGGATGGTTTGGCGTAGTAGGCCGGCATATCAAGCGTTCCGATCCCTGCGGCATCGCGAAAGCCGCCGTCCGAGACGACGCCGGCCGCGCCGCGTAGCGCCAGCCGGGTGATCAGGATCGAGCCGGCCGTTGCGGCCCGCGCGTCCTTGCGGGCATCCATCACCAGCACCTGCCCCGGAGGGCATGTCTCCATCGCAACTCTTTGCGGATGGTTCGGATTCTGGAAGACGGTGATCGGATTGCGGTCTTCGCGGGCGGGTATGTAGCGCAGCGTGAATGCCTGTCCCACCATCACCTCCGCCTTGGGCGCCACGGGCACGACGCCCTGGATGAACTGGTTTCGAAGGCCGCGCTTGAAGAGGGCGGTCGCGATCGACGCGGTGGAGATCTTCTTGAATTTCGCCCGGGTCGCGTCGCTCAGCACATAGTCGGTCATGCTCATTTCTCCCTCAATAAATATCCGGTTCGCCGGCGCTTTTGCCGAAGCCGGTTTCAAGAAAATCGAAGTCGCAGCCTTGGTCGGCCTGTGTCACATGGCGGGAGAACATCCAGCCATAGCCGCGCTGGAAATGCGGCTCCGGAGCCTTCCATGCATCGCGGCGGCGGACGAGTTCGGCCTCGTCCACCAGCATGTCGAGCCGGCGGTTCGGCAGGTCGAGGCGAACGATGTCGCCGGTTCTGAGCAGCGCCAGCGGGCCGCCGACATAGCTCTCGGGCGATACGTGCAGGATGCAGGCGCCGTAGGAGGTGCCGGACATGCGCGCATCCGAGATGCGCAGCATGTCGCGATGCCCCTGCTTGATCAGCGCCTTCGGGATCGGCAGCATGCCCCATTCCGGAAAGCCCGGTCCGCCCAGCGGCCCGGCATTGCGCAGCACGAGGACGTGGTCGGGCGTGACGTCGAGATTTTCGTCGTCGACCGCCTTCTTCATGTCGGGATAGCTGTCGAAGACCAGCGCCGGCCCCTGATGCACATGAAATCTAGGGTCGCAGGCGGCAGGCTTCATGACGGCGCCGTTGGGGCAGAGATTGCCGCGCAGAACGGCGAGCGATCCCTCGTGATAGACCGGGTTGGAAAGCGGCCGGATGACGTCGTCATTATAGACCACCGCGCCGATCAAATTCTCGCCCAAGGTCTTTCCGGTGACCGTCATCGCCGTCAGGTCCAGCCTGTCTTCGAGCTGTTTCATCAGCGCCCTGAGGCCGCCCGCATAGAAGAAGTCCTCCATCAGATAGTCTTTGCCGGAAGGGCGGACGTTGGCGATGAGCGGCGTCACCCGTCCCAGCAGGTCCAGATCGTCGAGCGTCAGGTCGATGCCGGCGCGCCGGGCCATCGCGATCAGATGGACGACGGCGTTGGTGGAACAGCCGGTCGCCATGGCGACGATCGCGGCGTTGCGGCACGCCGCTTCGGTGACGATCTGGTCCGGTCTCAAATCCTCCCAGACCATTTCCACGATCCGCCGGCCGCAGGCTGCCGACATCCGCTGATGATTGGCGTCGACGGCGGGAATGGACGATGCCCCCGGCAGCGTCAGTCCCATCGCATCCGCGATCGCCGTCATGGTGCTGGCGGTTCCCATCGTCATGCAGGTGCCGGCCGAGCGGGCGATGCCGCCTTGAACGCCGAGCCATTCCGCATCGGTGATGTTGCCGGCGCGGCGCTCGTCCCAATATTTCCAAGCGTCCGAGCCGGAGCCGAGAATCTTGCCGGCGTAATTGCCCCGCAGCATCGGCCCGGCGGGCAGGTAGATCATCGGCACTCCGGCCGACAGCGCGCCCATGACGAGGCCCGGCGTGCTCTTGTCGCAGCCTCCCATCAGCACCACGCCATCGAGCGGATGCGAGCGGATCATCTCCTCCGTCTCCATCGCCAGCATGTTGCGGTAGAGCATGGAGGTGGGTTTGGTGAAGCTTTCGTCGACCGACAGCGACGGCAGCTCGACAGGGAAGCCGCCGGCCTGCGAGACGCCGCGCTTCACGTCCTGCACGCGCTCCTTGAAGTGGGAGTGGCAGGTATTGAGCTCCGACCAGGTATTCAGGATGCCGATGATCGGCTTGCCGCGGAAATCTTCCTCGGCGTAGCCGAGCTGCATCATGCGCGAGCGATGGCCGAAGCTGCGAAGGTCATCAGGCGCGAACCATCGCGCGCTTCGCAGCATGTCCGGCGTTTTTCTGTGTGTCATGAGGATACCTTCTCGGGATGGGAAAATTGCATTCGCGGCTATTCCTTCATTCCCCATTTCTGGATGGTGTGGCGCTCGATCGTCTGGAAGACCAGGTTCTCGACGATCAGGCCGATGATGATCACGGTCAAGAGCCCGGCGAAGACTGCCGGAATATCGAGCAGGTTGCGGTTCTCGAAGATGAACCAGCCAAGGCCTCCCTGGCCCGAGGAGACGCCAAAGACGAGCTCGGCGGCAATCAGCGTGCGCCATGCGAAGGCCCAGCCGATCTTCAGGCCGGTGAGGATGGAAGGGAAGGCGGCCGGCACGAGGATCCGCAGCACATAGGAAATGCCCGTCAGGCCGTAATTGGCGCCGACCATGCGCAAGGTGCGCGAGACGCCGAGGAAACCGGAATGGGTATTCAGCGCCACCGCCCACAGAACCGAATGCACGAGCACGAAGACAAGGCTGGAGGCGCCAAGGCCGAACCAGATCAGCGCCAGCGGCAGGAGCGATATCGCCGGCAGCGGGTTGAACATCGCCGTCATCGTTTCGAGAAAATCCGTGCCGATGCGCGTGTTGATGGCGAGCACGGTCAGGAGTGCAGCGAGTACGGTGCCGAGCGCATATCCCATGAACAGGATCTGCAGCGTCGTCCAGATGCGGGCCGGCAGCGTGCCATCGGCGAAGCGGTCGACCAGCGTGACGATCGTGTCGCTGAGCGTCGGGAACAGAAGGGGATTGTCGAGATACGAGGCGTAGACCTGCCAGACGATTGCCAGCGTGAGGATCAGCAATGTCTTGCGCAATGCGCCGATGCCCCAGAGCGTTTCGAATGCACTGAGCCTCTGTTCGATCGGTTTGATGTTGTCGTAGGGCTTGGCGGCCTCGACATCGGGCGCGAGAATGATGTTTGCGGACAACATGGTTCTATTCCTTGTGGCCGGGTTCCGAGGAGAACAGCAGGTTATGGATGTCACGCTCGAGCGCCGCGGCACTGCCGTCCTCGTGGCTGACCTTGTCGACATCGACCACTTCCGCCTTGACCCTGCCTGGGTGCGGCGACAACAGCAGGATCCGGTTCGAGATCTTGATCGCTTCGGCAATCGAATGGGTGACGAAGATGACGGTGAACTTGGTGTCTTCCCAAAGCTGGAGCAGCTCGTCCTGCATTTGCCGGCGGGTGAGGGCATCGAGCGCTGCGAAAGGCTCGTCCATCAGGAGGATATCCGGCTGCATCGCCATGCCGCGGGCAATGGCGACACGCTGCTTCATGCCGCCGGACAGCGTGTGGGGGTAGCTGTCGACGGCGCGGGTCAGCTTCACCTTGTCGATATACTCGCGTGCCAATGCCTCGGCTTCCCCCTTCGGCAGCTTGCGGGCGACCAGCAGTGGGAACATGACGTTCTCGAGCACGGTTTTCCAGGGCATGAGCTGGTCGAACTCCTGGAAGACCATCATGCGGTCAGGCCCCGGACACTTCACCTGCCGCCCATTGATATGGATGGAGCCAGCCGATGGCGTCATGTAGCCGCCGACGGCTTTCAGAAGCGTTGACTTGCCGCAGCCGGACGGACCGAGCAGCACGAACCTGTCGGATTGGCTGACGGAGAAACTGACGCCCTCGGTGGCGGTGACCAACAGGTTCGGGGTCTTGTAGCGCAGCGTCACATTGTCGACCTTGAGGAGGGGCTCTCTCTCGGCCGCGGGGGCGGTCTCGTTGCCGGTGGGGGCAATGGCCTGAAGCATTGGAATTACTCCTTGAAGAGGGGGAGCGGCGGGTTTAAGCGCCGCTCCCAGGTGCCGTCAGTTGCCGTTGAGATAGGCGGAGTCGGGCAGGTAATAGTCGGTCCAGGCTTTCGGCATGGTCTTGAGCGTACCGATCTTGTTGAGGTGCTCGGCAAACTTCATCGTACCCTGCGGGTCGGTGCGCCATTCATCCATGCCCGGTTCCTTCAGCATGGCGAGCAGATCATCGAGGCTGGTCTTGTCGCCCGATACCGTCTTGTAGGCTTCCAGGGCGGCCTTGGGGTCTTTCTTGATGAAGGCGACTGCTTCTTCCGTCGCTTCGCGCAGCGCCTTGACGATCTTCGGGTTGGCGTCGGCGAATGCCGTGGTGGTGAAGAAGGTCGCCTGCGTCAGCGCACCTCCCAGGATCTCCTTGGAATCGGTCACCCTGTGCACGCCCTGCTGCTTCAGTTCGATATATTGGAAAGGCGGTGCCGAGAAATGGTTCTTCACCTCGTGGTTCGGGTTGGCGATCGCAGCAACCGCGTCCGGATGCCCAAGCTGAACAGTGTTGGAATCGAATGACTTGACCTTGTCCTCGCCGAACATTTTCGCCGCCGCCATCTGCAGCAGGATGGCCTGGGTCGACACGCCGACCGTGGGCACGGCGATCTTGTCGGAGGGCGTAATGTCCTTGAGCGACTTGATGCGCGGGTCATTGCTGACCATGATCACCGGCTGCGCGGAGCTGGTGATGATCCCCTTCACTTTTCCTCTGGTGCGGTCCCAGAGCAAAAGCAGGTTGCCGGTGCCGGTATTGACGACGTCGACGTTGCCGGCAAGCAACGCATCCGTCTGAGCGCCGCCGCCGCTGAAGGTCCGCCATTCGACAGTCACGTCAGCCACGCCCTCGGCGGCCGCGTGCTTTTCGATCAGCTTCTGCGTCTCCATGACATGGCTGGCGAGGTAGAGGATGCCCGGCTGGCGAGTAATCGAGATAGCGGTCTTTTCCTGCGCCTGGCTGGCCGAAGCAAGGCCGAGCGTCAGGGCCGCGGCCGCAAGACAATGTTTTAGAATTTGCATCTGGTCCTCCCAAAGGATGCGGGCGATAGCCCTCTGCCGCCCCTCCCGAGGCGGATTTCTTCATTGAAGCACTAATGCATCAGTGCATCAACCCAAAAAATGTGATCTAGTCGATTTGCACGACGCGGAAGAAGGGCAGGGACATGAGTGGAATGGTTCGGGAAAGCCAGCTGGATCGGTCACGACAGGTGGCGCTGCAAATCCATGAGATATTGCGGGCGAGGATACTGACGGTGGAGCTTGCGCCGGGGACGGTATTGTCCCGCGCCTCGCTGCAGCTGGAATTCGGCGTGAGCCAGACCCCTGTACGCGATGCCTTGATGCGGCTTCAGGAAGAAGGACTTGTCGAAGTTTATCCGCAATATGCGACCGTTGTCGCCAAGATCGACACCGACCATGCGAGGCAGGCGCAGTTTCTGCGGCTATCGATCGAGCTTGAGGCGGTGCGGCGGCTAACCGAAGAGGCGCCAGGCGAGACGGCGGCGGAGCTGCGCGAGATTCTGGCGCGGCAGAAGGCGGTTCAGTCTCCGGAAACTTATGACATCTTCGACGACATTGACCGCGATTTTCACCGGAAGCTCTACGAGAGGGCGGGCATATTGCAGCTTTGGGCCAATGTCAGGCGCCAGAGCGTGCATCTCGACCGGTTGCGGCGCCTCAACCTCCCGATGCCGGGCAAGATGCAGACAGTCCTTGCCGACCATGAATCCATCGTCGACGCCATCGCGTCGGGTAGTCCTGAAGCGGCGACGGCGGCGCTCAGAAAACATCTGTCCGGCACACTGTCGATCATCGATCTGATCAAGGCGCAGTACCCGGATTACATTCGCGGTTAAGGCCTGCCGAACGCCCGACGAAAAGTATGCCTCACGCAATCTCCCGGCGTTAGGGTTCCTCAATGCCCGCCAGGGTGGCGACGCATGATCTCTATCGAGAGAGGTTTCCATGACGATGAGGAAATATACAGCGGAAGCAATTGGTACGTTCTGGCTGACGTTTGGAGGCTGCGGCAGCGCCGTGATCGCGGCGGGCCTGCCGAATGTCGGAATTGGTTATCTCGGAGTGGCGTTGGCATTCGGGTTGACTGTCGTGACCATGGCCTACGCCATCGGCCACATCTCGGGCTGCCATTTGAACCCGGCCGTCACGATCGGCCTCGCAGCCGGCGGACGGTTCCCAGCAAACCAGATTGCCCCCTATATCGTCGCTCAGGTGGTCGGCGCCGTTATCGGCGGCGGCGTGCTTTACCTGATCGCCAGCGGCAAAGCCGGATTCGATCCCTCCGCCGGCTTCGCTTCGAACGGCTACGGCGAACATTCACCCGGCCAATACGGCCTGTTTGCATGTTTCCTGGCAGAACTGGTGCTGACGGCGGTATTCCTGTTCATCATCATGGGGTCAACGCACGGCAAGGCGCCTGCCGGCTTTGCGCCGCTTGCCATCGGTCTCGGACTGACGCTCATCCACCTGGTCAGCATCGATGTCACCAATACATCGGTCAATCCGGCGCGCAGCACGGGCGTGGCGGTCTTTGCCGGCGGCTGGGCCGTTCAGCAGCTCTGGTTGTTCTGGCTGGCGCCGATCGCCGGCGGGATGATCGGCGGCGCGCTTTATCGCTGGCTCAGCCATGAACCGGATGGTGTCGTCATCGGAACCGCACCGGCGGAATAGACCGGGAAGGCCACCGCGACCGGCCCTTGCCGCGTCGGTCGCGGCGGATCCGCTGACGGCGTTGCGAGGCGCTGCATCCATAGTTAGGTTGCAGGGCACACGGCCAGCGGGATTTCAAGGAAAGGTAATGATGCGAGACAGCTTGTTGCCGGCCGCTGTGATCTTCATCTCAGCCCTCACCATTGCCGGCGCCATTCTCCTTCGCCCCACCGGCTTCGATCGGTGCCTGCATGTCGTTTCGGCCGACATCAACCGCCACGTCGGCAGCGCGACGCTGGACCCGAAGGACGCCGAAGCGCAGGGGGCCCGGATTTGCGCCGGCAATGGCGCCAGGTAACCTCTCCCCCGGCGCACAAGCGCACTGGAAGTCTACCCTCCGCCCATCCGCAACCGCTCGCGGACGTATCCGCGGCGCAGCTTTTGCGCAGCAAAACGAGACTGAACATCGGCAGCCTCTGCAGCCGTATCGAAGAACTCGATCTTCTGCCGGCCATTCGTGCCGATCCTGCCCCAGCGGCGAACAAGCGCGCTGCCTCCGAATAGACTTGGCTCGACGGACAGGCTGTAGAAACGCGCCATATTCCGAGCGTGATCAATCCTGTAAAGCAGCGTCATTTCAGTGTCGGCATCCATGTTCGCATCATCGGCCGCACTGTTCCCGGCGTCCAACGAGTTTCCTGAATCGATCCCGGCGGATTGATTCATCTGCGTGATGCATTGTGAAACTGAACACCTCTGGCGCCTTGCAGCGGTTCAGGGCATCCTATGATGGCTGAAGATTGTGCTTATGGCAGTTGGAGGAAGGCCGATGCGTTGCTTTACCGTGCTTGGACCCTCGCAGACCGGAAAATCGACAGTCGTGGAAAAGCTCGGCTCCCTGGAGGGGACGCCGAGAAAATCGAGCTCCCCTTATGGATTGAACCTCACAGAGTTCACTTTCGGAAACGAGGCCTGGTGCGCACTGGATGCGCCAGGACCGAACGAAGCCTTGGCGCATGCGCAGCACGCGCTTCTTGCCAGCGACGCCTGCATATTGTGCGTTTCATCGGCACCCGAGGAGGCGGTGCTCGCAGCGCCCTATCTTAAGATCGTCGAAGCTTCGGGGACGCCCTGCATCCTCTTCGTCAACCGGATGGACGAACCGAGAGGGCGGTTGAGGGACGTGATCGCCGCGCTTCAAGACTACGCCAGCCACACCCTTTTGCTTCGCCAGATCCCGATCCGCGAGGGGGACAGGATCATTGGCAGTTGCGATCTGATTTCGGAAAGGGCGTGGCGCTATCGGGAAGGCCAGACTTCGGCGCTGATCGCAATCCCCGAAAGCACTGCCGAACGCGAGCACGAAGCGCGCACCGAGCTCCTCGAACACCTGTCCGAATTTGATGACTGGCTTCTCGAGGAACTGATCGAGGACCGCGAGCCATCCAGCGACGCGCTCTATGCCATCTCATCACGGGTTCTCAGGGAAAACAGAATTATCCCGGTCCTGATCGGTGCTGCAAGTCACGGCAACGGCATGATGAGGCTGATGAAGGCGCTGCGCCACGAGGCGCCGCCGGTCGGGATTCTCAGGCAGCGTCTCGCTCATGCGGGCACTGTCGATGAAGGCAAACTGGCGGCCGTGAGCTTCCATGCCTATCATCGCCAGAATGTCGGCAAGACGGTGCTCGTGCGCGCACTTGGGGAGGGACTGCGGCAAGGCGCATCGCTCGGCGGCTCCAGCCTCGGCGCCGTCCAAAGTCTCGCAAACGGGCGGTCCAATTCGCCGGTTCTGCCTGCGCCGGGGGATGTCTTCGCGACGGTCAAGTCCGACCACCTGTCCGTCCCTTCGCTGTTGACCTCCGGCGCGGTGGTCGCCCCGCCTGAGTGGACGGAACCACCCACGCCGATGCTTGAAAGGATCCTGGTTCCGGGCAGCGAGCGCGATGAAAACAAACTTTCCGAAACGCTGGCGAAACTTTCCGAGACGGATCGCGGCCTGAAAGTCTTGCAGGAGGAAGGCACGGGCGCTCAACTCGTTCGCGCCCAAGGACCGGTGCATCTGCGTGATCTCTGCCGAACGTTGTCGGAAGTCTTTCACATCTCCGTGACCGACCGAACGCCCAGCCCAACCTACCGCGAGACGATCGCCAAACCATCGGAGGTTCATTACCGCCATCGCAAACAGACCGGCGGTGCCGGGCAATTCGCGGATGTGAAGCTGAGCATTCACCCCAACGAGCGCGGCCAGGGCTTCACCTTTGGCGAAACCGTCAAGGGCGGCGCCGTTCCGCGCAATTACTTCCCCGCCGTCGAAGCGGGGGCGCGCGAAGCGATGGAGAAAGGACCGCTAGGTTTCGAAGTCATCGATGTCGGCGTAACGCTGTTGGATGGTCAGCACCATACCGTCGACAGTTCGGAACACGCTTTCCGGACTGCATCGAAAATGGGGGTGCGACAGGCGTTTTCCGAAGGATCGACCGTCTTGATGCAGCCGATCTTCCGCACGGAGTTCCACATCCCGTCGGTCTATTCCGGCAGCCTTGTCCAGATCGTCGCCGCTCTCAACGGTCAGGTTCTCGGCTTCGACCGAGATGAAGCCGCCAAGGGATGGGACATCTTCCGGGCGCTGGTTCCGGGCGGCGCACTTGAAGATCTGGCGCGGTCGCTGCGCTCGGCGACGCAGGGCATTGGCTATTTTTCCAAGAGCTTCGATCACTTCGAGGAACTATACGGCAAGGAAGCGGACGCCATTGTGAGGGCAAAGGAGAAATCAGCCACCGCACACTGAAACGCTCGCGCCACGTCATGCTCGTTCACAGAACCGGGTTCACGCCCGCCCTGGCGTGCCTGAAACGTTTGCAGTTCCTCTAGCATAGGCCCGCCGTTGCGGGCTTGCCTACCGGGGATGGCGTGCTTTGGGTAGTGATCAGTTCGCCGATGGCGATCATGTAGAATTCGACCATTGGTATGCGGGCTCAAGTTCTTTGGCCAAATCAACCGCGTTCCCGATTGCCCAGCAGGTGAAATCCTCCGTCGGCTGCTCCGTTTCTCTCGATGAGTTCGCAGGTCAGCGGGATCCGGTCAACGAAGAGCTCGATCTCGATCGTGCCGGTCCTTATCTCAGGATCGACGATCGCTGCCGCACCTCCATGCGCGGCATCTATGCGATCGGCGACGTGACCGGTGAACCGATGCTGGCCCATCGGGCCATGGCGCAAGGGGAGATGGTGGCCGAGATCATCGCCGGCAGGAAGCGGGCCTGGGACAAGCGCTGCATCCCCGCCATCTGCTTTACCGATCCCGAAATCGTCAGCGCCGGTCTCTCGCCGGCGGAAGCGAGGGCGCAAGGTTATGAGATCCGCACCGGCCAGTTTCCGTTCAGCGCCAACGCGCGGGCGATGACCACTGCTGTCCGAAGAGGGCTTCGTGCGCGTCGTCGCGGGTGGCTCCGAACTTTCGGCGGCCTTCGCCCTGGCAATCGAAATGGGCGCACGCCTGGAAGACATCGCCGGCACCATCCACCCACATCCGACCCGCAGCGAAGCGATCATGGAGGCGGCGGCGAAAGCTTTAGGGAGCGCGCTGCATATTTAAAAAGGGATGGCGGGCTCCTGGCATAGTTGTGGGCCGGACTATCTCTCGGCCATAGACCTTCTCACCGGCGGGCTAATTCGTTGCTCCGAAATACTGCCGATTATTCCGCTTACCGCAGGATAGAGCGGCCCTTATTAACTTACTGAAATAAATATAAACGCCACGCCAACCAGAAGCTAAAGGCCATCTGGCTTCCGTTACCCCGGCAGCAGCTCCGGGCTAACCAAATGGCTTGTCGTCTCTATCATGGAGCCAGGCGGTCCTTCTTGAGCCGCAATCCCCGCCCTCCGAGTCAAACGGCATAGCAGAAGACAATGATTAAACCGAACATTGTGGGTGTCAAGGATCCCGCAGTCCGGGGGGTACAGCAGTCCGCTACATTCTACACCGCTGCACCTCATGGCAGGCGCTGCTCGGCTATTCCGCATTGTTCTATTGAAGAGCGCACACGTCCCTGGTCTCGGCATTCAAAAAAGCCGATATGCGGTGCATCTCCGCATCGCCGCAGATCGCAGCCCACCTCGTTGTGTCGTGGAGGAAAGTCCAATGGTACGCCCCGCTGCGAAACTGCTGCCTTCTGAATGGCTAGGGAAGTCACCCCAGCGCTCGATTGCGTTCAGCTGCAGCTCTTCATCGAGACATTCCGTTCACGAGCGCTAATTCGGCGCAATAATGGGGCCCCGACCCGATGGCACCGAGCGATCAATGAGCGCATCTCCGGCACTCGCCTGCCGGATACGGCCGAAAGGGCGGCATTCGGGGCGCGCCCCCGTGACTGCCCTTGTCGATCGCATTCCGAACTGATGCGCATCAGTGTCAGCTGGATTGCGGTCAAGTGCTAAAAAAACCCGTCGCTACGCCGCATGCACGGTTGCCGCTAGGGCGGCCGGCGCGAAAGGAACTGCCACTTTCATGCTGCTGGGGTTATCCGACGTCTTTGTCGAAGAGTTGGTGGATGCCCACCAGGCGCGAGTGTTGCCGGCTCGCATACGATTTTGATCGCGCTACTGACCTCGATGGTCTCGGGTCTGGTCGCAGACAGACGAGGATCTCCTCCTTGAGCCTTCCTCCTAATCGCGCTGCTGACGTTCGAACAACGATGACGGAAGCATGCGTGGGCTTGGATGAAAGGTGGCGTCGTCCTGTAGAGGCGGACAAGCTTCGACGTTGCTCCGCGAAGGAACGTTGGCTGGCGCGTTGTCGGCTCCTGCAATCTCTTCCGGCATGGCTGGGGAAGGTCCAGCCTGACGGAGCTTCCTTTGCGGGCTCAGGCCTGCAGACCACTTCAAACCCGGGCTTTCATCCGTAGTCAGCAGTTATCAGGCGCGCTCTCGCCGGCTTAAAGGTAATAGGGAACTCCCGAAGAGGAGAACGGGCGGCCGCAGACGCCGGTCAAAGCGCACCGATGGTGGCGCACCTCGGCTTTTGCCTGGGACATCTCTCGATCTTCGCCGCTGCATCCAAGCCGCTGGCTGTCAACTCCTTATCATCTCCGGATGACATCTGGAACAGAAACAAACCCAGCGCTGGGACGATGAAAAACCTACTTCGCAATCGTCTCTCATAGTACGACGTGGGATTTCAATCTCGCCCTATGCCGGAACGCCGCAGTGCATTATCGCGCCGGCGAAGCCGCCAAAAATCCATTAAGCTATTGCAGAGCTTCGAGAAATTGCTCGATTTGACGGCAGTCAACACGACGCCTCGCAACCAGCGGCCGGCCGCCTCTCTGAAGACCGGGGACCTATTCTACCAATTGCCCACCACTTTTAACCGATTGTCGCCTCTCCAATCCTTGTCTGAAATAAAGAATCACGGATAATGACGCCATTTCGCTGATTTCGGCGATTCTATCGACATAATGGCCAGAGGCACGATGAACGCGTTCACTTCGTTACCGTCATTCGAATTCGACGACAAGATTCTGATGCAGGGCGCGGAGATATCGCGCAAGCTCGACCAATTGCGTCTCGAGAATTTTCCGCCGGATGCGAGGAAGACGCTTCGTCAATTCTCGGTGGCCGAAGTTGCTCACTATCTGGGCGTCACCCCCAGCAATCTGAAGCGTCTCTATCTCGACGGCAAAGGCCCCACCCCAACGACGATGTCGGGAAACCGGAAGTATTACACCGCGCAGCAGATGATGGAACTCCGCTTCTTTCTCGACCGAACGGGAAAGACGGAAGCGAAGCGATATGTTCCGCACCGCAAACAAGGTGACAAGCTTCAAGTCATTGCGGTGGTCAATTTCAAAGGCGGTTCTGGCAAGACGACGACCGCAGCGCACCTTGGCCAGCATCTGGCTTTGACGGGGCACCGGGTTCTGGTGGTCGATCTCGACCCGCAGGCGTCACTCTCGGCTTTGCACGGATTTCAGCCCGAACTGGACAGGAACCCATCGCTTTACGATGCGCTGCGCTACGACGATGACCGCAAGCCCATTTCGGACATCATACTGCCTACCAATTTCCCGGGTCTAGATATCGTCCCTGCAAACCTCGACCTGCAGGAATACGAGTACGACACGCCACTGGCGATGCAGCAGGCGGGTTCCGAAGGAAAGCGGTTCTTCACCCGCTTCGGGAAGGCGCTCGAGGAGGTAGACAGCCGCTACGACGTCGTCGTCGTCGACTGCCCTCCGCAGCTTGGATATCTTACGCTGACCGCACTTACGGCTGCCACGTCCGTATTGATCACGGTCCATCCGCAGATGCTCGACCTGATGTCGATGTCGCAATTCCTGCTGATGCTGGGCAACATCACGAAGACGATCAAAATGGCTGGCGCCAATGTGCGCATGGATTGGCTGCGTTACCTCATCACCCGTTTCGAACCTTCGGATATTCCTCAAGTCCAGATGCTGGGCTTTATGCAGTCGATGCTGGCCGAAGAAATTCTCAAGAGCCAGATGGTGAAGACGACGGCGATTTCCGATGCCGG
The DNA here is from genome assembly GCF_002211395.1 of Rhizobium sp. R339. Classification (NCBI taxonomy): domain Bacteria; kingdom Pseudomonadati; phylum Pseudomonadota; class Alphaproteobacteria; order Hyphomicrobiales; family Rhizobiaceae; genus Rhizobium; species Rhizobium sp. R339. Next base: position 114,835 of record NZ_LOKV01000027.1, read on the forward strand.
CCTGACGAAACGCACCCTTTATGAACTGGACCGCTCGAATTTCACGCGCGAAACTTACGATCGCGCCATCGAATGCATGGATGCCGTCAATTTCGAGATCCAGGGCTTGATCCACAGGGCATGGGGAAGGCTGTAGCGATGTTGACGGCCGTCAAAACCAGCAAAATAACCTGTCAAAACAACATAATATCGAGTTTTCGGGGATAACAGAATGGCTCGCAAGAACCCGTTCATGAACGTCATGAGTAACGCCGGCTCAGATGAAAGCCGCGTGGCGCTCGACTACACAATCAAGGGGGCGTCCAAATCGATCCTGAGCTCTATCGACGAGATCGCAGCTCGCGCGGACCGGTTGCTGGAGGGCGAAACTATTGTTGAGTTGGAACCTGATCTCATCGATCCGTCCTTTGTCCGGGATCGCATCGAAGATGACGAGCAGGAGTTTGCGGAGTTGCGTTCGGCAATCCAGGACCGAGGTCAGGATAGTCCCATCCTCGTGCGTCCACATCCGAAGGCGTCAGGACGCTACATGGTCGTGTTTGGCCATCGGCGGCTGCGTGCGGCTAGGGAGCTCGGCAAAAAAGTCCGCGCTGTCGTCAAACAGCTTCAGGACAGCGATCATCTCGTCGCTCAAGGCCAGGAGAATTCGGCGCGTGCTAACCTGTCCTTTTTTGAGAAGGCAATGTTTGCAAGAGAGATCGCACGACTCCATGTCGATGGAGACAACGCGATCATTCTTTCTGCGCTCTCCCTGGACAGGGCAACCCTGTCGAAAATGCTGGCGGTGGCGGGCATGCCTGGTGAGGTGCTCGACGCTGTCGGCGCAGCGAAGGGTATTGGCCGCGATCGCTGGTATGAGCTGAAGGCGTTGTTGGAACGGCCGACAAATCTGGAGAAGGCGCTCGCTTTCGTGAAGTCTGAAGAATTCGGCGAGAAGACAGGGGATGATCGCTTCAACGCTTTGCTCGCCCACGTCAAAACCTCGCGTCGGGCGAATTCGACAAAACGGATCCGTAATGCGAAATGGGTTTCAGAGGACAAGTCGGTCGCCATTGATTTGAAGAGCGACGGGCGGTCGTACACGCTCGCTTTGAAGGCCAAAGACGCCCTCGGTTTTGGAGATTTCCTCTCCGAGAACCTGTCCAATTTGTATCAGACGTATCGGAACCGCAAGATTCAACCGTAGAGCAGAATGCCGGACGTATGGTCGTGCGTGTCGATTCGCAAGCCGCTCGGCTTTGTCTTGCATCAGGAAGCCGATCGGGGAATGGGTGGGACCTGGTGCATCGCAGCGACAGGCCTGTCCCCCTTGGCGCCATCCTCGGTCTATGACCAGGCCTGCGTCTGAGGCAGGAAAACTGCGCCACGCGTTGTTGCGGAGCCGATCACGGACCTTGCTGTTACCGCTGGCATTTACTGGCTCCGTCGATACCGACAGGCGTTATTTCTTCACGGTTTTCTAAAAAGGGGAGACATTCAGGATCTTCAGGGCCGGCCGTCAGCTAATTCTAAAGCACTCCCGCGCTTCAGGCCGTCCAAATAGCCAGAGCACACTGCCTTGACCAACTCCAGTAGAATAGCAGTCCGCTCCCCCAGCCAGGCGAGGGCCTCCTCACTGATCTCGAAATGCTTTGAATACCGCGCTTTCACGTATGCTTCGTTTAGGGTGTTGAACCACGCACGCTCACGATGTTGGTCGCGGGGAAAGGCTTCAGCTAGGCGCCGGTCCTGCTCCTCGGCGAGCGAGCGGAGGAACTTGATATTATGAGAAGGCGGACCGTAGTTTGTGAGTGTCAGGAGGACACAAGAATAGGCCTGCTCTAAGGCCTGATGAAAAAGAAAAGCGGCGCGCTTTCTATATTGTTCGCTGCGAGCATGTTCCGCCAGGTGGAAAAACTCCTGCGTGGCCTCCAGCCGCTCCTCAAAGTGCTCCTTCGCTACCTTAAGCTGAGCCGATGGTGAGAGTGGCTTTGGCTCAGCCAGGGGCTCGTCATCCAGCTCGTAAAGTACGACACCTTCCTTACGGATGTCGGAGAAGAAGTATTGCCCCTCCCTGAGGTAGGTGTTCACCTCCCGCCTAGAATGAACGATGAAGCTCACCGGCGTCTCGATCGACTTGTCATGGATCAATCTGTCTGCTGCCTTGTACCAATATTCGGCGAACTCGCAGAGTTTGCGGTTGTTGACGATGATCAGGAGATCGAAATCCGACCGGTATCCTTTGATGGTGAACGGCTCGTCCACCCAGCCGCCTTTGGCGTATGATCCAAAAAGGATAATCTTCAGAATCCGCCCACGTTTTTTGAACTCTGCCGTGCCGTCCCTCAGCACGTCTTCGAATTCCTCGTGAAGAATTTGCAGAGCGCGTTCGAGCTCACGTTGTTTGCGAAGCGGAATATGTTCGACAGACGACTTCATTTCATTATCGATAGGCGAAACATAAGATATCGTCCACTGGCAGTTTCGCGACTGGCGTATGGCGACTGTCGTTTGACGATTTGAGTGTCGCAGCGGATACGTCGGTCTCGCGAGAGACACATAGGCTTACAGGGTGATGCGCCACCGATGGGGTAGCTTCCGATAAGCGGTACTTATCGGAAGTGAAACTCGCCTCATCAAGACCAGTCTGTGGCAGAACCGACTGTAACAGTCGCTTCCGTTTAATGCTCGATTAACCATACTTTCAATGCCTTGCGACATTTCGTGGTAGTCCCCGACCAATCTCTTGCTGCCCACTGCTGACAGCGCATCGCGTCTTAATGAGCGGATCACCCGTTCGTCGGTCGGCGCGGATTCGCTCGAACGGATGCACTTTGCCGCCGCCTGAGCCTCGCTCTTGGTCGGTGGCGCGCTCTCGTCCACCTTGAGGACGCTCGTCCTAGACGACGAGGCGGATACCAGCCGAGGCTCTCTGTTCAACCCGCCTGAGCAACCGATATAGATCAATCTATCTCTTCCGCATTTCGCGCAGACAGAATAACGCCGGCCTAGCATTATCTCGCGGCTTTTGCTAATCCCAGGTTGTTCACTTTGGAATAGTATTGTGTCAGCCGCATCCATCTCCATCCAAGAAACGATTGACCTTTTAGAAGGCCAGTTTGCCAAATTTGCCGAAGGCTTCACCAGCGGCATGTACGCGCTGTGGCTTGGGTCAGCCATCTCCCGTGAGCGCGTCGTCGGGCTGGACGGAGTGCTTGCCAAGTTGCTGGAAGGACTTCGCCAACGCGTCGAGAACACCGCAACCTGTCCCCATTTCAAGGCTTTGTCTCGCATCTTAGATCTTGCGGAACTCAGCCAGGAGCAGCGTACTCAAATTGACTTCTCAACGCCGCTGGAAAAGGATCTCCAGAAGATCATCATCGACCGTCTTTGGACCAAGTATTCTAAGGTGCTGGGAACTGAGGTCGAGGGAAAGCCACAACTCGACTATCTCCTCTGGGACGTCCTTGACTTCAAGAACACCTTCGCATCGCAGCACGCAGACGCCGAGCATCTCGCAATTGGGATGCTTGTGCTGGAGGGCGTTGTTTCGGATATCGCGACTGCAAATTGGGACGCCCTGCTAGAGGCCGCGATGGACGAGCTGGGCCACACCAGCGCGCCGTACACTGTGGCCGTGACCGGCGACGATCTTAAGGGCCCCAAGGGCGAGGCCGTTCTTTACAAATTTCATGGTTGCGCGCGGCGAGCGATCGAAGATGAACCGAAGTACCGGCCCCTCCTGGTCGCCAGAGAGGCTGCGATCAACCAATGGATGGCAAATCCGGCGTTCGAGAAAATCCGTGTGCAACTCGGTGCGCTTTTGCAACGGACTCGGACCATCATGATCGGCATGTCTGCGCAGGACAGTAATATTCAGCTCCTGTTCGGCAACAAGGGCTGGAAGTGGGATGACGAGCCTTCGCCGATCATCTTCTCGGCACAGGAATTGAGCGAGGGGCAGAAATCCATTCTTGAGGGAGCCTATCCAGCCGATTACGAGGCAAACCGCAATTCAATATGCGACAACGCCAAGTTTCCCGCCTACGCCAAGGCCATTCTTCTCGCACTGCTCTTGTATGTCCTCGGACAAAAACTTGAGCTTCTCACCTTAAAGGTTTCGTCCGAGGGACTGGACACGGCTGCCAAGGAGGCACTTGCTCAAGGCATAAGAGCAATCCGCAATAAGGCCGCCGAAGGGGGTGACTCCGATCGATATGAGATGGCGCGGACAATAGCCCGAGTGATCGGACGTCACGCCGAGCAGTTTTTTGCCGGGCGAAGCGAGAGTGGCGCTCGGCCTTATGTGGCGATCCATTCAAAGGCTCCTCATCTGATGAGCGCTGACAAGCAGATCGAATACTCGGGTCAGATCGAGGCGGCAGTAGCGTTGGGCGCCATTGGATTGGAAGTTCAGGAGAAGAAGTGGAGCCTGTCGATAGATGATCCTTCCGCCAACACGTCGGGAACGTTGAAGGTAAGCGGGCCCGGCGCCAGCGCCCGCGTGTTTTTCGCTTCGACAGACGACAGAATCAATGGGTTGATCAAGTCCGGCGCTTTCAGCCCCGATGACGCGGACGTTGTTGTGCTATGCTCTGGCAGCGTTACGCAAGGAAAACAGCGAAGCCCGCGGGCGCCTATGCGCGATGGTCGCCCCGAGCCTCGCTATCTCGGCATGGAAGATATCTTGAAAGACAGTGTCTCCTTGGGAGACTTTCGGCATCGGTTTACCGGGGAGGTCGGACTGTGACAACCAGCGAACGCGTCGTCGAGCTGTTGACCACCCAAGGCAGATACCGCGTTGTCGCCAAACCGTTTCGAATCGGCTCCCAGGAATTTGACTTCACCCATATCCTCGCCGGCACGGGCAAAGCGAACGATATCGTTCTCGTCATTGAACTGACCGGGGGCTCAGCGAACGATGTCGTGACCAGATCGGTATTCGCGTTTACTCGTGCCCTTGATGTGGTGGGTTCGAGGCGCCCCGTCACTGTAGTTCTGACCTCAGGCCAGGCAGACAAGGAACTGGTCAACGCCATCAATCGGGTTTGCCGAGTGCTTCCGATCGGCGCCCCTGAGGGCGAAGATTCCCATCAGACGGTGAAGGATTGGCTTTCTGCCCTGCTGCCGTTAGAGAGCCCGCCACCTGTCGCCCACCTCGCGGATTGGCGCGGCCTCTTGGTGGACGACCTAAAAGAATCACTGGATGAGGCCGAGACCGAGCTGTTCATAAGCTGGGCGCAAGGTGGGAAGGAAAGTGTTGAGGACGCTCTGGCAGCAGAGATAACTGATCGCGCCGACAGAGCGTTGGAGGAGGGCGACAAACCATGACCCCGAAGCTGAAGTCACTGACCATCGAGAATTTCCGCAGTATCCGCGGCACTGTCGTGGTGCCACTCGATGCACATGTGGTTCTCGTGCACGGCTCCAACGGCATGGGCAAGACCAGTGTGCTGTCGGCCTTGGAACTCGGATTGACCGGTTCAATTGCACACCTGGATCGAAGACAGTCCCGCTACCAGGAGTTTCTCACCAACATCCACGCCAAGTCGGGTTCCATCCAACTCTCTGTTGAAAATCTGCCTGACGTGACCGGACGATCACCGGGAGCTCTGACGTTCTCTTCGGATCATTTCAAAGCGGAACCCGTTCTGCCCGAGACGGTCGCGTCGTTTTTTGCGGAGCGGTGCTATCTGCCGCAGGCCGTGCTCGGCCGCCTTCTCGAAATCTACGACGAGCAGAAAAAGGGCACTCATTCAGAACTCACCCAATTCGTCAAAGAATTGCTCAGGCTCGATCCCCTTGACGCGCTGGTCGACGGCCTCGATCACGCATTCAACGTAACGCGGGTGCGCAAGATTGCCCCTTCTTACAAGCAGCTTGAAGGGCTGCTTGAGAATTACGAGGCACAGGCATCGCGCTTGGCCACCACCTTATCGGCCGCTGAGGACGCCTTGCGGAGCAGGCGCCAACGTATCGGCGATCTACTATCAAAATTATTCGCCGGCGAGACATTTGCCGGCCCTAACTTGGACGTCGGTGAGCTTCGTGGACGGGCTTCCGAACGTGGCTCTGATGAACAGCAGCTCTCCGCGCTGGCAAGCGATAGAGCAGAGCTGCTTGCACTGCAGTCTCGCTTGAACGGACCGGAAAATCTGAGTGCAGACCTCGATGTCGCAGCCGTGGAACGTGTAGGCGCACAAGAGGCAGAGGCGCTCCAGGCGTGGCTGAACGGGCCTGGCGTCAAGCTGACAGGTTTGCTCGACCAGGTGCGCAAAGAGTACGCAGATCTTGCAATCCCTGATCTAGAATTCCACGAAGTTACTGAAGAGGCCGTGAAATGGTGCAGCGCCGAAATCATTCGGTGCGATAGGGTACTGGCGCAACACGACAAGGCTGTCGAGGCGTTCACAAATGCGCGGGCAGTTATTGATCGTGCGTCAGCCCGGATCCGCGAGATCAATGAGAAATTGGAAGCCGGCGCCAAGGATGCTCGTGCACTCGCGAACGCGCTTGCCGGTGTGGCTCCCCATGTGGAAGGTGACACATGCCCGGTATGCAGTCGCGACTATGCAGAACTGAAGATGGGGTCGCTCACCGCCCACATAGCCGCGACCATCGCCAATCTCACAACCGAGGCGGGTCAACTGCAGGCACTCGCGGCCGAGCGCGCTGATGAGAGCCAGCGACTTGCCACCGCACAGCGAGATCTCGTCGCCGCTGAAGGAGGAGCGCTTTCGGCCGAGGATCTAATTCGATGGCGGCAGAAGAAATCGACGACCTCCTCTCTCCACAGCCAGCTGACGGAACTTTCCGAGCAGGCGGCCGAGGGTAGCAGGCTCGGCCGCAGCGTGATGGAGGCTCGGCTGGCGGTCAGCACGACAAGACGTGCGCTGCTTTTGTCGGTTAGCGTTCTTCCGGAACTCGAGAACATCGTCAGCCGGGTCTCTGGGCGTCCGGTGAATTCGTTCGAGACGCCGCAAGCCGCTCTCGCAGAGGCGCTTGACCTAGTTGGAGAGCGTGTCAGGGGAGTAGAGGAGAGGCTTTCACTTAGAATCGCCTTTGTCACGGAACTCGACCAGTACGAGCGCGAAAACTCAATCGTTACCGACCGGCGAAGCCAACGGGCAGAGATCGCGCAACGCGCCGCCTCGGTTCGCTCCACAGTCGGCGAGATCAACGCGATCCGTGACAAAGCAAAGTTTGTGGCACAGACCGCGAGCAGCGTACGGTCGAATATCGTTCGTGGCGTTTTCAGCGGGTCTCTCAATAAAGTCTGGCGGGACTTGTTCGTTAGGCTCGCCCCCGCAGAACAGTTCGTGCCACAGTTCAAACTCCCAACAGATGCCGCAGGAAAAGTTGAGGCTGTGCTGCAGACGGTTCATCGATCCGGAAAGGCAGCCGGGACGCCGGGAGCAATGTTGAGCCAGGGGAATCTGAACACCTCTGCCCTGACGCTCTTTCTCGCGCTCAACCTGTCAGTCCCCGCACAATTGCCGTGGCTCGTTCTGGATGATCCGGTCCAATCCATGGACGACGTCCACATCGCTCAGTTCGCGGCGCTTCTGCGAACCCTCGCAAAGGATTTGGGCAAGCAGGTTATAGTCGCCGTCCACGAACGCGCTCTGTTTGATTATCTCGCACTCGAGCTCAGTCCTGCATTCGCCGGCGATAGCCTTATTACCGTTGAGATCAGCCGCAGCTTCGACGGGAATACTGTTGCCGATCCCAAGTTCTTCGAGTTTGTCGACGATAAAGCAGTTGCTGCCTAGCAGGCGTTCCCTCGCATCGCTTTACGGAGGCATTCCGAAGTTTATCGCCCTCGATGATGTTAGTTTTGATGCTAGGCACCAGCTCCTCAGCCAATACACAATGCAAGCTCTTTAGCAAACAGGGTAGCGCGTGTCCTGGCGGCATCAACGCCTTGAGGACATCCTCAGTTCGGCGGCTCAGGCGACGCACGTAGCAGAGATATTTGAATAGTAGCGCTCTTTGATCGCCTTCCATACTACGGCGATTGTCGAATCGAATAGCGGTCGTATACCATTACGCAAACACTTCTAGACTGGTCCGATTTCGTGAATAGCAAGCCCTACGAAACATCTCGCCTCTGGAAAGAGGCCTTCTCGGATCCAAATGATCCCACAGCCAAGAATCTCGATGCCGAGTACGCGAAAGCTTGGGATAAATCGTGCTCCATCGCTAAGCGCATCGCGGTTGATGCCCCTGGGCTTACACTTCACGACGAAAGGCATTTTGTGGCACTGTGGAGGGCGGCGGACCTTCTTGTCCCGGAGGGAGTGAAACTAACGCCGGTCGAAACGTTCATCTTTGGCGTCGCTATCTTAATACACGACGCAGCACATACCGTGCTTGCATACAGAGGCGGGTTATCGGCTTTATCGCAAACTGACGAATGGAAAGACAATCTGGTCTCGCGTCTCGACAATCTCGACCCGGACGATGACCTTCCCCTTGTCGCAAATTTGACCGAAAGCGTACGAAGGGCGGTCACATTCGACACCGTCCGGGCAATGCACGCGGCGGCAGCTGCTAAACTGCTTTCTCTAGCGTTCAGCAATCCGCTTGTCGGAGCTGATTTCTATATTTTGGAAGACCTGACGATTCGCAGACACATGAGTGTGACAATCGGCGAAATCGCCGCAAGCCATCACTGGAGTCTCTCGAAGGTAGCGACGTTGCCGCGTGCCCGCAGCCTCATCGCCCCCTACGACCAATATGGCTCGGTTCGAGTAATGTTGCTTGCAGCTCTGATGCGAACCGCTGATGCAATTCAAATCGACGGTTCCCGTGCCCCGGACTTCGAATTTGCCATTTCCAACCCACAGGGTGTGTCGGCTTATCACTGGGCTGCGCAGAATCATCTCGCCACCAACGTAGACATTGAGGATCAGGAGGCGCTAGCGATAAATAGCACAGTTCCTTTTCAGGAGGCTGAGGCCCGCGCTTGGTGGATCGCCTATGATCTCGCGAGAGTTGCCGATAGGGAATTGAGGGAAACAGACGCCCTATTGCGAGATAATGGAGAGCAGAGACTACGGCTACGACGTATCCGCGATATCGAAACACCGGAACGCTTCGCTAAACGTGTATCAACAGACGGATGGGAACCGATATCTGCAGAGGTGAAGGTGGGGGACACCTCTAGAATCGTAGATATGCTCGGTGGCCGCGGACTTTATGGCCATGACGTCACCGTGCCTCTCCGAGAGTTGATCCAGAATGCTGTCGACGCGGTCCGAGCACGCCGACTGGTCGAACCTGGTTACCATGGAAAGGTAGTCGTAGAACTGGAAGCAGGCGATAACGGCCACGGAGAGACGGGTTACTGGCTGCGGGTGAATGACGACGGCTTTGGCATGTCGCCCGCGATCCTTACGGGACCATTTCTGACATTTGGTGAAAGCGGCTGGTCAAGTTCAGCGCTGAAATACGAGCGTCCGGGCTTCGTTGCGCGACGCTTCAGACATATCGGACGATACGGGATCGGTTTTTTTTCTGTCTTTATGATTACGGAAATCGTTAGCGTTACCAGCCGCGCCTTCAACGAAGGACTTTCGGCTGCAAAAACCCTTCAGTTCTCGGCGGGATTGGGGCTACGGCCCTTAATCAAAGAAGCCGAAGGCGGCTCCATGTCGGTCGTTACATCAGTAGAGCTCTTCATAGGGGCCGAAACGAAAACGCGCCTGATGCACAAGCGAGGGGCGCGGACTGTTATCGACCCCGATGGTACGCGCCGGGAAATAGCGCCAGAAGTATACACGATTGCCGAATTGGTTGGCATGATGTGTCCGATCATAGACGTGGACATCGAGGGATTCGATAGCGATAGCGGGGCCAGAGCAGTCATTCGTGCAGACTGGACGACTTGTGGGGTGGAGAACTGGCTGCCGCGCATTCTTGGCATCCCCGGTGACGAAATCCCGGAAGCCATTATCAGCCACCCCGAGCTAGTCGAGATAATTGGATCGCCGGCCCGCCCGATTGGCAGAGCGTCTTTGAACCCGTCCCAACAGCATCTAGGTGTCTATGCCATCGGCGGATTCGGTACAAAGAAAACGGAGACATTAAGCCGTACGGAGACCGCGTTAGTGGGCTGCGTAGACCGTATGCCCGCAGGACCTAAACGCGACCTAAGCGAGCCTCTGGATAGGGAAGCTGTCGCGCGCTGGGCATCCGGTCAGGCGGCAAAATGGGCGACGATTGACCTGACCGGCGAACAGAGAAATTTTGTTGCCGCAAATGCCGCTAGTTTTAGAGGTGATGCGTCGCCTCTCGCAAATGCGCGAATTGATGGCAAGTGGTTTACCGTCACTGAGGTTTACGAGCTTCTCCTAACGAAGGGCCCGATCTATGCGCCCATCCGGAGTCATGCAAACGGCAGAGAATGGACTATCAGTGGAACCGTGAATATCCCTTCGGGTTTCCTCTACCATCCGGACGATGTGACAGTGGAGCTCGAAAACGTCCTCGTAGCAGGAGCTACCGCAGATAGCCGCGACTACTGGGCGGTTCCCGAAGAAGGGGTCGATGCGCCTTTCAGCTTCTTAGCAATTCTCGGACGCCACTGCGTGCTACAGGGTCGAACGCTGGCTTTTGAAGGCGGCAGGATTGACTTCGGGCATTATAGCGGAGAGACTATCAAGCGCGAATGGCGCACCAACGGCGACCGGATCATAATACCGGGGATTACAATCGATCTGGTCGATGCTCGGGTTTAGCGTAGCGAGTTGCTTAGTAAGTATCAAACACGCACGCCTTTTCGAAGAAGGCGCTTGTTGTACCGTCTCCGCTCCGGCAACATGTTCTCGAAGCCTCCAGGCGTCGAAGTTGGCGTCGCATTTAACTTTCGCTAGGTCGGAAATCTTCCCGCTACCCAATCGCGCGATAGTCCCCGCAAGTTCGGAGTGGACGGCTTCAAAGTGGTTTTGATTAATCTCGTCCATTCTACGCATTCGGGATGGCCAGGAAATCTTTGAGAGATAGCTCGGTGAGGAAAGCGCGAAGGCGTTCGGATTTATATAATATCCCTACTGCTATAGCACCTACGCAAAGACTCTTTTCCCGAAGTCATGAATTCGAGATTTCACGGGTATAGTACCGGAGGTTACACAGCTAAGTTGTTAATATAAAAAGCAATCCGATTGTCATCGTCCGAAAGCTGCATTAAATTCCCCCGCGAAAGGGATGGGATTTATGAAGGAGCGATTTGAGGGCGCCGACGGTCGCCGGCTTCGCATTGACGCGTTGGCCGGGCAAAAACTAGTTAGGGGCAAAGAGGACATTGCGGCGGAACTGGCCGATCGCTGCACGATCGAGGAACATCCAGCAGGGTTTGAGCTAATCCGGCACGACGATGACAGCAATGATATCTACTTTATCCTAGCCGGCACCTTCCAAATCGTTGTTAACGGCCGCTCGGTTGCTACACGCGGACCGGGTGACACTGTTGGCGAAATGGCGGCTATCCAGCCAACGCAGAAACGCTCCGCGAGCGTAGTAGCGCAAACATCGGCCGTCGTTGCGAAGCTGACCGAACCTCAGTTTGACGAGGTTGCCACCCGTTTTCCGCAGCTTTACCGCACCATCGCACAGGAACTCTCGCGGCGGCTTCTCGAACGCAACAAGCTCGTGAATATGCATCGCGACAAGATCCGCGTATTCATCATCTCGTCTGTCGAAGGCCTAACGATCGCGCGTGCCATTCAAGACGCCTTCGAGCACGATCCCTTTACCTGCACGGTCTGGACCGACGGTGTCTTCCGCATTGCCAATTACGCCATGGAATCTCTGGAGGCCGCGATTGACGATTCCGATTTCGCAATTGCCGTAGCCCATGCCGACGACATGACCGCATATCGTGGCCAGGACTGGCCCACGCCGCGTGACAACGTCGTTCTGGAGCTAGGACTGTTTATGGGGCGGCTCGGCCGTGCCAGGTCCATCCTCATGGAACCGCGCGACGAAAAGCTTAAACTGCCCAGCGACATGACGGGCATCACCACAGTGACGTACCGCTTCGAAGCCGGCAAAGACATGACTGCGCTTCTCGCCCCGGCATGCAACAGGCTGCGTGAACACATCAAGTCCATGGGGCCGAACAACGGATAACGAATGGGCCTGCTTCAAGACCTCCAAGATCATGCGGCTCAGACTTTTCGGGAGCAATGGGCGACACGTGCGGGACAGGTTGTTCCCTCACCAACTGATCTCAAACTGTCAAATGATGTGGTGGAGTTCGATCGCGCTACCGTTCTCTACGCTGACCTGACCGGTTCGACCAACATGGTCGATACCCTCGGATGGCAAAAGGCGGCCGAGATTTATAAGACGTTCTTGTTCTGCTCCGGAAAGATCATCCGTGATAGCGGGGGCGTCATTACTTCTTACGATGGCGATCGGGTAATGGCTGTGTTCATTGGCAGCACCCAAACCTCAGATGCGGCCATTTGTGGCTTGAAGATCAATTGTGCGGTTCAAAGCGTTATCAACCCTGCCCTCTCGAAGCAGTATGCAGGAAACACGTTCACGGTGAGCCAGGTGGTGGGTATCGATACGAGCCCGATACGAGCTGCCCGAACAGGCGTTCGAGGGGATAACGATATCGTCTGGGTCGGGCGGGCCGCGAACTACGCCGCGAAGCTTACTGAGATAAAGCTTCCACAGCGAACGTGGATTACGGAGGACGCCTATAGCCGCTTGAGGGACGAGGCCAAATATGGCGGCAGTCCCCGCCAGGACATGTGGAAAAAATTCAGTTGGACCCAGCAGAACGACATTCCTGTATATGGTTCGACGTATTGGTGGGCCGTTTCGAACTAAGACCGGCGCCGGTTAGTGACAGTGCGTCGCAACGTCTCCTCGTGGCGACTGAAATATACAGACTGCTGCCAGGGCGGGTTTTGACGAATCGGAGCAGGACATGAAACACGGCTTCACTGCCCAGCATTTTGCGCTGCTAAAGAAATATGCCGGGCAAGTCCGACATGCCGGCGAGCCTGCCGAGGACCGTGACTATGCCGAACTTGTGGTGGCATATGAAGCGAACGCAAAATGGGCACGTGAGGTCCAGGCAAAAGTCTTCCCGCAAGGCTACGTCCGCAAGCTCTCCAAACCCACTGATCAATGGCACCAGAAGTTCAAATCCTACACCTGGACGCGCATCTACCCTCATCGCCGTGTATCGAAAAACCTGGCCTATACGGTCGGGATCGACGCGGATGGCTTCTGCATCAAGATTGACACCGTCAATGCGGCCACACCCCTGCGCGCGCGCTACGATGTGCTTCGCCGCCACGACCATCATCTTTCGCCTTTCGCCAGCATCATACCCCCCGCGAAGGGCCTCACAATGTCGCTTGAGCAACTCGTCGACTGGAGCGTAGAATGCATCGGCGGGTTTGAACCCGGTTATGACGATATCGGACGCCATCTTGGCTTGGTGTCTCCCACCCTGCGGCTGGTGACTGATCGAGATGTGTCGCGGCAGGCTATCGACCGCTGGCGCGACATCCTACTCGAAAACGCAGGCGGTTCTGGCGCCCTTCGCTCAATAGCCGGCCACGAGGTATGGTTCACCGAAAAGGGCGGCGACGGCGGTGTTGAGGTGAAGGCGGGGCTCGATCCTCTCGGGAAGGAATGGGCAGTCGAATTCAACGCCCCGCCCGCGCCGGGTTCCTATCAACGCCTGACGGCGGTGGCGGAGGACGAATTGGGCGGTCTCCACCTGCTGCGCCAGGGCTGGCTGCGTGGCCGGCGGCCCGCCGCCGACATTCGTGTTGCCGAATTCATCAGATCAACCGGACTCTCTCCGGTTCCCGTCAAGGCTGAAGGGAAGGCGGCCGAACGGCACTGGTTCGTGGTTGCCGATCTCGGCGACGCCCCCACGCGCATTCGCAGGAAGACCGCGGCCTTCGTCGAGCTATGCTGGGCGGCGCGGACACCGATCGGCGGGCCGGCCGATTCCAAGAGCGACGCCGGAGAGAGCCTGGGTGGGTGCGAGAGCGACGCGCCTTATATGCTTCCGGCTCGCAGCGCGGCAGACCCGAAAATCGTCGAGCAGTTGCACGGAAAAGTCTGGAAAGCGCTCGCAACTGCGCTTGCTGCGCGGAAAATCGACTATCGGAAATGGCGCCGGGCGGGTGGCTATTCGATCGACTTGGAAATTGCACCGAAGGGCGGCCAATCGCTGCTGGTCGAGATCAAGACCGGTTGTGCCGCCTCCGATGTCCACACTGGTGTAGGCCAGCTTCTTCTCTATCGGAAGCTGTTTCCACGCTTGGCTGATCACAAGGCCGTGCTGCTGATCGATACCGACATCCCGGCGGGAATGGCCAAAGCGGTGACGGCACTCGACATCGCTGTGCATTCCTATTCGTGGTCCGAGAGGGATGGAGCCCGAAGCGTCGAATTTTCCGAGGATTTCAGGCATTTGTGCAGACTAGGATAGAGCACTTGTCACGCTGCTGATCGCGAGCGGCCAAACACCTGACCCAGCACCTGTGGGAGCCTGCCTCTTTGCGACCGGATGATATCGATTTTGGTACTACAAGTATTGTCGGTTCTCGATGTGTTAACGCTGCGCCGTGCCGCACTGGTCAATACCAAAATCACCGGCAGCGCCCAATGGGGGCGCCGCTCTAATAGGCGAGGCAACGCGGGATGCTGGTTGCATTGGGAACGGCATCTTGCCCTTTTTATCAGGGCGTGGGCTGGAGACGACGCGGCTGCGCAGTGGGGGCGCGCCGCCACTGCCGCGATCACGGATGAAGTCTTCATTGGCCTTTGGGCAGATCTCTCCACTTTATACTCAGCAGAGGTTTGGCCGTTTTGGGAAGCTTCGAGCGATCAACCATCCGCGACGAGACTTCAAAGTCGGCGTTGATCTTCACGACGAGGAGCTTGCTGAAATTTCCCGACACCTTGACGCAAACCTCGTCATTGGACTTAAACGGCGTAATGGTTTTGATTTCCACGTGATCGTTACCAAGCCGACCGTCGGCACCCTGCGCGTAGTTCTTGTTCAGCTTTATGCCGTGGGTGATGGCGCCGAACAGCTCGCCAATGACTCCGTACACGTCAAGATGACGACCTGTCTCACGGTGGTAGCTTTCGGCCAGCGCCAAGAGCTCCTGAAAATATGGGATCAAAGATTTGATCGCATTGGGATATTTGGCACGCCACTCGTGGTATTGGAGTTGTTCTTCCACGTCGGACCAGGAAACCCATTCGCCGTCGTCATAGAAGGCCCGATTCCAGATATCAGCATCCATTTCCAACCTCCTGGAAGCCGGGTTTTCGCGACGCTGCCCGTGCGATCTTATGATCTATCCATGCAGAAAGCTCGTCCCAGAGCGCTCGGTCACGGCCGACTTGGCAGGCAATTGCAATGATCTGCTGGTAGGAGATAGGCGTGATCGCCCCTTGGCCGGCGAGACTAGGATCAATCAGGCCCCGTTTCGCTTTCTGCGCAGTTGGAAAGCTTGGATGATCGGCAAAGGCGGCAAGCGCAGCCGCTTGAAGGTTGCGGTGCTTGCCGATCGCCGCAGCCAGCACGGCGTTGCGCATCCACTGATAGGCGTCTTCCTTAAAAGGGCAGGGTGTATGGTCCACACCTGGATCGAGCTCGAAGACCTTTGGGATGTATTCCCAGTAGCGGATGCTCTTGCCTGTCAGAGCGCATTGCGACCGCACGCCATTGCCCGGGTTGATTTGGTCTTCATAGCGTCCGTTGCATTGGCGTTCGCCGGAGCGAGAAACAGCCGTTTGGCTACATTGTCCTCCGGGTTCGGTGAACTTGCACTCGATGAAAGAGAGCTAGGTTTTGTCAGGCCGCTGGCATGAAAGGCACAGTCCGTTCTAAAACGCCGACGGTGATTGGTATCGTGGCCTAAGTTTCGGACGGCAAGATCATACCGAGCCTTACGATGTGATCGCTCCACCGGGATTTTCCTCTGACCTGAGGCCAAATTTCCCTTCAGTTTTCGGGGGATCAGGGCATGAGCGTCCATTACAATCGCAGCTCCTGTCGGCGTGCAGGGCGGGTCTCATAAACCATATACTTGGATCGTTCCATACCGGCAGGCGCGGAACGTTGAAAGCGGCCGCGATAGTGGTTAGGGCTCACTCCGATCGTTCGCGCAAAGGCGCGGCGCATCGCATTGACGTCGCTAAAGCCGCACATGGCGGCGATCTTCTGCAGGGGCTGGGCGGTATCCTCCAGCAGACGGCGGGCAGCGTCGGTTCGCGCCGCCGTGACGAAATCCGCCGGCGTCATGCCGAGCTCGCGGCGGAACACCCGGGCGAAATTGCGTTTGCTCATACCGATCTTCTGAGCCAGATCATCGACGGCGAGCGGAGCGCTGAGGTTTGCCAGTACATATTCCTGCGCCCTCTGGATCAGGGTCGTTTCTGACATCTGGCCAACGAGGTGGGCGCTGAACTGCGATTGCCCGCCCGGACGCTTCATGAACATCACCATGTAGCGGGCGACGATCATCGCAATGTCGCGCCCGTGATCCTCTTCGACCAGCGAGAGCGCCAGATCGATGCCCGAGGTGACGCCCGCCGCCGTGATGAGTGCGCCGTCGCGAATATAGATCGCGTCGGGATCGAGATCGATCGCCGGAAAGTCCTTGGCGAACTTACTGGCACATTCCCAATGCGTCGTTACCTTCTTTCCGTCGAGCAGCCCCGCAGCCGCCAGCAGGAACACGCCGGTACAGATCGACCCGAAGCGCCCGACCGTCGGCACCCGCCGCTGCAGCCACGCGATAACCTCGGGATCGATCGTCTGGAACGACGGATCGCCAGCGACAAGCAGCGTGTCGATCGGCTCGTCCGGGTCGAAGATCGTCCGGTCGGCGAGGAACCGAAGCTGCCCCGTTCCGCTCACGGACGGCGCTCCCGTCGACATGATCTGTATGTCGTATGCCTCCATGTCGCCAAGCCTTCGGGCGGCTTCCCAGAAGACTTCAGCGGGACCGACGATATCCAGAGACTGGACCCCGGGAGGGGAAAGAATAACGATGCGCATTGCCTTGACCCCTGTTGCGATGCGGATCCGGAAACGCCCGCATGTTCAATCCATGCAATTAGCCTGCCAGCTCACGAAAGGCTGCGGCGGATCTGCCGGCTGTCGAGATGGAAATTCCGCTTTGCCGGCGCCTCGCCGGCCTCGATCCTCTGCCGGGCGGCACTGAGCAAGGCAGCGGCGTTCAGCCTGGCGAAGGCGAGGCATTCGTCCGGCGAAGGCCTGGCGCCGAGCAATGTCCGCAGCGCAAGCCGGTGCACGAAGCAGTGGCCGCCGTTGCCGGCGGCAAACTGCAGCGCGTCGATATCCTCGCGCCATGTCAGGTGCAACTCTTCCACCCTATACCTCGAAACGCCGGAAGAACGTGCCCGTCAGCGATCCGAGCAGCGCCCAAAAGATGAGGCTGGTCATGACTGCGGTGCCGATGAACTGATGTTGGAGCGCTTCCGGAGCCAGCGCATGCTGGCCCTCTGGCGCGGCTGGCGCACCGATCACATGCGGAGCCGCGATCAGCACGATGGCGGCGACCGCCGTCCATGGCTTCCTGTGAAAGGCAATCAGGGCAAGGCCGCCAGCGGTCGCTGCCGCCGTCGCTATCCACCAGACCTGCCGGTCGGCAAGTGGCGCGGATGGCGTGCCCGGCAGTTCGGGCGGCAATCCGAGCATCGGCGCGATCATCACGCAGGCAAAGCCCGCTAGTCCCCACATCAGCCCTTCGCGCCAGCCGAGAGCCTTGCCGCGCATCGAGATCAGCCCGGTCAGCGCCAGCGCATAGCCGATGGCAGTGAGAATATTGGCGGCTAGCGTGAAGGCCGTCCGCTCGACGCCGTCGGCCGGCTCCCAACCTTCCTCTTCATGGTCATGATCGGCCATCGCCGCATGATCGTGTCCGGGGGGAACGGCGGCTGCGGCGTCTGCCGCCGGAAGAGCCTCACCCGCCTTCTCGTAGACTTCAGCCTTGGCGATGAGCTGGCTCGTGCCGAAGAACTGGACGGCCGTGACAGCGGCTCCGACGATGCTGCCGGCGAGCACCGCGGTGAAGACGATCGAACGAAACAGCGACATTGTCATTCTCCTTTCAGTGGCACGGAAACGCGTTGGCGTGGCGTGTGTCATGCGCAGCATTGTGGACGACTTCGATATGCGAAAAGCCGACAAAGCCGACGATCATCAAGCCGAGGCAGACGGCAATCGCCGACTGAAGCAGCCTCGTGGCGGAAGCGGTGGCAACAGGTGTCGAGGATGAGACGGTATAGGGCGTGGACATCGGAAAACCTTTCGACACGACGCCTTCGGCGCCGATAACATGTTGACTGAAGGGCCAGCGCATTACCTCGAAAATCGGAATCCGTTTTCGGAAAGGATTATGCGCCAATTCAAAGTGAGAGCGTCATTGGCGTCCTGCGGGACGCGCGGCGCTCTATGCTGATCAGGCCGCCAAGGCGGCTTTGATCTCGTCTGCGTCGATTACGCCGGATTTCACCACGGCCTTTTCAAGAGCGCCCAGGAACTGGTCATAATAATTCCAGGAGGATCGATCGACGGGATGGGTCGCCTCCCAGGCGCCGATCGCGCTGATCAGTTCGTCGCGGAAATCGTCCCATTCGAAGAAGCCGTCCTTGGCGAGCGCAAGCGCCATGCCGAAGGCCTTTCGCTCCCACTCGCTGCCGAAGCAGAGCGAGCCGTTTGCTCGCGGCGGGTTGTCGGTGCTGCCCATCATCTCGGTGACGGCGAAATGCTCGAATTGCGTCAGCACGACCCCCTCCTCACGGTGCCCTGGCGACGGCGACACCCATCATCGCTTCGGGTGTGACCAGGGCCTCGAGTTCCGCTTCGGAAAGCCCGTCCGTGCCGGCCGGGCGTTCCGGCACGACGAACCAGCGGATCTGGGCGCTGGAATCCCAGACTTTGATTTCGACCGCATCGGGAACCGCCAGCCCGAACTCCGTCAGCACGGCGCGTGGTTCGCGGGCGGCACGGCTGCGGAAGGTCGGGTCCTTGTACCAGTAGGGCGGCAGGCCGAGCACCGGCCACGGATAGCAGGAGCAAAGCGTGCAGATGATGAGGTTATGGACATCGGGGGCGTTGGCTACCGCGCGCATGTGTTCGCCCTCGGCGCCCGCCATGCCCTCGGGCAACGGAAGTTCGGCGATGGCCTTCGGCGTGTCGGCGACGAGTCTGTCCTTGAACGCCGGATCGACCCAGGCGCGCGCGACGATCTTGGCGCCGTTGAACGGCCCCATCTTGGTCTCGAAGAAATCGAGGACGGTATCGACGGTTCTGTCGGTGATCACGCCCTTCTTGATCAGCAGGGCTTCCAGGGCCTTGACGCGGGCGGCGCTGTAGGCTTCCCGGTCCTGACGATAGTGAAAACGGTCTATCATTGTTGTTCGCTCCTTGACTGGAATAGCGGCGACTGGTGTGCGGCTCAGGCGGCTTTGGAGGCTTCGGCGGTTTCCGGTGCCTCGACATAGCGGGCGTATAGATCGGCATAGAGGCTGAAATTCTTCTCGGCATTATCGGGCCAGAGGTCACTCGGTTCGAAGCGAACGCAGTAGACCGGCATCGCCGCGCCGACGCCGTCGGGGCCGGTGTCGCAGAGATAGGTGTAAGCTCCGTCATAGACGGTCTCGATCGTTCCGAACTTGTTGCGGAGGAAACCGGGCAGCCTCGTATGCTCGACGGTCGGCACATCGCGGATCGCCACCGTGTCGCCGACCTTGAATTCGAAGGTCACGGCGACGTCGCGCTTGGGGCTGTCGCCTTCGACGAGATATTGCACGACGCGCCGGTCAATCGCCTCATCGCCGGCTTCGTGCAGCGGCTTCGACGGTTCGTTGTAGTATTCCTCCGTCAGCGCATCGAGCTCTTCGGCGGTGATATAGCCGTTGTCGATGAAGTATCCCGATATTCCGCCTAGCCACTTCTCGTAATAGCGAAATCTGAAATAATCGAAGGGATTGAGGGACTCGGCCCCTTTCCTGAGATCCGCCCAGGTCCAGATGGTCTTAAACGTCGATGGCGTCTCGGGAAGCGGAAGCTGCGGCGACAGCGCCATCATCGCCGTATGGATGCCGAAGATCCTGGTTTCCCAGACATCGACGAAAACGCGCGTTTCAGTGCTCACGGCCCCCAGCCCCTCAAGGCCGCCAAGATAGTGCTGAAGTTTCATGGGATCGTTCCTTTATGATGAATGGTGACGATGACGCTCAGGCGGTCGCGGATTTCTTGCCGGCCAGAAGCTGGGTTCCGATTTCCGAGAGCAGGCCGAAGACGCCGCCGAGCAGCATCGCGGCCATGGCGACGAGGGTCGGATGATTGAGACCTGAGGTGACGATCGTCGTGTCCGTTGCCGCGCTGGTGCCGACGAGAGAGGCGAAGCCGAAGACGATCGCCGGCGGAAAGTTCAAGATCGGGATGGCCGAGGCCAGGATCATTGCTGAGGTGCCGGCGCCGACCAGGATCGCCGCAAAGATCGGGTGGGCCGGGCCATACTGGATGACCAGCAGCGTGATCGAGGCGATACCGATGCCGGTCCAGTTTGAAACGATCGATTTGACCAGCCCCTGGTTTCCGCCGCCGCAGGCGAAGAACGACGCCCAGGCGATGAAGGTGACCCACACGGGAACGGGAAATATCGTCGCGGTGATATAGGTGTCGATGGCGCCGAGCACACCAAGGCTGATCATTGCGGCAACGAGCGGGGGCATGGGTCTGTCTCCTTGTTGAGGGGTTGGGCGGATGCGCATCAGGATGCCAGCGCGCGCTGCTGGCTGAGGCAGCTCATGAAGCCGTCTCGAAGCATCGCCTCGTCGAGGTTCCTGCCGATGAAGACGATTTCGTTGAGCCGCTTTTCCGAAGGCCCCCAGGCTTTCCCGGGGCGTCCTTCAAGCGTCATGTGCACGCCGTGAAAGACATAGCGGCGCTGCTCGCCGTGGAAATTCAGCACGCCCTTCATGCGGAAGAGGTCCGTGCCGATCTCCTGAGACAGGCGATTGAGCCAGACGTTCAGCGCCGCCGGATCGAGCAGGCCGAAGTCCTGGATCGCCACGCAACCGATGCTCTGGTCGTGCTCGTGTTCATGGTCCTTGAGAATATCGGGGTCGATAGACAGGATGTTCTTAAGGTCGAAGGCGCCGACGTCGAGCACCGCGGAGAGCTCGACCTTGCAATCCCTCGTCCGGATAATCCGGGCAAGCGGATTGATCCCGCGCAATTGCTGCTCGGTGGCGGCAAGGTCCTCGGTGCTCTCCAGGTCGATCTTGTTGAGCAGCAGCACGTCGGCAAAGCTGATCTGCTCCCTCGCCTCGTCCTGAGAGAGCTGTTGCTTCATATGGCGGGCATCGACGACGGTCACGATCGCATCAAGCTGCAGCCGCCTGGCGAGCGTTTCGTCGAGCAGGAAGGACTGGATGACCGGCGCCGGATCGGCAAGACCCGAAGTCTCGATGATGATGCGGTCGATTGGCCGTCCGGAGCGCAGCAGTTCGCCGATCGCGGCGATGAGATCGCGCCTGACGGTGCAGCAGATGCAGCCATTGTTCAGCTCGATGACCTCGTCCGCCGTCGGCACCACGAGCTTTCCATCGATGCCGACCTCCCCATATTCGTTGACGATCACCGCTACGCGCTCGTTTTCGATTGAGGTGAGCAGGTGATTGAGAAGCGTGGTCTTCCCGGCCCCGAGAAACCCGGTGAGAATTGTCGTCGCAAGCTTTGCCATGGCCTCATCCCCTTGCCGTCCGGGCACGCCTCCGCCGTCTCGGCCAAATGACCGGGGCTGAATAGGCGCTCCGCTGCTGTTTGCTGGTCTGATGCGCCCGGAAGCGTCGATCAGACGAGGAGAATTACACTTGCAATACCGTCACGAGGCAAGAGACCTGATGTTTCATATTCGGCCAAAGAAACCGCAAATTCTGCCAAAATGATGAGCTTTTTGATTTTTGATTAAAAACTGATCATACTG
The DNA here is from genome assembly GCF_002211395.1 of Rhizobium sp. R339. Classification (NCBI taxonomy): domain Bacteria; kingdom Pseudomonadati; phylum Pseudomonadota; class Alphaproteobacteria; order Hyphomicrobiales; family Rhizobiaceae; genus Rhizobium; species Rhizobium sp. R339. The sequence goes on from NZ_LOKV01000027.1 coordinate 136,833, forward strand.
TCTAATTATTGATCTTATTGCCCTTTTCCCGATCATCGACAGGATGGGCATGAAAAACTGTCTGGTTTGCGCAAGCTTTGGCGAGGGACGCCATGCGCAAGTTGGCTTTTCGAGAGCATTCCATTGTCGCCGGCGAAAGTGGTGCCGCTAGGCTGGGGGCTTCTGTCCATCGCCGGTGATCCAGAGGTGCTTAGCCGCCTCGGCCTCAACGAGCATAGCCGCGTCCTTCTCATCAACATCGACTTGAGGATCGGTCTCGGCGCGAGATGAGACTTTAAAGTCGGCGTTGATCTTCCGACGAGCATCTTGCAGAAATCGCCAGCGAGACTACGACCCATTGGGGCCCGAGTGCCACTCGGCGGCAATCCTATCTGCCTGCCAGCGCTGAGCTACATCAGATCGCGCGCGATGCGCTTCTCTTCGAAGATCTTCCTGTAAATTTCCGTCTCGCCGTCATAGGCAATGATCGAGGCGCTGATGATCCAGTCTGTTGCCGTACAGGCGATGGACGATGTCGCGACCGTGCGGACGAACCAGCCGGGGCGCTGCATGTCGCAGGTCCAGGTTGAGATGCCGGACATCGACAGCGGGTCATCCGGCGCGATCGACCAGGTTTCTTCGCGAAGCTGCCGCGTCGACAGGCCAGTGCCAGGATGTTCGAAAAGGCCGGTATCCTCGTGGATTTCATAGCGGGTAAGGCCGGCCGTCAGATCGCGCACGACATGCCGCTTCGTCGAGCCCGACGCGTGTTCGATATATTTCGGCAGCGGATCGGGATCGTCAGGCTGTTTTACTTCGATGAGGTCATGTGTCCCAAGCAAAGGCAAGCCAAGGCCGACGGAGGCGATGTCGATCGTCAGACCCGGATCTTCCGGCGGTGGCAGGACCATCGGCCAATAGGCCGTCGACAGCGACAGGCGGATGCGGTGCCCCTTGCGGAAGCGGTAGCCGCAGGCATCAAGGGTCAGGCTCACAGTCGTGCGTTCACGCTTGCTCATCGGTTCGGGCGCTGCATTACCGTTACGATGAGCGAGATTGAGCACGCCAAAGGAGACGCGTGTCGCGGTGCCATCCGGGTGGATGTCGACGAGCCTTGCGCAGAGATTGGCGGTTTCGGCGTCGCATCTGAGCGCCAGCGTCACGACCGGGCGGCCGAGATAATCATGATCTTCAGCCAGCGCCGCGGTCTGGAAGGTCAGCGAGCCGGCGTCATCGAGGCGCTGATCGATCGCCAGCTCCGCATCGGGCTTCAGCGTGAACCATTCGCCCGAGGCGGTGCCTGTGTCGAGCGGCGATCGCAGGTAGACGGGGTGCTCCGGCGTATGCGGGATCGGCATGCCCTCCATCAAGCCGCCGAACTGCTCGACATAGAAGCACTGCAACTCAGGCGGCTGCCAATTACGCTTGGCGATCCAGAATCCCGGGTCGAAATCGCGGCGCGTCGCGGGCGCTATGGCATCGAGAATATAGGCGCGCACGGATGGCATGGTCTCCGCGCCGTTGGGCTCGCCGCGCAGCCAGCGGTTCCACCAGGCAATCGCTTCGCCGTGGAAATCAGCGCGCGGCTTCGGCCAGGCGTAATGCGGATATTTGTGAACCCAGGGACCGATCAGCGCCTTCGCCTTCTCGCCGAGGCCTTCGACTGCGAGCAGGGGCGTGTTGCGATAGCCGTCAGCCCAGCCGGCGATGATGATAGCGGGGGTATCAAAGTCCGCGAAGCCCTCGCAGATCGAACCATGCCGCCAGAAATCGTCGCGGCGCTGATGCTGGAGCCATTCCTCCAGGAAGAAGGGTTCCTGCTCTAAGCGTTCCAGCCACATATCCCGCCAGTCGTCGCCGACGATGGCCGGATCGGGGGAGCGCGATTGGTAGGCAAGCATCGTCGCCGCCCATGAAAGCTGAGCGGAGAGATGGCAGCCGTTCTTGTAGTGGATGTCGTCATTGTAGCGGTCGACCGTAGAGGCGATCGAAATCACCGCCTTCAGCGCCGGGGGCTTCAAGGCCGCGACCTGCAGGCAGTTGAAGCCGCCCCAGGAAATGCCCATCATGCCGACCGAGCCGTTCGACCAGGGCTGCTCCGCAATCCAGGCGATCAGCTCGCAGGCATTGGCAAGCTCCAGTTTGGTGTATTCACCATCGATGATGCCGCTGGATTCACCGGAACCTCTGATATCGACGCGAACGCCGGCAATGCCGGCCGCGGCAAACGCCGGGTAGGTGGATTCATCACGCGGGCTCGTTCCATCGCGCTTGCGGTAGGGCAAGAACTCGAAGACCGCCGGCACGGGATCGCTCTCCGCGCCATCGGGCATCCAGATGCGCGCGGCGAGACGGGTCCCGTCCTTGAGGGTGATCCACTGATTTTCGATGGTGGTGAAGCTGCGCTCAGCCATGATCATATTTCTCGGAGAGGTTTAGGCATTAAACCATACACGGCTGCCGATGTAGCCGTTGGACATATCGTTGCCGATGTCGTCGACATATCCCTTCAGGGTTTTCGAAGAAGCCATGATGTAGTCGTTGAAGACGGGCAGGATCAGACCGCCATCGTCTCGCACCATCAGCGCCAATTGCCGATAAAGTACCTTGCGCTTGGTCTCATCGAGCTCGGACCTTGCCTGCAGCACCAGCGTGTCAAAGTCAGGGCGCTTGAAACGCGTGTCGTTCCATTCGGCAGTCGAAAGATAGGAAGTGGAATAGCGCGAATCCTGTGTCGGGCGGCCGCCCCAGAAGGAGGCGCAGAAGGGCTGCTTGTTCCAGACGTTGGTCCAATAGCCGTCTTCCGGCTCGCGCTTTACGTCGATCGTGATGCCTGCCTTGCGCGCGCTTTGCTGGAATAGGATCGCCGCATCCACGGCGCCTGGAAAGGCTGCATCGGAGGTCAGCAACTGAACCGGACGGTCGAGGCCCGATTTCTTGAAGTGGAAGGCGGCCTTTTCCGGATCATACGGCCGTTGCTCGATATCCGTCGGAGCGAGGGCGTAGTTGGAATTGACCGGATAGTCGTTGCCGATCGTTCCGTAGCCGCCCAGAACCTTTTCCAGGATCGACTGGCGATCGATGGCATATTTCAGCGCAAGGCGAAGGTCGTTCTTGTCGAAGGGTGCCGTGTCGCAATGCATCAGGAAGCAGTAAAAGCCCTTGCCGGCGTTCCGGACGATATCGACAGTCGGTGCCCGCTGCAGCATCGGAACGGTCTTCGGGTCGACATTGTTGACGAAATGGACCTGGCCGGAGGCGAGCGCCGCAATGCGAGCGGTGTTGTCATTGATGACGAGGATTTCCACGCTGTCGACAAAGCCTCGGTCGGAGCGCCAATCCCTTGGGTTCTTCTCAAAGGAAGCACGAACGCCGGGTTCAAAGTTCTTCAGAATGTAAGGACCGGTGCCGATGGCGGCTGCAGGCTTGCCGACGCCACCCTTGGGTTGGATGATCAGATGATAGTCGGTGAGAAGGAGAGGCAGATCCGCATTGCCTTCCGAAAGCGTCAGGACAAGGTCGCCCGCCTTTTCTTCGATACCGGTGATCGAGGCCATCAGGCCGAGTGCACCGGACTGCGAATTCTTGTCGGCATGGCGCTTCAGTGTCGCGACGATGTCGGCGACGGTCATCTTGCTGCCGTCGTGAAACTGCACGTCGTTCCTGATCTTGAAAGTCCAGACGGATGCGTCCGCCGATGGCGTCCAGGAAGTCGCCAGTGACGGCAAGGGCGCACCCGTCTTGGGGTCGGATTCGACCAGCGTATCACCCCAAAGGCGGCCAATGACGAACAAAACAGAGGCGCTGTATGTTGCGGGGTCGAGCGCATCGCTGGTGGCGCCGCCCTTGAGGCCGAGTTTCAGATGACCACCGCGCTTCGCTTCCTGCGCGCGGGCATCGCGCGGCATCAGAAGACCGGAAGTGAGGGCCGGCAAAGCGCCCAGCGCGACGGCGCCGCCGAGGAAGTGGCGGCGGTCGATTTTCAGCTGCACAGAATGATCCATTTGATGCGTCATGACAGTTCCCTCTTTTCAATTTTGTAAGAGGAACGTAGAGGTCGGGCAGGCTCACGCAATTTCGCGACTTGACGCATCTTTAAGCGAGTTTACGCTAGCCGGTATCAAGACGGAGCTGCCGATGCCTCACCTGGTCGACAACCTCAAGATTGCCTGTGCTACGCAGCGTTCTATTTCGCAGCTCTGCCGCGCAATCGATATTAACCGGCAACAATTCAATCGATACATCAACGGCCAGACGAGACCGTCTGCCCATAATCTGGCGCGCATCGCCAAGTATTTCGATCTCGACGCGGCCGACTTTGGTCTCGCTCCTAGGCTCTTTCGCGAGCGGCTTCGCAAACCAACCCTGGGCCTCAATCAAAATTCCGAACTCTTAAAGGCGTTCCCCGGGGATCTGACCGCGCTCCGGCGCCATCTCGGCTATTTCCAGACCTATCATCGCTCACCGTCCTGGCCTGGAATGGTTGTCTGTTCATGCAGCCGCCTTATCGAGCAAGGCGGGCTGGTGCATGTCAAATCAATGGAGCGTCTGCGGGATCCTGGAAACGGCATCCAGCAGTTTTCGAAATATGTTGGCCTTGCGGCCTTCTATCGGAACAGGATCTTCATTACGGAGCGTGTCGTCGGCCCGAATTCCATGTTGTCACAGACGATCCTCCTGCCATTCGACGAGTACCAGCGTGTCTATTTGCGCGGAACGACAATGGGGATTTCCTGGCGAAGGGAAAACCTCCCCTATGCCTCACGGATGATCTGGCGACATGTCGGCGCCGAGCCCGACTTACGTGAGCTTCTTGCGCGCTGTGGACCTCTGCCGCTATCGTCGCGCCACCTGCCGCCGACGGTTCGCTCATTCCTTGCGGATCCGTCTGCAGAAGTATATGCGGTGCCGGCAGAATATTGAGGACCTGATTGCACGGTTGAGCGGCTCGGCATGGCCGAAGTGTCGATCCTATCATTGACCTGATCCCCGCGATGCTTTGGCCACAGCGTCTGATGAAATTCTCGATTTCGCCAACCAGCAGTACTGGGAGTTGTCGGCTGACTTCTTGCGCCATGTCGCTGGCACGGTGTTCCCGTTCTGGACGAAGAAGATCGCATACTGGATCGATCGGAACTCTGCGCTCAGGCGGCTCACGACCAGCATGAGTGCTTCGATACAGCATTTAGTTTCGCGCGTTGGCAGGAGTGTGCAGTGAGGCCCCCGCCTTTTCGGCCGCTGCCCGCAGACGCTTGTCTCTGGTCCATAAGGTCGCTCGTTGATCGAGGAGAACTGAGGCCATCAAGTGGGCATCTGTGTAGCCAATGCCCATACTGAAAATGGCGTGGCGATCAATCATCATCATAACTTCGTCGTGCGTCGCGATGAACGCTTCGCGCTGGGCCGCAAGGAAAGTTATCACGCTACTGCGATCCCGAAGGCTGCCAAGTGCGAGCTCTCCGATTACGGCTGGATGGCATAAGAGACGGTCGTCCTCAATAATCCTACGCAGCTCTGAATCGGCATGCCGGAAATGATCGATCCAGATGGAAGTGTCGGCAAGTATCACTTGGCAGCTGCGCTCCGGCGGCGTGGGGCTGCCTCCGCATCCGGCATAGTTCCGCCGAGCGCGATGAGGCGTTTTCCCGACTCCACACGAACAAGCGTCTCCAATGCTTGGCGGACCAGAGTGGCGGTTTCTTTCGTGCCCGTTAGAGATCTAGCCCTTTCCATGAGGGTGTCGTCGAGATTGATAGTCGATCGCATCGTTGGGCCTCCTGATTATGGTGTTATAGATAGCACCATTTGGTGATAAAATCTACGCGTGATCTCCAGTCCAATATGTCGGCCGTCGGATGTGCAAATTCAGCAGCGTGATATTTTGCTGTAGGCGGGTTCCTGTCCCATCGACTGCACGATTGTGGAATGGCGGGGTCGGTGGTTCGTATCCCTTCAAGGCGAACATCGGGCAATCCCGGCCGCTCATGGAAGGTCGAGCGGTCGGATCGAGCGGACGCCGATCAGGTTGGAACTTGATCCACAGCACGTCGATGGTTCAACGCAGGAACTGCTCGATCTGAGCGCCGGATCGATCAGATCCTGATGAACCGCTGACCTGCCACTGAACTTTCATCCGGCGACGATTAGAGCCTCGGCAGTTTTGGATACGCCAAATGGCGCGGTGTGAGCAACCGGCGGAAACGCGAAGCTTTCATCTTGCGCAGCGTTGGAGCCGGTTGCGGCGATGGTCCCGGCAAAGTCTGCCGGGGTTTTGTATCCGAGCGATGAGTGCGGACGGAAATGGTTGTAATCGTCCGCCCATTCAGCAATGGCGCTTCGGGCATGATCGAGGCCGAAGAACAGGCTTTCGTTGAGCAGCTCGTCGCGCATGCGCCCGTTGAAACTCTCGACATAGCCATTCTGCATCGGCTTTCCCGGCGCGATGTAGTGCCATTCGACCTTGTGATCTTTCGACCAGGCGAGGATGGCATTCGACGTGAGTTCGGTGCCGTTGTCGGAGACAATCATTCCTGGCTTGCCGCGTCGTTCGATGAGTGTCGTCAGTTCCCGCGCCACGCGACGCCCGGAGATCGAGGTGTCGGGGATGGCGGCTAGGCACTCGCGCGTCACATCGTCGACGACATTGAGAATGCGGAAGCGCCTGCCGCAGGCGAACTGGTCATGCACGAAATCTAGCGACCAGCGAGCATTGGCCTTCGCTTCGACCAGGATCGGTGCACGCGTGCCGACGGCACGCCGCCGGGCCTTGCGCTTGCGAACGGAAAGTCCTTCCTCGCGATAGAGCCGGTAGATGCGATTAACCCCGGACGGCTCTCCGTCCCGTCGAAGCAGGATGAACAGTCGCCGATAGCCGAAACGCCGCCGCTCATTGGCAAGGTCACGCAGCTTCGCCCGCAATTCTACCTCGGGCGGTCGAGAGGATCGATAACGGATCGTCTTGCGGTCGGCGGATATGATCTGGTAGGCCCGCCGCTCCGAAAGACCCATGACGGCCTTCAGATGCGTGACGGCTTCACGCTGGGCGACAGGCCCTACCATTTTTTTGCAAGAAGCTCGCGGAGCGCGGCTGCATCCAGCATCTGTTCGGCCAGCAGCTTCTTCAGCCTCGCGTTCTCGTCCTCGAGCGCCTTCAGCCGCTTCGCCTCGGAGACTTCCATGCCGCCATATTTGGCTTTCCAGTTATAAAACGTCGCTTCTGAAATCCCGTGCTTGCGGCACAGGTCGGCCACCTTCGCGCCTGCCTCCTGCTCCTTCAGCACCGCAATAATCTGCTCTTCCGTAAATCTCTGCTTCTTCATTCGTCCGTCCTTTAATGGGCCGGACTCTAATCCATCCTGGAGGAAATTCGCAGTGGCAGGTCAACGCAAGATCCGAGAAGCCAGCTTCCGCCGCAAGGTGCGCGATGCGTGTGACGGCGTCGTCCTGCCGTTTCCTTCGAGACTTGGGGAATCCCAGCCATACCAGAGGTGCGTTTCGTGCGTCCTTGGCCTGGTTCGCTTGTCTCAGGCGAGCCGCTCGACACGGCGAGTCGTCGGCGGTGCGGCTGTTCTCCGCAGAGACCCCTTTGACGGGAGTTGCTGCAGCAGCCAGGCCGCGGTCTGTGCGGTGATCGTGACGTGCTTGTCGTTGTTGCTGCCGATCCAGGCTGTCAGATCCGACGTCGCATCGCCGACGCTACCGGTCAGGTCGTCGTTGCTGTACACGTCGAGCGAACTCAGGGACAGCGCGCTGATGGTCGGCACGAAACAAGCCGAGTCGTAATTGATCGTCGACGAATACCCGGCCATGTCGAGCTCGTTGCCGAGAGTGCTGAAGAACGTGTCCGTTCCACCCGGTGCCGATTCGTACTCGGGTGTTTGCTGACCCTCTCCACAAACAGTGACGAAAGTACCTCCGCCGCCGGGAATTTCGAGCTGGAGCTGGCACACAGCATTGGCGATCGTGGTCTTGTGTCCTTCATCATCGTACACGGTGGCCGTGAGCCCTGGTGATGTCATCACTTCCAGGCCCAATCTGGCGATCATCCCGCCTTCGGCCGAGAGCACGTAATCGGAAGCCGGCGTCCCGTTCAGCGTGCCGTCGGTCGCGCCGTTCGAAACGCCGAGCAATGTCGGCTGCTTAGGAAAATTGCCGCTCGCCGACAGATTGTTCGACAGGTTGGCGCGCAGCGGAGAGACGCCGGTGGTGATGTCGGTGTAGGTCGTCCCATTGACCCAGTAGATCAACATTTCCTGGGCAGCGTTGCTGTTCAGCAGCGCGGCCGGTGCCTCCACCGATCCATCCTGTGTATAGAGCCAGACACTCTGGATGAAGCCCTGCACGCCGACGGGCACGGATGCACCCAGGTGCGGCGTGTCATACGAAACGTAATAACTGGTCTGGTGCGGGATGTTGTTGGTCTCCATGTAGGCGAGTGCGTAGCGGGCCACGAGGCCGCCCATGCTGGCGCCGCCGACGACGAGCTCGGTGTCGGACGAGGTCATGTTGATCGCATATTGAACCGCTGCCATTACAACGCCCGCATTGGCCTCGACATACGTCGTGCCGTCGTCGAAGCCGACCAGTACTAGGTCGTATCCCTGTGCGAGCAGATCCTGGGCCAGGTTCTGCTCGTTGAAGATATTCCACAACGTGTTGATCGAGTAGCCGCCGGGGAAACCCTCTGCCATCAGCAGCGGATTTGTTAGTGTCGTGTTGCCGCTGCCGTAAAACACGTATGCATAGCCGGTCGCAGTTACACCCTGGAACGTGATCGGTGAATAAAGCGACCACGTCTCGTCCGGTATCGGTGCACTTTGCTCGGCAATGGTGAGCCGACAACCAGTGGCATGGCGACCAGCTCCGGCCAGTCGCACACGAATGCACCGGTGACCGGCGCTCGGATAGGTGACATCCACCGGCTCGTCGAGCTTTACATTGCGATAGTCGGTACCGTCATCGAAATCGATTTCGAGCTCGCGCGGCGTTAGGCCGGTATTGTCGATCACGAGATCGCTTGGCACTACGTAGCGCACCTGTAGTCCGTCGTGGCGTTCGGGGAGCAGTCGAAGGACGTGGTATTCCTGCTTGCACAGCGGTGCGGCGAAGAATGCCGCCCTGTCCTTGAGCGATCCTGGTGCAGGTGTCGGCAACGCGCCGCCTGCGCGCACGAAGCGCGACAGTTCGTCGGCAAACGCTTGGCTCGGCGTTCCGTAGCGAATATTTGCTATCGCCACCGGCATGAGACCGCATGCGCGGTGGCGTGCGGCGCGCGCCTCGATCTCCGCCGGCGAAGGCACCGGCGCACCCGCGATGGCGCCGCGATGCAATTCGGAGTAGAGCCACCGCCAATGCCGGGGTTCAACTGGGTCCCTCTGCACGCCGTCGAGCATCGATTCCACGTCGGGCCGGCGCATCAGGGGCCAGCGAAACACACCGCCATGCAGAATGCTGGGATCGGCGAACTCACGCATTCGCGAGCGAATCGTTCGCACTCGTTCGAATGCCGCTCTTGTGTGTCCCGCCGTGTCAGCCATTGCGTGCCTCCATCCGGGATTCCTTCTGTCTCGGGCCGGATTGGCGTGCCCCGGCGGCGACGCCGACCGAAGCGGTGTCGCCGGACATGTTCTCGAAGCAGAGGCTTTGGTTATCCGAGAAATCGATCTCGATGCCCGGATACCAGCTTCCGCCGCCCTTGAAATTGGTAATGTTCACCCCCCAGCCGTTATCGAGGCTGCAGGTCAGCACCGGTTCGTCTCCCAATGTCGCTTGCCAGGTGCCCGACGCTGAGAAACCGATTTCCGAGAAAGGCGCGCCAATGACTGATGCCGTCACCACGCATGTGACGGCACCTGACAGCGCGACTTCGATGCTGATGGAGCCTTCGCCTGATCCGATCGGAAAGTGCTCCCACTGGAAGCCGCCCTGAACCAGTAGCGTGCTCGAGTTCATGGTGACCGTCGGGGTGGCGCCATTGTCGCCTTCATTGTTGAGGCTGTGCCATGCGGAGACGTTGAAGAAATCGAATCGGCCAGTTGCCCCATTCTCCAGCCTTGGCATCAACGCTGGAATATCCACAGCCGTGTTCGTCGCCCAGAACGCCGCGCCCGAAGTGTCGTAGAAGACCAGGTTGGCGTCCACCTGGACTGCCAGGTAACCCGGTGAGGCGTTGTTTGTATTGTAAGCAGCCCATAACAAATCTGAACCGTCATAGATGACCAGGTTGCCGTCCGTCTGCACTTCGAAGCGAGCGGCGACGCCAATATTTGTTCCCGACGACCAGTACGGAAAGCCCTGGAAGCTTGAATTTGCTACGGGTGGTGGGCCTGCGACTTGGTACAACACCAAGTTTCCGTCCGTCTGCATCACAAGGACGTACGACCCGTTTGCGCTGATTGCCCACTGGTTCGATTGCATGCTGGTTCCGACTGGTATTTCGCCGCGCGGCGCCGCGATCTGATCTCTAAGCGTAACTGTCAAAGGGTCCATCTAAGCCTCCCTGCTGCATGCGATTGGTCGAAGCCGTACGGCATCTCTCCCCGTGTGCTACGTCGGGGGGGTCTACCTTCGGTTGATCAGAGAATAATCTAGGATGGCCCTGACGCTACTACCCGCTCGTATTTATCGCAGGTTGTGGTTAACTGATAATGTGTACAGCGGTAGAAGGTTGAAGCATACAGAACGCGGGTACAAAGCGCTTAAGCGGGAGGCGAAGCGTCACGCTGCTGGGCGCTAGAATCCAAGGATTGGGGATGCTGTCGCTACCGTCATCGGACGCACGATTTGAATCTTGACGTGTCCGAGGCCACGCCGTTCATGCGGCGAGGCTTAGATCGCAATACCAGGCACTATACGCACACGCCCGGCCCCACAGAGCTGCCCGTGCGAGCCGCGGTATGCTCCGTCGTAGCATTCGTTCAAGCCCCGCCATCCGGCCTGTTCTATACTGATTTCACCGAAAGACGGGCTTCGTCTTTAACAGCGACACGATGACTTCCTCGGATCGACGGACCGGACTAAACCGTCGATGCTCGCCAGAAAGGCCGCAGTGTCCGGCATCATTCCGGCGGAAGCATTGACCTCGCCCCCTCGATTGTTAGCGCATGTGTTGCAATAAATACACGATTCTCCGAAAACGAGCGGGATTCGAGTCAGAGCGAACACTACCAGTCGATGATATGGCACTCAGTTCAATCCTCCGGTGAGGTGACAATGCGCTACTTTTACATGGAGCCGGAAGTTTCTGGTTCGCTCGGAGATCGTACGATCGTAGACCGAAGCGTACATCCGCCGATCATCAATGAGCTGCATTACGAGATGGAGGGTTGGCTGGGAGACGCAATTTTGGAGAGCTTCCCCGCATTTATTGTAACCGAACAAGCAAAGCGGGGGCTCCTGTCGGCAGCCGTCACCGGGGCAAGTTTCGCCAAGGTTGATGTAACGGCCAGCGAAACATTTAGAGAGCTATACCCATCCCGCGAAATTCCTCCGTTTGCTTGGTTGAAGCCTGTAGGAAGAGCAGCTCACGACGACTTCGGAACGGTATCTAACGGGCGGCTCGTCGTCTCGGAACGCGCGCTTGAGGTGCTCCGGAAATTCGGTGTCGCGAACGCGTTGGTCGAGCCATTTGCATGATCGGGCCCGTCATTTGAGCTTGCCGCTAGCCGTTTCTACCTTCGCTGAACTGCGCGGAATTAGCGGTGACCTAGCATCTCCGTAAGCGTCCGGTGAGCCAGCCTTTGAGATTCTCGGCGAACACCTGAAGTTACGTCACTAATTCCGTCATTAGAGACGTTATCATGCATGAACTATGGGCCGCATGGAGATTTTGACGGGTGTCGAGCGTCGGCGTGACTGGTCGAACGACGAGAAGCTGTCGATATTGGACGAGGCTTCCGCCACAGGTGCCAAGATTGCCGAGGTCGCTCGTCGGCACGATATCAAGCCTCAGCAGATTATGCGTGGCGAAAGCAGTTCGCCGCCGAGCAGGTTGAGCCGGTCGTTTCGTTCTTACCGGTTGCATTGATCTCCTCAGAGCCGAGCAGTGAGACAGAGCGGCCAGGTTCGGCGGACAAACCCGCTGCGGCGAAGAGATCGGAGGGTCTTGCAGCGGGGTCAAACGCCCCACTGTTCTTAACGGAAACCGAAGAAGCTCAAAATTGCGAGCACTATGACCACGGCGCCGACGAGCCAAATCAGGTTGTTCATGTGAAATCTCCTCCGAAATGAAATGGGCCACTTGCAAGCACATAATGTGTAGCGGCAGTTCAAGTTCCATTTCCTCATTAGCCGGAGAGAATGTTGATTTCCTACCAAAGCTACCCGATCTTTCGCTCAAGCATCGCCAGATGTTCGAAGCACACCGTCTCGACCAGCTGAAGCAATGAAGAAGTTGGCATTGAAGCCAGCTGAGAGCCTCCTCGCTGATTTGGTAGTGTCTGGAATACCGCGCTTTGAAGTATGCCTCGTTCAGCGTGTTGAACCAAGCGCGCTCACGATGCTGATCCCGAGGAAGCGCATCGGCAAGACGCCGATCTTGTTCCTCGGCGAGCGAGCGGAGGAACTGCTGTCGTGAGACGGCGGGCCGTAATTGGTGAGTGTTAGGAGGATGCAAGAGTAGGCTTGTTCAAGGGATTGGTGTATTATGAACCCGGCTTCTTAAACAGAGGTGCGGTTGCGTGATCGAGGGTTCGAGGCGCATCGAGGGCATGCAACTGCCAAAGCTTGGGGCCTCAGCGGCCTCAAGCATTTCGGAGGTGAAGCGACACGTCCTGCCGCCTGGCGGATGTTGTCGTGGCTGGCACCACTTGATCTTGCGGCCGAATGCCGTCACCCACGAGACCGATTCGATCCCGGCTTTTGCGATGGCCTCCTGGCCCGGTCCGGATCTTCTGCGGTCAACCCATGGAAGAGTTAAAGGTGTCGCCGAACGCATCGGCCCCCGGGGCCGTCGATTGCAACAGCCACTTCGGTTCCATAAATACCTCTTACGCCACTGATACTGAGATACCGGGGTCAACGGTTCTGGCGCGGCGAGAGCCTTCGAGGCCAGCCCCGATTGTTGCTATGGGGTTCACGTTTTAGGCCAAGAAGATCGCATAATGGATCGAAGGGAACCAGCCCGGGCGCCAGCGAAGATTACAAGCGTCAGCAGGTACATAAGCGACGACGGTTTACGGTTCGAACCCATTCAAAGGCGGTTGCATTTCTTTCATTTGTAAAAAGCCGCGCTATCATCAAAGTATACAAAAATTTGCTTTCGCTTCGCTCTTGATCAGATATCCCCTCGCTTGAGAATTTCCTAGATCAGTTCCGGTGATCAATCAGCGAGAGGTTCAGGGACGCCTGCGGAGCTCTCGTCGACCTCATGGCGCCATCCGGCATGCCACCTACTTCTGGTCTCCTTTCAATCAGCCACGTAACTAATTTCAAATGGTCGTACCTTGACTTTCAATCGGTCATAACCGTAGTTTCAAACGGTCACCAAAGGAATGAAGCTATGGCCCTGTATCCAAGGCTCGTTGAGCAACGCGTTGCCGACGCCATGTCAGACACGCGAGTGGTACTGATCGTGGGTCCCCGACAATCAGGAAAAACGACATTGGCCAAGAAGTTGGCCAGCGAGGGGATCGAGTATTACACGCTGGACAATGCAACGACCCTGGAGGCAGCGCGACAGGATCCGGTTGGCTTTGTAAGAAGAATGGACCGCGCCATTATCGATGAAATTCAGCGCGCCCCCGAGCTGTTGCTGGCGATCAAGGAAAGCGTGGATACCGACCAGCGCCCAGGACGTTTCCTTCTGACCGGCTCTGCAAATCTCATGACGCTGCCACGCGTGGCGGATTCGCTCGCAGGACGCATGGAGGTCGTCCGATTGCTGCCGCTCGCTCAAAGCGAAATCAGGGCGGCGGGCAGCAGCTTCCTGCGCGACGCCTTTCAAAACGAGGTTAAGGCAGGAGAACCAACCGTTGGAGACGACCTGATGGCTGCGGTTCTGGCAGGCGGATATCCCGAGGCGTTGGGTCGCAAAACCTTGAGCCGCAGACAGGACTGGTATACGGATTACATCCAGGCGATCGTTCAACGCGACGTTCGCGATGTCGCGCAAATCGAGCAGATTGCGCAAATGCCGCGCTTGCTGCGCATCCTGGCGGAGCATTCGGGACAACTCGTGAACTACTCCGGAATTGGCGCCGCCATCGGGATGAACCACATCACAACGCAAAAATACGTCGGGATATTCGAGAGCCTGTTCCTCGCCCGAACCGTTCAACCCTGGTTTTCCAACAAACTGAAACGCCTGACCAAGACCCCGAAAATACATTTCCTCGATTCTGGTCTTCTCGCATCTCTTCGTGACCTCTCTCTCGACCGACTCCGGGATGATAGGGGGCAGTTCGGGGCGTTGCTGGAGACTTTTGTTTTTGGGGAGATCCTTAAACTCGCCAGCGCCGCACATACCCGATTTGAGTTTTCGCATTTTCGTGACAAGCAGCAGAATGAAGTCGATATCGTCATCGAAGACAGGCGAGGGCGGATCGTCGGTATCGAGATCAAAGCGGCAGCATCCGTCACGAATTCCGATTTTTCTGGATTGCGAATTTTGGCCGAAGCATCCAGAGAACGGTTTGTTTCGGGCATAGTCTTGTACGACCATGACAAGGTGATTCCGTTCGGAGAACGCCTATCCGCCGTGCCAATCTCGGCGTTGTGGCGTTAGCGTCTGGGAATTCGCTGCACGCGCCGGACCCCATAATTCTTGGAAATTCAACGACGACGAATGGGCTCAGGTTCGATTCCGTTCAAGGCGAGGCAATTTGCGGATACGCCAGTCGAGCTTCTACGAGGACCAACGGCGACCACAATGGAGAAGCTTCGGCAACTCGGAGGCGAGAGGGCGCCGAGGTTAAACGGCACCCTTGGGGAAGATCATCGCTACTCGTGTGTCGCTCCTTCAAAATCCAAAACCCCACCAATAGGAACGTACGTCTGCCCATCGAACTGATAGAGCTGGAGCGCTTCGACGGGGTAGATGTCGGTGTCCCCCTTGGTCGTTATCTTGATGTCGTCGGGGAGCACGGGGTTCTTCCAGCCGTCCATGTTATGGACGACCTTCATCAGTTCCTCGCGGGTCGGCTCCTTGAGCTTTTCAAGAGACTGAACGAGGGCGTCGCCGATGGCGTATCCGGTCTGGCCAATAGTATTGGCGAAGACAAAGTTAACTTTCGCCGCCTTGATAGCATCGAGATAGCGGTCGACGCCTTCGTCACCCGACTTCTGGTCGCTGATGATCGGCTTTAGAAAATCCGAGGTGATGATGCCTTTGGCATTTTCCAGGCCGACGGATTGGAGCACGGGATATGCGGACGAAAGATTGGTCACCAGGGTCAACGGTTTCCAGCCGCTTTCGGATTGGAAGCGGATGGCCTCGCCACCCTGCCTGGGAGCGGCAATGATGACCAGCGTGTCGGCGCCGGATGCCTTCAGCGTGTTTAGCTGCGTCTCGACGGTGGGGTCCTGGGATGTCACGGGCTGGCGTTCGATCACTTTGATCGGGGAGCCCTCGATGGCGCGGTCGAACGCCTTCATGAAGGTTTGGCCGGTTTCCGTGTTCAGATATAGAAAGGCTACCTTGGCCTCAGGCTTGGTGGAGTTGAGATATGCAGCGAAGGCATCGGCTTCGGTTGAGAAGGACGGAACGAAGCCGACTTCCCACTTTGGGGCATTCAGGGAGATAACCCCGGAATACATGAAGACGTTCGGGACCTTCTTCTGGGTAATGTAGCGTCCGATCGCGAGGTTGTTCGGAGTAGCGGCGGTGCCGACCAGCGCGAAGACTTCGTCCTTCTCCACCATTTTCCGGACATTCGCCAGGGTGCGTTGCGGGTCAAGTCCATCGTCCTCGATGACGAGTTCAATCTTGCGGGTCTTGCCGTCGCCCATCTTGACGCCACCTTCGGCGTTGGCCTGCTCGATACGTGCCCTGATGCCCTCTGCGACGCCGCCAACGACAGCGACCGGACCGGTCAAAGGTCCCGTCACACCGATCTTAATCGTATCGTCGGTGATGCCGGGCGACGGTTCCGCGGCGCTGGCGTGGGAGGCGGCGAGCAGCGCGGCCGCGGCCAGCTGCATCGTGCATCCCTTCATTATAGAGATCAGTCTCATTTCAGTTCCTCCCAGTTTGATGGCGGGCATCTCAGCCAGCCGACCTCCGAAACATCATCGAAAGCCATTTTTCGATGAAGCCAGTGACCCCATTGCGCGCGACCATCATGATGAGGATCAGTGCGAGGCCGTAAATCAAGTTGCCGAGGCTCAGGTTGATGTCGGATGCCCAGCTCGGCACAAACACCATGAACAGGCCGCCGACGAAGGCGCCCACGATGCTGGTTACGCCGCCAACAATGCTTCCGATCACGATGTTGATGGACAGGATCGCCAGGAAGGATTCCGGGCTGATAAAGCCGCTGACGATGGCAAATACTCCACCGCCCAGTCCGGCGAGCGCCGAGCTTATCGCAAATGCCCAGAGCCGGGTGCGCGTCAGGTTGACGCCAAGCGCCTGGGCAATCTGAGGGTTGTCGCGCTGAGCCCTCAGCGCGCGGCCGGCGTCGCCGAACAGCATTCGGGAGACGAGCAGTGCACCGACGCCGGCACAGGCGAGCGAGATGAGGTAAAGCCAAAGCTCCGGAACATCCGCCATGAAACCCGGCGTTTCGGGAGCGTCGACGGGAAGCCCGGATACGCCGCCGGTCAGGCTTCCCATCTTGAGGAGCAACTGCGGGAATGCCGCCGCGATGCCGAAAGTGACGATGGCCAACTGCAGACCTTGAAGCCTGAGCGCCGGAAGGCCGATCACCAGGCCGATAGCGGCGGCGACTGCAGCCGTGACTGGAAGCGTGGCCAGAGGGGAAACGCCGTAGGTCGCGTTCAGGATGGCGGTAACGTAGGCGCCAACGCCGAACAGCGTTCCTTGGGCAAGGCAAATCTGCCCGGCATATCCCATCAGAAGGTTCAGACCGAGAATCGCAATTGTATAGGCGATCGCTATGGCCACTTGCTGGAGTGCGTAGGCCGGGGCGAAGACCGGGATCGATACCGCGACGATTGCGAAGACACCAAGCTTGATCGCGGCTGAGAGGGAAATGTCTCTCATAGTTTTGTCACCTTGTAGGAGCCGAACAGGCCGACGGGCTTCACGAGCAGGATGGTCAATGTCAGCGCGATCGGGACCGCGATACGCATGTCGGCTCCGATGAACGGGAGGTAGCTTGCCCCCAGGCTTTCGGCGACACCGACCGCGAGACCGCCGACAATGGCGCCAAGCGGACTATCCCAGCCACCGAGCGTTGCAGCCGCCAGGGCATAGAACAGGATCGGTGTCATCATCGTCGGGCTAAGGAACAGGCGGGGCGCAATCAGGATCGCGGCGAGTGCCCCGATGACGGCAGCGAAGCCCCAGCCGAGCATCAGCATTCGTTCGACATCGACGCCAACGAGAACGCTGCGTGTACGATCGAAGGCGGCTGCGCGCATCGACAGGCCGAGCTTGGTGAAGCGGAAGATGGACCCCATCGCCAGCGCGATCGCTAGGAGGATTGCCAGTGTCCCGACGGCAGAGGCGAGCACGCGGACGTCGCCAATGCTAAAGCCGCCATCCGGGAAAAGGCTTGGGAAGGAGAGCTGTTCCGCCCCCCAAATCCACATGCAGGCGGCCTGGAATAGGACGAGGATGCCTAGCGTGATGACGACGGTCGCTTCCACGGGAGCGTCCATCATCGGTCGGATGATCAGGCGGAATGTCACGATCCCGATGGCGAATGCCGCTACGAGGCTCGCGAGGACGGCGAGCCAGAGCGGCACGCCCCACTGCATCAGTTGCCAGGCGCCATAGGCCGAGAATGTCGCCATTTCGCCTTGGCCGAAATTGACGACATTCGTCGCCCTGAAAATCAGGACGAGCGCCAGCGCCAGCGCCGCGTAGATGGCGCCCGTGGTCAAGCCGCTGACGACGAGCTGGAAGAAAAAACTCATCAGGCGACTCCCAGATATGATTTCTTGATGTCTTCGTTGCCGATCAGCTCGCTTGCCGCGCCGCTCGCGACGATCTGGCCAGCTTCGATAACAAAGGCCTTGTCGGCGTATTGAAGGGTGATGTCGACGTTCTGTTCGACCACGAGCAAAGTCATGCCGGCCTCTTTGTTCAGGGACTTGAAGATCGCCAGGATTTCCTGCGTGATCGACGGCGCCAGTCCGAGAGATGGTTCATCGCACATGAGCAGCTTCGGCCTGGACATCAGCGCGCGAGCCACGGCGAGCATCTGCTGTTCGCCGCCGCTCAAGTTTCCGGCGAGTTGGTTGCGCCGTTCCCGCAATCTCGGAAACGTTTCGTACCAGCGTTCCTTGTCTTGTCTCACTTGGGAGCGGCTGGCCACGATCGTGGCGCCGAGCGACAAATTTTCTTCCACCGTAAACTCTGTGAATGTGCCGCGACCTTGCGGGATGTGCGCGACACCGAGGGCAAGGCGCGTCTGGGCGGAGATCTTGTCGAGCGCTTTGCCGGCATAGGAAACCGAACCCTTGAAGGACAGGAGGCCCGAGACTGCGCGCAGCAGCGTCGTCTTGCCGGCGCCGTTTGCGCCGAGCAGGGCGACGAATTCGCCTTCATCAACTGAGAACGAACAGTCGAACAGTGCCTGCGTCTTGCCGTAGAAAACGGACAGTTCTTTGATATCCAAAAGGGTCATGCCGCTTTTCCGAGGTAGGCGGCGATCACCGCATCGTTTGACTTGATTTCGGCAGGAATTCCCTCGGCCAGGTTGCGGCCGAGGTGAAAAACGACGATCCGGTCGCAAAGGCTCATCACCAAACCCATGTGATGCTCGATAAGGAGGATGGAGAGATTGTGTCTGCGCCTTATCCCGTCGACGAGCGCGCCGAATTCGTGGACCTCGCCGTGGGTAAGCCCGCCGGCAGGTTCGTCGAGCAGGAGGATCTTCGGCTCCGCGGCAAGCGCCCGGGCGATTTCCATCCGTTTTTGCAAGGGATAGGGTAGCGAGCCGGCCGCGCGGGAGGCCAGATCCGCCATGCCGACCTCCTCAAGCACCGCCATCGCCTTTTCGCTTGTGGACCGCTCTAAGGCTTTCGCCTGGAATGGGGCGAAGATCGCCTTTCCGAAATTTCCGCCAAGCCGGTGATGTGCACCTAGCATGACGTTCTCGTGAACTGTCATCGATGCATAGATGCCTAAATTCTGAAACGTCCGCGCGACGCCCATTCCAATCATGTCGCGCGTTTCCACGCCTTCGAGCGGCTGGCCGTCGAGCATGATCGATCCGCTCGCGTAGCTCACGAGACGGGTTGCCGCGTTGAGAAAGGTTGATTTTCCGGCGCCGTTCGGCCCGATGAGGCCGCAGATTTCACCTGGCCTTACGCAAAGCGACACGTCTGTCAGCGCTCTTACACCGCCAAACTGCACGGAAACACCCCGCGCCTCGAGCACCGGGCGCACCTCTTCGATGCTGCTGTCGTTCACTTTATTCCTCCCTCCTGAAGCGGCTTCTCCTCTGTCCGTCAATTTCTGTTGTTGACAGTCAATTCCGCTTTGGATACCAATTCGTATCTGAAGACGTTTCGGTATGTCAAGTCTCAATCTCATTCGATTGCTTCCCCGAAACGTCCAGAGAAGCGTGCCCCCGGCTGGAGACCGGCGGCTAGATTGGCGACAACTCCCCAAGCGGGAGTTCTGGGAGGAAATCGATGACGGGATCACACACCGAACTAACGGGCGAAAACCTCTACCGGGATCCGTATCCCGTCTACGCGCGTTTGCGCTCAGAGCAGCCCGTGGCGTTCTTCGAGGGAACGAAGGAATATTTCATCACCCGGTTCGATGATTGCCGGACCATCGGGGGCAACGACAAGATCTTCGGACCATCCGGATCGGCCGACCGCCCCGAGGCCCGTGTGATGGGCATGCCAAACGTCCTCACCATGTCCGGCGAGGACCACCAATGCCTTCGTGAGGGCATTGATCAGAACCTTACGCAGGAGCGCGTACGCTCGTTTGTCGAGGGTCTGACGCGCCCGGTCGTGCAGCGCTATATCGACTCCGTCAAGAAGAAGGGAGAAGCGAACCTTACGACCGAACTCTTCGAGCCGATCTCGGTGCGTTGTATCGGCGACGTTATCGGCCTGACGGAAACCCCCAATGAGACGCTCGTCGAGTGGTTCCACGCGATGGCGCTCGGCCTGCAGAATGTCAGCAACGACGCGGCAGTCTGGAAGCGGCTCGATGATGCGCTTGCCGACATCGACAGGCAGATGGGCGATCTTTATCAGACCTGCCTTTCCAAGCCCAACAACTCGCTTCTGAGCCACGTCATGTATGGCGGCATGCCGAAGGGTGAGGTCCGCAGCTGGGAAGAAATTTCGCCCACAATGCGCGTCATCATTCTCGGGGGCCTGCAGGAGCCAGGCCACGCCGCAGCGAACGCCTGCGCAGGCCTTCTTACAAATACCGTGCAAGCGAAGGTGATGTCGGAGCAGCCACAGGAAAATGCCATGCGCGCCTTCGACGAGGGCCTCCGCTGGATCGCGCCGATCGGTGTGACGCCGCGCGTCGCCCGGGAGGATTTCGAGATAGCGGGAACTGTCATTCCGCAAGGAGCCTCTGTGGCGATCGTCATGGGCTCCGCCAACCGCGACGAATCCCGCTTCGAAAATGCCGATACATTCGACATGTTCCGCAAGAAGAAGCAGCACCTGTCATTCGGCTTCCGCCCGCACTTCTGTTCCGGCCACTTCCTTTCGAGGGCAATGGGCGAGATTGCGCTCGCGGAGGTATTCAGGCAATTGCCTGAACTCCGGCTCGACCCCACGCGCGAGATGAAGGGCAAGGGATGGCGATTCCGCGGCATCTCCGATCTGCCCGCGAAGTGGAACGCCTGATGTCGCTCATCATCGACTGCCACGGCCACTTCACAACGGAGCCACCGGAGCACCACGCCTTCCGGACGGCACAGGTCGCCTATGCGGAAGGCAAGGCGGCCGAGCAGCCCATTTATCCCGGCATTCCGGACAAGCAGCTCCATGACATCATCGAAGAAAACCAGCTGAAGATACAGCGCGAGCGCGGTTCGCATGTGACGCTCCTAAGCCCGCGTGCCTCCGGCATGGGCCACCACGTTCCAGGTCTGGCAGTGGCCAAGGAGTGGTCGCGTCTTTCGAACGACAATGTCGGCCGCATCGTCGACATGTTCCCCGACAACTTTGCTGCCGTCTGCCAGCTTCCGCAGACCGTCGACGGCGACCTTTCCGCGGTCGTCGACGAGTTGGAGCGCTGCGTCGGGAACGGCTTCGTCGGCTGCAATCTCAATCCCGATCCCTCGGGCGGACGGTGGAGCGCCCCGCCGATCTACGATCCGTGGTGGGACCCGATGTGGGAGGCCATGGTCGCCCTCCAGGTTCCCGCGATGATCCACGTGTCAAGCTCCTGCGAACGCTGCCTTCACATGACGGGAGCGCACTACATCAACGCCGACACCGCGGTATTCATGCAGCTCATCCAGGGAGATCTGTTCGAGCGTCACCCGGAACTCAAGCTGATCATACCGCATGGCGGCGGGGCCGCCCCTTACCATTGGGGGCGTTACCGCGGCCTGTCGATCATGCTCGAAAAGCCGAGCCTCGACAAGCACCTGATGAACAACCTGTTCTTCGACACCTGCGTCTACCATCAGGCAGGCATCGACACGCTGTTCAAGGTGGTCGACGTCAAGAACATCCTCTTCGGCTCGGAGTTGCTCGGCGCGGTCAAGGCGATCGATCCCGAGACGGGCCATCCCTTCGACGATACCAAGAGATACATCGATCGCCTCCCGCTCGGCGACAACCAGAGACATGCAGTCTTCGAAGGAAACGCCCGGCGGGTCTACCCGCTGTTGGACAAGAGACTACGCGAGCGCGGCCTTTAAAGGCGGCTCGCAACTACCAGGGAGAAATCAAATGGCTTCGAGCCAACATCTGAGCCTCGCAGGCGGGGCGCAAGGGTTCAACTGGCTACCGGTCTTCGTCGCCGAAGAACTCGGCATTTTCGCCAAGCATGGACTGACAATCGAATATAAGAAGATGGGCACCGTCGACAAGGCGACCACCGCTGTACTGGAGGGTGAAGCAGACCTCGCCATCACGCCGCCGGAAGGCGCCGTCTCCAACTTCGTCAAAGGTGGTGAACTGCGCGTGATCGCCTCGAACTCGAATCGTCTGCCGATGTCGCTCGTCGCCCAGCCTTCGATCCAGTCGATCAAGGAGCTTAAAGGCAAGAAGGTCGGCACGTCGTCCCTCACCGAGGGTACCGCGATCTATACCCAAATGCTGCTCTCCAAGGATGGGCTGCATTATCCAGGCGACTATGAATTCGCGCTCACCGGCATCCACACCAAGCGCTGGGAAGCGCTCCTGGCAGGAGAGATCGACTGCGCGCCGCAGCCGGCACCATGGAATTTCCTCGCCGAGCGGGACGGCTTCAACCTGATCGGCGAGATCAACGACGTTATCCCTGAAATCGTCTTCGCCGCCGTCATCGGCCGCAAGAGCTGGGTCGACGGCAATCGCGATATCGTTGTCCGTTTCCTGCGGGCGCTCATCGATGCCTATGCGATCACCAACGACCCCGGTCGGGAAGATGTGACGCTTCCGATTTTCCAGCGGATCACAACGAAAGACGACGCCGCTCTCGCTTCACATGGCCTTCGCTACATGCGCGACATGGGTATGTGGCCGGGCGACCTATCCATCCCGCAAGCTGCGATGGACACGACCATAGAGCTTATGATCGGCGCGAACTTGCTTGACGAAGCAGCCAGACCTGTCGCGGGCGGCGTGTTCGATCGCGGCCTGCTCGAAGCTGCATTCCGCTGAACGACCATTCGGCCGCGTTACGCCAGGAGATTTTCAATGAAAGTAATGACAAAGACCCCGCGGACGGACCGCCAAATATGCGAAGCGCTGGGTAAGCTCGGCGTCGCCACTGTCCATGAAGCTCAGGGACGGAAAGGGTTGCTGGCGCCGCATCTGCGTCCGGTAATCGACGGCGCGCGCATCGGTGGCACGGCCCTAACCTGCGAGGTTCCGCCTGGCGACAACTGGATGATCCATGTGGCGCTCGAGATGGCCCAACCGGGGGACATCCTGGTTGTCGCACCGACCTCGCCATGCACCGACGGCTATTTCGGCGACCTACTCGCCACGTCTTGCAAGGCACGAGGAATTCTAGGTCTGGTGACCGACGCGGGCGTCCGAGATGTGGCCGACCTGCGCGCGATGAAGTTCCCGGTATGGGCCAAGGCCATATCGGCGCAGGGCACGGTTAAGGAGACGCTGGCGAACGTCCAGGTGCCCGTGGTCTGCGCCAGAGCATACATCGAACCGGGTGACGTGATCATTGCCGATGACGACGGGGTCTGCGTCGTCAAGCGCGGCGAGGCAGCTCAGGTGCTTGAGAAGGCCCGCAAGCGACAGCAGATGGAAGACGAAAAGCGCGGCCTCTACGAGTCCGGCAAACTCAGCCTCGACATCAATAACATGCGTGCGCAGCTCGAAGCGAAAGGCCTGACCTATGAATAGGGCTACTGAACTGCGCATTCCTCGCCGCGTTGTCACTGGCATCAGGTACGGCAAGTCGGTGTTTGTCAGCGATGGCCCGACGCCCAACGCCCACGCTTACGAATCTGTACCGGGACATTTGACTTCGGTTCTTTACGCCACCGCCGCGAAGCCGGCCCTTCCGCAGGATCATGCGGAGCAGGCGCCACCGCAAATGCTGATCACGCCTGAACCGGGAACGACCAAACTGATGATCGTCATCTTCCCGCCTGACTCCGTGTTCGCGACCGTCGATCCCGCCTCCGCCTTCAAGGAGCAGGCAGTCCACATTCCCGGCCTGATCCAGGCGTTCGAGCCTGACGCGCCCGGCATGCATACCACCGACACGGTCGATTACGACATTGTGCTCGACGGCGAGATCTGGCTCGAACTCGACGATGGCGCTGAAACCTTGCTGAAGCAGGGCGACGTCGTGGTCCAGTGCGGGACGCGCCATGCCTGGCGCAACAAGGGCGATAGGCCTGCCACGTTGTGCTTCGTCCTCATCGGCGCCGAAAGAGAGGCGTGAGATGAAGCCCGGCAACCTCACCCAATCTTTCGACTGCGTGATCGTCGGCGGCGGGCACGGCGGTTCGCAGACGGCGGCCGCACTCAGGCAGTGCGGCTTTACGGGAAGCATCGCGCTGATCGGCGCTGAAGCGGAAATTCCCTACGACCGCCCTTCGCTTTCGAAGGACTACCTGGCTGGCAAGAAGACGTTCGACAGGATGCATCTGCGGCCCCAGGATTTCTGGGACGCGCGTGAGGTCAAATTGTTGCTTGGCCGGCATGTGATCGGGGTCGATGCCATCGCTCGCACCGTGATGACCGATCGCGGCGAACATTTTTCCTATGGCCAGCTGGTTTGGGCCGCGGGGGGCGATCCGCGGAAGCTTACCTGCCCCGGCAAAGACCTGGCAGGCGTTTTCTACATCCGCAGCAAGGCGGATTGCGACGCACTGATCGATGTTCTTCCCGACGCACAAAGGATCGTGATCATCGGCGGCGGGTACGTCGGCCTGGAAGCGGCCGCAGTGTTCCGGGAGCTCGGCAAGGAGGTGACCTTGGTCGAAGCTCTTGACCGCGTGCTGGCCCGAGTCGCTGGAGAGCCAATATCTCGCTTTTACGAAAACGAGCATCGGGCGCGCGGCGTCGACATTCGTCTCAACAGCAATGTTGCTTCTTTCGAGGGCGTCGACCGCCGGGTGTCGCATGTCGCTCTTGCATCGGGGGAGACGATTGCATCCGACATCGTGGTCGTCGGAATTGGCATTATCCCGTCGGTCGATCCGCTGATCGCGGCGGGAGCCAAGGGCGTCAATGGTGTTGATGTCGATCAGTTTTGCCGCACGTCGCTGCCGAACATCTATTGCGTCGGCGACTGCGCCCGCTTGGAAAATGGGCCGGGCATCCGCATCGAATCCGTACAGAACGCGACCGATCAGGCGACCACCGCTGCCAAAGCGATCTGTGATCAGTTCAAGGAATACGATGCAACGCCGTGGTTCTGGTCCAATCAGTACGATCTGAAAATGCAGACGGTCGGCCTCAATTACGGCTTCGACAGCGTCGTCACGAGAGGAGATCCCGCCTCCCGAAGCTTCAGCGTCATCTATCTGAAGAACGGAGCGGTTCTCGCCCTCGATTGCATCAACTCGCCGCGCGATTACGTGCAGGGGCGAAAGCTTGTCGAAAGCGCGGCGAGGATCGATCCGGCCGCTTTGGCGGACACATCAAGACAACTCAAGGAAATCGACCTCGTCATGTCGTGAGACCTTTCGAGGCTTAGAGAAGGTGGAGGAAAAATGGCTACCATATCAGTACGGACCAGGGACGGAGAGCTCCATAGCTTCGACGGACGGATAGGCGCCTCGCTCATGGAGAATATCCGGAACGCTGGGTTTGACGAGCTCTTGGCGATGTGCGGCGGCTGTCTGTCCTGCGCCACCTGCCACGTGTATGTCGAGCAGCTTCCTACGAGCGCAAATTTGCCGGTATCCTCGATCGATGAAACCGAGCTGCTAGAGGGATCCGACTACCGCCAGGAGAACTCCCGGCTTTCCTGTCAGCTACCGTTCGACGAGACACTCAGTGGCATCGTGATCGGAATTGCGCCCGAAGACTAGAGCGAGGTCCTTCGGCCGATTGACGGAGATTACACCTCAATCTTGCAAATACGATCGCTCGGGGAACCGAGCTGGTCACCTCGCATGCCTCTCTTCGGCCGCTCCCTGTGCTGAGCCGGTCTGCACACGTTTGCCTTACATAAGCAGCGATAAATCTATGCCACGTGAACCGATCGGACTAGTTTCGATCAGCTGACTGCACTGACCAATCAATCGGGGTTTGCGACACGAGAGTCATCCCGGCTGGCCTCGCTTTTCTTGAAGACATGAGCTTTTCTGCGCTCTGGGGCGGTGAATGGCGTTCTGGCGCTCCTTTTAGGGAGGGAATCGGCCATGCAGGCAAGCACTCCTCCCTCCCAAAAAGACAAGAGCAGCCTCAGTTAATGATCGGTAGCAGCTTGTTGATGGAATCCTTCGCATCGCCATAATACATCCGGGTGTTTTCCTTGTAAAACAGCGGGTTCTCGATGCCGGAGTAGCCGGTGCCCTGACCGCGCTTGGAAACGAAGACCTGCTTGGCCTTCCAGACCTCCAGCACCGGCATGCCTGATATCGGCGAATTCGGATCTTCCTGTGCTGCGGGATTGACGATGTCGTTGGAGCCGATGACGATGACAACGTCCGTGTTCGAAAAATCCTCGTTGATTTCGTCCATTTCCAGAACGATGTCGTAGGGCACCTTTGCTTCGGCCAGAAGCACATTCATGTGGCCGGGCAGGCGTCCAGCGACGGGATGAATGGCGAAGCGTACGTCCTTGCCGGTCGCACGCAGCTTGCGCGTGAGCTCGGAGACCGCGCCCTGTGCCTGTGCAACCGCCATGCCGTAGCCGGGCACGATGATGACCGAGTCGGCATCGTTGAGGGCAGCGGCAGCGCCTTCGGCGTCGATCGCAACCTGTTCACCCTCGACAGCCATTGCCGGGCCAGAGGCATTGCCGAAACCGCCGAGGATCACCGACAGGAACTGCCGATTCATGGCTTTGCACATGATGTAGGAGAGGATTGCTCCGGAGGAGCCGACGAGTGCGCCGGTAACGATCAGAAGGTCGTTTCCAAGCAGGAAACCGGTCGCTGCAGCCGCCCAGCCGGAATAGGAGTTGAGCATGGAAACGACGACCGGCATGTCGGCCCCGCCGATCGCCATGACGAGATGGGCGCCGATGACGAAGGCGATCAGCGTCATCATATAAAGCGTCCATGAGCCCACGCCGTTCATGTAGAGCAGCATGAGGATGAGAGAGGTGGCGACCATCGCGATGTTGAAGGCATGGCGGCCGGGCAGGATCAGCGCCCTACCGCCGATGCGGCCTGAGAGCTTGCCATAGGCGATAATCGAACCGGTGAAGGTCACAGCACCGATGAAGACCCCGAGGAAGATTTCCACCTCGTGGATGATCTGCTCGGCATGCGCAGTGAATTCATGCGCCGTGACATCGGAGTTGAGGCCGATAAAGACGGCGGCAAGGCCGACAAAGGAGTGAAGGGCCGCCACGAGTTGCGGCATGCCGGTCATTTCGACGCGCCGCGCCATGACCGCCCCGACGACTGCGCCGATCACGAGCATGACGATGAGTACCGCCGAAAGGCCGACGCCTGGCCCGAAGATCGTCGCAATGACGGCGATCGCCATGCCGACGATACCGTACCACACGGCGCGCTTTGCGTTTTCCTGGCCCGAAAGACCGCCAAGCGCGAGGATGAAGAGGACCGAGGCTGCGATATAGGCCGCGGTCTGGATACCGATAGACATTGTCAATTCTCCCTCGACCCGGTCAGGACTTCTGGAACATGTTCAGCATGCGGCGTGTCACCATGAACCCGCCGACGATGTTGATCGTTGCGATCGCCACGGAAAGGGCAGCAAGCGCCGTCACCAGCCAACCGCCCGCGGTGATCTGCAGGACCGCTCCAATGATGATGATGCCGGAGATGGCGTTGGTGATTGCCATGAGCGGCGTATGCAGCGAGTGCGACACGCCCCAGATCACCTGGAAGCCGACGAAGCAGGCGAGTGCGAAGACGATGAAATGGCCCATGAACACCGGCGGCGCAAAAGCGCCGATGAGGAGCATGAGCAGACCGCCAATGATGAGAAGCCCGACCTGGTTTCGCGTCGCAGACCTGAAGCCGGCGGCTTCCGCGGCCTTCTTTTCTTCTGGCGTCAGCTCCCTGGCCTTTTCCTTGGGTTTCTGGGCGGCAATCGCCTGGATCTTTGGCGGTGGCGGCGGATATGTGATCTCGCCCTTCAAAGCGATCGTCGCACCACGGATCACGTCGTCCTCCATGTTGTGGACGATGACGCCATCCTTATTTGGGGTCAGGTCCGTCATCATGTGGCGGATGTTGGTCGAATAGAGCGTCGAAGCCTGTGCGGCCATGCGGCTTGGGAAGTCGGTGTAGCCGATGATGGTGACGCCGTTGTCGGATACGATTTTCTGGTCCGGGACGGTCAGGTCGCAATTGCCGCCACGCTCGGCGGCAAGGTCGACGATGACCGAACCCGGCTTCATCGTGGCTACCATGTCGCCAAGCCAGAGCTTCGGCGCGTCGCGGCCCGGGATTAACGCCGTCGTGATGACGATGTCGATGTCAGTCGCGATTTCGCGGAACTTCTTCAGTTGCGCCGCGCGAAACTCGGGCGAGGAGGGCGCGGCATAGCCGCCCGTCGCAGCGCCGTCCTGCTGCTGTTCGTCGAAGTCGAGGAAGACGAATTCCGCGCCCATGGATTCGATCTGCTCGGCGACTTCCGGCCGCACGTCGAAAGCATAGGTGATGGCGCCGAGCGAAACGCTGGTGCCGACCGCGGCAAGACCGGCGACGCCCGCGCCGATGACCAGGACCTTGGCAGGCGGGATCTTGCCGGCGGCGGTCACCTGACCGGTAAAGAAGCGGCCGAAATTATTTCCGGCCTCGATCACGGCGCGATAACCGGCAATATTGGCCATGGAGGAGAGGGCGTCCATCTTCTGGGCGCGCGAGATGCGCGGCACCATGTCCATGGCGATCACGGTGGCGCCGGTCGATTTCGCCTGGTCCAGCAGGTCCTTGTTCTGTGCCGGATAGAAGAATGAGATCAGCGTCTTGCCGCTCGAAAGCCTCGCCACTTCGCTTGACTCCGGCGGGCGCACTTTGGCGATCACGTCGGCGCTTGCAAAGAGCGTTTCGGCGCTGTCGACAACCGTTACCCCGGCAGCACGGTAGGCATCGTCGGAGAAGCCGGCGGGTTTGCCGGCGCCAGTTTCGATGGCACATTGATATCCGAGCTTCTGAAGCTGTGTGGCGCTGTCAGGCGTCATTGCAACGCGCGCCTCTCCTTCCAGCCTCTCTCGAGGCGACCCTATTAGCACGTATCCCTCCCTTAAAATTTGAAAGTCACTGATCCGACGCGACGCTGGGTTTCGGTCCGGCCGAGGCTAAACCAATGAAAACCTTCGCCGCATTCAGTTCGGAGATTCGCGTCAGTACACGACCACGCCGCGGATGCTTTCACCCTTGTGCATCATGTCGAAGCCCTTGTTGATGTCTTCGAGCGGCATCGTGTGGGTGATCATCGGATCGATCTGGATCTTGCCCTGCATGTACCAGTCGACAATCTTCGGCACGTCGGTACGCCCGCGCGCGCCGCCGAAGGCGGTGCCCATCCAGTTGCGGCCGGTGACCAGCTGGAACGGCCGGGTGGAGATCTCCTGGCCGGCGCCGGCAACGCCGATGATGACCGACTTGCCCCAACCGCGGTGGGATGCTTCCAGCGCCTGGCGCATGACCTTGGTGTTGCCGGTGCAGTCGAAGGTGTAGTCGGCGCCGCCGATCAGGTCGCCGTTGCGCTTCGTCATGTTGACGAGATAGGGCACGATGTCGCCCTCGACCTCCTTCGGATTGACGAAGTGCGTCATGCCGAATTTCTCGCCCCATTCCTTGCGGTCAGGATTGATGTCGACGCCGATGATCATGTCGGCGCCGGCCAGCCTCAGGCCCTGCAGCACGTTGAGGCCGATGCCGCCGAGACCGAAGACGATCGCGGTGGCGCCGATCTCGACCTTGGCGGTGTTGATCACCGCGCCGATGCCGGTCGTCACCCCGCAGCCGATATAGCAGATCTTGTCGAACGGGGCGTCTGGATTGACCTTGGCAAGGGCGATCTCCGGCAGCACCGTGTAATTGGCGAAGGTCGAGCAGCCCATATAGTGGTGGATCTTGTCCTTGCCGATCGAGAAGCGGGAGGTGCCGTCGGGCATCAGACCCTGGCCCTGGGTCGAGCGGATCGCGGTGCAGAGATTGGTCTTGCGGCTAAGGCAGGAATAGCATTCGCGGCATTCCGGCGTGTAAAGCGGGATAACGTGATCGCCCTTCTTGACCGAGGTGACGCCGGGGCCGACGTCGACGACGATGCCCGCGCCCTCATGGCCGAGAATGGCGGGGAAGAGGCCTTCCGGATCGGCGCCGGACAGGGTGAAATCGTCGGTGTGGCAAATGCCCGTCGCCTTGACCTCCACCAGCACTTCGCCGGCCTTCGGGCCGTCGAGCTGCACGGTCATCACTTCGAGCGGTTTGCCGGCCTGAACGGCTACGGCGGCGCGTACGTCCATTTAGAATTTCCTTTCAATGAAAACCAAGCCTGTTCCGATAGGGCAGTGATCAATGCCTGATACCGGAGGCAATAGGGAATGAAGTGAACTAGCCGCGTCCAGGCAAAGGATGCGGAGAGTCCCCGTGACCGAGATCGCAATCGTAGAAATCGTAGCCCTCCCTCAGTTCGGCGCAGCAACGTCTTCACCGCCAGCCGCACCGGATCTTCGTTAACATACCAAATAGCATCTGCATACTAAAAAGTATCTGATGTTCTTTGAACGATTACGGATCGCTCGGGCATGCCTACGAACCTTCACAGCGCTCAGCGAAATCGGCGATGGAAATCAAGGGGCTGATCGCCAAATCCGCAGCCTGAGGCGAAGCTGAACAAAAAAGGCGCCGTCGCGATAACACGACGGCGCCGTTTCGGGAGGCGACCTGACGGTCTCGCATCACGCCTTGTGTTCGCGGCCTTCCACTTGGATCACGATATCGACCTCATCGCCGATCATGCCGAGCGCTGCCTTCATGCCGAAATCGCTGCGTTTGACTTTGGTCGTGGCGCTGAACCCGACAACGTGGCTCTTGTCCCAGGGGTTCTGCCCTTCCTTGTTGAACGTGACGTCCAAAGTCGTGGGTTTCGTCACTCCCGCTATCGTCAGATCTCCGACGACCTGGCCGGTGTTGTCGCTCGTCTTTTTGAACTCCTTGCCGACAAAAGTGATGTCCGGAAATTCCGTGGCGTTGAACCAGTCGGCGCCCTGGATGTCGCCATCACGCTGTTTGTTATTCGTCGAGATCGACGCAACGGTGACCTTGACATCGAGACTGCTGGCGTCCGGCTTGGAAGCGTCGAAATCGAACGTGCCGGAGAACTCTTGCGCGACTCCGATCACCTTTGAGAAGCCAAGATGATCGATGTAGAACGCAATACCCGAATGCACCGGATCAATGTCGAATTTCGCGGCCGAGGCGGGCGAGACCACGCCGGCGAGCGCCGTCATCGAAAGTAGCAATGCTGCTAATCTGTATTTCATTTTCATTCTCCTCCTCCTGTTAAACTGGAAAGCTTGATCCATAATCCACGAACGCGACGGCAAACGCCGCTGCAGCCGGCAGTGCAGCCAAGGCGACATGGACGAAATGGCGTGGAAACGGCCGAGAAAGGCCGAGCTTCAAGCAGATACGTTCCGAGAGCGCCGGCAGCACAGCGCAGAGAGCGAGTACCGCAAGTGCGATGAGATCGGCTTTGCGCGTGATCAGCACGACGGTATCGGCGATGGCGATGAGGCCGCCCAAGGCGCCGAGGCACGAGGCGCCGCCAAAACGGAAGGCCGGCTTTGCTGCGTGAACAATTAGAATTCCGAAGCATCCAGCCGCAAACATCAGGCAGAGCTGAAACGAGGAAGATGAGGCGCCGAGAAGGGCAATCGGTGCAAAGCCGGCAGCAAGTACGGCAACGACACCGCCTCGCCTCACGTCGTCCTCTGCACCTGTTGCTCCGCGCCACATGACCATCCCCATGATCGCCATTCCGGCGACCGCGGCGAGCGCGACTTCCCAGGACGCTGTCCCCAATCGCGGCGAACCGACATAAAATGCGGCCGCGACCGGCTGCAGGAGCGCAAGAAGGCGCACCGCGCGTGGGGCCGCTATCTCGGCGGCGAAGCCGATCGCCGTTCCGATGGCGATCACGTAAAATACCTTGTTGACCGCACCGACGGGCGGAAATGTCGGCACTTTGTTGTAGGTGAGCCAATAGGCTGCCAGCAATCCTGCGGGCATCAGGAGGTCGGTCGGCCGAGCCAAGCCGCGCCAACGCATCAGGCCAGACACAAGAAATCCAGCAAGCGCCATGGCGAGCAGGGACGCGACCAGCGCCTCCTGAGGGGAGTTGCCAAATTCAAGCATGTAGTGATTTCCGAATTGCCAATCCACGACGTGCCGCTGACGCGCACGACCAAGTGGTGTCTTATGCAGCTCTTGCGCTTCGACAGGTCGCCATGACTATGACTTTGTCCATGATCCCCCCATATCCCGCATGCTCCTCAGCAGCGGTCGCCGCCCTCGGCCTAAATACCACTTGGTTTTCACATACCATATGGTTTCTGGATGAACGCTAGTCTTTGAGTTTCACGATGTCAAGCCGATTTGCGCGGAAAGATTTGCTTTCCAGCACTTGGTAAGTCCTTTCGACATGCGCCGAGCTATTGCTCATGCTCAAGAGCGCGCCCGGCCGCGGCGCGCACTTCACATGATCAGATGGCGGATGATTTTGGTTATGCTATAGCCGCTTTGGCGGGCGCCGACGCGCGTGAGGACCGGTACATTTCCCTCAGCACGACTCGGACCATGTCCCCAGGTGCGCCGTCCTTGAGGAAGCTGGAAATGCCGCCATAAGTAAGCTCGAGCACGATACCGCCAATGTAGAATGGGCTCGCCGGCGGCTGCAGAACAAGGTTCAGCTTGTCGATAAGGATCTTGCCGACGCCTTCCCATTGATCCCTGAATAGTTTTATGTGGCGGTCTCCGAGCGTGTGGTCATGTTGGGCCATCCGAAGAAGCTCTATCGCCAGCATGCCCCATCGGCGATCGTCGCCGCGATCGTTTGCCCACCCTGCCAAGACATCAATCAGTCCCATCGGGTCATCGTGTTTTCCAAGAAGCTCGGTCAGCTGAACGACGTCGCCACCCGCGTTACCGGCAAGGAGTTGCAGGAAGATATCTTCCTTATTGGCAAAATTCGAATAAAACGCCCCCTTCGAGTAGCCCGCCTCTTCAGCGATGCGTTCGATCGAAGCCCCGGCATATCCGTAGCGTGCCATGACCTCGTAAGCGGACGCCAAAAGTTTTTCCTTTGTGCGAGCTTGACTTTGCTCACGTGTCAGCCGTGCCATTCGCAAATCCGTTCCTTGCGTATCCAGAGACCGAGGCGTACCTCAAAACAAGGTCGTCACACAAGAGCCGTTAGAACACAAACGAGTGCCCAGAAAATCGGATACTCGGGACCCATCTTCTGCCAGCGCCAGTTCATGCCGTTGATTTTCACAACCGCATAGCCCGCTCCGAGCAGCACCAGAGCGCCGAAAAGGGCTGCAACCCGCGGGTATATCGAGAAAATCAGACCGACCGCCGCGCAAGCTTCCGCAACCATGGTGAGGCCAACGAACAGCTTCCCGGGCTTGAAGCCTGCCGCCTCGAATGTTCCACCGGCCTTCTGATAATGCAGTCCCTTGCCGATGAGATGGGGAATAAGCCAAGCGCCGCAAAGAATGCGGAGCCAGTCAACCAACACGAAGTCCATGTCTCCTCCCTTGACGCCGGCCTCTAGCCGCGTCCGCGAGGATAATTGGCAATCCTCGCTTGCTTTTTCAGATACTAAACGGTATTCACAATCCAATTAGGATGTCAATACGACTCGATCTCTGAGTTTGGGAGGGAAAGCTTATGGAAATGATGCGTGCTGCGCGCCTGCATGCCGTTGGTCAACCGATGAGGATTGATGAAGTCGAGCGGCCGAAGGCAACCGGAAGCGATGTCGTCGTCCGCGTGAGGGCATGTGGAATGGTCCCGAATTTGGCGAACGTCCTGGCCAATTGGGAGACCTGGTATCCGCAGATGCCACTCCCGCCGCGCCCGGCAATCCATGGCCTCGATCCGAGCGGGATCGTCCATGAGGTCGGCCCTCAGGTCGTCAGCGTCAAGCCGGGCGACAGGGTGTACGTGAATCCCGGTCGATTCTGCGGCGCTTGCCACCATTGTTCGTCGGGCAAGCCGCAGGCTTGCGAACATTGGACCCTCGGTGGCTACTTCGGCTACAATCAAAAGAGCTTGGAGATGTTCGCGCGCTATCCTTACGGTGGCTTCGGCGAATTCATGCTCGCCCCACAGGCGCAGGTCATCAAGATCCCCGACAACATGAGTTTCGTCCAAGGCTCTCGCCTTGGTTATCTTGGCACCGCCTACGCCGCCCTCAAGAAATGCGGGCCGCTGATGGGCAGGACCCTGATCATCAACGGTGCGACCGGCACTCTGGGGCTGGGGGCCACGCTGTTCGCGCTGGCCATGGGCGTCGCAAAAATCTATGCCGTCGCCAGGGGCGAGACGCTGCTTAAGCGGCTGAAGGCGATCGCTCCCGACCGGATCGTCACTTTTTCGAATGTCAATGGATCGTCGGGAAGCTTCGTCAAAGAGCAGACCAACGGAAGCGGCGCCGACCTCATGCTCGATACGCTCGGCGCAAAGGCCCCTTTGGATTCCTTGCTGGACGCGATGGGCGGCGTCAGACGGGGCGGTCGCATCGTCAACATCGGCGGCACCTCCGGAGCTTTGCCTGTCGACGTCAAATGGTGGATGGACGAGCAGATGGAATTGATCGGCTCGGTCTGGTTCACCGCCGCTGAAGGCATGGAAATCGCTGCGATGGTCGAGGCTGGCATCATCGACATGTCGGTCATGTCGCCAATGGTGTGGCCGTTGGAGAAGATCAATGATGCGATCTCGGGCGTCGGCAAGGACGAGGGCGGGTTCACCTACTACGCCATCGAACTGTAAGGAAGCGCCAATGGCTCATAACTACCGGGTCACGGTGGAGCGGCTGGAGGGCGACGTCCCTTCTGCTGCCGACGAAGCTCTCGTTTTCCAAACCACCAACCACGACGATCTGTTCAAAATCCTCTCGGCAGTGCGCCAAAAGCAGCTGCTGCCTGACGATGAGACGGCAGAGTTCACCGTTGGACTGAAGCTCTTCACAGAGGTTCTCATGAGACACCGAGCGGATACGCCTTTTAAGGAACTGTTCCCGCATATCGGCAGCTTCATGAAGTCCCTGAAACGCTGACGCCGCAGCCGTACCGACTGCGGCGCAATCGGAGGCAATCGAGGATCATGACATGAAGACGATTTCGCTCGAGCGGTCGTATGGCGGCACCCAAGGGGTCTACGCCCATCGCTCCGACACCTGCAGCTGCGACATGACTTTCGCCGTCTATCTGCCGCCGCAAGCGCAGGAGCGTCCATGCCCAGTGGTCTGGTATCTGTCGGGACTGACCTGCTCCCATGCCAATGCCATGGAGAAGGGTGAGTATCGGCGGGTCGCCGCACTCCTGGGGTTGATCGTCATTTGCCCAGACACAAGCCCAAGAGGCGACGGCGTGCCGGACGATCCCGGCAATTGGCAGTTTGGCAGTGGTGCCGGCTTTTATCTCGACGCGACATGCCCGCCGTTCGATGTGAACTACCGTATGTATTCCTATGTCTCGGAGGAGCTTCCCCGTCTTATTGCTTCGGAGTTTCCCGCGGACATGGCCCGCCAGGGCGTGTTCGGACATTCGATGGGTGGCCATGGGGCGATCACGCTTGCCCTGAAGCACCCAGACCGCTTCCGCAGCTGCTCTGCATTCGCGCCGATTGCGCGGCCCACAGTGGCTGGGTGGTCCCGCCCCGCCTTCGAGCGCTATCTCGGCACTGACGAAGGCGCCTGGCGGCAATATGACAGTTGTGCGCTCATAGAAGATGGCTTCCAATTCCCCGAGCTCCTTGTCGACCAGGGAACGGCCGACGGGTTTCTCGAGGACGGACTACGTCCATCTGAACTGCAGAGAGCCTGCGAAAAAGCCGGCATCCGGCTGAACCTGCGAATGCAGGAGGGCTATGGCCACTCCTATTATTTCATTTCGACTTTCATGGAAGACCATTTGAAGTGGCACGCTGAGCGGCTCAACCGCTGATCTGCCGCAATGCCGTCAGAAGGCCGGGGATGGTGCCCGGCAAAATCGAAGGAAGAAGCAATGGCTCATATCGGCATACATCCTTATCTCGATGGAGGATTGAAGAAGGGTGCGGCATCCTTTGCGGGTGGGACACTCGTCTGTGAATGCATCAAGAATCCGGTGAAAGTGAAGATCAAGGGCGATATCGCCCACAATCACGCCTGCGGCTGCACAAAGTGCTGGAAGCCGGAAGGCGCAGCCTTTTCGATCGTTGCGGTCGCTCCGTCTGAAAACGTCGAGGTGATCGAGAATGGCGACAAGCTTGCCGTCGTCGACGCCAATGCGCTGATCCAGCGGCATGCCTGCAAGGAATGCGGCGTCCACATGCATGGACCCGTCGAGCGCGATCACCCGTTCAAGGGGCTCTCGTTTCTGCATCCGGAGCGCTTCGAGGAAGGCGGTTGGGCAGAACCCGGTTTTGCTGCATTCGTCTCTTCGATCATCGAGAGCGGTTGCGATCCGGCGCAAATGGAGAGCGTCCGCGCGCGCCTTAGCGAGCTGGACCTTGAACCTTACGACTGCCTGTCACCCGGCCTGATGGATTACATCGCCACCTGGACGGCGAAGAAGAACGGCGTTCTGCCGGCTTAGCTTGCATAGAGCCGGGCACGGCCCGGCTCTACCACACCGATTCGGATGTATTCCGCTGACGACTGACATCGATTGGACCCTCGCAGCACCACGACCACCTAAAGCACATTATCCAGAAGCCGAGCGAAACGAAGTGGCTCCGAACCACAATTTTGCGGCCTCAAGCTTCACCAGGATCCCCCACGCATCGGGGCGATCCGAAGTTCGCGGACATCGTTGCACATATCGGTACCTTCATCCGAAACATACATACGGCCAGCAAACTTGAGAGGGAGAAATATGGGACAGGTAACCCGCATCGTACATCGTCGTGCCGATCCTGGCCGAGAAAAGGATTACGAAGAACTCGCCAGAGGAATGCTCGAAGCCTGCGCGCGCGCGAAGGGTTACCTCTTCTCGACTCTCATCCCCCCGCGTGTCCAGGGCGAGGAGTTTCATGTCGTTCTGAGCTTTGTCTCGCAATGCGATCTCGATGCCTGGCGTCGGTCTCAAGTTGCGCACGAGTGGCACGAACGGATCAAGGAAGTCTCCAGCCACGCTCCCGAATACCGGACGTTTAAAACGACCGAACTGTGGTTTTCCGCCTCGGGACTGACCGGCAACAAACAGCCTCCGCGCTGGCGCATGGCCATCGTAATCTGGATGGGCATCTTTCCCATCGCTTCCTTTTACGTCTGGTTCCTGTTCCCCATTCTTCAATCTGTCCATTCGTTCCACGCATGGTGATCTTCACGGTCCTGATCGTGATCACAATGGTCTTCGGCGCGTTGCCGTACTTGCTTCGATGGATGGGGTGGTTTCTGCACAGATAGCACAGGGGGAGCTCAACGCCTTGGTAAGGCGACACCCGCTACTTACTTGACGAAAGAGGGGTTTCGAGAGCCTAGCGAGCTCTCCATCAATTTGGCACTCGCCGGTCTTATTGCTTGAGATCTTAAATCGACAAACGTCGCCGAACTGTTCTTTTAGTCGCGATCGTTCTTGGGAGCGCCGAAAATCCGGCAATTACCGACTGCTAGTCGGCTTCATGAGCGTTCCCGATTCCACCAACACGCCACCGCGTCTCACGAAACAATGCTGGTTCGGCGCTGAACCAGCGGCGAGATGCCGCGGTCAAAGGAAGTGTCACCAAAGGGTTCAGCCGGACGTGCCACGCAAGGAACGGGCGGACCATCGTTTGCGTGAACGTGGTCTGCGATCCGAAGCGCCGTGGTGGCTCAAGCCATGGAGAAGATGCGCCGGGCCGAAAATTTCCCCGGAGCTGGTGCAAATCTCGTCGGAGTCTTGCCTGATCTCATCGCCGCGTTCTTTGTTCAAACTATCTGCGCAGGTGGTTTGTGGTTCAGATCCCTTCAAGGCGAGGGCTCACAGTTCAGGTCGTTCGATAAGATAACAGAAGGCCCGACCCAAATGGTATGGTCGGGCACGCTCAATCAGCCGTCAGCCGGCGGGTTTATTGGCTAACCGGTTCCGTCACCGCTTTGATGACCTCAGACGCCATCTTGAACTGCTTGTCGCGGCTGGTGATGCCGTGGCGTCGCGCGATCCAGGCAAAATCAGTGTACGCGACGCGAACCGCCCCGTCCTTCGTTTCGTAGACGAGAACGCGGACCGGCCAATCAAGCCCTGCTTTGGGATTGGCGGTGATGAATGTCGTTCCGAGTGCCGGATTGCCGAACAGGATCAGCCGGGAAGCGAGGACCTTGTTGCCGGCAGCCGTGCCGAGCGCCGCTTGATCAATATCATCGAACAGCATGATGCCCTTCTCAGCGACATTGGCCTTGATCTTACTGACGGTCTCGTCAACCGAGTAACGGCTTTTCAAAACAACGACGCCGTCGCGGGCACCTGCCTGGGCGACTGGGACGGGCGTTGCCACGTTCGCGGCAGCCAATGAAAGCATGGCGATGAAGAACAGGTTGATCACTCTTTGCATGTCATTCACTCCTTTGGTTGGGTAAATCTTCGGCGTAGTTGTCAGGTCGGGGCGGAACAGCGTTCCGGCTGCTTCGATCGGCTGGACTTATGGTGGCGGCGCGCTTAGCGAACTTCCGAACAGCATTGCTGCACCGAGTGCGGTGATCAGGACGAACACGCAGGCGTTCCAGCCGAGATGGTCATAGACCTGTCCGAGAGCCAGACTGCCGATCATGCCGCCGGTATAGTAGGATGCCAGATAGATGCCGCTGGCACCGGCCTTGTCGCTCATCGCACGCCGGCCGATGATGCCGGTGGCAATCGCTTGCGCCAGGAACGTGCCGATTGCCACCAGTGTCAATCCGCCGAGAATGATTGGCAAATTTGTGCTGAGAAGCGCCACGAGGCCGAGGACGGCCATTGCCAGGGTCAACACGATTGCCGCTTTCGACCCGACATGGCTTGCAAGCTTCCCGGCAAACGGCGTGGTCACGATCGAAGGGAGAAAGACAAGGTAGACAAGGCCGAGCGCCATCGGCGCCACGCCCAGCGCGACGATCTGGAAGTTCACATAGGTATAGGTGCCGATGAACACGAACAGGATCAGGAAACCCATCACGAAGACGCGGCGCAGGTCCGGATCGGCAAGGTGAACGCTCCAGATGCGCCTGGCAACGCTGCCTCGATTGTTCGTGCGCATCATGCTCGCGGTTTTCTTGAGCGTGAACCAGACCAACGCGGCGCCGAGGAGATTGAGTCCTGCGAATATCAGAAAATTCAGCGAAAGGCCGCCGATGCCGGCGATAGCGGCAGACAACATACGGCCGAAAAGATTGCTCGCGACATTGCCGGTGACATAGGCTGCGAGCGCTCCGGCGGTCTTCCCGGCGGAAAAATGTTCAGACAGGTAGGCCGCCGTGAGCGTAAAGGCGGTCGACATGCATAGTCCCTGAAGCACCCGTAACGCTGCAAAGACAATAATGTTGTCGGTAAATGCCAGCAGCGTCGTCGGAATGGACAGAAGGGCGAGACTGATCCAGATGCCGTTGCGCCGGTCGACATCACCGCCAAAAAAAGCCACGAGCAGACCGGCGATTGCCATGCCGAATGTGCTGGCATTGACGGCAAAGCCCATCGTGGCCCGGCTCACCTGGAATCTCTCCACCAGCGAAGGCAACACCGCCTGTGCCGCGAAGAGGTCGACAAGGGTCAGGAACGCAATAAGGGCGATCAGTCCAAATCGCCAACTGTCCGCACGAAGGGTTTTATCCGCATGAAGGGATGCGAGCGGCTGTTCGATATCGGTCATTGCTAGGTCCCCCGAAATGCGGCGATTTCGGCAATGGCCGAAAACGCCGGAGCGTGGCTCAAAGGGCTGGATCAACGGACAAGGCAGCGATCACATCGCTGCCTTGTCGTCGTGCATCTCCGGGCTCAAAATGTCGGAGGAATAAAGCACGGCCGGAACCTTGCCGTTGTTCTTCCACCAATGGGAGAGGTGGCCGAACTCGGCGGTGACCTCACCCGCCTTGTGCAGGATCGGCACCTTGCAGGTGCTGCGATATTCGGTGATCGAGCCGGAGGCGATCAGGATATTTGCCGGGCGCATATCATGCGAATGCCAGGGAACAACGCCGCCCGGCTCTACGACGAGCTTTCGCATGCGCAGCATGCTGCCCTTCCAGGCATCACCCTTGGAGGAAAGATCGATTGTCTTGAGGACGCTGTCGGTGACGCCCTTCGGCATCGTCGCACCAGGCTTCATGCCATCTTCGGCAACTTGACCGGCTGGGCAGTCACCGGCAAAGGCGAATGAGGCGTGCAGGCCGGCGGCGAACGTCAGTGCGTTAAAGGCAAGCATAGCCAAAGAGACTCGGCGGGTTTTGAATGAAGGCAACATCGGTGGTTCTCCTTGTTGGGGCTCGGCAAGATCGGTGTCGAGCATGTGAGGAGAGTGGCGGAGCGCCGATCGAAAGAGAAATGCCAGATGCTTTTGAATTCGATAGCCGTGGGCTATTGCCGATTGCCGAACAAGCACCAAAAGCCCGGCGAATGCCAGGCCATGTTCAAGAGGGGCAGTACGATACATCAATCAATGCGGTCGGGTTGGCGGGGAAGCCCAGCCATAGGATTTCACGGCGCCGACAAAGACGGAAACCGCCGGCGAAAAGCGACGGCCTGCGACAGTCACAAGACAGACTTCCCGGCTGACCTCCGGTTCCGCGACTGGTCGCACCTGCAGTCCGGGAATGACGGCGCTATATTCAGGGATGAAGCAAATGCCCAAGCCGCCGGCGACAAGGTTCTGAATCCAGTCTTCGCGTTCGCTGGAATAGGAAACGAGCGTCTTGACACCTTGCGCATCGCAAAGATCCGAGAGGTAGTCCCAATATTCGCAGTTGACGCGACGCAGGTACACTTCGCCGTCGATCGCGGCAATGGGAATGGCGTCGTATTGACTGAGCCTGTGGCCGGCAGGAAAGGCGAGCATGAACCTCTCGCGGAAGAGCGAGGTCACGTCGAACCGTTCCGGAAAATCCGTTGCCGTTGACATCAGCGCCACATCGATTTCGCCGGTCTCCAACAGATCGGACAGTCTCGTCGGCACGCCTTCGATCAGTTGCAGCTGGATACCCTTGTGACGCATGTTGAAGTCGGTCAGGAGACCGGTGAACCGCCGCGGCCCGATCGTACACATGATACCGACCTTGAGGTTGGCTTCGCTGAGACATAGAAACCGTGAGGCCTCCGTCCGAACGCCCATGAGCTCATCCTGAATCTGCTGGAACCGTGGCCGGAGCAGATTGCCGAGATCGGTGATATGAGTGAGATTGCGCTCTCGGCGGAACAGCAGGCCACCGACCTCGTCCTCAAGCTGCTGTATGGCGCGGCTAAGGGCCGGTTGAGTAACATTACATCTTTCGGCTGCGCGCGTGAAATTGCGTGTTTCGCAGACGGCCAAGAAATAACGTATATGATGAATATCCATCGTCGCCCCCGGGATGAACGCGATTTTTACTATGCTGCAATTCTCTGCAGCGGCGGCATTCTCATCCAATGCCATGGATTTATCAATTCCATACCAGACCGGCATTTCTAAAGTGAGCGCCGATACTCCACTGTGACTGCATGACGCCAGAAAGTGTCGTCGATCGCAGTGGAGAGCGCATATGCTGAACGCCTTTGATCCCGAAATTGATACTCTCGTCGGCCGCAAGCCCCTGGAAGGGCGCAGCGCCATCGTCACCGGCTCCACCAGCGGGATCGGTCTTGGCATTGCGCACGCGCTTGCTCGCTCAGGTGCGGCCGTGATGTT
Organism: Rhizobium sp. R339; assembly: GCF_002211395.1. Taxonomy (NCBI): domain Bacteria; kingdom Pseudomonadati; phylum Pseudomonadota; class Alphaproteobacteria; order Hyphomicrobiales; family Rhizobiaceae; genus Rhizobium; species Rhizobium sp. R339. The sequence continues at coordinate 178,751 of NZ_LOKV01000027.1, forward strand.
GAACGGCTTTGGCGACCCTGCCGAGATCGAGGCGCTGCGTTCCGGCATCGCAGGCGACAACGACGTCGACGTCGCCTATGACGCCGCTGACATGGCAAAACCGGAAGCCATTCGAATGATGGTCGAGAGGGCGGCCGCACGGTTTGGCCAGGTCGACATCGTCATCAACAATGCCGGCATCCAGCACGTTTCGCCGATCGGCAAGTTCCCGCCGGAAAAGTGGGACGCCATCTTGGCCATCAATCTCTCCGCCGCCTTTCATCTGGTGCAGTCGACATTCGACGGGATGTGCGCCAGAGGCTACGGCCGGATCATCAATGTCGCCTCGGCTCATGGACTGGTCGCATCGCCGTTCAAGTCCGCCTATGTTGCGGCCAAACATGGCATCGTCGGCTTCACAAAGACGATCGCCCTCGAAGGCGCGGAATTCGGCGTCACATCCAATGCGATCTGCCCCGGCTATGTCTGGACGCCGCTCGTCGAACATCAGATCGAAGATCAGGCGAAGTCGCATAAGATCGCCCGAGATGCGGTGATCCGCGATGTTTTCCTGAAGAACCAACCAACCAAGCGTTTTGCAACCATCGAAGAAATGGGTGCGCTCGCCGTGTTTCTCTGCGGCGATCTTGCCGGATCGATCACCGGGACCGCTATTCCGGTCGACGGCGGCTGGACCGCGCACTGACCAATCATTCGAACCAAGGGGAGGCAATCGTGAACGAACACATAGGAACACAGCCCAGAATGCAGCCCGAATTTTCCGTTGCCGGGCGTGAACCACGGATGATCAATCTTGCATTGCAGGGCGGCGGTGCGCATGGCGCCTTCACCTGGGGCGTGCTCGATCGGCTGCTTGATGAGCCCAGCCTTTCTTTTGAAGGCATCGTGGCGACGAGCGCCGGTGCGATGAATGCCGCCGTCATGGCGTACGGCCTTGCAGCCGGCGGACGAAGCGGGGCGCAGAGCGCGCTCGCCAATTTTTGGCGCCGCGTCAGCCATGCGGCCGCATCGGGACCGTTGCAGCCGACTTTGCTCGACCGTCTTACTGGTTCGAAATCGTTGGAGTTCTCCCCGGCATTTGTCATGTTCGACCTGGTCACCCGGCTGATGTCGCCCTACCAGTTCAACCCATTCAATTTCAATCCCCTGCGCCAGGTGCTGGAACAATCGATCGATCTCGACGCCATCCGAATGGCGCGCTGCCCCGTCAAACTCAGCATTTGTGCCACCAATGTGAGGACCGGCAAGGTGAAGGTCTTCGGCAATGACGAACTCTCCGTCGATGCCGTTATGGCGTCCGCCTGCCTGCCTTTCCTGTTCCAGGCGGTGGAAATCGATGGGGAAGCCTATTGGGACGGTGGCTATATGGGAAATCCCGCAATATTCCCGCTGATCTATGGCTGCGATACGCCCGATGTCCTCGTGGTCCATATCAACCCGATCGAAAGAGCCGACCTGCCGCGTACCGCAGGCGAAATTCTCAATCGCATCAACGAGATCAGCTTCAACTCGTCGCTGCTCAGGGAGATGCGCGCTGTGGCTTTCGTGACGCAGCTTATCGACGCCCAGATGACGCCGCCCCCCAATCTCAAGCGTGTTTTCGTGCACGGTATCTCCGACGACGACACGATGACGAACCTCAGCGTGTCGAGCAAGCTGAACGCGGACTGGGGAGCGCTCGTGGACCTGAGGGATCGCGGCCGTGAATGCGCCGATCTCTGGCTGCTTGCCAACTACGACGACATCGGCAAACGATCGACGGTGGACATCCGCGAACGCTATCTTTGATCCTCGACAACCTTACTCCCGGCATTTGCAGAATGCTGCCTCTTGAGCCCTCGTCTTTTCCGACGGGGGCTCTTTTTTGGATGGGATCGACCGCCGAAGCATAGAGACGGCGTATCGAAACCATGCGGAGACAGCATTTCAGACGGAAGCGGACTTCTGGGAAAGTTAGTCAGTCAAGCCGATGGCGGTTTGACCCCACGAACCAGGAGACTTCTCATGAATGCTTCACGTTTTCTTATCAGCTCGGCTATTGCCGCTGCCGCCTCCATGAGCACAGCCAGCGCCTTTGCCGGCCCTGCCGCCAAGCCGGATTTCTCATTCGAAAAATGCTTTGGCGTCGTCAAGGCTGGCCTGAACGACTGCCAGACCGCCAGCCATTCCTGCGCCGGCACGGCGACGGCCGATAATGCCAAGGATTCCTGGATTTACATTCCGGCCGGCACCTGCAGCAAAATTGCCGGCGGCAGCACCGAACCCAAGGCCTGACCTCTCTCAAACTCTCAACTGCACATCCGAAAGGAGCAACCGATGTCCAAGATATTTCCGAGCAATCCGGTGCCGAACGCCGCGGGCATCGGTCTTCGCTCCCAGCATATCGGCGAAATGCTGTCCCGCCGCCCATCGGCGGGGTGGCTCGAAGTCCATGCAGAAAATTATATGGGCGGCTCGGCGGCCGTCGATGCGCTTGAGCGGCTGCGGGAAAGCTATCCCCTGTCAATCCACGGTGTCGGCCTGTCGCTCGGCAGCAGCTCCGGTCTTGATCGCGACCACTTGGAACGTATGCGCAAGCTCTGCCTGCGTTTCCAGCCAAGCCTTGTTTCCGAACACCTTGCTTGGAGCGTTGCCGATGGCGCCTATCTGAATGACCTTCTGCCGTTGCGCTATGACGCGCAGGCACTGACCGTCGTCGCCACCAATGTCTTGAGGCTTCAGGATGCGCTTCAGCGGCGCGTCTTTATCGAAAACCTCTCGGCCTATATCGCCTTCGAGGGTTCGACTATGACCGAGGCGGAATTTCTCGGCGAACTCGTCCGGCTCACCGGTTGCGGTCTGCTCCTCGACGTCAACAACGTCTATGTATCGGCATGCAATCTTGGCTTCGACGCCAAAGCCTTCATTGATCAGCTCCCGGCGCATGCTGTCGGCGAAATTCACCTCGCCGGCCACGCGGTTAACGAGGTTGAGGGCGATATCGTGCTGATCGACGACCATGGCTCCCGCGTTCCGCCGGCCGTCTGGTCACTCTATGCCTATTCGATCCGGAAAATCGGACATCGTCCCACGCTCATCGAATGGGATACCGATGTCCCCGCTCTGGACGTGCTGCTCGGCGAAGCCATGTGGGCCGATCTGCTCGCCCAATCGATCGCCTTCGAAGATCGAATGCTGGCCGCAAGGCCAGCGCCTCAGACGAGTCGGTTCGACGGCATGATCCTGCCGTTGCAGCCCGCCAGCACGAAAGGACCAATGCCGGCACTTGCCGCGCTGGCGACGATCAAACCGTCCGTCTTCGCCATTCATTCAGGGGCAAGGAGGAGCGGCCATGCTTTCTAATTGCGTCCTACAGTCAAGGATCGCCCAGGCCATTCTGCATGGCGATCGCAGTGACGTTGCTCCGGTGTTGGCCAAAGCTGCTTTTGACCCGCTGCGCCGGTTCAACATCTACCGCAACAACACGTTCGCCTCGCTGACGGCGACCTTGATCGCGGTTTTCCCGGTCACGGTGCAGCTTTTGAGCGAAAACTACTTTCGTTACGTTGCCGGCGTCTTCATACGCAACAATCCTCCACAGGAGGCACGGCTCGTTCGCTATGGGGGCAATTTCCCCGGCTTTCTGGCCGAGTTCGAAGACATTCGTTCGATGCCCTTCATCGCCGAAACTGCCCGGTTGGAATGGATGATTGCGGAAGCGCTTGACGCGCCGGCATTACCGGGCTGCATCTTTGAGCAGCTTGCAGACGGCGAAGCCGACACAGTTCCACAAATTTTTCTTCAGCCGTCGCTGCGTCTGCTCGTCTGTCGTTGGCCGGCACTGGAAATCTGGTCGGCGCATCAGCCGGGCGGAGAGATCGGGACGCTGACGGCACTGCGCCGCCGATCTGAGCGCATCGCTTTATGGCGGACCAGCGAGAGCGTGCGTTTTCTGCGCCTCGAAGCTCGGCATTTCGCATTCCTGCATGCACTGAAGAAGCGTGCAAGTCTGGAGGCGACGGTCGACCGTATCCTTTTCCGAACGCCTGATTTCGATCTCGCGACTGCCTTGAGCGGCTTGTTCGCCGAAGGCCTCGTAGCCCGCATTCGCCACATCGAGCTCGCAACCAATTGAAGGATGGAAATCATGACCATGATGAACCCTGTCGCAACGGGCCGCAAAGTCGGGATTGCCGGACTCTACGTCTCCGCGTTGGAGCATTTGAACATCCTGCCGCTCTCGCTTGCCCAACTCGTCTCCCGCCTGGCCGTCGCTCACGTCTTCTGGCAGTCGTCGCAGAGCAAGCTTGCCTCCTGGCCGACAACGGTGCAGTTGTTCACGCTTGAATACAGGCTGCCCGTCATTGACCCCGGCGTAGCCGCCGGGCTCGCGACGACAGCTGAGCTGAGCGGCTCCATATTGATTTTTCTCGGCCTGTTCTCGCGACTTGCCACCCTGATGTTGCTTGGCGTAATTTCGGCGATCCAGTTCCTCGTCTATCCCCAGAACTGGCCCGATCATTTGCTCTGGACCGCGCCGCTGTTGTTGATCCTGACGCGCGGAGCCGGTGTTGTTTCACTCGACTATGTCTCCAGCCGCCTGTTTCTGAGGGAGCGCTGAGCCATGCGTAACACGGTAGAGGAGGTCGATAGCGGTTCGTCTGCGATCAATCGGAATGCTTTAAGGGCTACTCGCCGTCGGAAGGTGGTCATCCTCGGGGCCGGATTTGGCGGTCTTGCCGCGGCCATGGGACTGCGGCATGCGGATGTCGATGTGACGGTCATTGACCGGCGCAACTACCATCTGTTCCAGCCTTTGCTCTACCAGGTGGCGACAGCCGGGCTTTCTCCGGCGCAAATTGCCGTGCCGATCCGCCGCATCCTCTCGCGACAAGCCAATGTCACCGTTCTGATGGAGCGCGCCGAGGGGATCGACAAGGAGGCCCGGATCGTCCAGACGGCCAACCGCCGCATTCCTTACGACTATCTGATCATCGCGACAGGCGCCAGGCACGCATATTTCGGCAATGATGAATGGGCGGAGACGGCACCCGGATTGAAGACGATCGCCGATGCGACCGAAATCCGCGCCCGTATCCTGTCGGCCTTCGAACGCGCCGAGGCTGCCGAGGATCAGGGCGACCGCGAGCGCTTTCTGACATTCGTCGTCGTCGGCGGGGGCCCGACCGGCGTTGAGCTGGCAGGCGCCATTGCCGAACTGGCGAAAAAAGTCATCGTTCGCGATTTTCGACGCATCGACTCGTCCTCCGCGCGCGTTGTCCTGGTCGAAGCCGGTGGTGTCGTCCTGCCCGCCATGCCGCCGGAACTGTCTGAGAAAGCCCGGCGGCACCTGGAGATGCTTGGCGTCGAGGTACTTCTTAAGGCGGCGGTGACGCGCTGCGATGTTCAAGGTGTTACACTTGCCGACGGGCGGGAAATTCAATCATCCTGTGTACTGTGGGCGGCCGGCGTCATGGCTTCCAAAGCAGCGAAATGGCTAGGCGTGCCTGCCGATCGCGCCGGCCGCGTCCATGTCGACCGAAACCTTAACCCGCCAGGCAACAATGACATCTTCGTGATTGGCGACACCGCGGCGGTGACGGATGAAAACGGCGGGGCAGTTCCGGGCGTCGCGCCAGCCGCCAAGCAGATGGGCGAGCACACGGCACGCGCTATTCTCGCCAATCTTGACGGTCTGGCCATCGGGCCGTTCCGCTACCGTGATTTTGGCCGTCTGGCGACGATCGGGCGCAAGGCGGCGGTTGCCGACTTCGGGCGAATCCGGCTGTCGGGTTTTGGTGCTTGGCTGGTGTGGAATATTGCCCATCTTTGGTTTCTTGTCGGTTTCCGCAATCGCGCCGCGGTGTTCATCGATTGGGCTCTGGCCTACATTCGCTATGATCGCAGCGCCCGTCTGATTACCGATCGCCATGAACGCTAGGGCTTTCCCACGGATTAAAATGGGACGCGCAGTCACGGCGTTGCTGTTGCTTGCAGTGTTGTCCACGGCAGCGCTTGTCCATCTGGTCTGGTATCGCACGGCCACCCAGAATGTCGAAACGGTTGTCGCCAGCCTCGACGCCCAAAGCACCGCCGCCGTCCGCAATGCGCTGACCTCAAATCTGGCACTGGTTTCCAGCAGCGCGGAGATCATCAGATCAGTTTTTTTTCAGGGCGCGGTCCGGCCAGACGACGAGGTCAAGCGTGAGTTCCTGTTCCTGTCGCTGCTGCGCGAGCAGCCGGCGATCGCCTGGATCGGTTTCGGCTTCCCGGATGGCCGTTTTTTCGGCTCGCACGCGATGCCGGACGGTGACATCGAAATGGTGGAGATTGGCGTAGCAGCTCCGGGAAAGCCACGCCCGTTGCGCCGCGATCTTTATAAGCCGATACCTGGTGATATTTTCTTCGAGAACCGCCTGAAGTCCGAAAGCGTCTACGTCTCGGAGGGTTCGCCGTGGTACCGGCGCGGCAGCGTGAGCACGGAAGCGGCTTGGACTGTCGTCAGCATTTTGCCCAATGGCTTCGAGCCGGCGATCGTGGTCTCCAAAAGGGTTGAAGTCTTCAAACATTTCGAGGGCGTGGTGATGGTGGCGGTCAGCCTGAATCGGCTGTCGGCCACGCTTTCCGCACTCAAGGTTCCGAAGGGCAGCAAGGCCTTCCTCCTCGCCAGAGACGATATGGTATTGGCGACATCAGAACCATCCGATGGTGTCGTGGCGGCTCATCTCAAGGATTTCCCTCCATCCGATGCTTTGGCCGCGGCGGTCGCCACCGCGGCGACCCGCGACGAGGGCGACAGCTTCCGGACGCTGGTCGACAACAAAAGCCTCGGGCCGGTCTTCGTCTCGTCGGGCAAATTGCCGTTCGAAGATTGGCGACTGGTGACCGCGATACCGCGGGCGACCTTTGCCGGCGATATCGATGCCAATACCGAGCGCGTGATTTTCATCATTGGCGCCATCGCATTGCTCGCAGCGGTGACCGCGATCCTGTTTGCCAGAACGCTCTTCACTCGACCACTGTCCCGCCTTGCCGGGCAACTGCGCCTGATCGAGAGGTTCGAGCTCGAGGCCGTTGAGCACAGGCCGGCGCTGCTGGCCGAACTCGACGATTTCTCGTTCGCGCTGAAACGGATGTCGAGTGGCCTTTCCGCCTTCGCACGCTTTATGCCGATCGAGGTCGTTCGCCCGCTTGTCGATGGCGGCATCGAGCCTCGTCCAGGCGGTGAACTGAGGGAAATAACAGTCCTATTTGCTGATTTACCTGGCTTCACAGAACTGACTGAAGAGCTCGGCAGCGGCGTCGAGCCGAGCCTGACACGCTTTCTAACCTCGTCGATCGCCGCCATTCATACCGAGGGCGGTACGGTCGACAAATTCATCGGCGATGCGGTGATGGCAATCTGGAATGCGCCAAATGACGAACCCGATCACGCATTGCGTGCGTGTCGCGCCGCGGCGGCAATCCGTGACGCCATGCACGCCATGCCTCCTATCGCGCCGAAGCACGATGCCATTCGCGTGCGTATCGGCATCAATAGCGGCGTGGCGCTTGTCGGCAATATTGGCTCAGCAGAAAGGCTGAGCTACACGGCGATCGGCGACGCCGTCAATCTCGCGAGCCGGCTCGTCGGCGCCGCGAAGGAGAAGGGTGTGGAGATCGCGCTGAGCGACGAAACGTTCCGCAGGACGCGAGGCCATCTCCGTGCAAGATTGCTGGGAGCAGTAAACATCCGAGGAAAGACTGCGCCGGTTTGCGTGCATACGATCGATCCAAGCATTGAGCGGGAGCAGGTAGCGCGATATGGCGATTGACTGCCTCCTCCTGACAACGCTCGTTTGGCTGCAGATCAAGCATTTCGTGGCCGATTACGTGCTGCAGCCGGCCTGGATGATAGGTGGGAAAGGGGATTTTAAGAAACTAGGAGGATACATCCACGCAGGCATCCACGCCGCCGCCACAATGCCAGGCCTATGGTTATCAATGCCAAACCTGACATGGGCTGTTGCTGTTGTTACTGGCGAGTTTCTCATTCATTTTCTAATAGATCATCTCAAAGCCGTACACGGTCGCCGTCATCCCTGCCCGATGAATGCGCGCTCATTCTGGATGCTGCACGGTGGCGATCAACTCGCTCATCATCTGACCTATTCGATGATCTTGACCGTGATAGCTTGGCAAAATTATTTCAACGTTTGAAAAGGCGCCCAAAAACATTCTCCGCTATCAAAAGCGGTAGCATGAACTAATTTCGAGCTGTTGCCAGGGCGTATCGACCCACACGTAGTAGCCTCCCTCTCGTACCCCGTCGCAGCTCTTTTCTGGATAAATGCGTAGTGGGCCGCCGGTTCAGATCCCTTCAAGGCGGAGACCACGATATCAGCTCGGATGCAAGCTGGGGTCACATCCGAGCCGAATGTTTCCTTCGATGTTACGCAGCTTCCCAGACTTGGTTGAGAATCTTTGCGGCGAGAGCGGCCTTGTCCTGCGGCAGGAAGCGACCGTAATGCTGCTGCACCACGTCCGGCGTATCCTGGATGGCGTAGCTTGCCTGTTCATAGGAACCAGTCTGCTTCAGGATATGTGTCGCTAGAACGTCCCGTAGGTTATGGGGCCCATGCGGCAAGAGGCCCTTAATCGCGCCGCGCCCTGTATAGGGATTGTAGATTCCGTACCTCTGGATGACGTTTCTCCATGCCTCGTAGAAGGTGGTGGAGTTGTAGGCTGCATCAATGCTGGTCGCCTTCACCGTTTTGACGAAGAGCGTCCCTGGATCCTTTGCGCCGTTAAGCAAGACACCTCGATGCCGGTCGATATACGCATCGAGATGTTTGTAGAGGTCGAGCAGGTCCGGGAGGATCAGCCTGAACGGCTTCCGGCCGAAGAAAGAAGAGCCAGAGTTCTTGAACGCGACTGATGGGATAAGGACTTCCCACCCATGGTCGCGATCATTCCAGCGCAGCTCGCCGCATTTCAAGTCTTCAAGTCGGCGTTCCGACGTCGGATAATGCCCTCGCGGGCACACACGCAATTGGCGGAGGTTCTTCTGCCGTAGTCTAAGGTGCAGGCCAAGCCGAAGCAGTAGGAATGACCTGACGGCTTCTGCCGCTGGCCTCGGATATCTGCTTTCGTCCGGCATGCGTTTCAGGATCTCGTCTGTGATTTTACGATACTCCGCCAGAGGGCTCTCCGCTTCCAGCACGCACATGATCGGCTCAAACGGGTCACGATGGACACGCATGACGCGCTGGATCTCCTTGGATCGGCTGGCAGCATGCCGATGAAATGCATCACAGGCGCCGTGCCAGTCGCGGGCTGCGAACTCAATCTCTTCCTGCGCAATTAAGCCCTCGATAGGCCTGACGTTCTGAAGCAGCTCAGGATGCTGTCGGAGCCAGCCTACATCGGTGGGTGAGGGATTGCGCGACCATGAGCATGTCCTCTTCCCACTTGGTGTAGAAGCCACGGCGCTGTTCGCGCCACTGCAGATACCAGTCCCAAACGCCGGGGAAGATGAGAAGGCCGAAGCTCAGTTGGCTGACTGGCACGCCGCAGCCCCTTACTGCTCCATTCGGTGAGGCCGCTAGCGCGCCGAACATCAGGCCGAGGTGTTCGATCTTCTGAGAGGCCGTTTCCTCACCCCAGACGCCATTTCGTTGAAACCCAATCGCCGTCAGTGTCGAGGTCTTGAAGCGGATTAGATCAGCCATTTCCATAGCAAGCCTCGGCGGTGCATCTATAACACCAGACAGCAGATCGGGATCCTCTAACTCCTGGGCGATGTTCTGATGGGCGCCGGCCGACGCGAAGGATCGAGGTGAAAGAGCGCCGCCACCATAAGTCACGCCAGGAAAGCGGATGGCGTAACGTTGTTTGATAGCCGCCGCCTGGTACCGACGATACTCTGTCGAGCCGGAGATGATCACCCGCCGCACCCAATCGAGGATCTCTTCACGCTTGGCAAAGGACAGGCTGCTGAAGTCATCCGGCAGATGTAAGGAGATCCTGCGCCGCTCAGCGGGGCTGATATCGCCGAGATCATGACCGTAAAGCGAGCGCGCCTGATGCGGCAGCTTGTCTTTGAAATAGCCATCTGGCAATCGGTAGCGCTGCTCGATGCGGCGGAGGATTTGGAAGCTGGCGACAGATTGGGGCACACGCTTGCCCTTGACCTGCCACTGAACTTTCATCCGGCGACGATTAGAGCCTCGGCAGTTTTGGATACGCCAAATGGCGCGGTGTGAGCAACCGGCGGAAACGCGAAGCTTTCATCTTGCGCAGCGTTGGAGCCGGTTGCGGCGATGGTCCCGGCAAAGTCTGCCGGGGTTTTGTATCCGAGCGATGAGTGCGGACGGAAATGGTTGTAATCGTCCGCCCATTCAGCAATGGCGCTTCGGGCATGATCGAGGCCGAAGAACAGGCTTTCGTTGAGCAGCTCGTCGCGCATGCGCCCGTTGAAACTCTCGACATAGCCATTCTGCATCGGCTTTCCCGGCGCGATGTAGTGCCATTCGACCTTGTGATCTTTCGACCAGGCGAGGATGGCATTCGACGTGAGTTCGGTGCCGTTGTCGGAGACAATCATTCCTGGCTTGCCGCGTCGTTCGATGAGTGTCGTCAGTTCCCGCGCCACGCGACGCCCGGAGATCGAGGTGTCGGGGATGGCGGCTAGGCACTCGCGCGTCACATCGTCGACGACATTGAGAATGCGGAAGCGCCTGCCGCAGGCGAACTGGTCATGCACGAAATCTAGCGACCAGCGAGCATTGGCCTTCGCTTCGACCAGGATCGGTGCACGCGTGCCGACGGCACGCCGCCGGGCCTTGCGCTTGCGAACGGAAAGTCCTTCCTCGCGATAGAGCCGGTAGATGCGATTAACCCCGGACGGCTCTCCGTCCCGTCGAAGCAGGATGAACAGTCGCCGATAGCCGAAACGCCGCCGCTCATTGGCAAGGTCACGCAGCTTCGCCCGCAATTCTACCTCGGGCGGTCGAGAGGATCGATAACGGATCGTCTTGCGGTCGGCGGATATGATCTGGTAGGCCCGCCGCTCCGAAAGACCCATGACGGCCTTCAGATGCGTGACGGCTTCACGCTGGGCGACAGGCCCTACCATTTTTTTGCAAGAAGCTCGCGGAGCGCGGCTGCATCCAGCATCTGTTCGGCCAGCAGCTTCTTCAGCCTCGCGTTCTCGTCCTCGAGCGCCTTCAGCCGCTTCGCCTCGGAGACTTCCATGCCGCCATATTTGGCTTTCCAGTTATAAAACGTCGCTTCTGAAATCCCGTGCTTGCGGCACAGGTCGGCCACCTTCGCGCCTGCCTCCTGCTCCTTCAGCACCGCAATAATCTGCTCTTCCGTAAATCTCTGCTTCTTCATTCGTCCGTCCTTTAATGGGCCGGACTCTAATCCATCCTGGAGGAAATTCGCAGTGGCAGGTCAGCGGCTTTCGGTAGATGATCAAGCTTATTAGAAAGGGCCGAACATTCTCCAGCACGCGTTTGGATGCAATCGGTGCGATGCGCAGCTCGCAAAAATCAGAGATCTTTCGCTGAAAATGACGTGATGAAATGTCTTGTTTGGTCATGCTCATTCCGCTTCTCTCGGCGCCAGTGCCGAGGGCGAGCGGGAATAGGAGTGCAGTTTCAAGAGAGGATGTATCGGATGCGGCACATTGACCGCCGCTGAGTCATTTGCAATGAGTCCATATAGTTTGCTGGGGACCTGCGCTCGGAAGATCGATGATCGTACCCGTTGATTAAGCGCGCTTATCTAAGTCAGATGCTTAATTAAATGATACGCCTCTTGTTTAAATAAGAGGCGAGACCGATACTGGGATATGTTTGATTCCCAATCCAGTCCTCGCCTCGGTCGCTTCGTAGAGACGGTCGCTGCCAGTGAAACGGTGCCAGCGTTCGTGCCTCCGCCACTGCCACCCGAGCCACCTATCGATGTGCTCTCCCTTTTAGAGCGTCTCAGCCTGGCAGAGCGCGCGCTGGGGCGCCTGGATGGGATCACAATGTTGCTGCCGCGGCAGGAGCTGTTCCTGTATATGTATGTGAGAAAAGAAGCTGTTCTTTCCTCACAGATTGAGGGCACGCAGTCGACGCTTTCCGATCTCTTGCGGTTTGAGACTGAGGCGCAAGCGGGGCAGCCGGTTGATGATATTCGTGAAGTCTCCAACTACGTCGACGCGATGATGTACGGCTTGGAGCGGCTGGAAACGCTGCCCATGTCGTTGCGCCTGATCCGCGAGATGCACGCCAGGCTTCTACAGAGTGGGCGAGGGGGCACTAAGGATCCAGGAGAGTTTCGCCGCTCGCAAAATTGGATTGGCGGCACGCGCCCCGGTAACGCGCTCTTCGTGCCTCCACCCGTCACGGAAATGGCCGCTTGTCTGGATGCGTTCGAGCGTTTCATGCATGATGACCAATCGCGGTTGCCGGCGCTAATCAAAGCCGGTCTGCTGCACGTTCAATTCGAAACGATCCATCCATTTCTCGATGGCAATGGCCGTATAGGTCGCTTGCTAGTGACCCTATACCTCTGCATGAACGGCGTTCTACGCAAGCCATTGCTCTACCTCAGTCTTTACCTGAAATCCCATCGGAGGGAATATTATCGGCTACTGCAAGAGGTTCGCGAACATGGAAACTGGGAGGCTTGGTTGGACTTTTTCCTGACTGGTGTGGCTGATACCGCCAATCAGGCATTTGAGGCTGCGACCCAGATTGTGGATCTCTTCAAGGAAGATCGGGAGCGTATCACCACGGAGAGTGATAGAGCAGGATCAGCACTTCGTATTCACGGGCTTTTCCAGCAGAATCCTTTTCTCACGGCGAACCGGGTCGTCCAAATTACAGGTCTGTCCGCACCGACGGTCAATGCAGCACTCGCGGATCTGCAGCGGTTGGACATCGTCGACGAGGTGACGGGCCGCAAACGTGGCCGCGTGTTCAGCTACCGGAGATATCTTGCAATTCTCAGCGAAGGCACCGATCCTCTTCCTCTCAGTTCATGACAGACAGGTGGGTCGAAGGTTCGATCTTCATCGAGGCGCCCGGCACTTTGAAAAGCCCAGGATCGTCCTTGATCAACATCTTCTTTGATGCTCCGTTTGCGCCCTCGACAATAGTCGTCGCGCAACGGTGGTCCGACCGGGGACCGTCATCTGTTGACGACGCCGGCTTCATTGCGCTAACGTTAGCAAAAATGGAGATCGAAATGAAGATTGTGCGCTACCGGGCCGTCGACGGAATTCACTATGGGATCGAAACTGAGGATAGGATTGAGCGGATCGCCGGCGATCCGTTCGAGGCTGTCGAGCGGACGGGAAAGGTGGATCGCCTTGCCGACATCAGTCTGCTGTGCCCGGTGGAACGGCCCCGGATATTCGGCGTCGCTTACAATTACCGGCAGCACACCGATGAGGCCGGAAAAGAGCAGCCAACGCTTCCGGTGCTGTTCATGAAGCCGAGCACGGCAGCGAGCGGCGATGGAGATGCCATTGAATATCCGAGCGATGGCGAAATTGTTCATTACGAGGCCGAGCTGGTGGCCATCATCGGCAAAGGCGGGCGCCATATCGGCAAGGAGCAGGCCCTGCAGCACGTCTTCGGTTATACATGCGGCAACGATATCAGCGACCGCATCATCCAGAGGCAGGAAAGCAAGTTCGGCTGCCTGCTGGCCGGCAAGGGTTACGATACGTTTGCGCCGATGGGGCCGGCCATCGTCACGGATCTCGACCCTACGAATCTCGACGTCATCCTTCGCCAGAACGGCATCGTGAAACAGTCGGGCAATACGCGAGACCTCGTCTATTCGGTTGCCGACATCGTTGCCTACTTGAGCCGCTTCATGACGCTGCTGCCCGGCGATGTGATCATGACCGGTACGCCCGCGGGCGTTGGACCGATCGTCCCCGGCGACGAACTCAAGGTAGAGATTCCCGGTATCGGCATCTTGACGAATCCAGTGGTTGCGGCACCGCACTAACCGGGATTCTTGCAGGGGTTCGGCTGCGGCCGAAAATTCCGATTGACCTTGGGATCTCCAGCGTTATTAATGCTAACGTTAGCACCTGTTGAGCGGCCGGTTCCGCACCGGGCCACCTTGAACAGGGAGATTGCGAAGACAAAGCTGAGGGTGAAGAAATGGCACGCGTAAAATATGTCTCGAATACGGAACTGGCCGAGACGCAGCCAGCGCTCAATGAGCGCTTGCTGAAGGAGAGGAAAGTTCCGACCGGAAATATCTTCCTGGCGCTCGCCAACGCTCCCGCGATCCTCGATGATTTCCTCACTTACGCCAATGCGGTGCGGGCCGCCGACCTCAGCCCGAAGCTGCGGGAGATGGCAATCCTGACGGTCGGGTACTGCACAAACTCCGAATACGAGGTGAAGCATCACCACTCTCATGGGCTCAAGGCCGGCCTAACGGAGGAGCAGTTCCATGCAATTCCGCATTTCGAGACTTCGGATCTCTTTGACGAGCAGGAGAAGGCTGTGATGGCTTTTGCCAAGGAGTCCACGCTGAATGTCGATGTTTCCGACGAGGTGTGGAACGGGGTCGCGAAGTTCCTGTCGGAGAAGCAGCTTGTCGAGCTCTCGATCAATGTCGCCTGGTACAATTCTGGCGTTCGCCTCATGGGCGCGCTGAAGATCGACCTTGAAGACGGATACCGCTGAATAGGAAGGCGGCGCGCGAGCTGCGCCGCCTCGGCTTGCCGCATGGTCTTGGCGGCGCTCATCAAGATATTCCAGAGCTTTCAGCGTCCGGCCCTGGATACGGGATGAGTCGCAGCCGATCGAAGAGAGGTGCGTGTCGCCGGACGGGCGCCTCTCTCCGATCCCGCTTGCAGCGGGAGATCTCTGGCCTGCCGGCGTTTCACGGAGTGCCCGTGCTGCCGCGGATGACCAGGTGGGGCGGGGAGATGAAGCTGTAGGGCTTGCTGAGGTCGCCCTTGTTCTGAAGGTGGTGCAGGAACCAAAGTCCGCAGGCGGTCGCCAACTCCGAAACGGGCAATTGGACTGTCGTCAGTCCCGGACCCCACCACCGATACCCAAGCTCATCGCCAAATCCGACGACCGAAATATCTCGAGGGACGCTCAAGGCCTGGTCCTGGATTTCGTCAATGACGCCGGAGGTATTTTGCACCGCGCCGATCACAAGCGCCGTCGGTCGATCCTTTAGGGAAAGGAGGCGGCGCACGGCCTCCCGTCCAAATTCGGGCAAGGAGGGCGCGCCAAGCTCCTCGTGAACGGTTATGGCTCGGCCGGCGCTTTTGACGGCGTCCCGGAAACCCTGCACGCGCGCCGCGCCGGTGGGCAGTTCTTCCGTGCCGCCGATATAGGCGATGCGTTTGTGACCTGCGTTGATGATGTGTTCGGTGCTCTCGTAAAGCGCCCGTCTGTCATCGATCCCAAACCATTGGTCGCCGAGCAGCGGCGCCTTTCGCAGCAATTGGATATGCGGCGTCATCTTCAGGATTCGCGCGGAATCGGGATGAGGTTTTGCACTCGGGACCAGAATGATCCCGGCGACGTTGACGCTCGTGAGTTCCCTGATGTGGCGAAGCTCGTGCATTCTGTCGTCATCGGTTTCGCACAAGGTCAGCTGGTAATTCGCCGACAGAAGGCACTGCGAGAGGGCGTGGGCAATCGTCGAATAAAAGCTGTTCCGGATATCTGGAACGATCAGCCCGACGAGATTGCTCTGCACCCCACGCATCATGCGTGCAGCACGATTGGCAACGTAGCCCGCTTGAGCGGCGGCTTCGTTCACCTTTCGCTTCATCTCCGCGCTGATGCGGCGATCGTCGGCCAGGGCGCGGCCCACGGTCGAGGGGGAAACTTGAAGTATCGCGGCGATGTCTTTAATTGTTACCATCGTGTCCGGCTCGGAATTGTCGCTTTGGCCAACGATAGCATTGGCGTCGCGGTTGTCAAACCTTCCGTACCGTTTAAGTAGCGTCATTTGATTTTTCGCGTCCAGCACTTGGGTGCGGTCGCCGACTGCCATAAGAATCAAAAAATTTTCAGACACTTAAATCTATGAATTGACGTTGCTGCGCCGATGGTGTGCGTTCGCCCAGGCGCTTGTGGACCAATTAACTTCTTCAAAGCCGTTGACAGAAGGGTCGCCTTGTGGGACGAATGTTTGTGCAAACGTTAGCGCAAACGGGAGGAGGCATAACGTATGGATATCCTGGTGTTCCTGGCATCGATCATCACGTCCGCAGAGGGACGTAGATTCTGATGACCGTCGCTCTTTTCCTGCAATCCGCTGTCGGCGGCGTCCTGTTGGGCGGGATCTATGGCCTGCTGGCGATGGGTCTCAGTCTGAGCTGGGGCCTGTTGAAGCTTGTGAACCTCAGCCACTTCGCGCTGGCGTTCCTTGGCGCCTACCTGACCTACCAGCTCGGCACCGTCTATGGCGTTCCGGCATATTTGAGCGCTCTCCTGATCGCTCCGCTGTTCTTCGCGCTCGGCATTGCTCTGCACAGCGTATTCGTACGCTTCAAGGTGAAGGAATTCGCTTCTCTCCTGGTGACGTTCGGCGTTACGATCCTGATCGAGTCGCTGATCCAATGGATCTGGTCGGCCGACTTTCTTCGCTACGAAACGCCATATGCGCAGACCACCATCCGGCTCGGTCCGATCTTCGTGCCGGTATTGGATCTTTCAGCCTTTGCTTGTGCCGGCGTGCTTGCAGGAGCGGCCTGGTCCGCGTTGAACAAGACCATGCTCGGCAAGGCACTGCGTGCCGCTGCCCATGACGCTCCCGTGGCGTCGGCTTTCGGAATCAATTCCACCCGCGTATCATACATTCTGGCTGGCCTTTGCTCGGCAACAGCAGGCATCGCGGGTGTCTTCATCGCCCTGATCGGAACTTTGGCTCCATCTCAAATCGAGGCCTGGATCGGGGTCGTGTTTGCCGTCGCCATCATTGGAGGATTGGGCAGCCCCATCGGCGCGCTGGGTGCCGGAATGCTGATCGGCGTGGCCGAGAGCCTTACCATGTCCGTCGTGAACCCCGCTTGGGCGCCGCTCGTGGCATTCAGCGTGCTCATCGTCATCCTCCTGCGCAAACCGGTGATTTGACCATGAAAAAGCTCCTGATTGCAGCGCCTGTCGTGGCCGTCCTAGCCACCCTGCCTTACCTGGGAATGGCGGATTATTACCTCTCTTACCTGTACATCATCTTCTTCTGGGTCGTGCTGGCGACGAGCTGGGGCATCCTGAGCGGTTACACCGGCTACTGGAGTTTCGGTCACGCCGCATTTTTCGGGATTGGCGTCTACACGACGGCCACGCTGGCAACGCAGCTGTCATGGCCTTTCGTCGCGACGATACCTGCGGCGGCGCTGCTTGCGGCGGCGGTCGCCGTTCTGATCGGCTTGGTCGTCTTTCGCTCGGGAGCCTTGCGCGGCGAATTCTTCGCGCTGCTGACGCTGTCGGTGACGTTCGTCATCGCGGCCATCGTGTCGAACACGGCGCTGGACTCGGGCACCGGCGTATTCCTCTCGGGGATCGAAATCCCGATGATCGGTGTAACGGCGTCCGGCTCCCTCTACATGTTCGGGCTTATCGCGGCTCTTGCTGCGCTGGCGACGTCCTATTTCATCTTTCACAGCAAATTCGGTCAGGGCCTGCTCGCAATCCACGACGATGAAGACGTTGCGGAAGTGAAAGGCGTTCCGACGTTCCGCTATAAGCTGATCTCGTTTGCGGTCTCATCGGCGCTAGCCGGCGCAATGGGTGCGATCCACGCCGTATATGTCGGTTACGTCACGGTTGGCGAGACATTTGCGGTGACCGTGCCTCTCTATGTCGTGCTCATGAGCATTCTTGGCGGAGCCCGCCATTGGGCTGGGCCTGCGATCGGCGCGGTCATCATCACCGTGCTGCAGAGCGCTATCGTCAGCGGCGCGCATGCGGAATTCGGCCGCGCGGGCGTAGCTCTTGCGCTGATCGTCGTCATCCTGGTGCTGCCGTCCGGCATCGTTCCCAGCCTTGTTCGCAGGTTTGCCGGCAGGCGCAACGGAACTGGCGCGCCGGCAGAGACCGCTGAGGCTGTTGCGCAGTTTGCGCCTTCGGCGGCGGCAGGTTCCGGTCCCGTGCTTCTCAAATGCGAGGATGTCACCAAATCCTTTGGCGGTATCCGTGCCTTGACCGGCGTGACCCTGGATGTCTGGCGGGGTGAAATCCTGGCCCTGGTCGGGCCAAACGGCTCCGGCAAGTCCACGCTGATCAATATGATCAGCGGCCACTACGCCATGACCTCCGGCAAGATCACCCTGGAAGGCGAGGAGATTTCCGGTCGATCACCGCATCTGATCGCGCAGCAGGGCGTGGCGCGCACCTATCAGATCCCGCGCCTGTTCGATAACCTGACCGTCCTCGAAAACGTGCAGCTCTGCGCGAAGTTCGGCAGCGCGGATGGCATGGCCGCAGCTGCTGTCGAGGCGGTCACCAGGGAAGCGCTCGCCTTCACCGGCCTTGTCGGCAAGGCCAACGTGCTTCCCGAAACATTGAACCTGCATGACCGAAAGTTTGTTGAATTCGCCAGAGCACTGGCCGCAAAACCGCGGCTGCTCCTGCTCGATGAGGTGCTTTGCGGCTTGAATCCGGCCGAGGTCGACCACGCGGTCGAAATGATCAAGCGGATCAAGGCCGGTGGCACGACGATCATCTTCGTCGAACACCTCATGCGTGCGGTTGTCGCACTGGCGGACCGTGTCGCAGTGCTGGATCAAGGAAAGGTTCTGGCGCTTGGGCATCCGGGCGAAACGATGCGGGATCCGGCAGTGGTCAGCGTATATCTGGGAGGCAGTCATGCTGCTTGAGGTCGATAAGATCGAGGTCGGCTACGGAGACGCGATCGCTCTGTGGGACCTGTCCATCAGTGTAGGGCCAGGGGAGATCGTTTCGGTCGTTGGCCCGAACGGCGCGGGCAAGAGCACGCTGGTAAACGCCATCGCCGGCATTCTTCGCCCGCACAAAGGAAAGATCGTTATCGAGGGTAACGACGTTTCCAAAGTGCCGAGCCACCGGGTCTGCGACTACGGCATAGCGGTGGTCCCGGAAGGGCGGCGTCTCTTCACGGCGATGACGGTCCTGGACAACCTGTTGCTCGGTGCGTACCGCTCGCTCGCTCGTGCGGAGCGCGATGCCACACTCGCCGAGGTGTTTCAGCTTTTCCCTGTCTTGAAAGAGCGCCAGGATTCGTTGGCGGGCTCCTTGTCGGGTGGGCAGCAGCAAATGGTTGCGATCGGCCGTGGCTTGATGGCCAAGCCGCGCGTGCTGCTGATGGATGAGCCGTCGCTCGGGCTGTCGCCGTTGATCGTCGGGGAGATGTTCAAAATCATCCAGATGATCAATGAGCGGGGCGTCGCCGTTCTGCTCGTCGAGCAGAACGTGAACAAGGCGCTTGAAATTGCCCATCAGGCCTACGTGATCGAGCAGGGCCGGGTGACGGCCTCCGGAGCGCCCGAGGTTCTCATCAATGATCCAAGCATCAGGGAGGCGTATCTTGGTATCTGAAAATTGGAGCGGGAGAGTTCCCGTGCATGTCAGACGTGTCGTCACCAAGCACGGCAGTCAGGGTGCCGCCGGGTTCGCTGAGGACGGCGCCGTTCCGCGCACTGATATATTCAGAACGGTCCCCGGACTGGTCTCGCGGATGGTCTGGTCGACCTCGGCTTCCACGACGGTTCCATTCGACGGGACCGATCCAACGCCGCTGGTGACGAGCTTCGTTCCCAAGCCGGGCGAAACGCGCTTTCTAGTGCTAACGTTCCCACCGGATTCGGTTTTCATGTCTCCGGATTTCGATGGTCCGGCGGCGATGGCGGAGAACCTGGCGGTCAGCCCGGGTTTGGCCGAACGCTTCGAGCCGGATGGCAAGCATCAGACTCCCACCGTCGATTACGGCATCGTTCTCGACGGCGAGATCTGGATGGAGCTCGACGATGGCAATGAGGCCCGCCTCGGCCAGTTCGACACCTTCGTACAGAACGCAACGCGTCACGCCTGGCGAAACAAAAGCGACAGACCGGCAACCATCGCCGTGGTGCTGGTTGGCGCAAGGACCGCCGATACGACGGATTAAGATGACGGCCCGCGAGCCTCGATGATCCAAAATCTCAATCTGACTTATGGACCAATTGAACATGACCAACACCGAAATCCGAAAAGTTCAGGGCCGTCGCGTCTGGGATTCCCGTGGCCGGCCCACCGTTGAGGTAGAGATCGAGCTGGCGTCCGGTGCTGTCGGCCGCGCCATTGCGCCTGCCGGCGCATCGACCGGCACCGGCGAAGCTCTCGATCTGCGCGACGGCGGCAGCGCCCTTGCTGGCTTGGGCATCAACAAGGCCCTGGCGGCCGTTAACGGCGAAATCGCCAGGTTGCTGGTTGGCCGGGACGCGAGGCTTCAAGCCGAGCTGGACCACGCCATCATCGAGCTGGATGGCACCCAGAACCGGAGCAGGCTGGGCGGGAATGCATCGGTCGCAACGTCGATGGCCCTGCTTCACGCCGCCGCGGCAGCGGCCGATCAACCGATCTGGCGGTATCTCGCGGGCTCCGACAAGGGAATTACCATGCCGCTGCCTGAAATTCAGATTTTCGGGGGCGGGGCGCACGCGGCGCGCCGGGTCGACGTCCAGGATTTCATGATCATGTGCCCTGCCGCCTCGAGCTTCTCGGAGGCTTTGGAGTGGACCGCCGAGGTCTACCGCGCCGCGGGCGACATCATGAAGCGGGCCGGCAAGCTCCAGGGCGTGGCGGATGAGGGAGGCTACTGGCCGGCCTTCACCAGCAATGAGGAAGCTCTGGATGCCTTGGTGCGTTCGATCGAAGCTGCCGGTCTGAAGCCAGGCGGCGAAGTGGCGATATCGCTCGACATTGCGGCTTCCGAATTCGGCCGTAAGGGCAAGTATTCGCTGGCGCTTGAAGACCGCCAGCTCGATACGGCCAAGATGATCGATATGCTTGGCGGCTGGCTGAAGGCCTATCCGATCGTCTCGATCGAGGATCCGCTCGCCGAGGACGATCCTGACGGCTTCAAGGAATTTACCGCCCGCTACGGCTCCAGATGCCAGATCATCGGCGACGACTTCTTCGTGACGAACGCGGCGCGGGTAACCGAAGCGATCAGGGATAAAAGCGCCAATGCCGTTCTGATCAAGCCGAACCAGGCGGGTACGATCACCGAGACCTTCGAGGCGCTCTCCGTCGCCAAGAAGGCGGGTTTTCGGACAATTGTTTCGGCGAGATCCGGCGAGACGGAGGACGTGACGATCGCCCATCTGTCGGTCGGCTGGAATGCCAGGCAGCTCAAGGTCGGATCGTTCTCACGCTCCGAGCGGATGGCCAAGTGGAACGAGGTTCTTCGGATCGAGGAGGCGCTTGGAAAAGAGGCTTCGTTCGCCGGATGGTCGGCGCTGGACCTGGCTGAAAAGCCGGCTGCGGTTGCCGCTGTAGGCTAGAATTTGGATGGGCCGGCTGCTGGTCTCGCGTAAAAACAAGCGTTGACAAAATACCCGGCCGTTTTATGCTAACGTTAGCAAAACTCAACGAGGATGACATGCTTCCGGCTGTTAATTTGAAACCTCCCTTCAACATCACGCGCTTCAGCCACGTCGTGCTTGAGGTCAATGACGTGGGGCGCAGCCGGGATTTCTATGTCAATGTCGGCGGCCTCATCGAAACGGAATTTGCGGATGGTGTCTCCTATCTCCGCGGACTGTCCGAGGCCTGCCACCACAGCCTGGTGCTCGCACCTGACGGCGGCAAGCCGGCGTGCCGGCGGATCGGCTACCGGGTGTTTCTGGAGGAGGATCTCGACAAGGCCAAGGTCTTCTTCGAGGAGAAGGGGCTTCCGGCCGAATGGATCGACGTTCGAAACCAGGGGCGGACCCTGCTTGTCAGCGATCCCTCGGGCGCTCGCATCGAGCTTTGCTCCAGCATGAGCGTCCATCCCCGCAAGTTTCTCGAGGTGCACGAACATCGCGGCGCCCGAGCCCAGGGCCTCGACCATTGCCAGGTCATCGTCGCCGATCCGCTGGGGCTAAGCGCGTTCTACGGTGAACTCGGTTTCCGGACTTCGGAATATATCGCGGCGGGCGACGATCTCATTGCGAACTTCATGTATCGCAAAGGCGTCTGCCTCGACCTGGCTTTGGTGCCCGGCATCGGCCCGCGGCTGCACCATTTTGCCTATACGGTTGCGGAAAGCAGCGACATCTTCGCCGTCTGCGACTTTGCCAGCCGTTACGGCTATGGAGAAAGCGTCGAGCGCGGGCCTGGCCGCCATGGCCCTTCGGGAGTCCTGTTCGTCTATCTGCGCGATCCGGATGGACACCGGGTGGAGTTCTTCAACAATCACTACACCACGATAGACGCTGAATTGGAGCCCATTCGCTGGGACGCGGCATCCCTGAGCACCAATGTCCATTGGGGCATGCCGGCCGCCTCGAAATGGTTCTTCGAGGCCAGCGAGTTTACGGGAGTACCGCTGGAGCGCCCGGAGAAGATGCCGAACCCGATGACGCTGGAACGCTATGCAGAGGGGCTCGCGAAGAGCTGAGGCCTGCCGCCGGCGGGCAGGAGACTGACGCGCCGCGAGACCCGTGAGCGCGATGACATGCCGGAAGCACTTGGGAGGATGAGATGAGTGCGAATTCCATGAAGTTGAACAGACGTGCATTTCTCGGCTCTGCCGCCGCCGCGGCGGCTTTCGGCGCGATGCCGAAGGTTTTCGCGCAAGGTGGGCCGATCCGCGTCGGCGGAACGTTGCCGTTGACGGGCCCGCTTGCCGGCGTCGGCGCAATCCACAAGCTCGCGGCAGAGGTGTTCGTCGAACAGATCAATGCCAAAGGCGGTATTCTCGGACGGAAGGTGGAGTTCGTCCTTCTCGACGACCAATCGCTTCCCGCCAATGCGCGAACCCTTTACGAGCGCCTGGTGACGGCCGATAAGGTCGATCTCCTGATGGGGCCCTACGGCACCTCCTCGATTATCGCGGCAATGGGTGTTGCCGCTCGATTCAAGAAGCTGCTTGTTCAGAGCAGCCTCGGCGACCCGAGCCTCGCGCCCTATCCGCTACAGTTCCCCTCTCTTCCGATCGGGCCCGAGCCGCAATTGACCGACACCGAGGTCGTTCTCGATGCCTATGCGAGCCTGCCGGTTCCTCCCAAGACGATCGCCTTCGTCACCAGCAAATTCCCGTCGGCACTGACAATCGCCAAGGGTGGCCAGCAAGTCGCCGAGAAACGCGGCATCAAGAACGTGCTGGAGCTTGAATACGAATTCGGCACCAAGGACTTCGGCGCCATCGCCAACCGCATCAAGGCGGCGGATCCGGATCTGTTGTGGTCCGGTGCGATCGGCATGGAGGCCGTGCAGCTTCTCGATGCGATGAGCCGGATCGAATACCAGCCACGGAATCAATTCTACCTGTTCCCGGCACCCGGCCCGACTGCGGCGCACCCGAAAGCGAATGGCCTGACCTCGCTGACCTGGTTCGAAGAGCACGAACCCTTCCTCAAGTATCATGGCGCCCAGGAGTTCGTCAGCGCCTATGACGGCAAGGCAAAGGCGGCAGGCTTCCCCTATCCGCGCGCCGAATATCAGGCCGCCGTCGAATATGCGGCGTGGCAGATCCTTGCCGCGGCAGCTGAAGGGGCGGGGAAGCTGGATGATGTTGCGATGGCTGCGTGGCTGCGCGCAAATCCCGTCGAGACGGTCGTCGGGACAAGGACTTTCGACGGGAAGTTCAATGCCGGAAAGCCATCGACAAAGCTCAAGCAAGTTCAAGGAAAGGATTGGGTCACTGTCTGGCCTGCGGACTTTCGACCGGCCGGCAAGGAGTTCCTGACCGCCCTCTGACGAAACCGCTCGGCACTGCCGCGCACCCTGTCTGAAACTTAAAAAATGCAATCGGTCGGGCAGCGTTCGACCGATGTCCCTATGGAGGAGTAAATGGTTAAAACTATGATCGCCGCCCGGCTGCATGCTCTGCATCAGCCGATGTCGCTGGATGAGATTCCGGTTCCCGCGCCCCGGCCCAACGACGTCCTGGTGCAGGTCAGGGCCTGCGGCATCGTGCCCAACATGGCCAACGTGATCAATAACTGGCCAACTTGGTTTCCCCACCAGCCGCTGCCGAAGTTTCCGGCAGTGTTCGGCCTGGATCCAGCCGGGGTCGTCGCCGAAGTAGGCGAGGCGGTCACCAATGTCAAAATTGGCGATCGCGTCTATGTCAGCCCTCTCAGATCTTGTGGCTCCTGCAAGGCGTGCCGTTCGGGCAACCGCAGCCAATGCCGCTACTACACCTTGAACGGCTACTTCAGCACCAGCCGCGATGGTCAAAGAATCTTCGATCTTTATCCCTATGGCGGTTTCAGCCAGTACATGACCGCTCCGGAATATTCACTCGTATGCCTGCCGGACAATCTCAGCTTCGAACAGGCCGGCCGCTTCGGCTACCTCGGCACATCCTACGGCGCCTTGAAGAATGCGCAGGCCGGACCCGGCCAGGTTTGCCTCATCGACGGGATTACCGGCACGCTCGGCGTCGCGGCCACCAAGCTTGCTCTCGCCATGGGTCTCTCCAAAATCCTGGGCACCGGCAGAAACAAGGAATTGATGGACCGCATCAAGGCCATCGCTCCCGACCGCATCGACACGATCATGCTCGGCGAGGGCTCGACGGGAGAATGGGCAAAGGCCAAAACCGGCGGCGAGGGCGTGGATTTCGTCATCAGCGCGCTCGGCGCGAGAGCCCCCGCCGCGACCGTGGTCGATTCCATGCGCGGCGTTCGTCGCGGTGGCCGTGTGGTTGTCGTTGGCGGCGTCGCGGAAGATGTTCCGGTCGACGTGAAGTGGCTGATGGACGAGCAGGTTCAGCTCATCGGCTCCAACTGGTTCAGCGCTGCCCAGGGGCAGGAAATGGCCGATATGGTCCGCACCGGTGCGCTCGACCTCTCCTATCTCGAGCACAAGATCTATCCGCTCGAGCGAGTGAACGAAGCCATCTCCGGCATCGGTGAACGCGATGGCGGCTTCAGCAACTACGTGGTCGTTCCGCCGGTTCCTGCCGCCTGGCAATAACAATCACCGGCGCCGGCTGCGGCCGGCGCCGCCCTCACGCGAGAAGAGAGAACATGTCCAAGAAAGATATCGCGGTCCTGGTCGGGAGCCTTCGTCAGGCTTCGATCAACCTGAAATTAGCCCGTGCCATGCAGAAAGTGGCGCCCGACGGCCTGAACCTGGAAATCGTGCCGATCGGCGATCTTCCGCTCTATAATCAGGACCTGGAAACCGAGACGCCGCCGGCGGAATGGACGTCCTTCCGCGAGCGCATCAAGGCCTGCGACGGCGCAATCTTCGTGACTCCCGAATACAATAGATCCGTGCCGGCGGCATTGAAGAATGCGATCGAAGTCGGTTCTCGGCCGTTCGGGAAAAGCGTGTGGGATCACAAGCCCGGCGCGGTGACCGGCGCTTCTCCCGGTCTCATCGGCGGCGCAGCAGCAGCGCTTCAGCTCCGGGTTATCCTGACCAACATCAACGTGCCGACCATGCCCCAGCCTGAGGTATACCTCAGCACCGCCGACAAATTGGTGGGCGACCATGGGGTATTTCTAAACGAAGGAACCCAGAAGTTCATCGAGAGCTTCCTGGTTGCGTTCGAAAGCTGGGTCGCCCGGTTCTGAGCCGAAGCCACTGCAAAACTTTATCCGCCGTCGCGAACAACAGCGCGACGGCTTCTTCATTTGCATTGAAGTGAAAAGCGTACTGCTCCGGAAAAGCCTAGGTTCCTTACGGAAACCAGGCCTGCGCCACGTCAGCGAGTTTTTGCGGCGGTGACGCGATCAATGGAATAGCCGCCTTGCGGACCGCCTCGCGCTGACATTCGTCGGTTATGTATTCGACGGGCGATTTGCCATCGACCCGGGCGAGGAAGAGGGCAGGCAGCAGGCTCGCGGCCCGGGCCTCGAGAGCGTCACGATCTTCCCAATCGACCTGATCCATGTAGGCTGCCGTCAAGGCCGCGAATGACGATGCGAGCTCGGATGTCGCCTTTGCGGCAACGATCTTCTTCAGTAGCAGATGGTTCAAGCAGAAGGCCAGGTCGAAAGCCGGATCGCCGAACCAGGCGCATTCGGCATCCAGGAACACAGGGCCGTTCCTGCCCAACAGGATGTTCTTCGGGCTGACGTCGCCGTGGACGAGCGCCAGCTTTGTTTCCGCCGTGCGCTGAACGAGCTCGGCGAGGCGATCGCTGACGAAGGCATGTTTGGCGGCAGTCGCCATCAGGTAGGGCTCAAGCCGGAGCGCATAGAAATTCGGTCCAGAGTCAAATTTGTCCGATACCCCCGATGTGCGGGCGCTGACGGAGTGGATCTGTCCGATCCGCCGGCCAGTGACCTCTGCTGCCATACGGTCGACGCTTCCTTGAAGCAGGCTGGTCTTCCACAGCGGGTACTCGTGGCTCGGCAGAAACTCCATTGCGAAAATACCGCACGACTCGTCGTGCGCGAGAGGCTTCGGAACGGCAGAAGGGAAATGCTCCGCCACGAAGGAAATCCAGTTCCATTCGTATAGATTTCTCGACACCGGCGCCTGCCAATCGGCGGATACTTTCAGCTTGGCAAGTGCGCGTTTCACGCAGATAAGCCGGCCGGGAAGCTCCACGCGGTAGATATCTGAAGAAACGCCACCCGTCAGGGGCTTGTAGATCGCTTCCTCGGAAGCGCTCTTCAGGCCGCTCCTCAGAAGGAAATCGTCGAAAATCGTGGTCTCGGCTACAGACATGAATTCAGTGTCCTTGCGGCATTAGCGGCGGGGGCTGTTGCGGGCTTGTTCAGGCATCTCTCCAGAGAGAACCCTGACGACCTCTTCCGCGGCCCGGCGGCGCAACTCGATCAGCGAAGCATCCGAGGAGAAGGCGACATGCGGCGTGATCATTGCGCCCGGGTGAGCAATCAGCTCCGGAGGAACGCGTGGTTCATCCTCGAGCACATCAAGGCCGACACCGCTCAGAATGCCCGACGCCAGACCCTCGATGACGGCGGCAGTATCCACGACGCCGCCTCGGCTAACGTTGATCAGCAAGCTTCCACGACGCATCTTCGAGATAGCGTCCTCGTTGATCAGATGCCGCGTCGCCGGCGAAAGCGGCGCATGGACGATGACGATATCGCTCTTGGCCAGCAGCGTATCGAAGTCGGTAAGCTCCACGCTGGCAGGGGCATTCGAGGCATAGGGGTCGTGGGCCGACACGCGGCATCCCAGCGCCTGCATCTTTGCTGCCGTCGCGCGACCGATGCGACCGAAGCCAACGATGCCGCAGGTCAGTTCCGAAAGCCTGCGCAGATTTGCAGAGGCGGGGTCCCAGCGCCCATCGCGAACTTCACGATCGAAGTGGACAAGGCCGCGCGCCCAGGCAATTGCGAAACCGACGGCGTGGTCGGACACTTCTGCAACGCAATAGTCGGGAACATTCGTGACCCAGATCCCCCGCTCCGTCGCCGCATCGACTGCAATATTGTCCAGGCCAACTCCAAGGCGCGCGACGATCTTGAGATTAGGCGACGCGGCGATCGCCGTCGCGCTGACCTGAGCCCAGCAGGTCAGGATAGCGTCCGGACGATGCTCTGCAGCCAAAGCGTCGATCTCAGCAGGGGGCGACGGCTCGGCGGGGCCGCTGACGAGGGTAAACCCGGCCCGCTCGATCACCTCCCGCTCCACCTTGTCATCCGGCCAGGCGTAGTCCGTCAACAGCACCGTCCGTGTCATGATTTCCTCCCAGTTTGTGCAAACGTTAGCGCAATATTTTTGCCGAGGTCAAGAAAAAAGGCGAATCCCATCCGCATTGCGGTCGGCTACCCGCTGTTTCGCAGCCCCGCGGCAATTCCGTTGATTGTCAGGTGCAGCGCCTCTTCGGTGTCCTGATCTCGTTCTCCGGCACGGTGGCGGCGAAGAAGGTCGATCTGCATGTGATTAAGCGGATCGAGGCATGGAAAGCGATGATGGATCGACTGCTTCAGCGCCGGATTGTTCTCCAGCAGCGAGGCCTGATCGGTTATGCCGAGCAGGGCAGCGGTTGTCGCTTCCCATTCGTCTTTTATGCGTGCGAAGATCTTCTCATGCGCGGGTGCGTCAGGGGCCAGGTCCACGTAGCGCGCGGCGAGCGCCATGTTGGTTTTGGCCAGCACCATCTCCATGTTGGCGATCAGCGTCTGGAAGAACGGCCAGTCCCGATGCATCCTTTGAAGAGTTTGCAATCCGTCGGGGTGTCCAGTCAGCCACTGTCCGACGGCCGAGCCAAATCCAAACCAACCGGGCAGCATGATGCGACTCTGCGACCAGCCGAACACCCAGGGTATCGCACGAAGATCCTCGATGCGGCGTGAGGAGCTGCGTGAGGCTGGACGGCTGCCAATGTTCAGTTTGGCGATTTCGCCAATGATTGTGGCTTCCCAGAAGAACCGTTCAAATCCCTCTGTCTCGTAAACCAAAGAGCGATAGGCGCCGAAAGCCAGTTCGGACAGCTCCTCCATGGCGTGGAGAAACTCGGGATCCGGTTCTTGTGCGTCGGAAGGCAGCAAGGAGGCTTCCAAAGTCGCGGCGATCAGCAGTTCCAGGTTCCGGCGGCCGAGTGCCGGATTGGAATATTTCGCTGCAATGACTTCGCCTTGTTCCGTCAGCCGGATCGATCCGGCAACCGCGCCGGGCGGCAGGGCGGTGATGGCCTCGTAGCTCGGACCGCCGCCGCGGCCTACGGAGCCGCCGCGGCCGTGAAACAGGCTGAGGCGAATACCCTCACGCTCGAAAAGCCGAATGAAGGCCATCTCTGCCTTATAAAGTTCCCATCCCGACGTCAGATAACCGCCGTCCTTGTTGCTGTCGGAATAGCCGAGCATGATTTCCTGTTTGCCGCCGAGCGCCTTCAAATATGTGCGATAAGCTTCTGTGGCCAAAACCGTCTGTATCACGTTATGCGAGTTTCGAAGATCCGAGATCGTCTCGAAAAGCGGTATGATGTTGACTGACGCCGCTTCAGGCTCATCGGGCCGGAACAGTCCCACCTCGCGGAACAGGATCATGACCTCCAGAAGGTCGGAAGGGGTTGCCGCCTTCGAGATGATGTAATTCGGGATGCTGGCGCTGCCATAATGCTTATGGGCCTCGGCGGCTTCACGGAGGACGGAAAGCTCCGACATCGTCTCGGCCGAATAGGTCTTGAGCGGTGTAACCAGCAGCTGGAAGGAGCGGAGTTCCTCGGTGAGCAAGCGGATCCTGTCGCTCTCGGCGAGCGCTTCATAGCTTGTGCCAGGGCGCACGCTCTCGAAAAGCTCATGAATAACCCGCTGATGAACCTCGGAATTCTGTCTCAGATCGAGGCTCACAAGGTGAAAGCCGAAAACGTCTACGGCGCGTTGGAGGCTGCGCAATTTTCCAACGGCGATCTTTTCTGCGCCATTGGCTATCAGGGATTTGCTGATCGTCGCCAGGTCTGCGGCGAATTCTGTAGGGTTCTGGTAGCGAGGGGCGGCGGCTACAGGTTCGCGAACCAGCTCCGTGCTGCCGAATTTACGGGCCGTGGCCGCCAGGCGAGCATAGATACCCGAGATCGCCAGGCGATATGGCTCGTGCCGGCGCTGCTCCGATCTATCGGGAGAGACGGTCGCGAGGCGCTGAAGGTCGCGCGAGACCTTCACATACCGATCATCCAGGGAAAGCTCGGCGCCAAGGCTGTGCAGTTCGCGGAGATAGAACGAGAAAACTCTCTCACTCTGCAGCCGGAGCGCCTCCCTCAGGGTCTCGCCGTTCACATAAGGGTTGCCATCCCGGTCGCCGCCGATCCACGAACCCATGCGCAGGAATGGCGGCAGCGCGTCTGGACCGAAGCTCCAAGGTGAGGCTCGGAGTTGATTTTCGAGAGCTCCATAAACTTCCGGGATAACCCGGAAAATGGTGCTGTCGTAATAGGATAAGCCATTGAGGATTTCATCCATGACCTGCAGCCGCCGCCCTCGCAGGCTGTTCGTTTGCCAAAGCGTCGTCGTCGCTCTTTCCAAATCCTCCCGATATCGATCCGCGTCCTGCGCCGTCAGGCCGGGCTGGTCGAGACGGCTCAAGCATCGGGCAAGCTCCTGCTCGATGTCGATAACGCTCTTTCGCCGGACCTCGGTCGGATGCGCCGTGAAAACGGGCGAGACCACCGCTTCCGAAAGCAGCTTGCGGATATCCTCCACCTCTACGCCGGCGGCAGCGAGAACCGAAAGCGATCTGGCAATCGTTCCCGGCATGGCAGGTTCGCCATCGGCGATGCCAAAGCGCTGCACTCTGGCCTGATGAGCGTCTTCGGCGATGTTCACGAGCTGAGAGAACTGGCTGAACGCGCGGACCACGCGCTTTAGCGTGCGGGGAGGTATGTCTGCGCAGAAGGGCGCGAGCTTGTCGTTCAGGCGCGGACTGGTTTTTCTGCGGCCGGTCACGGAGAGGGCGCGGACCCGTTCCACGATCTCGCGGGTCTCCCTGCCGTCGCTGGCTTCAATGGCTTCGCACAGCAGGCGGCCGAGCAGCCAAACATCCTTCACCAAGGCCCTGGCCGTAAGGCGCCTTCTCGGCATGCCTGCGTTTCTCAACTGAAGATCCACATGCGCACTCCTTATGCTAACGTTAGCATAAAACTGGCAGGATTTGGCTGAAGAGTCAAGAATGCTTGCAATCGAGCCGGAGCGAACGGTCGAATAGCCCCGGATTAGCCGGCAGCGCCTTGCTGGTAACGCGCGACCTCTTCCAAGAGCCATGCTCGGAATGCGACGACAGGGCGGAAGTCCTTCCTGCTGAGTGGTGCGACCGCATAATAGGCGCTTGGGCTTTTGACCTGATGCGGAAAGGCTTGAACGAGCTGGCCATTCGCAAGCTCGGAGTCGATGAGGAAAAGCGGCATCAAAGCGAGCCCGAGTCCGGCAATGCAGGCCTGGGCCACGCTGCTGAACTGTTCGAACCGCATCGCCTGCGACGGGGCGCCGCTGACCTGGAGGCTTTCGAAAAAATGGCTCCAGGCCCCCGGCCGCGACGCCATCTGCAGCAGCGGAAGGCGAAGCAGATCTTCAGGCTTCAAGATGGGATGCGAACTCAGAAAAGACGGGGAGGCGACCGGCGCCACCATCTCCTCCATGAGAAATATGCTTTCCGCACCCGGCCAGTCGGGCTGGCCGATATGGATCGCCATATCGATGTCGTCGCGGTCGAAATCGAACAGCCCTATGCGCGTCGCGAAGTTCAGCGTGATCTCCGGATGTCTGGCGACAAATTCGGGAATGCGCGGCATCAGCCAGCGGGTGCCGAATGTTGGCAAGATGGCAAGATTGAGCTGGTCGTTATGCTGTTTTGTCATGGCATGCAGCGAAGCGGAACGGATTTCCGCCAGAGCGCTGGCAATAGCCCGCGCATAGTCGGTGCCGGCCTCCGTGAGAATGACGCCGCGGCTGGTGCGCTCGAACAGCAAAACGCCCAGCTGTTCTTCCAGCGCGGCAATTTGCCGGCTGATGGCGCCCTGCGTCAAGGAAAGCTCCTCGGCCGCCGCGGAGAAGGTGCTCAGCCGCGCGACGGAATCGAAAGCCGCCAGAGCCGAGGTCGAGGGAAGCAGTCGTCGCGAAAGGTTTGCCATATGCTATTACTATAGCTCATAGGCTGATGAGTAAACCTCGCTTTCGCTATGCCGGAAAAACGGCTTTCATTCCCTCCAATCGAATTGCCGAAAACCTCAACGGGAGGATGACGATCTTGGCCTTTTCATGGAATGACCCCTTTCTGCTCGATGACCAGCTGACCGAAGATGAGCGGATGATCCGCGAATCCGCCGCGGCTTTCGCAGAATCCGAACTCTTGCCGCGCATCCACGACGCCTATCTCGAAGAAGCAACCGACCCGGAGCTGTTCAGGTTGATGGGGCAGACCGGCCTTCTCGGTGTGACGCTGCCGGAGGAGTACGGGGCCGCGAACGCATCCTACGTCGCTTATGGCCTGATCGCTCGCGAGGTCGAGCGTATCGACTCCGGATATCGCTCGATGATGAGCGTGCAGTCCTCGCTGGTCATTTACCCGATCTTCGCCTACGGCTCAGACGAGCAGAAGAAGAAATTTCTGCCGGGCCTCGTGTCGGGTGAACTGATCGGCTGTTTCGGCCTGACCGAGCCCGACGCCGGCTCCGATCCCGGGGGTATGAAGACCCGCGCCGAAAAGATCGAGGGCGGATACCGATTGCGCGGCTCGAAGATGTGGATCTCGAACTCACCGATTGCCGATGTCTTCGTCGTCTGGGCAAAGTCGGAGGCCCACAACAACGAAATACGCGGCTTCGTTCTCGAAAAGGGCATGAAGGGACTTTCGGCCCCGAAGATCGGCGGCAAGCTTTCGCTGCGTGCCTCGATCACGGGCGAAATCGTGATGGACGGCGTCGAAGTCACCGAGGACGCGCTTCTGCCCGGCGTCTCCGGCCTCAAGGGGCCGTTCGGCTGTCTCAACCGCGCCCGTTACGGCATTTCGTGGGGCGTCATGGGAGCGGCCGAGGACTGCTGGTTCCGCGCCCGTCAATATGGTCTCGACCGCAAGCAATTCGGCAAGCCGCTGGCGGGGATGCAGCTTTATCAAAAGAAGCTCGCCGATATGATGACCGAGATCACGCTCGGACTGCAGGGCTCGCTTCGCGTCGGCCGTCTGATGGATGAGCACAAGATGGCTCCGGAAATGGTTTCGCTCGTCAAGCGCAACAACTGCGGCAAGGCGCTTGATATAGCGCGGCAGGCCCGGGACATGCATGGCGGCAACGGCATTCAGATCAAATACCATGTCATGCGCCACGCGCAGAACCTGGAAACGGTCAACACATATGAGGGCACCCACGACGTCCACGCCCTGATCCTCGGTCGGGCCCAGACAGGCCTCCAGGCGTTCTTCTAAAGCCCCGTCATCTGTTCGGCAGAGATCGTCCTTCAACTTCCGTATCAACGAGAGGCAGCATGCCTATAGCGAATAAGATTTCTACCGTCGCCGTCATTGGCGCCGGCCAGATGGGGACTGGGATTGCGGAAGTCGTGGCGAAACATGGGTACGCGGCCTTGGTTTACGATCTCGATAAAAGCCGGATCCGCGCGAGCATCGAAGCGAGCGCCGGATATTTTCGACGCCAGGTCGAGACCGGCAAAATGCCGGGCGAGGCGGCTGAAGAGGCGATCTCCCGAATAAAGGGAGCGTTCTCTCTCCAGGATCTGGCGAGCGCCGATTTGGTCGTCGAAGCGGTAAGCGAGAATGAAGGCATCAAAAGGAAAGTCTTTACGGACGTGTGCACCGTTTTGAAGCCCAACGCGATCCTGGCGACGAACACCTCGTCGCTCTCCATAACGCGGCTTGCCGCGTCAACCGACAGACCCAATCGTTTTATAGGGATACACTTCATGAACCCCGTACCGGTTATGAAGCTGGTCGAGCTGGTCCGCGGCATCGGAACGGATCCGGAGACCTTCGCCACCGCCAAGGAATTCGCCGAATCCATTGGCAAGACGGTGACCGTTTCCGAGGATTTTCCGGCTTTCATCGTAAACCGCGTTCTCATCCCCATGATCAACGAAGCGATCTACACCCTGTATGAAGGCGTCGGAAACGTCGAAGCCATAGACACCGGCATGAAGCTCGGCGCCAATCATCCGATGGGGCCGCTCGAGCTGGCCGATTTCATCGGTTTGGACACATGCCTTTCCATCATGCAGGTCCTTCATGAGGGGCTGGCTGACAGCAAATACCGGCCGTGCCCGCTGCTGGTCAAATATGTCGAAGCCGGCTGGCTCGGCCGCAAGGCGCAGCGCGGGTTCTACGATTATCGCTACGTTCCGGCTCGGCCGACCCGCTGATCCCATCGCATTCCAACATCGAGATTGCCAGGCATTTATCATGACCGAAGAACACGCAGGCGAGAGTCGCGAGAGCATGGAATTCGACGTGGTGATCGTCGGCGCCGGTCCGGCCGGTCTTGCCGCGGCGATCCGGCTGAAGCAGGTCAATCCGGAGCTTTCGGTCGTCGTCCTGGAGAAGGGCGCCGAGGTCGGCGCCCATATCCTCTCCGGCGCCGTGGTCGATCCGATCGGCATCGACAGGCTGCTGCCCGGCTGGCGCGAGGATGCCGATCATCCGTTCAAGACCGAGGTGACCGACGACCAGTTTCTGTTGCTCGGTCCCGCCGGCTCGATCCGTCTGCCGAATGTCATGATGCCGCCACTGATGAACAACCACGGCAACTACATCGTCTCGCTTGGCAATGTCTGTCGCTGGCTGGCGGGCAAGGCGGAGGAACTCGGCGTCGAGATCTATCCGGGCTTTGCCGCCGCCGAAGTGCTCTATGACGACAAGGGGGCGGTGATCGGTGTCGCCCCCGGCGACATGGGCATCGAGAAGAACGGCGAGCCGGGACCGAACTATACCCGCGGCATGGAGCTGCGCGGCAAATATACGCTGATCGGCGAAGGCGTGCGCGGCTCGCTCGCCAAGCAGCTGATCGCCAAGTTCGATCTGCAGAAGGATCGCGAGCCGCAGAAATTCGGCATCGGCATCAAGGAGCTCTGGCAGGTCAAGCCCGAGAACCACAGGCAAGGCCTGGTGCAGCATTCCTTCGGCTGGCCGCTCGGCATGAAGACTGGCGGCGGCTCCTTCCTCTATCATCTCGAAGACAATCTGGTGGCGGTCGGCTTCGTCGTCCACCTCAATTATAAGAACCCCTATCTCTACCCCTTCGAGGAATTCCAGCGCTTCAAGACGCATCCTGCCATTCGAGGCACCTTCGAGGGCGGCAAACGGCTCTCCTATGGGGCGCGGGCCATCACCGAGGGCGGCTACCAGTCGGTGCCGAAGCTTACCTTCCCCGGCGGCGCGCTGATCGGCTGTTCGGCCGGTCTCGTCAACGTGCCGCGCATCAAGGGCAGCCACAATGCGGTGCTGTCGGGAATGCTGGCGGCCGAGAAGCTGGCGGCGGCGATTGCATCGGGCCGCAGCCATGACGAGGTTGTCGAGATCGAGAACGAATGGCGGGCGACCGACATCGGCAAGGATCTGAAGCGTGTCCGGAACGTCAAGCCGCTGTGGTCGAGGTTCGGCACGGCGATCGGCGTGGCGCTCGGCGGTCTCGACATGTGGACGAACCAGCTCTTCGGCCTTTCGCTCTTCGGCACGCTTGGTCACGGCAAGACCGATGCTGAAAGCCTGGAGCCGGCCTCCCAGCACAAGCCGATCGCCTATCCGAAGCCGGATGGCGTCCTGACCTTCGACCGTCTGTCCTCGGTGTTCCTGTCGAACACCAATCACGAGGAGGACCAGCCGGTGCATCTGCAGGTCACGGACATGAGCCTGCAGAAGGCCTCCGAACTCGGCATCTATGCCGGCCCGTCGACGCGCTACTGTCCGGCCGGCGTCTATGAATGGGTGGAGAAGGACGGCGACAAGATCTTCGTCATCAACGCCCAGAACTGCGTGCACTGCAAGACCTGCGACATCAAAGACCCCAACCAGAACATCAACTGGGTGCCGCCGCAGGGCGGCGAGGGGCCGGTCTATCCGAATATGTGAGGCGGATCGGCGAGCTAGGCAATGAACGGGGAGTTACCCATGCAATTTCCGCTTGAAGGCGTTCGAGTCGTGGAACTGGCGCGTATCCTGGCCGGTCCGTGGGCCGGACAGACACTTGCCGATCTCGGAGCAACTGTCATCAAGGTGGAAAGCCCGGAGGGAGACGATACGCGCCGCTGGGGGCCTCCCTTCATCACCGATGGCGATGATGTCGCAGCAGCCTACTTCCATAGCTGCAATCGCGGAAAACTGAGCATCACGGCAGATTTCAACGCGGCGGAAGACGTCGAGAAACTTCGCGCGCTGATCGCGAACGCGGACGTCGTCATCGAGAACTTCAAGGTCGGCGGGCTGAAGAAGTTCGGCCTCGACTACGAGAGCCTGAAAGCGATCAATCCGAAGCTAATCTACTGCTCGATTACCGGCTTTGGCCAAACCGGCCCATATGCCGGACGTGCAGGATATGATTTCATCGTCCAGGGAATGGCGGGCATCATGGATTTGACCGGTGAGCCTGATCGGGAGCCCCAGAAAATCGGCGTGGCGTTCGCCGATATTTTCACGGGACTCTATTCAGTCATCGCAATCCAGGCCGCGCTGATCCTCAGAAATACGACAGGTGAGGGACAGCATATCGATATGGCCCTGCTGGACAGCGCGGTGGGCGTGCTGGCTAATCAGGCGATGAATTTCCTAGCCTCCGGAAAGACGCCGACGAGGCTTGGCAATGCGCATCCCAACATCGCGCCATATCAAGTATTTCCGGTATCTGACGGCAACATCATTATCGCATGCGGCAACGACGCACAGTTTGCACGGCTATGCGAAATCCTCCGGCTATCCACTGTGGCAGACGACGTCCGTTTCAAGACGAACGCTGACAGAGTGCGCTATCGAGAGGAACTGACGGCGTTGATGGAAGTGCAGACGATGCTTTTCAAGCGGTCGGATCTGCTAGCCGACCTGGCGCGCGTGGGCGTTCCCGCGGGACCGATCAACACTGTGGAAGACGTTTTCGCGGATCCGCAAGTCGCGCATCGAGGAATGTCGATCGTAAATGACGGAATTGCAGGCATCCGGACACCAATCATCTTCTCCGGAACTGCGCTTACCTCCCACAGGAGATCGCCCAAGTTGGGTGAGCACAATGGCACGCTTCCGTTTGATCGGTCATCGAAGACCTAGCTCGGCGAATGCGTGTTGAATATCGACTTGAGATGTCTAGCGCAATACCTCCGCCGCAGGGCAGCAGATAACTCAGTCGAGGCAGCTAACACATTGGCATGAATGGAGATAACCCATGAAGATTCTCGTCCCAGTCAAACGGGTTGTCGATTACAACGTGAAGATCCGGGTGAAGCCGGATGGCACGGGTGTCGAGCTTGCCAATGTGAAGATGTCGATGAACCCGTTCGACGAGATCTCGGTGGAAGAGGCGCTGCGGCTGAAGGAGGCCGGCAAGGCCGAGGAAGTGGTGGTCGTGTCGATCGGCCCGGCCAAGGCCGAGGAGACGTTGAGGACCGCGCTCGCCATGGGCGCCGACCGGGCGATCCTGGTCGAGACCGACGATCAGGTCGAGCCGCTCGCCGTCGCCAAGATCCTCAAGGCGGTCGCCGACGCTGAAAAGCCAGGCCTGATCATCACCGGCAAGCAGGCGATCGACGACGATTCCAACCAGACCGGCCAGATGCTGGCGGCCCTGCTCGGTTCGGCCCAAGCGACCTTCGCCTCGAAGATCGAGATCGGTGACGGCAAGGCGACGGTGACCCGCGAGGTCGATGGCGGCCTGCAGACGATCGAGATCAAGCTGCCGGCGGTCGTCACTACCGACCTGCGGCTGAACGAGCCGCGTTACGCCTCGCTGCCGAACATCATGAAGGCGAAGAAGAAGCCGCTCGACAAGAAGAGCCCGGCTGATTTCGGCGTCTCCACGACGCCGCGGCTGAAGGTGCTGAAGACCGAGGAGCCGAGTGGCCGCAAGGCGGGCGTCAAGGTCAAGAGCGTCGCCGAGCTGGTCGACAGGCTGAAGAACGAAGCCGGCGTGCTGTAATCGGGCGGGAACAGGAGCAACTATCATGACCATTCTTCTTCTGGCCGACCATGACGGCAATCATCTCTCCGACCAGACCGCCAAGGCGCTGACGGCAGCCTCCCAGATCGGCGGCGACGTGCATGTGCTGGTCGCCGGCAAGGCCGCCAGGGCTGCCGCCGATCAGGCCGCCAAGCTTTCCGGCGTGGCCAAGGTGCTGCTGGCCGAAAGCGATGCGCTGGCCAACAATCTGGCCGAGCCGCTGGCCGACCTGATCGTCTCGCTCGCCGGCTCCTATGACACGATCCTGTCTGCCGCCACCTCGGTCGGCAAGACGGTGCTGCCGCGCGTCGCCGCCCTGCTCGACGTCGCCCAGATCTCCGAGATCATCGAGGTCGTCTCCCCTGATACCTTCAAGCGGCCGATCTATGCCGGCAACGCCATCCAGACGGTGCAGGCAAGCGATGCGAAGCAGGTGATCACCGTGCGCACCGCCTCGTTTGCTTCGGTGGCGGAAGGCGGCTCCGCCGCCGTCGAGGCGATCCCGGCCATCTCCGATCCGGGTCTGTCGCGGTTCGTCTCCGATGCGCTGTCGGCCTCGGAACGTCCGGAACTGACGTCCGCGAAGATCATCATCTCAGGCGGCCGGGCGCTCGGCTCGGCGGAGAAGTTCAAGGAAGTCATCCTGCCGGTTGCCGACAAGCTCGGTGCCGCCGTCGGCGCCAGCCGTGCGGCCGTCGATGCCGGTTATGCCCCGAACGACTGGCAGGTCGGCCAGACCGGCAAGGTGGTCGCCCCTGATCTCTATATCGCCGCCGGCATCTCGGGCGCCATCCAGCATCTGGCCGGCATGAAGGATTCGAAAGTGATCGTCGCCATCAACAAGGACGAGGAGGCGCCGATCTTCCAGGTCGCCGACTACGGCCTCGTCGCCGATCTCTTCGAGCTACTGCCGGAATTGCAAAAGGCGCTCTAACTGGAGAGACCAATGTGGCGCGCATGCAGGGACGTCCAATCAGGCCCGGTGCCCACCTTCTCCTGAACCAGATGGAGAATCTAACCCGATTTGTCGGCGGCTCGTAGTCGTTCAAGGCGAGCAAGCCAGCACAGCCTTAGCTAATGTCAGCACGAGCCGCCAAGCCGACGCCGGGGAGCGCGCGAGCTTATGGCGCCGCGATTGTCGGACCACTGATTCTCAAGCCAGCGGCAAACGGGCATAAGAACAGCCCGCCGATGTTCGAAGGCAGAGTTGAGTATGATGGCTCAGCAGTTCCACAGGAGTTGTCATGGGTGAACGACGGTTAGCGCGGCGATACCTGCCTCATTGGCCGCACGCAAAAAAATTTGGCGAAATTGCTCCGGAGCAATCTGGCCGCTGATAGCATCGACGCAGGCCTTCACTGCGCTGACGTATTCCTCGCCGTCATCGGAAGGCCAGTTCTTAATCAGGATATGCGCTGCGTCGCCGAGCGTGCACACCACCTTGTGGGCTGGTCGGCCGCGCAGGGCAAGCCCGACGGGCGTGAAGGTCGACGAGGTGTTCCAGTCCATTACTCTTGACCCCTCACGGATGCGGCAATCCCAAGGGGACTATGCCCGTGCGAAAAGCCTATTGCGGCAGCTCCGATGATCAGCCAAAGGGGGCGCGAACAGCGTCGACCTCTGACTCCTCTCCGGACTTCACAAGAAAGATATAACGCCTGTACGGTGCGCGAAAATCGACCCAATAGAATTAGGCGCTCCCGCGCATCACGCGTCTCCTCGGCGATCGACATCGTGAGCTGGATGAGCCGAGATCGGTCTAGCTGTCTCACCACAGCCGTTTCGGCCGATTGGACAGTCCCTGTGTCGCTGGCACAGCGTGAACTTTCGAGCTCAGCGCCCGCTTGTTGCTATGGTGTTCACGTTCCGGGCCAAAGATCGCATAGTGGATCGAAGGGAACTGGCCCCGGCAGGCGAGCAAAGAAGATAGTGGGCATGCTACGCCATCGGGGCACGCCCGCACCGCACGTGCTACGACAGGCGCGCCGCTGGTCACGCAGGTAGTTTCGGTCGATACGTTCAAGGATCAACATTCCCGTCAGAGAACCGATGGCATTGCATGGGAGTGCCAAAAGATCATTAGCGCACCCGCCGAATTTCGGCGAGATCAGAACGCTCAAGCCGCCTGAGCTGCGGTCTCCAACGGATGCTTACTTCTGTTCTTCCATCTCTTCGTCGACAAGCGAGCTGACGAGGGCAACGACGCGACTGCGCACTCGCGGGGAGAGGAGCAAAACGTCTTCTATCAGACGCCGTCCCTGCGCGGTGGAAATGTAGGCAATCTTCTCATCGATCTCTGTTGTGAATTGCTGCTCCTCAGTGGTTTCGGGATCTGGAAGACCCTCGAAAAACCTCGAAACAGGGATCTTGAGGCAATTGGCAAGCTCGTAGAGCATCGAAGCGCTGACGCGGTTCTTGCCGCTTTCATATTTTTGCACCTGCTGCAAGCTGACCCCAATGCCGGCGCCGAGATCCCCTAGCGACACATTCGACTGCATTCGGCGCATACGGATCTGCTGTCCGACATGTCGATCGACTGGATGCACCGACTCGACTGCAACATTCGGCTGTTCGGTTCGCGAAGGCCTCGAAGATCGGACCTGGGCTGCTGAATAGCGCTTCATGGTGAATACCCCGTGTGGAGAGTTTCACGCGGTGCGCCCCCGCTGAAAACTCGCTCAACCCACTGATCGGGGAGTTCGTAACCGTACAAGACGGCCCTGTGGCCTTTAGTTCCGAGGAACCTGGACATACGCCACAGGCTCCTCGACCGAAGGTCAAGGAGTGTGGTGCCGAATCGGCCGGCACCAACCGCTTGTAGGGGTTACGAAGCCCCGGGGCAGCGCGTACTGCCTCGCCGCCAACTTAGTTCAAATCCGTCTGCCGCGCAACCGATTTGTTCACAAGATTCAATGGCTTCGCTGTTCCAGCGTTGCGCGAGATTAACGCTTCGCGTTTCCCCCGGTCCTCACACCGCGCCGCTTGGACTATTAAACCCGCCGAGGCCGCTGCGGGATGAAAGTTTTCGAGCCGACCACGTCACATCGCGTCAAGTTTAACTGCTTTGCGAAATTGGAGCCGTGAAATTCCGTGTGATTTTGATCCCGGTTCGTTTTTGTAAGCAAGAGCCCTGTTCTCGAGGGGCAAAATTCCAGCGAGCTTCAGAACACCGCAGTCGAATTTAGCTCGAAGTGGAGGTTGTAGATGAATTTGCATTGGATGCAGGTTAAGGGGGAAAACCATGGCACGCCGTCGTCAGCGATACCAGCTCGACGCGGGTAGCCTCGGTTCAAATCGGACATCCTGACCGATTGATGTAGACTAGGCCTGGAGCTTCAGCCCGCAGCGATCGGTCCTCAAGATGAGGTAACAAACAGGTCCCTCTGTCATCTTGGACGCGTTGTTGATGATGCAGGCGGTTTCAATACCCAGCTTTGCAGGGAGAACGAAGCTATTGCCAAAGAGCTTGCGACATCAGCCAATCGGCGAAGATCTTCGATAGCCGCCGCTGGCTGCGCAAGCGCCCAATGTCGCCTGCAAAATCTAAGGTCTCGGAATGGGCGACTGGACCTGGACGGTCGAAAGCATCAGGCCCTATGTCGAGGAGACGATTGCGGCATTCGGCATCGAGAGGTGCATGTTCGCCTCGAACTTCCCGGTCGACAAGCTGTTCGGAAGCTACGACAAGATCATGGACGCTTTCAAGGTGATCACGGCGAACTATACCGGCGACGAGCAGCTTGCCCTTTTTCATCATAACGCCGCTCGCGTATATCGGATTTGATGCTGAGCGATTGCTGGCCCTTCAACCTGCTAAGCCATGGGCCGAGCATCGGAGGGGGGCGAGGGTCTCGCTGCCATGCCACTGCCCTACAGCGAAAGTGAAATTCCATTTAGGCCCCGTTGCAGAGAGCAACCCAAAAGACCTTGATCTTAAAGACTACTGCGTCGGGAAGCGGCTCAGCATCCGGTCCTGGACGTTTTCCTGGCCAACGATCATCGCCGCAATCGAAATAGTTCTTCCGCGGTCGGCGGCGCTTGTAATATAGCCTTCAAGCAGAACCACAGGGCCCAGCATCCTGATTTGGATGGCGCTGCTGTCGATGTCGTGATCAGCGGAGAGGGCCGCTTCGATCGTCGCGATGGTCGAGGCTGAACTGTGGCCTTGGGCGCAACGCTCTTCATGGCCGGCGTTGTCGGAACCGAACTTCATATCGTCCTCCTCATCGTTGTTTATGCCGGGGCCGGCGAGGATGTGATCAAGGCCTGCCGGGTTGCGGCATCCGAGATAGTCGTCCGATGCGAGCGGCTGGGTGAGCGCAGTCTGAGCGCGACCGACCAAGCGCTGGGCATTATTCGGCTCCGTTTTGGAGGACGTAGTCTTCCGGCATTTCCGCAGGAGCGATGATTTCGAAATCGCGAGGCATGGCGTGCTGATCCGTGCCGAGGAGTGCCAGTGTCCAGTAGTCAGGTTCTGCGCCGAAAACGGTGGAGACCCGAACCACGGTGATCTTCCCGTCGAAAAACCTCGGCGATTTTGCCCAGTAGAAGCAGCCCGGCAATAAACTCGCTGCACCCATAACGCCCACTCCCGACGATAGCAGATCGCTATAGATGATCATGATTCGCTTTTCGACGGATCCCCTTCGCGTGTGTTCGTACGGTTGCGAACTCAATCCCTGATGCGCGGAAAGGTGGACGTTTTGCAACTTCGGTGCGTATGCGAGCGTGACGCAAAGCAGTGCCATCGACCGAAAGGCCCGATGTCGGAAGCGCCGCTTTGGAACAAGCGCGAGTTCCCGGCATTCATTGCCAGATGTTCGCAGGTTCTGTCATGGTATCGTCCGTCGAAAATAGGTCCCCTAAGCAAAACGCCAGCCTTCTGAGGGCACTGGGTCCAGGACTGGTCACAGGTGCCGCTGACGACGATCCGAGCGGCATTGCCACTTACAGTCAGGTGGGCGCCCAGTTCGGATTTACTCTCGGCTGGACCATGCTGTTCAGCTATCCGCTGATGACGGCGGTCCAGGGATTGAGCGCAGGCATCGGGGCTGTGTCAGGAAAGGGGCTCGCAAAGAACCTCAAGCTCCATTACCACCGCTCGTTCGCCTACGGCGCGATGGTCTTATTGTTCATCGCGAACTTCATCAACATCGGCGCCGACCTTGCAGCAATGGGGGCAGCGCTCCAACTCCTGATCGGGGGGCCGGAGGTTGTCTACGCCATGCTGTTTGGCATCCTTTGCACCACGATCCAGGTTTTCGTACCTTATCCCGCTTACGTTAATGTCCTGAAGTGGTTGACGCTTTCCCTATTTGCCTACGTTGCCGTGGTTCTCGTTGCGGGGGTGCCGTGGGGCGAGGCGCTCGGCGGACTCGTGATGCCCAAATTTGAGTTGAATGGCGACCAGTTCACCGCGATCGTCGCGATCCTCGGCACTACGATTAGCCCATACCTTTTCTTCTGGCAGGCCGGCGAGGAGGTCGAGGAATTGAGGAACAGGAAGCTTGCCCGGCTGCGACGGAACCCGGAAGCGGCAGGACCCGAGCTCGGTCGAATCCGAATGGACACTATGGTGGGGATGGGCTTCTCGAATATCGTCGCTCTCTGCATCATCATTGCGGCCGGCGCGACGTTGCACGTCAATGGCGACACCAACATCGAGACCTCCGCACAGGCAGCCGAGGCACTCAAACCGGTCGCAGGGGATTTCGCCTTCGCGATTTTTGCGGCTGGGATCATCGGCACGGGGCTGCTCGCGGTCCCGGTTCTGGCGGGTTCAGCGGCTTACGCCGTTGCAGAATGCTTCGGATGGCCCGAAGGCCTCGACAAGAAGCTCAAGGACGCGAAGGCTTTCTATGCCACGATTGTGATCGCAACGCTTGGAAGTGTTGCAGTCACGATGCTGGGACTTGATCCGATCCGCGCCTTGTTCTGGAGTGCGGTGATTAACGGCGTCCTGGCAACGCCGATCATCATCCTTATGGTCTTGATGGCGAGGAACCCCGCCATTATGGGAGATCTCAAAGCTCCCCGCTGGATGGTGTACATCAGCGCCTTCACGGCGATGACCATGGGTTTAAGCACCCTTGGTATGCTTGTGTTTTGACAATCGAAGAGGCCTCGCCTCGTGCAAACCGGCGATCGCCGCTCTTCTGGTAAAGACGGTTGTTGGGATCCACCATTAGGGACGGCCTGAGTGTTGCACCTATGTCCCTTTCATCCGGGATCGGAAGCGTTTCCTTGGCGAACAGCTCGATTAGCCCGGCTGCCAATGCCCCGATCGAACTCCAGCCAAGGTCCGGTTCCCGGTCAGCCCGGCATCGTGGGATCCTGGGTTCCTGGCTTCCGTAAGGCCTCGACCTCTTCAGAAAGGCGATCTTTGATCTCGTCGTGCGCGTCCGATGCAACCGCGACCACGTGCTGGTAGGCGTTTGAAGCGATAGCGGTGCCTTGGTCGACAAGTTCAGAGGTCTCTGCGCTTATCGCCTCCTTTGTCGCATCCGACGCTTCGCCAGCCAGTTCATCTTC
Source organism: Rhizobium sp. R339 (assembly GCF_002211395.1). Classification (NCBI taxonomy): domain Bacteria; kingdom Pseudomonadati; phylum Pseudomonadota; class Alphaproteobacteria; order Hyphomicrobiales; family Rhizobiaceae; genus Rhizobium; species Rhizobium sp. R339. The sequence continues at coordinate 222,968 of NZ_LOKV01000027.1, forward strand.
AATTTCGGTGCTCGGAAGCGCTGCGCCGATCGCGGCTCCGACTGCAAAGGCTAACGCGCCGCCGACCAGCGGTTGATCGCGGAACTGGTGGAGGATCATTGCATTGAGCTTGTTTGTCTGCTCATGCAGGTTCGTTACAGCCGAAGAGGTCTGGTCGGCGAGTACATTGGCCGTCCCCGTTGCGCGGTCGGACGCGCCTTGCACAGCGCTCTTTGCTTGCTCCCACTTTTCCGCGGCCCAACCGGACGCAGCGTCCAGCAATGCTCCCGTCTCATCGACAATCTGGTCGACCCGCTTGCCGCTGGCATCGACGAAACCGCGATAGGTCTTGCCGCTTTCATCGACAAAATGACCCGCCCGGCGGCCGGTTTCGTCGGTCAGGGCCTTCAGCGTTCTGCCGGTGCTATCGGAAAAATGACTGTAGCGGACGCCGTCGACGGAGGTGGGCGGCCCAAGGCGGCGCACAGGCCCCTGAACGGGATAGAGGTCATATTCGGGCTCGACGGTCGTCGTTGATCCCATCGCTGATGCAGGGTTGCCTTTGGCCATCAGCCAGGCGAGACTAACGCCCATTAGCGCCACGGGAAGCGGATTTTCCTTTAGCGCTCGGCCGAGGTTCCCGACGAACTCGCTGCCGCCGCTATTTTTGGCGTAAGCAATAACCTCGTCCACCAGTTGGCCAGGCGACATTCGCTCCTGGATCTCGTTGATCCGTTCCCCAAGGCGCTGGCGATCTTGATCGATTTCTCGCTGAAGCTCTAGCGACGTTTTGTCTGAAGACGTTTCCATCAGAGTTTGTCCTTCACGATTTGCACGTCTCGACGAAGCGACGTGGTGGTGCGCGCAAGCGTCAGATTGCTGCGACGGAAGCTGGCAAGGCCTCGCCTGATCATGATCCAAGCAATGAGACCGATCACCACGCTGACGATAATTGAAGCGAGCGCACTGGCCGTAGGCTCAGCGAACCCTTGCGCCACGAACAGCGCCGCGACGCCACTGACGACCGCGCTCAACAGCACGCCAATCGCTCCGATCGCCAGGATCGTTCCTATGAGCAGGATTTCGACGCCGCTCAAAGCAGCCGACAGCTTCTCCGATGCTTCGGTTTTGGCGAGGTCGATCTCCTTGCGCAGAAGACCAGCAACGTCATTCAAAAGACCGCCGATCAATTCGGCCAATGGTGTGTTTTCTGATGTCTTAGCCATTTTGATCATCCTTGCTTCCCGAAGCGAATACTTGAGCTGGTGGAGCAAGCGTCCGAACTCTGTCGGCGCGTTTGGCGGAGGCGGTCAGAAAGCGGCTTGCGGTCAACCCGGCAAGGGCCGCGATTCCCAGAAATGCAATCGGTTGCCTGCGGCCGAAATCCTCAGCCAGCACAGCCATCTCGTCGAGGTTCTTGCCCTCTACCCGCCTTGCCGCACTGGCAACGCTGCGGCCGAGCTGCCGAGCGTAGCGGCCAACGTGCCGTTGGTCCGAGCGCTCCAGTTCCGCCCCGACCTTCTCGAGTGCCATTGCAACGCCGCTCATCTGGCGAGCGGCAAAGTGCGCCTGCTCGGAAACTGCTTCCTTTGCCTTTTCCAGGCCGGTTGCGGATGTCTCCTTCACCAGCTGCTGGGTTGAACGGATATCGTCGCTGATCTTGTCTTTCAGCTCAGTGGTCGGAGAGGCGCTCGCAGGCCGGCTGCGTTCTCCTTCCGGTGCGGAAAATTCGTCAGCCATTGAGGCCTCCCTGACTTGGAATGTTCGTGAGCGCCGAACCGCGATCTTCGGGCATTGTTCCAGCAGAGTGAGAAGTTCCTCAGCTTGCTTCCTCAGTGGGCGAGGAGCACCCAGCCTTCCAATGCGGCGGTTGTGACACACGAGCATGGGGGCGTCACGGCAACGGATCCGAGCTTCTCCTAAAGCCGATGCTGGCGTCGAGAGCGCTAACCGCAGCCAAACAGATTATGCCGCTAAGACAACGGCCGCCATCGCGATCGCGCATGCGAGCCCGAGGAGGTTGAGACCCAGCGAAATGAATTCCGTCATCTCTTGCCGGTGATGACGGCAATGCTCGGCAGTGCCCAGCACCGCAACAGCTCCTCCCAGCATCCAGCACGTCAGCGTCATCGCGCCCAGAAGCAAAGCTAAATTCATCACATTTCTTGTCCCTTTACCTGATTCTTTGAACCATCGAACCGTCACGTCTTCGGTTTTGTTCCGGCCGTTCGCGCTTCGTTCGACAAACACGTCCTGTGGTCATGTCTGATAGACGGGGCGGTCGGGCCGTTATCTCGCCGTGCCGCGATACCAGTTTTCCGGGAGACGCCGACATCATCTCCGACAAAAGCAATCCTTAGGGGCATCAATAACGAAAGCCGGAGCGCTCGCGTGTTGATGATGGAACTAACCGCTTTGGCGATGGTTCGGCGAGCTCCTGAGGTCTCCAGCACAGGGGAATTCCTTTGAACGAGCTGCATCATGAGTTCCTGCTGCGAAGCGATTTTTCGCCGGTGCCCCAGCAGGACGAGCGGCTTAAGCCAACGCCTGCGTCGCTGTCGGCGGTCGGTTGCGAAAATCTTGAGACGGCTCGGCCGCCTTGCCCATTGGTGGTCGATCTGGACGGCACCCTGGTGCGGTCGGATCTTCTGATCGAAACCGCCTTTTCCGAGCTCAGCCACCGGCCTTACTCGGCTGTGGATCTCGTCAGCGCCCTGTGCGGCGGGAAAGCCCGTCTGAAGCACCGCCTTTCCCAGCCCGTGGACTTCGATCCAGCTATCCTTCCTTATGACGAGGAAGTGTTGAAGGTGATCCGCACAGCAAGGGAGGAGGGACGGCCAATCTATCTTGCGTCGGCGAGCCATGAGCGTCTTGTTTCCGCGGTCGCCGAACATCTCGGCCTCTTCACCGGTTGGTTTGCGACCAGCGAAACATCGAACTGCGCTGCCGATGTCAAAGCGGAAAAACTTGTTGCGGCGTTCGGCGAAGGCGGGTTCGACTATATCGGCAATGATGCGGCGGACCTTCCTGTTTGGCGTCATGCCGCCAAATCCTACGCCATACGAACATCCCACGCAGTCGCGCAAAAGCTCACACGACAGTGCGCCAACGTCCAATATCTCTCGCACGACAAAGCGACCTGGCGGACCTGGGCGCGGCTGCTGCGTGTGCATCAGTACGTCAAGAACGGCCTGGTCTTTGTCCCGCTTCTGATAAACCAGCTGTTCGACGTCCACAGCATAGTCAGCGCCGGCCTGGCGTTCCTCGCATTCTCACTCTGTGCTTCCGGCGTCTATGTCCTCAATGATCTGGTGGATCTCCAGGACGACCGCGGCCATCGCACAAAATGCCGCAGGCCTCTCGCTTGCGGGGAGATTCCGCTCTCGGACGCTATTGTCGTAATCCCAATCCTCCTTCTCCTGTCGCTTGCCGTCGCCGTCATGGTGACGCCAGGATTCGTGCTTGTGTTGGCGGGGTATTTCGCCTTGACCACCGCCTATTCATTCTTTTTCAAGCGCAAGATGATCCTCGACGTTGTGGCACTCGCGTCTCTTTACACGACGCGAGTGATCGGAGGGGCCGCCGCGCTCTCGGTCTGGCCATCGCCTTGGCTGCTGGCCTTCATGATGAGCTGGTTCCTCTCGCTTGCGCTGGTCAAGCGATACACAGAGCTTATCGGACGTCGCACCGCGCGCCTGCCGGACTCGAAGGGCCGGGACTACCGGAAGGCCGACATCGGCATGGTGGGTGCCTTGGCCGCGGGAGCGGGGATGAACGCGCTGACGCTGTTTGCCCTCTACGCCGCAAGCGATAACGCGCAGGACATCTATGCCCGGCCGGGAATGCTATGGCTCGCGGGGCCGATACTCGCGTGCTGGATCGCGCGCATTCTCATGCTCGCCCATCGCGGGCAAATGCACGATGATCCGGTTGTCTTTGCCATCAAGGACAAAGTCAGTCTCGCCACGTTGGGTGCAGCCAGCATATTCGTCATGGCCGCGATGTGAGGTGGCCCACATGGTTCGGCAGTTCCGGCAGCAAAGCAGTTCTAGCAGCGTCACGGCCCGCTATGTCGCCTTCGCGGTGCTCTCTACCATCGCCAATTTCGCAGTGCAGGCAATCGTTCTGCAAATAGCGCCCTGGTCGAGCCTGATGCCATCGATCCTCGCCGGCACCGCCGCGGGCTTCGCCTTGAAATATGTTCTCGACAAGAAATGGATCTTTTTCGACCGCTACACCTCGCATGGTGAGGAACTGTCGAAGGTGGTGCTGTACGGCCTGTTCAGCGTGCTGACGACGCTCATATTCTGGGGGTTCGAAATTGCCTTCTGGACAATCTGGAAGACGGAACTTGCCAAATACACCGGTGGAGCGATCGGATTGGCGATCGGCTATATCTCCAAATACACTCTCGACCGGAAATTCGTCTTCAAACCAGGGGAGGCGTGACGGACCGATGGAGGGGTGGGGACGCTATCCGCGCCATGAGAGCGAGGTAATGGACTGCCGATCGCCGGAGGCGCTTGGCGGGATTGTGGCATCGCGCGCGGGGCTGATCGCTCGCGGCAACGGCCGCTCCTACGGTGATGCTGCGATCGGCGAGCATTCCACCTTGATGTGTGCTGGATTGAACCGGATGAAAAGGTTCGATGCCACCGATCGTGTCCTCACCGTGGAGGGCGGCATCATGCTATCCGACGTCCTGCGCTCGCTGGTGCCGAGGGGCTACTTCCCGCCGGTGGTCCCCGGCACGAAGTTCGTCACGATCGGCGGCATGGTCGCATCGGACGTTCACGGCAAGAACCATCATCGCGACGGCGGTTTCGGCGATCACGTCAGCGAACTCAAATTGGTGGGCGCCGGCGGCGAGATCCTCACCTGCAGCCGCACGCAGAATGCGGAGCTTTTTGAAGCGACGGTCGGCGGGATGGGTCTCACAGGAATCATCGCCGAGGTCAGCTTTCCTATGCGGCCGATCGAAACGGGCTGGATCGCGCAGAAGACGACAGTCGCGGAGAATCTCGGCAAAGCATTGGAGGCGCTGCGGCAATCGGAGGACGCCACCTATTCGGTCGCCTGGATCGATTGCCTGTCGAAAGGCGCTTCCCTCGGACGTTCATTGATTTTTGCCGGCGAGCACGCGACGCCGGATCAGGTCGCCGCGATGCCAAAGGCAGATCTCTTCCCTTCGCCGAACAACGCGTCGCTTTCCCTGCCGTTCGACATGCCGGCTTGGCTATTGAACAAGGCGAGCGTGACCGCCTTCAACGAGCTCTATTTCCGGTCAGGTATCCGCAAGGCGGCCAAGCCCTCGTTGGTCCATTGGGATGAATACTTCTTTCCTCTCGACCGCATCCTTCAATGGAACAGACTTTACGGCAAACGAGGCTTTCTCCAGCATCAATGCATGGTACCGGACGCCGAGGCGCTGCCGGTTCTCACCAGCATCCTCGACCGTTTCGCGCATTCGGGCAAAGGTTCATTTCTTGCCGTTCTTAAAAAGCTGCGAGGCAGTGCAGGCCTGCTCTCCTTTGCCGCTCCGGGCTATACACTCGCACTCGACCTCCCGGCCACGCAAGAGGTGTTGCGGCTGCTCGGCGAAATCGACGAGCTGGTTGTCAAGGTAGGGGGACGCCTCTATCTGGCCAAGGATGCGCGCCAGTCCCGCCATACATTCGAAGCCGGGTACCCCAGGCTTGATGCGTTCAAAGAGCTGCGGAGAGCAACTGAAGCCGATCGTCGTTTCAATTCCCGCTTGGCAAAAAGGCTCGGCATATGAAGGGCTTCGGCAAGACACTGCTCATGGTCGGCGCGACCTCGGATATTGGCCGGGCGACGGCAATTGCCTATGCCGAGGCAGGTTGGGCCATACATTTGGCGGGGCGGACGCTGGCAGCCGTTCAACGTGAAGCCGACGACATCGCTGCACGGACTGGAGCAGCTGTCACGGTTCACGAACTCGATATCCTCCAAACAGCTCGCTTCAACGCCTTCCTCAACGCTGTGTCGCCCTTGCCCGACACGGTGGTCTGCGTCGTCGGCGAACTCGGTGAGCAGTCTCGGGCTGAACAGGAGCTCGAATATGCCGCCATGGTCATGCGCACGAATTTCGAGGGTCCGGCTTTGCTTCTTGGTCTTCTGGCTGAGCGCTTCGCGGCGCGCGGATCGGGCACGATCGTGGGAACGAGCTCTGTCGCCGGCGATCGCGGACGCGCGTCGAACTATGTCTATGGCGCCGCCAAAGCCGGCCTGACCGCCTTTCTGTCCGGGCTGAGGAACAGGATGTCCCGGTCCGGCGTGCGCGTCGTGACCGTGAAGCCCGGCTTTGTTCGCACGCGGATGACCGACGGGATGAAGCTCCCTCCGTTTCTCACCGCGGAACCTCAGGAAGTGGCGCGAAAGATCTTTGCTGTTGCCGAGGGCAGCAGCAGTGACGTCGTCTACGTCAGAGGGATCTGGCGTCCGCTCATGACGGTCATCCGGTCAATCCCAGAGTCCATCTTCAAGAGGTTGCGGCTGTGACGGAACACTCAAATCGGGCGGCCTACGCAGCCACCGGAACTGGAGCTGGTGCCCATAGGCCACCTAGAACCTGGGCACGGCGACTGCTCTCTGCAGACGTCGCAATCATCGTCATCGCCTTGCTCTGTGCAGCTATGCTCGCACTGCCGGGAAGAACCATCAACGCCGCCTTCATCAATGACGTGCTGATCTTCATCGATGGTGCGCATCGCATCGACTTTGGTCAGGTGCCGAACCACGATTTCCACACGGCGCTCGGGCCCCTCGTCTTTTACATTCCAGCTGCGGGATACTTTCTGTCAGGGAATTTCGGGGCTGCCATCCCACTGGGGATGGCTATCGTGCTCGTCGCTTTCACCCCTGTGATGGTCCGTATCCTGGGGTCGCGCTTGAGCCCTCCATTGGCTGCAGCACTCGGCATATTCCTGGTTCTCATTCTCGCGGCTCCGATCAATCTCGGCAGTTCCATCTGGTATCCTTCCTTTGCGATGTTCTATAACCGCATCGGTTGGGTCGCTCTGGGACTGTTGCTGGTGATGTACCTGGCGCCGCAGTCCCCGAACAGGCGCAACGATATCGCCGATGCTCTCGCAACCGCCTTCCTTCTGCTTGTCTCGTTTTACACCAAGGCGACCTACGGGCTTGCCGGGACCGGCCTGCTCTTGATCATTCTCCCGGATCGGCAGCAACGCCGCTGGGTCGTGACAGCCCTGCTGCTGACAGGGCTGGCAATGGTCGCTATCGAATTCTTCTGGCGCGGAACTGTCCAGCACATTGAGGATCTGCGGGCGGCGGCGCGCGTCAGCGGCGGTCATGATATGGGCAGCATCCTGAAGAATCTGCGCGAGAACCTGTCCGATCTCACCGTATTCGCAGCCGTCGCTTCGCTCGCCATCTGGCAAAGCCGCAGCCCGCGAGATCTCATCTTTTGTGGGTTTTGCTTAGGCGCCGGTGTGGCGCTCATCAATCAGAACGCCCACAGCTGGGGCATCATCACGCTCTATTGCGGGGCAACGGTGCTGGCGCAGAAGGCGGCCTGGTTTCGACCGGGCGGCACGGCGCCGGCGGGACGTTTGGCTCGTCCTGCGGGCGCCCTGCCGCTGCTCGTCGTCTTGTTCCTGTTGCCCCCGATCGTGCACCACAGCGCGGCCCTGGCCCTTCATACGACGCTCGCGGCCGAGAAAGCGGGGCAGTCTCTCGGGCTGCCGCAATTCGACGATGTCCGGGAGGTCGATCCGCCGGGCGGCGAGCCCGATTTCATCAGGCGCTACCTCGACAACATTGTCAGCGGCGGCGCGCTTCTTCAGTCTTTGCCGATTCCAGCCGAACGGATTTTCGTCCTCGATTTCGCAAACCCGTTCTCTGCCGGACTCGGCGTTCCCCCGCCCACCGGCGACACAGCGTGGCTCCACTGGAACCGCAATATCAATGAAAAGGCCTACATCCCGCCGGAGGTGCTCTTTGCCGACGTCAAGATCGTCATGGTGCCCAAAACCGGCATCAACAGCCTGCCGCTGCAGGAACTGTATGGCCCGTTCCTTTCGGCCAATTTCGATGTGATGCGGAAGACACCCGAATGGACGATCTATCAATGGCGCAAGGCCAAGGCGCAAAGTGAGGCACGGTGACGCAAGCATCGACGTCGATGCCGGAGAAAGATACATTGCGACCGGCCGTTCAGTTGAACTGGTGGCGTGCCACTGTCTGCAGCATTGGATTGCTCCTTGCCGGCCTGCTCTCTCTGCCCGGCGGGACGGCCACGACAAAATACGTCAACGACCTTTTCGTTTTCCTGGATGGCGCACATCGCATCGCGGCCGGGCAGTTGCCGAATGTCGACTTCCACACATCTCTCGGGCCACTCACCTTCTATATCCCGGCTCTCGGCTACGCCCTGTCCGGTAGCATGGGCGCCGCAATGCCAGTGGGGATGTCGCTGCTCATCCTCTTCCTTTCGCTCGTTGCAGCAGAAGTGGTCGGCAGCCGGATGCATTGGGCGTTCGGGCTGCCGCTGGCAACCTTTCTGCTTCTGGTGGTCGCGGCGCCTGCCAACCCAGGGGAGCGGATCGGAGAGCTCAGCTTTGCCATGTTCTACAACCGGATCGGGTGGGCATCTCTCGGCCTGCTTTTGGTTATGTACCTGCGCCGCTTGCCGGGCGCCTCCAGCGGCAAATCGGCCGACGCCGCATGCGCCAGCTTCCTCGTTCTGGTGATGCTTTATACGAAGGTCACCTATGGTGTGGTGGGCCTTGCTTTCCTGGTGTTCATGCTTTTCGACCGTCGCCAGATCGGCTGGGTCACGCTCGCGTTTGGGCTCGTCGCTGCCAGCATCCTGGTGATCGAATTGGTCTGGGGTGGCGGGGTCAAGTACCTCCTCGACATTAGTCTTGCGGGGAAGAATAGCGGCGGCCTCCCGACGATGACGGCTCTCGGTCACGTGGTGCGAACTAATCTCGCCGACCTTCTTGCTTACCTGGCTGTCGCCATCATCCTTTTCATCCTGACGCCAAGCTATCGGCATCTGCTCTTCGTTGGCTTCAGCATCGCCACCGGAATCCTCCTGATCGAGCAGAACTTCCAATTCTTTGGGATCCTGACGCTCGGCGCAAGCGCCGCCGTGTTGTCGGAGAGTCTCTTTCGGACAGAGCTTCGCTGCCGGTATGCAAGAGCCCGCATCGCCCTGCCGCTGCTGTCAGCGTTCCTGCTAATACCGGCCGCGGTCACCAATGCAGTGTCGCTCGCCATTCATGCCTATTATACGGCCGGCGAACGAGGCGAAGCCATTCGGCTGCCCGCCTTTTCCGAGATTCGGCTGGTGCAGATGTGGAGCGCCGGCCAATACGAATATTTTCGGGACTACAACCGCACACTTGCCGACGCATCCGCAGCCCTTTCCCAATTGAATGCCGGGTCTGAGCGCGTCGCCGTCCTAGACTTCGTAAATCCGTTTTCCGCCGGCCTGGATCGCACGCCGCCGGCCGGCGACAGCGTCTGGTACCATTGGGGAAGGACGCTCGGGCCTGACTATCATCCAGCCGCAGAAGAGATGTTCGCCGACGTGGACCTGATTCTCGACCCGAAGTGGCCGATCGAGATCTGGACGGGAAACGGCATGCGGGACATTTATGCGCATTATATCGCCCGCCACTATGACCTGGTGCGGGAGACGGCCGATTGGCGCATCTACCGCAAGAACGCTTCTCGAACTGAAGCAGATCGTCTTCCACGTTCGGAGATGACGAGCGACCGACCAAAACCTGAATTTCGGCTTCATCGAGTGAGCGGCGGTTAAGGCTTCAATTGAAAAGGCACTACAGAGCGCGTCGGTTCGCCCATGATCCCTCGACGTTCATCTGCGCAAAGCACCGGACGGCTGCCACGGGTCAGAGATGCAAAGGCTCTAAAGGCGAAAAGCTCGTCGGCAGCCAGGTGCCGCCAACCGATCTTTGGCCGCAACTCCGTCGCGCGGAACCCGTTAAGGCGGCCAAAGTTCGGTGACGGTTCAAGCCAATCGCACCAGGGTTTTCCGAATTTAAACCGGAACTGACCTCCGCGCTTGATCAAGACATAACGCTCACCCGCTTCAAGCATCAGGGCGGCTGGGAAGTTGCTCTGATGATGCATGGTCTCGGAGATGCGAAACGAACGCGGTACCAGCCCGACCACCCAGGCCGCCGAAGGCCTCACGCCAGCGTTAGCGAAGAACATCGACGCGATCATGCAGCGCCGCCGCGAGAACAAGCGAGCAGCGTCCCGGCAAGAGCGTGCTGCTGAATTGATCAGCCGCTTCGCGGGATCGATGCTTTTCGTTTACATTCACCTTGTTTTCTACAGCGTCTGGATTGCCATAAATCTCGCCTGGATCCCAGCGATCGTGCCTTGGGATCCGTCATTGGTTATCCTGGCGATGGAGGCATCAGTCGAAGCTATTTTCCTTTCGACGTTTGTCCTGATCAACCAAAACCGAATGGCAGCCGAGAACGACATCCGTGCAGATCTCGATCTCCAGGTGAGCTTGTTGAATGAACATGAAACAACCCGTCTGATCTCTATGGTCGAGGCAATCGCAAGAAAGCTCGAGGTTGCGACCGAAGCGGATGCCGAAGTTGATGAGTTGAAAAGGGACGTCGCGCCAGTTGCAGTGCTTGATCGAATTAAGGCGACCAGCAAGGAATAGGCTGCTGCCGCACTAACGTTTACCCACACAATAGATGCCGTCGATCGCCGCCGCGACTGCGACGAATTCTTCGCAGGCGGCATCGAAGCGCTGGCCTTGCGCGAGCTTTCTTGCCCAGTCCACAGCGGCCCGCCCACCCCATTCATCCGGCGGCAGGGCCAGGGCCTGACGGGATGTACCAGACAGCCTTGTGGCAGTGAAATCGTAGAAAGACCCGTCGACATTTCTGAACGAGGCACCTCCCTCGGTTCCGTAGAAATCGGCGCCGATCACGGCGTCGCAGCCGGCCTGAAGCCGCCAGGAACATGTCAAGCGAATGACTTCACCACCGGAAAGCGTGAGCGTCGCGGCGGCGAAATCCTCGACCTGAGTGCCACTTGCAAGTCTGTCGCCACCCGCCCTTAGCTCGCTGGTGACGGCGACGACGGACGGAAAGCCGAGAGACCATAGAGCCAAATCGATAAGATGGACTCCGAGATCGATGAGGCAGCCACCGCCGGACTGGTTCTTGTCGTAGAACCAGGGTTTGTCGGGGCCGTAGGCATTATGGAAGGTCAGATCCGCCGCGAATACCTTGCCAAGAGCATTGGAGTGGATGAGGTCTCGGATCTGCTGCATGCCGCGCGTATGGCGATAAGAAAGGTCGACGCCAAGCAATCTGTCAGCCGCTCTTGCAGCGTCGACAACGGCCTGCACTTCGGATTCCGACCGGCCAAGCGGCTTTTGGCAGAAGACCGCGAGACCGGCCTGGAGCGCGCGGATCGACTGCTCGGCGTGGCTTGCGCTTGGCGTCGCGATGACGATGCCGTCAAGCCCGTCGCCGAGCAGATCGTCCAGATCGGTTGCAATCCTCGCGTCAGGAGCAAGCGCCTTGGCCTCCGCCGCCATCTCCGGCGAGGGATCGGCGACGGCGGCGGCTTGCGCCAGGCCGCTGTCGAGGATTGCCTTCATCCGGTGCCGGCCGATCCATCCGACGCCGAGAAAGCCCAGCCTCAACGGTTTGACGGCATTGGCCGCCGGCATCGAAATCAACTCGTTCATGAATACTGGACCAGCGCTTTGAGAAAGCCATCGGGGCGGTCGCGCGTCGCATCGAGCGCTTCGTCCAGTCTTTCCAGAGGATAGCGATGCGTGTAGAGGGGCCCGGGATCGATCCGTCCCTGACGCACCGCTTCGATGGCGTCGCGAATGCCCTTGATATAGATGGCAGGATCGCGCTCATGGGCGTTGATGACATCGAGGCCGCGCCAGTTCCAAAGCTGCATGTTGACTTGCCGCGGGCCGTCCTGGTGATAACCTGCAATAATCAGCCTTCCCCGTTCCTTCACGAGCTCGCCTGCCAGGTCCAGCGGCCATTGTTTACCCACCGCTTCGATGACGCAGTCGCAGAATTTGCTGTCAGTCAGTTCTTTGACGCTTTCGATGACGCGCCAGTGATCGTCCATGGCAATGGTCTCGGCCGCACCCATCTGCCTCGCCACGTCAAGCGAATAGGGTCGCCGCGAGACAGCGATAACCCGTGCTCCCTGAGCGGTAGCGAGCTGTGTCAGGAGCGCGCCGAGAAAGCCGATGCCGATGATGGCAACCGTCTGCCCGCTTTCGATATTGCTGCGGCGAAAAATGTTCATCGCGCATCCGAGCGGCTCACCGGGAAACGGTTTGTCGTCCAATTCCCGAGGCAGCACTGCGACCATCGAGGCATCGGCGATGTCGTGCGTGGCATAGGCATGATAGGAGAGAACCGCGACCCGCTCTCCCACCTGTAGGTCCGTGACCTCGCTGCCCAAGGCATCGATGACGCCCCACCCTTCATGCCCCAGCCCGCCTGGTTCGGTGGGAAACGTCATCCATTCCGGCCCGGCCCATGGTGTGAGGTTGGAGGCGCAGACGCCGCAGCCCTGCAGTCTTACTCTGACCTGGCCAGGACCCGGTTTCGGCGTCGGCCGCATTTCGACTGACAGACGCCCGGGGCCGGTCACGACTGCGGCCCGCATGAGTTGAGCCGTGGGTATCGCAAAGTCCATGGGATGTCCTCCAATGTGGAGCCCCTCGAACTGCGCGCTTCCCAAAGAGTTCCGGTAGAAGTCAAAGAAGTCATTGATGATGAAGTCATAAAAGATGTCATTGATGAAGGAACTTTTCCATCGACGCTCGGTTCGGCCGCTGTCTCCGAAACAAATTCTTCAATGGAATGGGCCCAAGAATGATGATTTTGATTACCGGCGGATGCGGCTTCATCGGCCGCCATGTTGCTGAAGAACTTCTGCAAAATGGCTATGACGTACGCATCCTCGACGCCTTGATCGATCAGGTGCATGCGGATGCGGAAGTCAGCGTCCCCGAGGGCGCGGAGATCGTCCGCGGCGACGTGAGAGACAAGGATGCGGTGCGGGCGGCGCTCGTCGGTGTGGATGGCGTCATCCATCTTGCCGCCGAGGTTGGCGTCGGGCAATCGATGTACGAGATTGCCCGTTATGTCGGCAGCAACGACCTGGGAACGGCTGTTCTGCTCGAAGCCATGATCGATCTGCCGGTCCGGAAAATCGTCGTCGCCTCTTCCATGAGCGTTTATGGAGAAGGGCTTTACCTCACACCCGATGGCAGGCGGCTCGGCTATATCAGGCGTCGAATGCATCAGGTTAAAGGCGGCCAATGGGATCCGCTTGGCCCTGATGGCGAGCTGTTGACGCCGGTTGCGACCGATGAGGAAAAGCCCGTCGATCTTGCTTCCATCTATGCCCTGACGAAATACGCCCAGGAGAAGCAGGTCCTTATTTTCGGCGAGGCCTATGAGCGGGATGCCGTCGCCCTGCGTCTCTTCAACGTCTTCGGCGCGGGCCAGGCGCTTTCCAATCCCTACACCGGCGTGCTTGCAAATTTCGCCTCGCGCCTCGCCAACGGGCAGCCGCCGATGATTTTCGAGGATGGAAAGCAGCGGCGCGATTTCGTCCATGTGCGCGACGTAGCAACGGCCTTCCGCCTGGCACTGGAAAAACCGGCGGCTTCCGGTCATGTGATCAATGTCGGCAGCGGCCAGGCTTATACGATCGCCGATGTGGCAACACTTCTGGCCGACGCCATGGGAACGCCGGAGATCGGTCCCGATATCATGAACCAGGCGCGCTCCGGAGATATCCGCAATTGTTTTGCCGATATCTCGAAGGCGCGCGAACTGCTCGGTTTCAAACCCAAATATCGTCTTGAGAATTCACTCGGCCCATTCGCCGAGTGGGTGCGGCAGACGGGTGCGGTCGATCGCGGCGCAGAGATGAAGCGGCAGCTCGAAGAGCGGGGATTGGTTTCATGAGCAAAACCGGTCCGCGATCATTGAAAAAGCAGGAAACGCGCCGCTTCGGCTTCGTCGAATGGTTCCGGCCGGGGGAGCACGAGCGAACAGAGGCCGTGCTGCCGGACATTATCGCGAGCGGTGCCAGCTATCTGCGCACGCACCTGTCCTGGGCCGAATATCTCGCGCCCGGCGGTGAGGAATGGTTCGACTGGCTGATCCCGCGCGTCGGCGGTGAGATCGATCTTCTGCCCTGCATCCACTACACGCCGCCCTCTCTCTCCCGGACGGGCAGGTCGTCGGGGCCGCCGGTCGATCTGAAATCCTACGCCGATTTCGTCGATCACATCCTGACGCGCTACGGCCGCTATTTCCGTCATATCGAGCTGTGGAACGAACCGAACAACCTGCTCGACTGGGATTGGCGGCAGGACAGCGATTTTCTGCTGTTCTGCGAAATGATCGGCGGCGCTGCCTATTGGGCCAAGCAGAGAGGTTACAAGCCGGTGCTTGGCGGCCCTTGCCCATTCGATCCCTACTGGCTCAATCTGATGGGCGAACGTGGTGTGCTCGGCGTTATCGATGCCGTCGGCTTTCATGGTTTTCCCGGCACGTGGGACAGCGAGCAGGCGACCTGGGGCGGCTGGGACATGCATCTTGGCGAGATGCGCGAGATTATCGACCGCTACAGTGCCGACGCGCAGATCTGGATTACCGAAGCAGGCTATTCCACCTGGCGCAACGATGAGATCGAGCAGGCGCGGCGCTTCATCAAGGCGCTGAACGTGCCGGCCGACCGGATGTATTGGTATTCATGGCGAGATGTGCCGCCGGATGTGCCGGTTCAGGAGGGCCTATGGTTCGATCCGCGGCACTATCATCTCGGCGCGGTCAGCCATGACAACAAGCCAAAGCTGCTTGGCCGCCTTCTCATGGAGGGCGGACTCGGGCGACTGGAAGAGGTCACGGCGCTCGCCACCCCGCAAATCGCTGCCGGTGCCGCACCCGTCGTCGTCACCGGAGGAAGCGGGTTCGTCGGCTCCAACCTCGCAGATAGCCTGTTGAACGACGGGGAAGACGTCATCATTCTGGACAATCTGGGACGATCGGGTGTGGACCAGAACCTATCATGGCTGATCGAGCGGCATGGGGCGCGGGTGCATCCCGTCCTTGCCGATGTTCGCGACCTGATGGGAATAGAAGCGGCTTTCAAGGATGCCAAAGCCGTCTTTCACTATGCCGCCCAGACGGCGGTGACCACCAGCCTCATCGATCCGCTCGATGATTTCGAAACGAATGCTCGTGGCACCATCAATGTGCTGGAATCGGTCCGCAAGGCTGGAAAGCGGGCGCCGGTCATCTTCGCGAGCACCAATAAGGTCTATGGCGCTCTGGACGATCTTATGATGATCGAGCTCGACGACCGTTATCTTCCGGAAGACGAACTCGTCCGCATGCAGGGAATTGCTGAGGATCGGCCTCTCGATTTCTGCACGCCCTACGGCTGCTCGAAAGGTGTCGCCGACCAATATATTCTCGACTATGCCAAGTCCTTCGGGATACCGGCTGCGGTCCTGCGCATGAGCTGCATCTATGGGCCTCGCCAGTTCGGCACGGAGGACCAGGGCTGGGTGGCGCATTTCCTGATCCGAGCTCTCGCCGGAGAGGCCATTTCCATCTACGGCGACGGGAAGCAGGTGCGTGATATCCTCCACGTGGACGATGCCGTCGCCGCCTATCGATCCCTGCTCGCGAATATCGATCGCGCGGCCGGCAATGCCTTCAATCTCGGCGGAGGTCCCCGCAACGCCGTCAGCGTGCTGTCGGTGCTGCGCGAGATCGGGGAACTGACGGGGCGGCCCGTCGAAACGAGCTTCGGCCCGTGGCGCGCCGGCGATCAATTCTACTTCGTTGCCAATACGCAAAAACTCGAACGCGAAACCGGCTGGGAGGCCCGTATCGGATGGCGCGAGGGCCTGCGGCATCTCGCCGAATGGCTGATCGCCAATCGTTTCGGCGGCCGGCAGATCCGCAGGGAAAAGCGGAAGGTATCGGCATGATCCGACAAGGACGACACAAAGGGCGTTGCCGCGTGGTGATGACCCTCGATGCCGTGGGCGGTGTCTGGCGCTACGCCATGGATCTGGCTGCGGCGCTGAAGCCGCACAACGTCGATATGATCTTCGCGGGACTCGGGCCTGCTCCCAGCGCGGAAAAAGCGGCCGAGGCAGAGCGGATCGGCAAACTCGTCTGGCTGGACGCGCCACTCGACTGGATGGTTGAGGACGAGACGGCAATTGCGGGCGTCCCGCGGCGGATTGCCGATCTTGCGCGCAGCGAAGAGGCCGATCTCCTGCATCTCAATCTGCCCTCGCAGGCAGCGAACATTGAAACGGACCTGCCGCTCGTCGTGGCTTGCCATTCCTGTGTGGTCACATGGTTTGCCGCCGTTCGCGGCAGCCAGGTGCCGCGGGACTGGCAATGGCAATATCGGCTGAACCGGGCTGGCTTCGCGCGCGCGGACGCGGTGATTGCGCCGAGCCGCAGCCATGCCGAGGCGATGCAAGCGGCCTACGGGCGGATTGCCAATCTCCAGGTCGTTCTCAATGCAAGCGCTCTCGAGACGTCCGATGAACCGAAGCGAAACGTCGTTCTTGCCGCCGGCCGATGGTGGGATGAGGGGAAAAACGCCGCCGTGCTTGATGGCGCGGCACGCATGGCGCGCTGGCCGGTGGTAGCGGCCGGCGCGAGCAACGGCCCCAACGGGCAGTCCATGCAGTTTCGCCACGCCACCCATCGCGGCGAGCTTGCGCATCCGCAGATGGCAGCTGCCATCCGGAAGGCTGCCATCGTGGCTTCGCCTTCGATTTATGAGCCCTTCGGCCTTGCCGCGCTCGAAGGAGCGAGAGCGGGCGCAGCGCTGGTGCTGGCGGATATCCCAACCTATCGCGAGCTATGGGAGGGCGCCGCCCTGTTTGCCGACCCGCATCATCCCCAGGCCTTCGCCGACGCGTTCAACACGCTTGCAGATGATCCGCAGCGGCGTGCCGCGCTCGGGCTCAAGGCGCGCGAGCAATCTGCGCGCTTCAGTCCCGATGCTCAAGCGGAGGCGATGTGTCGGATTTACTCCGACATGTTTGACCGCCCCTTTTCAGCAGCAGCGGAGTGATCATGAAGTTCATCTTTTACACCCATTCGCTCGTTTCGGATTGGAACCATGGCAATGCGCATTTCCTTCGCGGCGTCATGCGGGACCTCCAGCGGCGCGGTCACGAAACGCTGGCACTGGAGCCGGCAGGCGCGTGGAGCCGCACCAATCTCGTCAAGGATCAGGGACCCGGCGCGATCGAGCGGTTTCACGAGGCCTTTCCGCAGCACCGCTCGGAGAGCTACGACCAGGCCTTCGATCACGAATCAGCTCTTGCCGACGCCGACGTCGTCATCGTGCATGAGTGGACGGAACCAGGCCTGGTGGAACGCATCGGCCGCATCCGGCGCAATGGCGCTGCCTTCACATTGCTGTTCCACGACACGCATCATCGGGCGGTCTCGGCAGAAGGCGACATCGCATCGCTCATGCTGAACGACTACGATGGCGTGCTGGCCTTCGGCGAAACATTGCGTGAGCGCTATCTTCGCGCAGGCTGGGGAAAGTCGGTGTTCACCTGGCACGAGGCAGCGGACGATGCGCTGTTCCGGCCGTTGCCGGATATAGAGAAAGCAGGAGACCTCATCTGGATCGGCAACTGGGGCGATGACGAACGATCAGCCGAGATCAGCGAGTTCTTGGTTCGTCCTGCCGGAAATCTCGGCCTGAGGACGACGGTGCGCGGCGTTCGTTATCCCGGTCATGCGCTGGATGAACTTCGCAATGGTGGCATAGCCTATGGTGGCTGGATCGCCAATGCGGATGCTCCTTCTGCCTTCGCTCGCAATAAGGTCACCGTGCATATTCCGCGGCGGCCCTATGTCGAACATCTGCCGGGTATTCCGACCATCCGGGTTTTCGAGGCGCTCGCCTGCGGCATTCCCTTGATTTCGGCGCCCTGGGAGGATGCCGAACATCTCTTCGCGCCCGGCCGCGACTACCTGCTCGCTGGCAATGGCGAGGCGATGGAGAAGAGCCTGCGTGACGTTCTCTTCGATGCCGATCTCGCGGCGAGCCTGGCTGCATCCGGCCTCGCAACCATAAAGGCGCGGCACACTTGCCGGCACCGTGTCGATGAACTTCTGACGATCCTGGCGAGCTGCGGCACGAGCAAAGTCGCCGCGAGCCTACAGCCACGGGAGGCCGCGGAATGAAGATCGCGTTTTACGGCTCGAGTCTCGTCTCCGCCTATTGGAATGGTGCTGCCACCTATTATCGCGGCCTGCTGCGGGCGCTGGCGGAGAAAGGCTACGATATCACCTTCTACGAGCCCGATGTCTATGACCGGCAGAAGAACCGCGACATGGACCCTCCCGACTGGTGCAAGGTCGTCGTCTATGAAGGAACGGTCGAAGCATTGAGGGCCGTCACCGCGGAAGCAGCCAAGGCCGACATCGTCGTCAAGGCGAGCGGCGTCGGTTTCGAGGACGATCTTTTACTGAAGGAAGTGCTTCGCAACGCGCAGAAGGGAGCTCTGAAAATCTTTTGGGACGTCGATGCGCCGGCAACCCTTGCCGAGCTCAAGGCAGATCCAGATCATCCTTTGCGCCGGGCTCTCCCCGAAATCGATCTTGTGCTGACTTATGGCGGCGGCGACCCTGTGGTCAGCGCCTACCGCGCTGTCGGGGCGGTCGAATGCATTCCTGTCTACAATGCGCTCGATCCGCAAACACACCATCCCGTTCCGGAAGAAGGGCGCTTTACCGCCGATCTCGGCTTCCTCGGCAATCGCTTGCCGGACAGGGAAGCGCGGGTCGAGCACTTTTTCCTGGAGCCAGCCTCTCGTCTGCCGAACCGGAGATTTCTGCTGGGCGGTTCCGGCTGGCATGACAAGCCTATGTCGTCCAATGTCACCTACATCGGCCACGTGTCGACGCGCGACCACAACGCCTTCAACGTCACTCCCATGGCAGTTCTCAACATATCGCGCGCCAGCATGGCCGAGAACGGCTTCTCGCCTGCGACGCGCGTATTCGAGGCGGCCGGCGCCGGCGCTTGCCTCATCACCGACTACTGGCAAGGCATCGACTTCTTCCTTAAGCCCAACGAGGAAATCCTCGTCGCGAGAGACGGAGAGGACGTGGCAGCCTTGATCGCAGGACTGTCGCGCCACGCGGCGCGCGAAATCGGAGAGCAGGCGCGTCGGCGCGTGCTGGCCGATCACACCTACGCCAATCGTGCCGAGAAAGTGGACGCTGTCTTTCGTGCCCGCCTCGGCGCGCGGATGGAGGCCGCCGAATGACCAGACAGCTCGACATCGTCTTCCTCGGTCTTTCGCTTTCGTCATCCTGGGGAAATGGCCACGCTACGACCTATCGTGCCCTCGTCAAAGGCCTGCATCAGGACGGTCACCGGGTTCTTTTCTTGGAGCGGGACGTGCCCTGGTATGCCGCTCACAGAGACCTCGCTTCGCCGGATTTTTGCGAGCTCGCCTATTATTCCGAACTTGATGAGATGATCGCGTTGTACGGGGAAAGGCTGCGCAAGGCCGATGCCGTTATCGCAGGCTCCTATGTGCCGGAGGGTGTGGCGCTGGTCGACAGGCTCGAGGCGCTGGAACTGAACCGTCTCTGCTTCTACGACATCGACACGCCGGTGACGCTCGCAAAACTCGACCGCGGTGATGAGGAATATCTGGCGCGACGCCAGATACCCGTGTTTGACGCCTATTTCTCCTTCTCGGGAGGAGAGGTGCTGACGCGCCTGGAGCAGAACTATGGCGCTCGAAGGGCCGTTGCACTCTACTGCTCCGTCGATCGGGAACGCTACGCCAATACCGGGGAACCCGCGACCTGGGATCTCGGCTATCTCGGCACTTACAGCCCCGACCGCCAGCCGACGCTGGAGCGTCTCCTCCTTGAGCCGGCGCGCCGCCTGCCGGAAATGCGTTTCGTCGTCGCCGGGCCGCAATATCCCGCCGAGATCGACTGGCCATCTAATGTGGAGCGCATCGAGCACTTGCCGCCGGCCGATCATGCAAGTTTCTACAGCCGTCAGCGCTTCACCCTGAATGTCACCCGAAGCGATATGATCTCGGCCGGCTGGTCGCCAAGCGTGCGCCTGTTTGAGGCGGCCGCCTGCGGGACGCCTGTTATCAGCGACTGCTGGCGGGGGCTCCACGAGTTGCTGCCGGATGGCGAAGCTCTCATCATTGCAGGTGGAGCAGACGATGTCGTGGCGGCGCTGACGGCGCTTTCCGGACGCGAGCGTATAGCAATCGCCGCAGCCGCCAAAGGCCGGGTGCTGGCCGGCCATACGGGTGCTGCCCGCGCCGGTGAACTCGTTCGAGCCCTTTCCAACCTGCCTGCAAGTCCAGCTTATGAGCGTATCTCAGCCTGAAGGAGAGTATCGATGCTTCAAGTCAATCGTCGCAGAAAAGGCAAGACTGTTCTGGTAGCAGGGGGAGCCGGCTTTGTCGGTTCGCACCTCTGTGATGCGCTCCTCGGCAGGGGCGATACCGTCATTTGCGTGGACAGCTATATCACCGGATCGCGAGACAATGTGCGGCCGTTGATGAACCATCCAGGCTTCCGCCTTATCGAACAGGATGTCTGCGACTTCCTCGAAATCGACGAGCCGCTGGACCAGATCTACAATCTTGCCTGTGCCGCATCTCCACCGCAATATCAGGCCGACCCCGTCCATACGATGATGACCTGCGTCGCCGGCACCGGAAACCTGCTTGCGCTCGCCGAACGGCATGGAGCCTCCTTCCTCCAGGCTTCGACGAGCGAGGTCTATGGCGATCCGGCCGAACATCCCCAGCGCGAGGACTACCGCGGCAATGTCAGCTGCACGGGGCCGCGCGCCTGTTATGATGAGGGAAAGCGCGCCGCGGAGGCCCTGTGCTTCGATATGTTGCGCGGCGGTCGCGTCGATGCCCGGGTTGCCCGCATTTTCAACACTTATGGGCCGCGCATGCAGGCCAATGACGGCCGGATCGTCTCGAACCTTGTCGTCCAGGCGCTGTCGGGAAAGCCTCTCACCATTTATGGAAGCGGGATGCAGACGCGTTCCTTCTGCTATGTGAGCGACCTGGTCGGGGGTCTGATGGCGCTGATGGATGTTCAGCCCAATCCCGGCGTGCCGGTCAACCTCGGCAATCCCGGAGAATTCACCATCAATGAACTCGCTCAGATGATCCGTTCGATGGTTCCGGCTCGTACCGCGCTCGTCTACAGGCCTCTGCCAAAAGACGATCCGCAGCGTCGCCGGCCTGATATTTCGCGTGCGACCGAGCTTCTCGACTGGCAACCGACGGTACCGCTTGCCGAAGGGCTGGCACAGACGATCGGCTGGTTCGCCGCCAACCTCGCCGAGCGTCCGCGCAAGCGCACGGCAGCGTCCCGTCGCCCTCGGAGCGCGGCTGCTGCTCAAGCTGTACCCGCTGGAAGCTGAGCGAAAATAAGTGGAGGCGATGATGACCCTGGCTTTGAAACGCCGCGTTGCCGAACTGGCTCCGTGGTTCCAGAATATCCGGCTCGGCGAAGTGGAAACCGCCCCCGATCACTTTCTCGGCGACTATCCGGCCTTCAAATGGGAAGGTTTCAAGCATGTGGTGCCGGAAGATCTCGATCGGCGCAGCGTTCTCGACATCGGCTGCAATGCCGGCTTCTATTCGCTTGAGATGAAGCGCCGCAATGCCGGGCGGGTGCTCGGCATCGATTGCGACACGCGCTATCTCGAGCAGGCCCGGTTGGCCGCCGGCCACTTCGGTCTCGACGTCGAATTCAGGCAGATGTCGGTTTATGAAGTGCCGAAGCTGGGGGAAACATTCGATCTGGTGCTCTTCATGGGCGTGCTTTACCACTTGCGCCACCCTTTGCTGGCGCTCGATCTCCTCTACGAGCATGTGGTCGGCGATCTCATGCTGTTCCAGTGCCTCCAGCGCGGCGACGAGCGGATTGCCGCGCTGGAGGAGAATTACGATTTTTCCGAATGGAGCGTCTTCGATCAGCCGGATTTTCCGAAATTGTTCTTCGTCGAACAGCGCTACGCCGCCGATCCGACAAACTGGTTCATTCCGAACAAGGGCGCTATGGAGGCGATGCTGCGTAGCGCTGGGTTCGCGATAGAGGCCAATCCAGAACGCGAAGTCTATCTATGTCGCCGAAGCCGGCGGCCTTATATGGTTGAACCACCGCCCGTTTGAGCGGCAATAACATTGCGGGTCCAGAATGCTGAAAGGTGCCCGGCTGTTTTCGATCGCGATCGCTGCGATCCTCTTCGTCCTTTTGTTGACCTGGCTGTTGACCAGGCCGCATTCGCCTTTCTCTGCCGACGATGTCACGCTGACCCCCGGCGACGCCGGACGCGGCAGATTGGTGTTCGCTGCAGCCGGGTGCGCCTCGTGTCATGCTTCTCCCGGTCAGGAAGACCGTCTCAGGCTGGGAGGCGATCTTGCGCTGGCCTCGCCCTATGGAACCTTCAGAGTCCCCAACATCTCGCCCGATCCGAAAGCGGGCATAGGATCGTGGTCGGTCGCCGATCTCGCCAATGCCTTGATCGCCGGCGTCTCCCCGTCGGGAAAGCATTACTATCCGGTATTTCCATATGCCAGCTATACCGGTATGACGCTCGACGACGTCAGGGATCTCTACGCTTTCCTGCATACGCTTTCGCCCGTGCCGGACCGTCCCCAACCACATGATATTTCCGTCCTGTTCCGAATCCGGCGGTTTGTCGGTTTCTGGAAGCTGTTGTTTTTTCACGAAGGGCG
Source organism: Rhizobium sp. R339 (assembly GCF_002211395.1). Lineage (NCBI taxonomy): Bacteria > Pseudomonadati > Pseudomonadota > Alphaproteobacteria > Hyphomicrobiales > Rhizobiaceae > Rhizobium > Rhizobium sp. R339. The sequence continues at coordinate 245,799 of NZ_LOKV01000027.1, forward strand.
ATCCGGGGGGGTGTTGAATGGCGATCCGGTGCACGATCGGGGCGCTTATCTCGTGGAAACACTCGGGCATTGCGCCGAGTGTCACTCCTCCCGCAACGTCTTGGGCGCGATCAAGCCGAAGACTAGATTTGCGGGCGGCGTGAGCACGGAAGGCGTCGGCTTTATTCCGAACATCACGCCGGTAGAAATCGGTTCATGGTCGCAGCAGGATATCGTAGAAATGCTCCGGAGCGGCAAGACGCCCGACCACGGCTATGTCGGCTGGTCGATGGCCGATGTCGTCGAGAATACGGCCGAACTCCCTGCCGCCGACCAGATGGCCATCGCCCAATATCTGAAGTCGCTGCCACCGCGCGCGACCCCTCATCCTTAGCTAACGGGCATAGAGGTAAGCGGCGAGATCACGGGCTTCCTGTTCAGATATTCCGGTGGCAGGCATCGCAGTTTTGGGTGAATAGGACTGCGGGGTGACGATCCAATCAACCAGATTATCGGCGGAATTGTTGAGCACGCCCGCGACATAGACCCGCTGCCGCAGACCGGAGAGATCACCGCCGACCTTGCCGTCGGCCCCCGCGATGCCGGGAATGGTGTGACAGCCAGCGCAGCCATAGCGACGGAAGATCATCGGGGCCCTGGCGGGATCGCCTTTGGTCAGAGCGATAGCTGCAGCGCGCCTTTCGGATTGCTGACGATAGATATCGGTCAGGCCAAAGGCCGCGGTCACGCCTACCATGCAGGCCGCAATCACCAGGGCAGAGCGAAGAGAATTACGGGGCGACGATACGCGTTCCATCCGTGCCTCCTTTTCCTGAAGCCCTGATCCACAGTGCCGTCAGCGTGAGTGCCGCTGCGGCGTAGATGATTCCTGCAGGAATCCACATGACCAGGCCTGCCATCTGCTGGTCTTCGAGCGGCGACAACCCCCAGGTCCCGGAGGCCTGCGTCTGCACGCCATAGAGCACTTTTGGCGCAAGCGCGATGAGGGCGCCAAGGATGCTCATGTGCAGCATGGTCAAAAAAACATGCCAGGCGGCCACCCCCCGGTTGCTCCTCCAGATGACGGACCACCAGAACAGGATGGCGCTCGCGAAAAAGGAAAGATGCTGCAGGCGGTGGAGGGGCGCGCTGTCAATCGTGGCATCGAAGAGAATCGGCGCGTGCCATGCCCAGATCGCCGCGCCATGCAGCAAGGTCGCAACGGTGCCGTTGCTGAGACATTTCCACGTGCTGCGCACGGCGCGCGAGGCAAGCGCCCGTCCCGCCTGGCGCCTGATCATCCTCGGAAGCCCCCAGAGCAGCATCGCCGAGGGCCTCGCCAACACGATGAGCGGCGCCGACACCGCCATGACCAATTCATGTTCGATCATGTGGAAGGTGAAAAGCTGCTCGCCCAGCCAGTGCAGGGGGGAGACGAGCGCCCCGGCGAGAACGAGCCAGCCGGACCAGAAGGTCGCGAGCCGCTGCACGAAGGCACGGCGGCTTTGGGATGATCGTGGCCGGAAGCGAAGGCTGCCGCATGCATATAAGGCCGCGCTGAGGCCGAGCGGCACAATGATCCACGGGTCGATGGTCCATGGCAACGCGACGTTATGGACATGGCCTTCATGCGCCGACGCCGGTGCCGTCATGGTTACCCAAAAGGCGATCGTGGGTCCTGTTCTCATAGCCGCGGCACCCAATAGATGCATCCGTAGAGAGGAAGCCAGGTGAGGACGACAAAGTTCCAGTAGAGCGCATTGTCTTCGACGTCGCCGTAGCGGCGCGCATTGTCTGCGTGCTTGGAAAACATGAGGCATGCAAGGACGATCGTATCGATGAGATCAGTAATGATGTGGGTAGTGTGCAGACCAAGGATCGTCCAGACGATCGATCCGTAGGCGTCGTCGTCCCAGCTTATATGGAGGGCAGGAAATTCGAAGACGCGGGGGATGAGCGGTATCGCGCCCATGAAGACCATGGCGATCAACCCCAGGCGCACCTTGCGGAGCTCCTTACGCTGCGCCCATCGCGACACCAGCATATTCGGCACGAGGCTGACGAGAAGCGACAGGGTCAGGATCGTACCGGGGAGAAGGTCCGGAGGGGGGGCTTCAATCGGCCAGCGCGGCGCCAGGCTCATCAGGTAGAAATAGACGGCGATCGTCAGGGCAAATCCCATGCCTTCGATCAGCATGAAGGCGCCGGTGCCCCAGAAGGTCAGGCTCGCGCTGCCCATGCCATGCAGGGGAAGCTTCGACAGGTCGAGCGCAATACGTTCTTTCATGACTCGTCCTCCGGTGTTTGCTTCGGCCAGAACCATCCCGTCAGGGTAATGGCTACCGGGATCGCGCCCCAGATCACCGCCCAAGGGCTGAAGATCGAGCCGATCAACATGATGCTGGTGGCGATGGCGGCCAAGAACGGCCAAATGGAATTGGCCGGCATGGATTCCCGCGCCTCGGGCTCGGCTGCCGCGACGCTGCTGACGATCACTTCGCGACGGTCGAGCCGAAGTCCTGTGGCCACCGGCAACATTCCCCCATCCGCCCACAGTGGCTCGGCTGACTGGACGACGGGGATGTGGCGGAAGTTGTAGGGGGGAGGGGGCGAAGACGTGGCCCATTCCAGCGTCGATGCGTTCCAGGGGTTCGGCCCTGCAGGCGATCCGAATTTGAAGCTGCGCACGGCGTCGATGAAAAAGATGAGGAAGCCGGCGGCCAGTATGACGGCGCTGAGGCTGACGAAAAGGTTCAAACCTGCCCAGGGCAATTCCGGCGGATAGGTATAGATGCGTCGCGGCATGCCCTGGAGGCCGAGGATGTGCATCGGGAAGAAGGTCAGGTGAAAGCCGGTGAAGATGAGGCCGAAGGCCCATCGGCCGAGCCTTTCGCTCATCATGCGGCCGGTCATCTTCGGGAACCAGTAGTAGATCGCGCCGATGAGCGGGAAGACGGAACCGCCGATCAGCACGTAGTGGAAATGGGCGACGACGAAATAGGTGTCGTGAACCTGCGTGTCGAGCGGCACGGAGGCCACCATCACGCCGGTCATTCCGCCGATGACGAAGGTGATCATGAAGCCGATGATGAAAAGCAGCGGCGTCTTGAAGACGGGACGCCCGTCCCACAGCGTCGCCAGCCAGCAGAAGATCTGTGTTCCGGCGGGAATTGCGATCGCCATGCTGGAGGCGGTGAAGAAGCTGCTTCCCAGACGCGGCAGACCGGCGACGAACATGTGATGCACCCAAAGGCCGAAAGCCAGGACGCCGGTTGCGATCATCGCCAGGACCAGCGGCAGGTATCCGAAGACGGGACGCCGCGTGAAGGTGGAGATCATGGCGGACACCAAGCCCACTGCCGGCAGGAAGATGATGTAGACCTCGGGATGGCCGAAAAACCAGAACAGGTGCTGCCAGAGAAGGGCGTCGCCACCCTCCGAAGGGTTGTAGAACTGCGTGCCGACCAGCCGGTCGAGAATGAGCGAGGAGCTTGCGAGCATGATCGCCGGCATGGCCAGGATGACCAGGAAGGCCGTTACCAGCATCGACCAGACGAAGAGCGGGATACGATTGAGCGACATGCCCGGCGCCCTGAGCTTGAAGACGGTCACGACGATCTCGACGGCGACGGCGAGGGCCGACACTTCGGTGAAAGTGATCATCTGCGCCCAGATGTCGGCCCGCTTTCCCGCGCCATATTGCGGGCCGGCCAGGGGTACGTAAGCGAACCAGCCGACATCAGGGGCGGTGTCGAGAGCGAGAGAGATCCAGAGGAGCAGGCCTCCGGCAAGAAAGATCCAATAGGAAAAGGCATTCAGCCTCGGAAAGGCGATGTTGCGGGTTCCGACCATCAGCGGCACGAGATAGACCGCCATCGCCTCCATGACCGGCACGGCAAAAAGGAACATCATGTTGCTCCCATGCACGGTGAAGATCTGGTTGTAACGATCGGCGCTGATGAAGCGCGCCTCCGGAAATGCGAGCTGCAGGCGCATTGCCAGGGCAAGCACGCCGCCGAGGAGCAGGAAGATGAAGGCCGTCACGATATATCGCCGGCCGATGATCTTGTGATCGACGGTGGACAATGCCGCCAGCAGCCCTGATGGCGTTGCCCAAGTGCGCCTGAGAAAGGCTTCGGCGCCTTCATCGCCGGCTGCCAGATCAGCGGGGGACGGGATCTTATCCTGGCTTCTCATCGGAGCTCACTCATATAGGCGCTCAGTTGCCGCAGCTCCTCACCGGTGAGGGGGACCAGTGGCATGTTGTTTCCCGGCTTCAGCGTCTGCGGATCGGCGATCCAGGCGGCGACCGATCCCCGCGTATTCTCCAGCAGCCCCGCCCCAATCATGCTGCGGCTGCCAACATGGGTGAGATCGGGTCCCGAGGTGCCCGCCGCGCCGGTGCCCCGGATGGCGTGGCAGGCGGCGCAGGGCTTGTTCATGAAGACCAGCTTGCCCGCCACGGCATCGCTATCGGTCGGTTCGTAAGCCGCGCTTCTCTGCGCTTCCAGCCAGCGGTCATAATCCTCGGGCTCTTCGGCGATCACCAACAACGCCATGTGGCTGTGCTGCAGGCCGCAGAATTCAGCGCATTGACCGCGATAGATGCCGGGTTTGCTGGCATGAAGCGTCAGTTCGTTCTCGCGGCCGGGAACCAGGTCCTGCTTTCCCGTCAGGTTCGGCACCCAGAATGAGTGGATGACGTCCGTCGCTTCCAGACGCAGCCGGATGTCGGTTCCCACGGGAATATGCAGTTCGTTGGCGGTCAGAAAAGTCTTGGCCGGGTCGGCATCGAGGTAGGTGAATTGCCACCACCATTGCTGGCCACGGACGACGATCGTCGCAGTATCGGCTTCGCGCCAATCGATGCTGCGCGTGGTGTAAAAGCTCGCGATAGTCAGAAGAGTTATGACGATGAAGGTCGCCACGATTGCAGCGCCCACAGCCCTGCCCATCGAGCGCTCGGTCTGAGGCCTGCGGGGCGCCTGGTTCTTCCTTCGAACCAGTGCCCACACCATGACGGCCATTACCAGGATGAAGACGACACCGCAGACGGCGACAAACAGAAAGATCAACCCTCTGAGCTCCATGGCAGAAGGTCCCTCGGCATTCAGTGCCGATTGCGGATCGCCGGTGCAGCCCGAAAGCAACAGAAGATGTGCAACGAGGAGGGAGGCGCGAGCGATCTTCAAGGCCGGACACCTCGATCGGAACGGACGCCAGCCGGTCCTTCCTCGAAAAGGCCAGCGGCCGGCGCCCGGTTCTCCGCCGGCCTCGTATGCTTGTCGTCGTTTCGGCTCGGCGCGGTATAAGGCGGCGAATAAGCGCCTATCGTCCTGACATAGCCGGCGAGCTGCCAGATCTGGTCGCTCGTCATCTTGTTCGCGAAGGATGGCATCCCATGAGGCCGCCCGTCGCGGATGGATGCCACGACCGAAACCATTTCAGAACCATAGAGCCACCAGCCGTCGAGAAACGAGGGGCCGGTTGCGCCCCGCCCATCTCCATGGCAGCTGGCGCAGCCGAACCAGGAATAAAGCCGTTTGCCTTGGCTGAGATCATAGGCGGTGGTCTCATAGGGTTTTCCGATCGCGAAATAAACGTCAGGAGGTGTGCCGCTAATCTTGCTGGGCATCAGCCGGAACTGGTCGAGCGCCGACGTTACAGGAGGATCGGCACGATATTGCCTGGGGTGCCTTGCCCAGCCAATGATGGTGCCGATAGCGAGCATGCAGACAAGCGCCGCCGAGAAAAACGGCGGCGGTAGCTGCACGAAGCCTCTTGTCACCGCGGTATCGGCTCGATCCGGACGTCGCCGGTTTGCCCAACCCACGGCTGCCGCGGCCGCAGCCACGCCGAAAAGCGTTGCCGCCACAACCCAGGTGCCGTGTTTGCTTTCGCTCATCGCCGCGGCCCGATTCAGGACTGCGGCGATTGAGCGGAGAGGCTGAGACGAACCGGCAGCAGCTTATAGGACGGGGTCTTGGCCTTCGCATCATGATGCGCCAGCGGAAACAGCGGGTTGGACTCCGGATAATAGGCAGCGCAGCAGCCAGCCGGGATATCGTGCCGGACGATCTTGAAACCCATGACGCGGCGCATCTTTGCGGCATCGATGGCCGTTGTGAGATCAACGAAGTTGCCTTCCTTGAAGCCCAGCCTGAGAATGTCCTCCTCGTTCATGAAGACCACCTTTCTGGTCCCCTTCACGCCGCGGTAGCGGTCGCCGTAGGCATAGATCGTCGTATTGAACTGATCGTTCGAGCGCAGGGTGGTAAGGTTGAGAACTTCCCCGGCGCCGGGGCCGATATCGAGTTCGGGAAAGAGCCGCGGCGGGGTGATGAAGTTGGCTTTTTGGTTCGCAGTCGTCCATTTTCGCTCCCGCGCCGGTACCGGTCGCGGGATGCCGCCCGGCTGGAACATGCGTTTGTTGAAATCCCTGAATGTCTCGGGATAGGTCGCTTCGATCGCGTCGCGGATTTTCGAATAGTCGCCCACCCATTCGTCCCAAGGCACCCGGCCTTTCGTCAACGTCGCCTTGGCGATGCCGGCGATGATTGCGGGTTCCGACAGCAGCTCGTCGCTCGCCGGTTTGGCCCTTCCGCGCGAGCCGTGAAAATGCGCCACTGAGCTTTCGATGGAGACGGCTTGCGGGCCGCTTGCCTGATCATCGATCTCAAGCCGGCCGAGGCAGGGCAGGAGGTAGGCGATCTCGCCGTGGACGACATGGCTGCGATTGAGCTTGGTTGCAATCTGGACGCTGAGGCGCAGTTTGCGCCAGGCCTCCTCCATCGCCTCCGTTTCCGGAACGGCACGCAAGAAGTTGCCGCCGAGTGCGACAAATGCCGTTGCCTCGCCTTGCATGATGGCTTTGCAGGTATCGACCGTGGAGCGCCCCTCCCATTTCGGAGGCTCGAATTGATAAAGTTCAGCCAGTTTATCCAGTGGCACGAGGCCGGGTTTCTCGGTTATCCCGACCGTGCGCTGTCCCTGAACATTCGAATGTCCTCGCACCGCGCAGATGTTTGCGCCCGGCTTACCGACATTGCCGCGCAGCAGCGCGAGATTGGCGACCATTTGGACGTTCTGAACGCCCATCACATGCTGTGTAAGGCCCATGCCGTAAATCATCAGCACGGCTTCTGAGTGAGCGTATACGCGAGCAGCCTGGCTCATCTGTTCACGAGCCAGGCCGGAAACACGTTCCAGCTCGGCCCAATCGTGCCGCCGGGCAGCCTCGGCAAACTCTTGGAAGCCCGAGGTGTGCGTGTTGATAAAATCATGGTCGAGCACGTGCTTCTTATCGGCTGCGGCAATGGAAGCAGCAAACGCGACCGCCGCGGCATTCTCCGGTTTGTCAGGGATTGCGTCGGAGCCTGAGACCTTGCTGGCGCCCATGGCCTTCAAAGCATCGTCGGCTTCGATCAAAGCCTTGCAGACCCCAAATAGCGCTGCGATATCGCCGCCGTTCCTCACCTGGAAATATTCCGAGGAAATCGGTGTCGATCGGCCGGTCAGCATCTGGCTTGGCATTTGCGGGTTGATGAAACGCTCAAGGCCGGGTTCGCGCAACGGATTGAAAGTCACGATTTTTACGCCTCTGTCGGCCGCATCCTGCAGATCATGAAGCATTCTCGGCGAAGAGGTGGCGACGTTTTGCGCGAGGTAGAAGATGCAGTCGCAATTCTGGAAGTCCGAAAGGATCGCGGTACCCACCGTCGCACCGATGCTTTCCGGGAGCCCGACCGACGTGCTTTCGTGGCACATGTTCGAGGAGTCGGGCAGGTTGTTGCTGCCATAGATGCGCGCGAAAAGCTGATACATATAGGACGTCTCCAGGGAGGCGCGACCTGAGGTATAGAAATCCACCTGCTGCGGAGGAACGCCACGAAGCGCTCTGCCGATTTCGTCAAAGGCCTCATCCCAGCTCACCGGCTCGTATTTGTCCGTCTCGCTGTTCCAGCGCATAGGATGCGTAAGCCGGCCCTGCTCCTCGAGATCGTGATCGCTCCATTGCTCCAGCTCCTGCAATGTGTGCGCGGCGAAGAAAGCGCGGTCCGCTCGGCGCGTGGTGATCTCCCAAGCGGTCGCCTTGGCGCCTTCCTCGCAGAATTCCATCGCATGCGGTTTGGCAGGCTTTGCCCATGCGCAGCTGACGCACATGTAGCCGTCCGGCTTGTTGTGATGGGCAAGCAGCGACGAGCCTGACCTCGGTACGTGCTCGCGCAGAAGGATCTGTCCGACAGCTCTCGCCGCTCCCCACCCGCCCGCAACACCTTTGCCTTTGTCGCGGCTTGCATGGCCTCTCGATCTCGCTGACATCCTTACCTCCCAAATCTCGGCAGATTTTCCCGAGCCCGAACTCTGGCAGGAGCCAATCTGTTCCAGCGTCACCACGGTACCGCCTCTTATGCATACGCCTACCCGACGCCGGGCGAGTTCGAGGCGCGACAGGTCTTCCAAGGGGCGCTACTGGATCACAGTTGACGACGTTGAGGCCGAGATGACTTGCAGTTGCGTCGAGAAGGAGTCGGGGGCTCCCGGATGTCATTTTTCGGTACTGCAATGGAAGCGTTGTCGAAGGGGTTGCGGCTCCGTTTGGCAGGAGGTGATGGACTGCTTCTTTCTGATGTTCCACAAATCAACGATATACCGCAGAGGAAATCGTGTGGTCTCCCGTTCACATCCCTTCAAGGCGATGGAGCTCGCATCCTATCTTGCGACCGATCCTCGCGATAGTTATACTGTTTTTGAAAAACAGTATAACACCGGAGTCGAGCTTATGAAGTCCATCGACCTCATGTATCAGACGATGCTCGCCGAGCTAGGACAGCGCTCGCTCGACGCCGCCTGGACGGCCGATTTCCCTCCGGAGGGTCGGTTCACCCCGGCGAACATCAAAGGGCGCAAGTACTGGTACTTCGACATTCCAGATGGGCATGGTGGTACGAAACGTCGTTACGTTGGTTCTGCTGATGATCCGAATATCGCGCAGCGCGTAGCCGATCACAAGCGGGACAAGGACGATCTACGCGCTCGCCGGCGCTTGGTAAATACCCTGACCCGCGAAGGCGGGATGATCGCCCCCGACGCCATGTCGGGCGACATCGTCGAAGCTCTTGCCCATGGCGGTCTTTTTCGGCTCCGGGGGGTTCTCATCGGCACAGTGGCCTTTCAATGTTATTCAGGACTGCTGGGCGTGCGCCTTCCCATGGCTGCGATCCTTACCGGCGATGCGGATATCGCCCAGGACTATGCCATCAGTCGGGAGGTTGAAGACAGTCTGCCTCCGATCGTTGAGCTGTTGCAGGGCGTCGACGCCAGCTTCCGGCCAGTTCCGCATCGATCAGGGTCCGCGGCCTCGTCCGCGTTTCAGAATGCCGACGGCTACCGGGTTGAATTCCTGACGTCGAACCGCGGTTCAGATGACTACACCGACCAGCCGGCAAAGATGCCCGCCCTTGGCGGCGCCAGCGCGGATCCACTGCGCTTTCTCGACTTCCTCATAAGGGAACCCGTCAGGACAATGCTGCTCCACCGAAGCGGTGTCCCGGTCGTTGTCCCCGATCCGTCCCGTTATGCGGTCCACAAGCTCATCGTCGCCAGCCGCCGGCACACTGACGGGCAGGGGCCAGCGAAGCGGGAAAAGGACGTCCGCCAGGCAGCGCTGCTTTTTGAAGCCCTGCAGCAGACAAGACGATCTGCCGAATTAGCGCTCGTCTACAACGAAGCATGGGAACGCGGGCCTGCGTGGCAAGAAGGTATTCGAACCGGCGCGGGAATGCTGCCAGCAAAAGATGCCGAGCGGCTCAATACGGTCCTGATCGAGGGCGCAAAGAAAAACCGCGAAGAAATCGAACTTCCGACTGGAGAATAGTGTCTTCCGCTTCGAAAGAAGTTGCGAAGACAAATGTGGTGCCGAGAGTTCGAGTCACTCAAGGCGAGTATGGCTGGCTCACTTTCGCAAGCGCACTCAATCGGGAAATGAAGGTTGGCTGGCTGAACGTCGGCTCCGCGATCCGATCCCAGTCGGCAACTGACCGCAGCTGCGCGCCACAAGCGGATACCCGGTTGATTAATGGCGGCGGTCTAGTGCGACTGAAAACGGGCGATTCCGTCCAGCTTTGGATCCTGATGCTTGACTTTAGCCCTGTTTGGTCGAGCTTAGTCGGCCTGGACCAAAGTCTCACTGGATTTGCTTCATGTCGCGCACGATAATTACCACACCGGACGCACCAGCGGCCCCAGCGTCCTACAGCCAAGCCGTCAAGGCCGCAGGATTGGTTTTTGTGTCAGGGACTGCGCCGATTGACCCGTCAACAGGGCAGCTTGTGAGGGGGCCGGTGCAGGCCCAGGTCGCACAATGTCTTCGCAACATCTCCGCTATTCTGGAAGCCGCCGGGAGCAGTTTGGAGAAGGCGGTCAGTGCGACACTGATTATGGCCGACGAGGAGGACTTCGCAGGTGCCAATGAGGAATGGCTTAAGTGGTTTCCACGCAATCCACCTGCCCGACAGGGCGCCAAGATGCCTGTGCGCATTCAGGGCATGAAAGTCTCGATAGCGATGATCGCCGAGGCATGAACACAGCTTGCAGTAGCGACGGCGTTGAACGCCGGGGCTTGGCTACGAGGCTTGCGAGCCGGTCTGCGGTGTCAGCTTTCTCCACAGAAGTCGCGCTATGTTCGTGCTCGTGTCGGCTCGGCCTTCAAGACGTTCCGCTTCGAGCCCTCAGCCAACTCGCTTCTTCGGGCCTCTCGACTTCGGTTGATACAGACGCCGTTTGACGTTAGAGCGCAGAGCGTTTCGCACATCCTTGTTTTCCATCGACGAGATCGAGCCGGACGTCTGGCGCTGTTTGGTCCTGCCGGTCCATTGGAACCTGGAGCACCTGCATCTCGGAATTCAGGCCGCATTCAACTGGTGGAACTATCATCTCTATGAATTCCGCATCGGTGGTCTGCGGTATGGGGACGTCGAGACCCTGACGGAGGATGCGGCCGATGACGATCCTCGGGTCTTCGATCAGAGAGAGGTTCGCTTGCTGGACTTCGAGCAAGGTGCTGTCTTTAGCTACCACTATGATTTCGGGGATGGCTGGCGGCACACCGTCACAGTCGAGGAGTTCCTGAGGCTCGCTTCTGCGCCCAAACAAGGAAGCTGCATCGCCGGGGAAAGGGCGCGACCGCCCGAAGATGTTGGTGGCGTGTCCGGTTATGAGCGGTTCCTGGAGATCATCGCCCACCCGGAAGATCCAGAATATGCTGAAACCATCCGCTGGTGCGGCGGCTACTTTGAACATTGCACGAATGAACAAGGTCGGGCAAAGATCGTCAAGAAGGCCGCCTGATCGTCTCACTTTATTGATATTGGATCCTTCTGACAGCGATCTGACGGCTTGTGCAGCCTTCGAGGCGCACCATCTCTGTATAAACCAGAACTGGAGCATCGCCATGGATCGAAGCGCGGCCGATAGGCTGGCGAAAGTCTGCATCGAAATTCTTCCGCCGGACCGCGAAGAGACGTGCGCGTCGGACGCAGCGACATGTCCGTGTTGTCGAAAGCTACGTCCGGCATCGAGCATGGATGACGATGGCTGCGGGATCTGCGACGAATGCCTGGCACCATGACGGCGGACGGCAAGATACCTCCACCTGTTCCGGTGACGTTCGAGGACGCGCTTGCGAAATTGCCGCATGGCTATCTTGAGGGATATTTTGATGGTCAATCATGGGGGGTGACCGTCAAGCGGTCGCAGGATGGCAAACGGACCTGGCTCTATGGCGAGGAGCTTAGTGGAACAGATATCGTCAGCTTCAACCTCTATCGGTTAGCTGGATCGCAGTCGATACTGAAACCGTGCGAAATGTGCTCTGCCAAGGTGATCGAATTCGTTCTCGGGTTCGAGCCGAGTGCGGAGAAAGCTGCGTCTCGACCATAACGACCACAGAATAAGCAGAGGATTCATGTTGCATTGCAGCATGCGCATGGCTGCACTGCGATCTGAGCGCTGGCGGTCGGGGCAGCCTCTGGTATCTTCAGATCATCAAAGTGTGTTTAGGCATGCAAATTTGACCCCCTTGGCGGGGTAATCGGCGTCCAATTTTGACCCCCCTCAGATTTCATCTGACCATCCGGCTTTTAGCGGCGGATGGAGCGGGAGTTGAAGCGAGTGGATACGATTGCGCGTGTTCGACGGGCCTTCCATGTGCAGGGCTGGTCGGTGAAGAAGATTGTCCGGGAACTCCACGTGTCGCGCAATACGGTTCGCAAGATTCTGCGTTCCGACGAGACCGATTTTGCCTATGAACGCGAGCGACAGCCGCTGCCAAGGATCGGAGCCTGGAAGGCCGAGATCGAGCGGTTTCTGGTTGCCAATGAGGGCAAGCCGTGAGGAGGTTCGGGCACTCGGCTACGATGGCAGTTATGACGCGATCCGGCGATATGCCAAGACCTGGGCGAAGAACCGGGGAGCCGTGACAGCGGAAGCCTATGTGCCCCTCTATTACGCGCCAGGCGAAGCCTACCAGTTCGACTGGAGCCACGAGATCATTCTGGTCAACGGGGTGACGACGACCGTGAAGGTCGCGCACGTCCGGCTCTGCCACAGCCGGATGATGTTCGCCCGAGCCTATATGCGCGAGAGCCAGGAGATGGTGTTCGATGCCCATGACAAGGCCTTCGCCTTCTTCCGTGGCACCTGCACGCGCGGCATCTACGATAACATGAAGACTGCGGTCGAGGCGGTGTTCGTCGGCAAGGAGCGACAATACAATCGCCGCTTCCTGCAGATGTGCAGCCACTATCTGGTCCATCCCGTTGCCTGCACGCCCGCATCCGGATGGGAGAAGGGACAGGTCGAGAACCAGGTTGGCCTCGTGCGCGAACGCTTCTTCACACCACGTCTTCGCGTCAAAAGCCTGGAAGAGCTGAACGTCTGGCTGCTCGATAAGTGCATCGCCTACGCCAAGGCACACCGCCATCCCGAGCAAACCGAGCGGATGATCTGGCAGATGTTCGAGGATGAGCGCGGCAGCCTTGTGCATTACGTCGGCCCGTTCGATGGTTTCCACTGTGTCCCGGCCTCGGTGTCGAAGACCTGCACGGTCCGCTTCGACAACAACAAATACTCTGTCCTCTCAACGGCTGTCGGCCGCCCTGTTGAGGTTCATGCCTATGCCGAGAAGATCGTGATCCGGCAGGATGGCGTGAATGTCGGTGAGCATTCTCGTTGCTTTGGCCGTGGCGAGACGGTCTATGATCCCTGGCATTATGTCCCTGTTCTGGCTCGCAAACCTGGCGCTTTGCGCAATGGTGCGCCGTTCCGCGAGTGGGTTCTGCCAGCGGCAATGGAGAAGGTGCGCCGTCGGCTGAAGAGCGTCCATGATGGTGATCGGCAAATGGTCACCATCCTCGGCTGTGTTCCCACCGACGGTCTGGCGGCTGTCGATGCTGCCTGCCAGGAGGCTTTGGATCACGGCGTCTGCTCGGCCTCGGTGATTATCAACATTCTGGCCCGCAGCCGTGATCCGGCTCCGGCCGCAACCCTACAAACCCCGGATGCGCTGCGGCTGACCCATGAACCGGTCGCCGACTGCGCACGCTATGACAGCCTCAGGAGGGCAAGCTGATGGAACGCACACAGGTTCTCGAACTGATGAGCACGCTGAAGCTCTATGGAATGCGCAGCGCTTACGACGAGGTCATGGGCAACGGCATCAAACGGCAGCACGAACCGCCGCGCATCGTCGGTGATCTCTTGCAGTCGGAGATCGCCGAGAAGCAGGCCCGCTCCATTCGCTACCAACTCAGCATCGCCAAGCTGCCCCTCGCCAAGGACATCGACGATTTCGACTTCACCGATACGCCGGTCAATGAATCCCTGGTGCGGGAGCTGGCTACCGGCACCTTCGTCGCCGATCAGCGTAACGTCGTCCTCGTCGGCGGCACGGGAACCGGAAAGAGCCATCTCGCCATCGCGATTGCCCGTGCACTGATCCGCAACGGAACACGCGGGCGCTTCTTCAACGTCGTCGATCTGGTCAATCGGTTGGAAACGGAAACGCGCAGCGGCAAGCAGGGGCGGACGGCCGACTACCTCAACCGTCTCGACTTCATCATACTGGATGAACTCGGCTATCTGCCATTTGCCCAGGCCGGCGGCCAACTCCTGTTCCATCTGATCAGCAGGCTCTACGAGCGCACGTCGATCATCGTCACCACGAACCTGGCGTTCGGCGAATGGCCATCAGTGTTCGGGGACGCCAAAATGACGACAGCACTTCTGGACCGTCTGACCCATCATTGCGAGATTGTCGAAACCGGAAACGAGTCCTGGCGCTTCAAGAACCGCTCTCAAAGCTAAAGCCGAAGACGATCATCACCCGCACTTGGCCTACCCTCTGCAACCCCGGCCAGCGCCGGGCAGGCCAAGCGCTGATCTACACCACCAGGGGGGTCAAAATTGGATGCCGATAAGGGGTGAATTTTGGACGCCGATTGACACTTATCTCTTCCTTGGACAGCGTTTGTTTTGTCATGGGTCTCTTTCCTGTTTCACTGAGTGAAAGTAACTCTCGTACAGTGAAATAATCCAGAAGCAGACCTGGCATGTCAACTCGCCTTTAAGGCAGGCGCGTCACATTGCGTCACTTATCGTCACAGTGCGAACGCCCATGGGACGAGGTGTTTGACGTTGAAGCCGGTCGAATCGATACGGAAGTTGCGTCTGTTTGTACGAGAAAGGAGACGATGAAAGGGTTGCAGGGAGCTCGCGATCTCCGTTGCGCTGCCGCAGAACCCAGCCGCGGTCTGGCTGTTGCCGCTTCGAACAAGCCTGACGCATGCACGGAATACGACAATATTGCCAGCGGCGATGCCCTTTCACGGCTCCGTCGTTGCAACTGATCAGGGACGGCATATCCACCGCCATGTCTCACGGATTGATGATGAAGTCCGGCACTCGTTGTCCGGACTTTGCGATTAGGAGGTTATCTCGACGCGCGAGCCGTCAGGCGTCGCGATGACGGCCTCGTAATAGCCGTCGCCCGTCATTCGTGGACCCGAAACTAGGATCCCGTCGATCTTGCATCTGGCCGCCATTTCGTCGACCGCCTTCTGACTCCCGAGAGAAATGGCAATATGATCCCATCCGCTTGCTTCCCGATCTTCACTGGGATCAATCCACGGTCCGGTCATGAGCTCGATTTCGGCACCTGTGTCGGCAAGCTTGATGAAGCGCGAAACGAAACCTTCTCGGCGCTTGCTATGATAGGGCTCCCCAATCTCGGCATCGAAATACGTCTGCCAGAATGCAACCTGTCGGTCGAGGTCGGGAGTCCAAATAGCAACGTGCGCAATATGCAAGTTATTTCCTTTCCGATTCAAAACGACAAGGGTTTCCGCAGCAACATGGCGTAGGCGCAGCGTTGCACAAGCTTCAGGAGCGCGGGTTCCCCAACCGATCCTTCCGCGTGCCGGCCTCTCTTTCGCCTACCACCGAGCCAAATGTAAAATAGCAAAATGTGTTTGCCTGTTGCGAGGCGTCATTGCGGACCGCCTCGGTCACCTCTCGATGTGGAGAGCTGACGAAGCGGATGCAGAAGGTATTCTGTCTGCACTGCGTTTGATAAAGTCTCCGGTGTCAGCAGCGTTATCAGAGTAGCATCGTGGTCGCTCAGATCAGGTTTGGTTTCAGAGTCAAAGCTTCCGCAAAGGCTTCCGCGCCGAGGGCGGGTTTGAAGCAGCGTATGTCATATTCGACCAGGTTCTGCCTATGGAAGGAGTCGGTTTTCAGCATCGCGTCGAGTTCTTCCCGGCTGGCGCAATGGGCAAGGACGATTCCGCCAACGGCCGGTTCCATAGGGCCAGCGGCGATGATTGTTCCCGCCTTTAGATGTTCGGCGAGCCATTCGCGATGGGTGTCGAGATGGGCTTTTATATCATCCATGGGGCGGATGTAGGTGAGAGTAACGACATAAAGCATCGGTGGATTTCCTTAAAGGAGTGGAAGAATTATGCCACGAGGTTCAGGATCTGCTCGTCGGCGTCGCGGAATGCTTTGGCCGTCATTTCCGGGCCGCGCGCCATCCCTTCAGCATAGATGAACTGGACGTCCGCGATGCCGAGAAAGCCCAGCATGTACCTTAGATACTGCGCCGGCGTGTCGGCGGGCGTTTCCCTGTAGAAGCCGCCCCGCGTCAGGGCGATGATCGCCCTCTTGCCCTTCACCAGGCCGATCGGTCCAGTCTCCGTATAACGGAATGTCGCACCCGGCTTGGCGACGGCATCGATCCAGTTCTTCAACTGGGATGGAATGTTGAAGTTGTACATCGGCGCACCGATGACGATAATGTCCGCCGCCAGGAGTTCAACGACGTGACGTTCGTCTTCGAGCGCTCGGGCGGTCTGATCTGGCGTTCGCGCGTCGGGAGGGAGCATCCGTGCCGCGACCGCCAGTTCATCGAGCGGCTGGATCGGATCGCGGGCCAGGTTCTTAATCTGGACGACAGCGTCCGGATCAATCCTTCTCAGATGGCGGACGATGGCGTCGGCAAGAGCGGAGGAGGCGGAGCCGTCAATTCGCGCGCTGGAATTGATTTGCAGTATCTTCATGAGAATTCCTTTCATGCGCCTCTCACGGCGCGTTCAGTCGATGGACAACGGACGCGGATGATCGCCGGCATGGCGAGCATGGCCGCGGTCACTCGGGGATAAGGAGGCGGGTCGCCTTGTCGATGCGCCCGCAGCTCAGGCTTGTGCGGCGTCTTCGATCAGTCCAGTGACGACATCTGCATGGGATATCAGGGACATGTGGCTCGAGAAGACCTCCGTTATGGCAGCCTTGCTGCGGTGAGCCATCCAGCTTTGGAGTTCGGGCGCAAGCACTCGGTCGTTCGTGGACAGGAGATACCAAGACGGCTTTTTCTTCCAAGCGGTGCCGACTACTTTTTCACCGAACGAGGTTGCGGCGATAGGCTTCTGTGTGGCGGCAAGAAGCTGGATCCTCTCGGGCGGTAGATCGCCTGCAAGCGCGGGCCCATAGTAAGCCGGGTCGAACCAGAGTGAATTGCGGTCGTCGGGACGCGCTCCTTCCATGCCGGAAGAAGGCGAACCATGATTTTGAAGGTCAATGGCCGACTCATTCTCATCAGGCACCAGCGCCGACACATAGACGAGAGACGTGACGCTCGGCGAAAGCCCGGCCTCGGTGATCACCATGCCGCCCCAGCTATGCCCCACCAGTACGACAGGGCCGGACTGGCGGCTCAGGACATTTTTGATGTAGGCGATGTCATCGGCGAGCGATGTCAGGGGGATTTGTGCGGACGTGACGGTGTATCCCTTTGAGCCAAGCCGGAGGATGACTTCGCTCCAGCAATCGCCGTCTGTAAATGCGCCATGCACCAGCACCACGTTTTTTGTTTTCTGTTCAGCCATTTCGTTTGTTCCTGTGCACGCGGATGCCCGCTGCCGCATGATTCCCGCAAGAGCGCCGGTCGCTGACATCGCGATCAAGCTTCTTCTATTCAGGACGGACATGTCGTGCCTCCGGCGGATTTGCGGTCGGCGTCTTGCCGATGAGTTCGATTGCAAGATAGCGGGTTGCCAAATGTCGCAGTAGGACTATGAATCGGGACTGATTGTTCTATTGAAGCAACAATGCGATAATACGGGGGTGACAGCGTTGGAAGACTTGAATGACCTGATGCTGTTTGCCGCTGTCGTGCACCATGGAAGCTTCTCCGCTGCAGCATTGGCACACGGACTGCCCAAATCCAAGGTAAGTCGCCGTATCGCCGGCCTGGAGCGACGACTGGGCGTGCGTCTTCTGCAGCGCTCGACGCGGGCTCTCCACGTGACGGAAGTCGGGCAAGCACTCCTGCCGCACTGCGAGTCCATGGCGGAAAGCGCCCAGGCGGCACTCGAAGTCGCAGCCTCAGCAGGAGAACATCCCTCAGGTCGGCTGAAGGTCAGTTGTCCGATTGGTGTCGCGCACATCTACCTCGCACCGGTGTTGGGCAAATTCCTGAAGGCACATGCCGCAGTCCAGCTTGAACTCGATCTGACGAATCGGCGCGTGGATGTGATCGCAGAGGGCTATGACGTCGCCCTCAGGATCAGATCGAGTCTTGACGATTCCAATCTTGTCGTTCGCAATTTGGGAACTAGCGAGCAGATGCTTGTGGCAAGCCCGGAATTCATAGCCACCCACGGTCCCTTCGACAGCGTGGATTCGTTGCAGCGTAAGCCCGGCGTCGGCCCGGCCGGGGTGAGAGGGGAAAAGAACTTCTGGAGCCTGCTGAAGCCGGATGGCGGTTCGATCGATATTGAATATCTGCCGACGCTCATCACCGACGATGTCTATGTGCTCGGTCACGCCGCGCTGGCCGGAATTGGCGTCGCGCGTCTGCCGGTCAATATCTGCGGAGACGCAATCCGCGAAGGGCGCCTGATGAAGGTCTTACCGGACTACCGATTGCAAGCGCATCGTCTTCATGCCGTATTTCCCTCGCGCAGAGGCCTCGTACCGGCGGTCAGGGCCTTCCTCGACTTCCTGGCAGCAGAACTTCCGGACATGCTTGCGACGGGTACGGTGGTATATAACAATGGCTATCGCTTGGGCAGGCTTGATCCTGATCTGGCATCCTGACCGATTGGTGTACACGAGGCCCGTAGCTTCGGCGCGCACTGATCGGTCCTCCAGGATGACGCGACAAACAACTCCACTGTCATCTTCTACGCGTTGTTGATGAGTGGTACCAATACCGCCCTTTGCCGGGAGGACAAGCATATTGTCAAATAACTTGCGTCAGCCAATCGGCGAAGGTCTTAGATAGCCGCCGCTGGCTGCCGGCTTTTGGATAGGCGAGGTAGTGGCCGATGTAGCGGTTGTCGCGGCTGTCCCTGAACGGCCGAACCAGACGCCCGCTGTCCAATTCGCGCCGCGCCAGAGTGTTCGACTCTAACGCCACACCCAGCCCGTTCGCCGCGGCATCGACTGCCAGAAAGCTTCTATCGAAGCTCATGGCGGGCAGGGGCGGAGGACCGAGATTATTGAGTTCAAACCAGTCGATCCATTGAATTCTTTTCAGGTCGCTACGGATGAGGGGAAGACGCGCGAGATCGCGCGGAGTTTCCAGTCGTTCAGCCATCTTTGGAGAACACAGAGGAGAAATGATCTCTTCTCCAAGCGGCACGACGATCAGATCTTCTCTGTTCGATGGTTCGCCGTAAACGATGTCGACATCGAAGAGGCCGTCCACGAAACGCGCATAGTTTGTGCTTGCCGCCACCCGGACCTCTACCCCCTCGTTCTTGCGCAGGAAGTCGGGAAGACGTGCCGAGAGCACCTGCGCGGCGTAGCTCGGCGCGCAGTGAACCCGCAGCAGGTGGGTTTTGTTGGATGAAATCATCTCAACACCCCGGCGGAGCTCCTCGAAGGCATTCGAAGCGTGGGAGAGGAGCGTCTGGCCGGCCAGAGTCAAGGTGACCTTTCGCGTGCTTCGCTCGAAGAGCGAGATGCCAAGGTCGCGCTCGAGCTTTGCAATGGCATGACTTACGGCGCTTGGTGACAGGTGCAGCTCCTCGGCTGCAGCGCGAAAAGACGCCAGCCTGGCTGCGGCTTCAAAGATGCGGACCGCGGAGAGTGAGGCCATCTGCAACATCGGATTAGTGAACCAGATTCACCCACCGTTGTAAACTTCGCGTTTGTCGAATGGCGTCAACTCGATCAGTTTCGACCCCGCAAGCCAACTGACTTGCCGAAGATTTGCCAGATGCTGGGACGCATCGGGAGGAGATTACATGCTACTCAACGGGAAGACCGCGGTCATTTCGGGCGCGGCGAGCAGGCGCGGCATCGGCCGTGCGACGGCGCAGCTTTTCGCCGAGCATGGCGCTCGCGTCGCCATCCTCGATATCGACGCTGACGCTGCTGCGGAGGCGGCCGCGGCGCTGCCCAGCGTCAAGTCCGGTAACCACGTCGGCCTTCGCTGCGACGTCGCCGACAAGTCATCCTGCGTCGAGGCCGCATCCAAGGTGATCGCCTCCTTCGGTTCGGTAAACGCGCTCGTCAACAATGCCGGCATCACCCAGCCGGTCGGCACGCTCGATATCACCGAAGCTGACTGGCAGCGGATCGTGGCGGTCAACATGACCGGTGTGCTCTTCCTGAGTCAGGCCTTCATCCCCTACATGCGCGACGATGGCGGCGGATCGATTGCCTGCATGTCCTCGGTATCGGCACAGCGTGGCGGCGGCATCTTCGGCGGGCCTCATTACTCCGCAGCCAAGGCAGGCGTGCTCGGCCTCGCCAAAGCGATGGCCCGCGAATTCGGTCCAGCCGGCATTCGCGTCAACTCCGTCACGCCTGGCCTCATCCAGACAGACATCACCGGCGGCAAACTTACCGACCAGATGCGCGCCGACATCATCAAGGGCATCCCTCTGAGCAGGCTCGGAGAGGCCGCCGACGTCGCGAATATCTATCTGTTCCTTGCCTCCGATCTGTCGGCCTACGTCACCGGCGCGGTCATCGACGTCAACGGCGGCATGCTGATCCACTGAGGTTCAATCCGGAGAGAGACCGACATGAGCCAGATTGGCCACAATATCAGCCTGACAGAGCGCGCCCGGCGCATCCGCCGTCATGCGCTGCGCATGGGCGAAGTGCAGGGACAGGGTTACATCGCCCAAGCGCTCGGCGTCGCCGACGTCCTTGCCGTATCCTACTTCCACGCCACGAACTACCGGCCGGAAGATCCGGAATGGGAAGGCCGCGACAGGTTCCTGTTGTCGATCGGCCACTATGCGATCGCGCTTTACGCTGCTCTGATCGAAGCCAAGATCATTCCCGAGGACGAGTTGGAGACCTACGGCACGGACGACAGCCGGCTGCCGATGTCCGGCATGGCCGCCTACACGCCTGGCATGGAAATCACCGGCGGATCGCTCGGACACGGACTCGGCATCGCGGTCGGCATGGCCTTGGCGCTGAAGCGGAAGAAGTCCTCTTCCTTTGTTTATAATCTGTTTTCCGACGGCGAACTTGACGAGGGTTCCACCTGGGAGGCCGCGATGTCGGCCGGCTCCTACAAACTCGACAATCTGATCGGCATCGTCGACGTCAATCAGATGCAGGCCGACGGGCCCTCGATCGGCGTCCTCAATTTCGAACCGCTCGGCCCCAAATTCGAGGCCTTCGGCTGGTTCGTCCAGCGGGTGGACGGCAACGATCTCGATGCGCTCGTAAAGGCGTTCGACGCAGCTCGTCATCACGCCGAGGCGAAGCCTCGCATCATCATCTGCGACACGAAAATGGCCAAGGGAGTGCCCTTCCTCGAGGCACGCGATCGAAACCACTTCCTGCGCGTGGAACCCCACGAATGGGCCGAGGCCCTCAGAATCATCGATGCGGGAGCGGAAGCATGAGGCGTTCGAAGTACATCCGGCCTGCGCATCTTGAAAGCGGCATCGACAAGCCCCGGCTCACGACTTCGGCGATGATCGCATCGATTGCCGGTCCCGATCAGCCGACGAGACCGGCACCCTTCGGCAACGCGCTTGCCGCCCTGGCGCGGAAGGACGAGCGTGTTGTCGGCATGTCCGCCGACCTTGCGAAATACACCGACCTTCATGTGTTCCGCGCTGCCCATCCCGACCGCTTCTACCAAATGGGCATGGCGGAACAGCTGCTGATGATGTCGGCGGCGGGCATGGCGCGCGAAGGCTTTCAGCCTTGGGTGACGACTTATGCCGTCTTCGCGTCCCGGCGGGCCTACGACTTCATTTGCCTGGCGATTGCCGAGGAGATGCTTGATGTGAAGATCGTCTGCGCCCTTCCGGGCTTGACGACGGGATATGGGCCGAGCCACCAGGCGACGGAAGATCTCGCAATGTTCCGCGGCATGCCGAACCTGACGATCGTCGATC
Source organism: Rhizobium sp. R339 (assembly GCF_002211395.1). Lineage (NCBI taxonomy): Bacteria > Pseudomonadati > Pseudomonadota > Alphaproteobacteria > Hyphomicrobiales > Rhizobiaceae > Rhizobium > Rhizobium sp. R339. The sequence continues at coordinate 267,710 of NZ_LOKV01000027.1, forward strand.
CGTGCGACGCCAGTGAGATCGAGCAGGCGGTTCCGGCGATCGCCGCCCATAGGGGGCCGGTCTACATGCGCCTGCTGCGCGGCAACGTTCCGCAGGTTCTGGAGGAATACGGCTACAAGTTCGAGCTCGGCAAGGCCAAGCTCCTTCGGGATGGCAAGGACACTCTGATCATCTCGTCGGGTCTGATGACGATGCGCGCGCTCGAGGCTGCCGCACAGCTTCGAAACGACGGCGTCGACGCTGCCGTCCTGCACGTCCCGACCATAAAGCCGCTCGATGAGGCGACGATCGTCGCCGAGTGCCGCAAGGGCGGAAGGCTGGTGGTCGTGGCGGAGAACCACACGGTCATTGGCGGCCTTGGAGAGGCCGTCGCCGGAACGCTGTTGCGTGCCGGCGTCGCACCGCCGGCCTTCCGCCAGATCGGCCTACCCGACCAGTTCCTGGAGGCGGGCGCCTTGCCGACGCTCCATGACCAATACGGGCTATCGACCCTGAAGGTGACGGAGGCGGTCAAGACCTGGCTCTCGACCTGACGACGTCGGCCGGTTGAGGAGACGCCGGCCGTTTAAACAAGCTTGTGATGGAGGACGAAATGAGCTTGCAGATGAACAGAAGATTTTTCCTGGCGACCGCCACTGCTGCGCTCGCGGCCCCGGCAATCGTGCTTTCAAGCCGATCCGCCAGCGCTGCCGCTACGACCCTGACCCTTGGCCATGGCGCCGCTCCCGGCAATCCCAGAGCCGTGGCCGCGGATAAGTTCGCGGAACTCGTCAAGCAGAAGACCGAAGGCCGCATCCAGATCAACGTCGCAGGCGCCGAGACGCTTGGCAGCGACTCCGCGATGCTCACCAGTCTCAGGACTGGCGCTTTGGACTTCACTGCCAACAGCCAGGGCGCAACCTCGGCGATCGTTCCGGAACTCAGCGCGCTCGGCCTGCCGTTCCTATTCGAAAACACCGACAAGGCCGTGGCCGTCCTGAACGGTCCGGTGGGCGCCGAGCTCAACCGGCGCTTCGAAGCGGTCGGAGTCGTGCCGCTCGACTGGTGGGACAACGGCATCCGGCACCTGACGAACTCGAAGCGGAAGGTGGCTTCGCCTGCTGACCTAGCGGGCATGAAGATCAGGACACCGGCTGATCCGATGACCATCGACATCTTTCAGGCTTTAGGAGCGGGTACCGAACAGATCGCCTTCGGCGAGCTTTACATCGCTTTGCAGCAGGGCGTTGTCGACGGGCAGGAGAATCCGCTCGCCAATATCGAAAGCTCGAAACTTCACGAGGTCAACAAATACATCAGCCTAACCGCCCACAAATGGGAATCCACGCCGTTCTTGATGTCGAAGATCGCTGAGGCCCGCCTGGGGCCCGATTTGGAGGCGGTCAAGGCCGCGGCAAAGGAGGCGGGTGCTCTGCAGCGGAAACTCTCGAGCGAGAAGGCAGCTGAGGTGCTCGAGAGCTTCAAGAAGAACGCCGCCGTCGAGGTCGTGGAGGTCGATCACGATGCTTTCGTCATGGCCACCGCGTCCGTCTCGGACAATTGGAAGAAGAAGCCGTTCGGCAATTTCGTCACCCAGGTGGAAGCGGCTGCGAGGGGCTGAGGCTCCTACCCAAGATCCGGAGACCTCATGAGCAGGTTTTATTCAGCCGTCGATCTGGTCGCCGGCATCATCGTCACCGTAGCGAGGTCGGTCATCATCGTCAGCGGCATCGCGCTGACGGTGGTCACCACGGCCAATGTCATCGCTCGATACCTTTCGGCGAGCGGGGGATTTTCGTTCGCCCAGGAATTGCCGATGCTGATGTTTCCGTGGTTCATCATCGCCGGGATCATCGTTGCAGCCCATGCCGGCGGGCATATGGCCGTCGAATGGCTCTACGAAAAGCTCGATGGCACTGCCCGGACGACGGCCCTCATCGTTGCGAATGCGATCAGCGTTGCCGCATTTCTGGTGCTGGCATATCAGGCGACCGTGGTGGCCGAGATCGCTGGGGCGGAACACAGCCCCGTCCTGCAGCTTCCGAACAGCATCGGCTATTACTCGCTGTCGATCGGTGCGGTGCTCGTGTCCATCGTCACCCTCGCCGCGACCGTCCGCGTCCTCCGCCTCGGCTGGGATCACCGCCTCGAGATCAAGCCAGAGGAGATCGCGCTATGACACTTGTCATGATCGTTTCCTTTTGCATCCTCATGGTCCTCGCCGTTCCCGTCGGCTATGCGCTGATCATCGCAGCGGGGCTTGGAGTCCTGTTCAACGGTTACGTTCCGCTCTCGGTGGTCGCCCAGCAGGTCTACGACCAGACCCAGTCCTTCCCAATGCTGGCGCTCCCGTTCTTCATGCTGGCGGGCACGCTGATGCTTGGCGGCGAACTGGGTCGTCAGCTCCTGGAGCTCGCCTCTCGCGCGATGCAGCGATGGCGGGGCGGACCGCTTTCGACGACGGTCGTATCCTCGGTCGTCTTTGGCGGCGTATCCGGCTCGGCGGTGGCGAATGCGAGTGCGCTCGGTTCCGTTCTCATCCCCTGGCAGAAGAAGCACGGGTTTCCGCCGGCACTCTGCGCCGCCAACAATGCGACCTCCGCTGTCATCGACGTCCTCATCCCGCCGTCGATTCCAATGATCCTCTACGCTCTGATCAGTGGCGTCAGCGTCGGTGATCTGTTCATCTCCGGCATCGTTCCGGGGCTGATCATGGCGGCGAGCTTCGTGTTCGTTTGCTGGTACGTGTCAGTAAGGCGAGGGTATGCCATTGAGGCCGGGAAGGTCCGCAAGCGCGAGCTGGCGCGGCTGGCACTACAAAGTTTCCCGGCAATCCTGCTGCCGATCCTGATCATCGTCTTTCTGCGTTCCGGTCTGGCGACGCCGACAGAGGTCTCGGTCCTGTCGGTCGTCTACTCGCTGCTGCTCAGCATCCTCTTCTACCGTGACCTGACCTGGAAACGCTTCTGCGAGAACATGGTGGAGGCGGGCGTCGCGACGGGTGTCGTCATGCTCGTGATCATGGGCAGCGCGGCGGTCGGCTGGGTTCTGACGTTCGATCAGGCTCCGCAGCACATGGCCGAATGGGTCTCGACGCACATCTCCAGCCCGATCGTGATCATTTTGATGATGAACCTGATCATGCTGGTGGTCGGCATGCCGCTCGATATGCCGCCGGCGATCCTCCTGCTCGGACCGATCTTCGTTCCTCTGGCCGATTCCATCGGTCTCGACCGGGTCCAGCTTGGCCTGATGATGGTGATCAACCTCGGGATCGGGCTCTACACGCCGCCGATCGGCACAACCCTGTTCATCTCGTCGTCGATCGCAAAGGCGCCGCTGGGAACGACGACCAGCGAGCTCTGGCCGTATTTCGGCATGGCCATGCTCCTCCTCCTGGCGGTCAGCTTCGTGCCGGCGCTGACGATCTACTGAGGAGCGTTCGATGAGTGAAACATCCAAGAACGTCATCACCGTCCGAGGACTTACAAAGTCCTACGGTGCAACCTCGGTCCTCAAAGGCGTCGACTTCTCCGTTGCTCGCGGGGAGGTTCACGCGCTGCTTGGCGGTAACGGCGCCGGCAAGTCGACGATGATCAAGATCATTACGGGCGCGGCCTCGCGCAACGACGGAGAGATACGCTTCTTCGACAGCGAGGGCAGCGAACGCAGCGAGGCCGAGGGCAGGGCGAAGGTCGCGGTCGTGCACCAGGAACTCGCGCTCCTGCCGCATCTGACCGTCGCCGAAAACATTGCCCTGCCGCATCACAGGAGAGGTGCGGGCTTGTTTCGGCATACGGCCGCAGCGGGACAGGCCCACGACGCGCTGCGGATGATCGATCAAGACTTTGCCGCCAGGTCTTTGCACAGGCTAGTTGGGAGCCTCAGCCTCCACGAAGGTCAGATGGTTGAAATTGCCAGGGCTCTTTCATCGGGTGCGGAATTGATCCTCCTCGACGAACCGACTGCCAATCTCACCGCTCTTGAGACGGAGAGACTGTTTGCAGTCCTGAGGCGGCTGACCCGGGATACCGGTCTGTCGGTTGTCTTCGTCTCGCACCGAATGAAGGAGATCAGGCAGATCGCCAATGTCTGCACGATCATCCGCGACGGCCGCACAGTGGTCGACCGCCAGCCGATGGAAGAGCTGACGGACGCCGGCATCATCGAAAAGATGGGGCAGGTGGCAGCCTCTCATGCACCGGAACGGGCGCTGCGGCCCGACTACCGGTCGGACGCCTCCGCTGCGACGGACACTATTGCCATCGAGGAGGCAGGTTTCAGGCTGGAACTGCAGCCGGGCACCGTGCTCGGCGTGGCCGGCGCACCGGCTGGACCGGCAGCACTGATCGAAGGGCTGACAGGCGCTGCCCGGAAGAAGCGATGGACCGTTGCGCGTGCGGGATGGCCAGATCAGCTCCGATCGCCGCGCAAAGCCGCCCGCCTGGGGGCGGGATATGTGACTGGCGATCGGGCACACAAGGGCGTCCTCCACAGTCTTCCGATCATCGATAACGTAATGGCGTCCCGCCGTGTGACCAGAGGCGCGCTCCTCGCCGGCGGCACTGAAGGGGGCGAATGCCTCGATCTGCTGAAGGCCTTGAAGGTGAAGGCCGCTTCTGTCTGGGATCTGCCGAGCACGCTGAGCGGTGGCACGCAGCAGAAGCTTCTGCTTGCCCGCTGGCTAGGCGTGCCCTCCCGGCTGCTCGTCCTCGAGGAGCCGACCAGAGGCGTCGATATCGGAACCAAGCGAGAGATCTACCAGCTCATCAGACAGATGGCCGCTTCAGGCACAGTGATCGTCTGGTGGTCCACTGAAAATGCCGAACTGCTGGAAGTCTGCGACCGCATCATCGCCTTCGACACCGAGGGGCGGTGTGCCGGCGTGATGGACCGCGACGACTTTAGTGAAGAGAATCTTGTTACCTTGACTGGAATGGCCGCATGAGTGGGACACGGGTACATATCGCGCCGACTGAGGCGCCGGCAATACAAATCAGACAGAGGGAAAGCCTCTTTAGCGTCTACAGGACAGAGATTGCGATCGCTCTCGCAATCGTGCTGCTGGCCCTTGCGGTCGGCTCGCAGGTTCCGCAGGCGCTCAGCTGGGGCAATTTTGCCAATATCACGCAGGCCGGTGCGCCTCTTATCATCATGTCGCTGGGCGTTCTGCTTGTCGTCATCACCGGCGGTATCGACCTCTCCGTCGGCTCGGTCTTCTCCTTGACCGGCATGGTGACCGCGCAGGCGATGGCAAATGGATTTGGCGGCATCTCGGCAAGTCTGATCGGTCTCGGCGTCGGACTTCTTTTCGGATCGATCAACGGCTTCCTCGTCACGATCGCCGGTCTGGCGCCGTTCGTCGTAACCCTGATCACCTTTGCCGTTGCCGGCTCGCTCGCTTTCATCGTCACGAACGGGCGCTCGATGCCGATCGGCGATCCTGACTTCTGGGTCCTCAACAGCGGCAGCCTGATACCCGGCGTTCCGAATTACATCCTCTTCTGCGTGATCCTTCTGATCGCAATCGAGCTCTTCCTGAAGAAGATGGTGGCTGGCCGCTGGTTCTATGCCGTCGGCAGCAGTTCGACGGCTGCCTATCTGCTTGGCATCCCGGTCAAGCGGACGAAATTCATGGCCTATGTCGCGTCGTCGCTGCTGGCATCGTTCTCCGGCCTCCTGACGATCTCCTACATTCTCAACGCCGAATCCACGGCGGGGTCGAGTCTGATGCTTCAGGCTATCGCGGCGGTCGTGATCGGCGGCGCGAGCCTGCTCGGTGGCACGGGCACCGCAGTCGGCGCTGTGCTGGGAGCTCTGATGATCACCGTCATCCAGAACGGCGTCAATCTCATCGGCATCAACAGCTTCTGGCAGGGGTCGGTCACCGGCGTCGCCATTCTTATCGCGGTCCTCATCGACCGCTTCAGCAAGTCGCGGCGGGGGGCCGTTTGACATCAACCCGGCAAAGCCGGTTTTTGGAGGAGGAATGACAATGACAAAATCGATACGCGCAGTTGGCCTGTTTGCCGGCGTCGCAATGGCGGTCCTTTCACTGGCGGCGGCCGCCCAGGCGGGGGAGAAGAAGACGGTGGCTTACCTCGCGCCATCGCTCGACATCTCCTACTGGCAATGGGTCGGCTACGGCGTGAAGGAGAAGGCCAAGGAACTCGGCATGGACTACGTCGAGTACACTTCGGAAAATTCGCCGGCCAAACAGATGGATAACGCCCGCACCGCCGTAACCAAGGGCGTCGACGCCATCGTCATCGGCCCCGTCAGCTCGACGAGCACGCCGCCGCTCCTCGCCTATTTGAAATCGCAGAACATCCCGATCGCCTTCGCCGGCATCGGCCCGCAGCCCGGCCAGACCGACTACACGTCGTCGGTTACGGCAAACAATTACGAGACCGGCAAGGCGCAGGGCGAATTCGTCTGCAAGCTTGCCAAGGACCGCGGCGGCAACCAGGTCGGCATGCTCTCATTGCCGCAGGACCGCGAGAACGCCCAGAAATATCTGAAGGGTGCAGAAGAGGCGTTCAAGGCGAGCGGCTGCGATCTGGCGCAGATGCTGGAGACCAGGGGCCTTACCGTCAACGAGGCGGTCACCCAGGCCAATGACATGCTCACCGCCCATCCAGACATCAAGGCCATTTACGGCATGTATGATGAGGCCGGCACAGGTGCCGCGAAAGTGCTGCAGACCCGTGGTCTTACCGGCAAAATCGGTATTGCGGTTGCAGACGGCAGCCCGACGACGATCTCGCTGCTGAAGTCGAACGCCATCCAGGGCATCTTCTTCCAGGAGGCGGTCGGACAAGGAATCGACGGGACGCAGCAGGTCTTCAACGCGATCTCCGGTGCGCCGGTCAAGAAAGACCTCGCTCTCGTCATGCCGCTGGTGACGGCCGACAAGGTCGACTCGCCGGAAGCAAAAGCCGTCATCGCACGTGTGTTCCCGCCGGCCAACTAAATGGTGCGGACGCCGGCTGTTCTGGTCGGCGTCCTTTTCGCGATCTCTTGAAGGGCAGCAGGCATGAAAGACCTCCCGATCATCGATCCGCATTTTCATCTGTGGGATCTCGACAACAACTACTATCCCTGGTTATCGGACGGCGTGAAACCGTCTGCCTTCGGCGACTACACCGCCATCAACAAGACGTATCTTATTGACGACTTCCTCGCGGATGCAAAGAACCAGAACCTGGTAAAGGCAGTGCATCTCGACGTCGGATACGACCCGAAGGATCCGGCCGGCGAGACGCGATGGCTGCAGGGCATTGCCGACAAGCACGGGTTCCCCCACGGCATCGTCGGATATGCCGACCTCCGCAAGCCCGACGTCGGCGACCTCCTTGACGAGCACATGTCGTACGCGAACTTCCGCGGCATTCGGCAGTCGATGAACTACCACCAGGATCCTGCCAAGACTTACCTGACTGAATCTGGCGTTAGCCGGACGCCGGAGTGGCGCAGCGGTTTCAAGCAGCTTGCCCGACGGGGTCTCAGCTTCGACCTTCAGCTCTACTACTGGCAGATGGAAGAATTTCTCGATTTTGCCCGCGATTTTCCCGACGTGCAGATCATCTTGAACCACACGGGCATGCAGGTAGACGGACCAAGCCATTTCGAGGGGTGGCGAAGTGGGATGCGCGTGCTTGCGCAGGCGCCCAATGTCGCCTGCAAAATCTCAGGTCTCGGAATGGGCGATTGGACCTGGACGGTCGAAAGCATCAGACCCTATGTCGAGGAGGCGATTGCAGCGTTCGGCGTCGAGAGGTGCATGTTCGCTTCGAACTTCCCGGTCGACAAATTATTCGGCAGCTACGATAAGATCATGGACGCGTTCAAGTCCATCACCGCCAGCTATTCTCCAGACGAGCGCCTCGCACTGTTTCACGACAACGCCGCATGTTTTTATCGGTTATAGCGACCTGTCGGCGTAATCGGCCAATACCTGCACCCGACGCCGGCTAAACGGCAAGCCGCTCTGGCCGATGAATGCGCGTGCTTTCGTGGAACACAAGTTCGAGTCCGTTCAAGGCGAAAACGCTCACTGAGCCGAACTCATCTTTAGTTATCTGCGGCGGGTTCCTGCTGCGAGTCCCCTGATGCGGAGCAAGACCGTCAGGTCTACGACGCCCAGTATTTCATAATTTGAAATAAAGTCGCAATTATTCTCGCAATTGTGAGTGGATGCATCTGGCTGCAATATCGCCCTGTCAGACGAACACAGCGTCGCCTGAAGTTTCATTCACGAAATCGCAGGAGGCGAAATGACCCCGAACCCTTCTTCCATGACACGCAGAGGTGCGCTGCTTTCCGCAGGCGCCGCCGCAGCGGTTGTCGCGATTTCACCAGCTTTCCGCTTCGCAGCCAATGCCGCTTCCGCCACCAACCCAACCGAAGGAAACAAGACCATGGCATATGTGACCACCCAGGATGGAGTAGAAATCTTTTATAAGGACTGGGGTCCGAAGGATGCCCAGCCGATCGTATTCCACCATGGCTGGCCGCTGTCGTCGGACGACTGGGATGCACAGATGTTGTTCTTCCTCTCCAAGGGTTATCGCGTCGTTGCCCATGACCGCCGTGGTCACGGTCGTTCCGCCCAGGTTGCCGATGGTCACGATATGGACCACTACGCCGCCGACGCCTTTGCCGTCGTCGAGGCGCTTGATCTGAAGAATGCCGTTCATATCGGCCACTCCACCGGCGGCGGTGAAGTTGCCCGTTATGTCGCGAAATTTGGCCAGAAGGCCGGACGTGTTGCCAAGGCCGTTCTCGTTTCCGCGGTTCCGCCGCTGATGCTCAAGACCGAGGCCAATCCGGAAGGCCTGCCGATTGAAGCCTTCGACGGTTTCCGTGCCGCCCTTGCCGCCAATCGTGCGCAGTTCTTCCGCGATGTGCCTGCCGGCCCGTTCTACGGCTTCAACCGCGATGGTGCGACAGTGCATGAAGGCGTTATCCAGAACTGGTGGCGGCAGGGCATGATGGGCGGCGCGAAGGCTCATTACGATGGAATCATGGCTTTCTCCGAAACGGATCAGACCGAAGACCTCAAGGCCATCAGCGTTCCGACGCTTGTTCTGCACGGTGAAGACGACCAGATCGTTCCGATCGCCGACTCGGCTCACAAGTCGGTCAAGCTCCTGAAGAACGGGACGCTGAAGACCTATACGGGCTTCTCGCACGGCATGCTGACCATCAATGCCGAAGTCCTCAACGCCGACATTTTGGCCTTCGTCCAGGCTTGATCGGCATTGGCGGCGGGTGTGGCCTCCCAAACGCCCGTCGCCTCGCCAATTGCAACAGTCCTCAGCGCTCATAGGGCGTCTCGAATTCAGGAAATCACCATGACCAACACCAACTCCAGCAAAAAGATTGCAAACTACGGCGTCGCCTGGGAAGGCGCATTCGGATACGTGCAGGCCTTGCAGGTGAAAGATACCATCTATATCTCGGGCCAGTTGAGCCATGATGAAGAAGGTAAGCTTATTGCTCCCGCAACACTCGACGGCAAAGGCCGGCCTGCCGACTTCACGCAGATGGAAGCACAGATCCGTCAGACATACGTCAACGCCAAGAAGCTTCTCGCCGAATTTGGGGCCACGCTTGACGATGTCGTAGAAGAGACACTCTTTGTTCTCGACGTTCCAAGCGCCTTTGCAGCGGGATCCAGGGTCCGCAAGGAAATGTACGGCACACACATGCCGCCGGTCGCCAGTAATCTTATCGGCGTCAACGCGTTGGCCTTTCCGGAGCAGATCGTCGAGATCACGTTCCGCGCCGTCATCGACCGCACCACTGCCTGATGCGGCAACAGCCATGCCAAGGGCCGTCGGACGCGGCAAGGCGCCGGCGCCCAAACTTCTGAATGGACCAGAAGATGCCAAGACGTTCAAAAATCAGGACGCGCCTTCCGGCTTCGTTGCAGCTGACCGCCGAACTCGTGACCAAATCCCTCAGGGTTGTCGAAGAGCAAGGGCCGGAACCGAACTGGACGCCAATCTCGACCACACAGCTTGATCAACTCGCCAGTCGTATGGAAGAAGAAGCGGGCGACGAGGAGATCTGGGTATTCGCCTACGGCTCCCTGATGTGGAATCCAGGGTTTGACTATGCGGCTAGTGAAGATGCTGTCGCCTACGGATGGCACCGTGCATTCTCACTTAGGATAGAGCGACTGAGGGCAACATCCGATGCGCCAGGGCTAATGCTTGCTCTTCAGCCTGGCGGCAGATGTTCCGGTCTGGTCCTGAAGCTTCCTTGCGCGACGAAGAAACAAGACCTGCGCACGCTTCTCGCCCGAGAAATCCGCTATGTCGAAGTTTGTGACATGGTCAGATGGGTTTCGGTCAAGACGCCATCAGGGTCACGCCGTGCCCTGACCTTTTGGGCAAGCCCGAAGCAATCTCCACTCACGGAGAAGGTGCCTCTGAATGAAGCCGCCCTGCTGATCGCGCAGGCGTGCGGTCCTGCGGGATCCTGTGCCGAATATCTGCATCGCACGGTCTCGGACCTGGCGGATCGAAACATTTACGATCGGAACCTGTGGCAGTTGCAAAAGCTTGTCGCCGCAAGGCTGCAAGCAATGACTGTAAACAGTCGATCAAGCGCCGACGTTGACCGTCCGCTGCCTGTCAATCAAGCATGACCATGTGCGCTGCCACCTGCTCCTCGAAGAACTTGGAGAACGAGGCGATCCGCGGCGGTAGCGCTTGGTATGGCGGGTAATAGAGCGTCAGCCATAGATCCGGCGGCGCCCATCCACGAAAGACGTGGACAAGGCGACCGCTGCGGATGTGCTCGGCAATATTGAACCCCGGCAACAAGGCGACGCCCGCTCCATCTGCGGCCATGTCGGCCAGCACCTCGCCACTGTTCGCACTGAACGCGCGTCCGGCAGAGATCGCGATGCTCGACCCGCCATCCGACAGGACCCAGTTCTCCCGCCGGCTTTCCCCGCTATAGGCAAGGCAGTCGTCCGGCGTCAGCTCGTGCGGATGCGACATGTCGACGAAGCGGCTGCCGGGCGCGGCCACGAGAATGCGCGGCACGACACGGATCTTTCTCCAGATCGTGAACTTGTCCGAAGGCTGGGAGGAGATGCGGATCGCCAGATCGTAGTCGTCGTCAACGATGTTCACCAGCCCATCAGAGAGCGAGATCTCGAAGCACATCTTCGGATACTTCTCCTTGAAGCCGGACAGGATCGGCGGAAGCACGACCTTGCCAAACCAGGTCGGCGCGCTGATCCTGAGGCGCCCCTCCTCGGCCTTATGTGCGTTCATCATCTCGCGCCGCGCGTCCTCGAGCGTCTTCACTGCGGGCTGGATCTGCGCCGCGAAGATCGCGCCGTCTGTGGTCAGGGACACCTGCCTCGTGGTGCGCACGAAGAGCTGGACGCCGAGCTCCGCCTCGAGGGCGGCGATGGCTCGCGTTACGGCCGCAGGCGTCATGTCGAGTTCGCGCGCGACTTGCGCGAAGTTCCGCTTCTCAGCGGCGAGGAGGAAGGTGCGGAGAGCTTTATAGTCGTTCATGCTATTATTTCACTTCTTGCAATTCTGTCGAAAGAAGTATTGCAATTCTGCCCGGTGAGCAACCGCCCTACATTCAGTTCACACAACAAACACCAGTGCTGACTGAAAGGCATCGATATGATCAAGGACATCAAGGGACTGCACCATGTGACGTCGATGGCGTCGGATGCGCGGCAAAACAACCGCTTCTTCACCGAGACGCTCGGTCTGCGCCGCGTCAAGCAGACGGTGAACTTCGACGATCCCAGCGTCTATCACCTCTACTACGGCGACGAGACGGGATCAGCGGGGACGGTGATGACCTACTTCCCCTTCCAGAATATGATGCTCGGACGTCCCGGTGTCGGCGAGGTCGGTGAGACGCAGTTTTCCGTGCCCAAGGGTTCGCTCAAGTTCTGGCAGGACCGCCTCTCGTCGCAAGGCGTCGACGGACTGGACGCAGACACCGTCTTCGGCGCCAGCCGGCTTCGGTTCATGGGGCCGGACGGCGACAGCCTCGCGCTGATCGAGGCGGCCGACGATCGCCGCTCGTCTCCCTGGCTCGCCGGCGGCATCCCGGACGACGCGGCGATCCGCGGTTTCGCAGGAGCCCGCTTCAGTCTGCACGATACGGCCGCGACCGAGGAGCTGCTCGGCTTCATGGGTTACCAGCGCGCCGAAAAGGAGGGCGACGTGACGCGCTTTGTCATTGCGAACGGAAACGGCGCCGACACGATCGACCTGCAACTCCTGCCGACGACGCCCTTCGCCCGGCAGGGCGCGGGCTCGGTCCACCATATTGCCTTCGCGGTCGAAAACCGCGAGACGCAGCTCGAAGTCCGTAAGGCGTTGATGGATACTGGCTACCAGGTCACGCCCGTGATCGACCGGGACTACTTCTGGGCCATCTACTTCCGCACGCCGGGCGGTGTGCTGTTCGAGATCGCCACCAACGAGCCGGGCTTTGATCGCGACGAGGACACCGCCCATCTCGGAGAAGCGCTCAAGCTGCCGAGCCGGTATGAGGAATTCCGCGCTGAGATCGAGTCCAACCTTGTCCCGTTGCCTGCTTAGCCGCGCCTCCAGACCTAGCCGCAGAAGAGGGGCCGCGATCCGAAAGGGTTGCGGCCCTTCTTGCATGCGGGCCTCGCCCGGCATCCCGGACTATTTCGTTTTGCGCAATTCATTCGACATATTTATTGCAATTCCTCGTCTGCGCATGTGGCGATAGGTTCGATTTCAGCAGCCAAGACGGCAAGCGAAACGGCCGAGCAGGCCCGGAAGCTCCCGACAGCCGCTAGCGATTTCTGGCACCGTTCGCGGGCCGCAACCAAGAGGAAGAGAACCATGTCCAAGCTCGAAGTCCTGACCCCTGCAAACAGCCAGCTTATCTTCATCGACCAGCAGCCGCAGATGGCGTTCGGCGTCCAGTCGATCGACCGGCAGACACTGAAGAACAACGTCGTCGGCCTCGCCAAGGCAGCAAAGATCTTCGATATCCCGACCACCATCACCACGGTCGAGACGTTGTCCTTCTCCGGCAACACATATCCCGAACTGCTCGCAGTCTTCCCTGAGAACGACATCCTCGAACGGACATCGATGAATTCCTGGGACGACCAGAACGTCCGCGACGCGCTGGCGAAGAATGCCGCCGCCGGCCGTAAGAAGATCGTCGTCTCCGGCCTCTGGACGGAAGTCTGCAACACCACGTTTGCTCTCTCCGCTCTCAACGACGTTTCAGACTACGAGATCTACATGGTGGCCGACGCCTCCGGCGGCACCTCGCTGGAGGCCCACAACCGCGCCATGGACCGCATGGTGCAGGCGGGCGTGATCCCGGTCACCTGGCAGCAGGTCCTGCTCGAATGGCAGCGCGACTGGGCACGCAAGGAGACCTACGACGCGGTCACCACGCTGGTGAAGGAGCATTCGGGCGCCTACGGCATGGGCATCGACTATGCCTACACAATGGTCCATGGCGCGGGAGAACGCGTCAAACATGGCAAGCGCATTGGCCCGAACCCGGCGAAGTAATGTTCTCCCCGCCGCTCCGGCAACCCGTCGGAGCGGCTTCAAAACGGAAAGGTGCCCCATGAAAATCTATCTCATGTCGCTCGGCGCAGGTCTGCTCGTCGGGATTGTCTACAGCCTTCTGAACGTCCGCTCGCCTGCCCCGCCCGTCATCGCGCTCGTCGGCCTGTTCGGCATTCTGGTCGGCGAGCAGATCGTCCCCTTCGCAAAGACGCTCCTGGCGCAAGAACCCGCGGCGGTCTCGTGGATCAACCAGATCAAGCCGCATATGTTCGGTCACCTCCCCAAGGGCGGCGAGCAAGGCGAGGTTGCCCATCGGGCAGCGACGGATATAGAGGGGCGGAGCTGATGGCAACGCGTCGATCCTTTCTGGGCGGGGCGTCTAGTCTGGCGTTCTCAAACCTCTTCTCCCCGGCGAAAGCCGCCGATCCCACGCAGACCGGAGTAGACACCATGTATCCCGACCTGATCCTCCACAACGGGCGCGTGACCACGCTCGACCGCACCAATCCGAACGCCACCGCGATCGCCATCAAGGACGGCCTGTTTCTGGAAATCGGCACCGATGCCGAGATCATGGCTCTCGCTGGATCGAATACGAAGATCGTCGACCTTAAGGGCAAGCGCGTTCTGCCGGGCTTGATCGACAACCACACCCACGTCGTGCGCGGCGGGCTGAACTACAACATGGAACTACGCTGGGATGGCGTCCGCTCGCTGGCCGACGCGATGGACATGCTGAAGCGCCAGGTGGCGATCACCCCGGCGCCGCAATGGGTGCGTGTCGTGGGCGGCTTCACCGAACACCAGTTCGCCGAGAAGCGTCTGCCGACCATCGAGGAGATCAATGCGGTTGCACCCGACACGCCCGTCTTCCTCCTGCACCTCTACGACCGCGCGCTCCTGAATGGGGCTGCGCTGCGGGCGGTCGGCTACACGCGCGATACGCCCAACCCGCCCGGCGGCGAGATCACACGTGACGCCAACGGCAAGCCAACCGGCCTCCTGCTCGCCAGGCCGAACGCGGGCATCTTGTACTCGACGCTCGCAAAGGGGCCAAAGCTTCCCCTCGACTATCAGGTCAACTCGACCCGTCACTTCATGCGCGAGCTTAACCGTCTCGGGGTGACTGGGGTAATCGACGCGGGCGGCGGCTACCAGAACTACCCGGACGATTACGAGGTCATCCAGAAGCTCTCCGACGAAAACCAGATGACGGTTCGTCTGGCTTATAACTTATTCACCCAGAAGCCGAAGGAAGAGAAGCAAGACTTTCTCAAGTGGACGTCCTCGGTCAAATACAAGCAAGGCAACGACTACTTCCGTCATAACGGCGCCGGCGAGATGCTGGTCTTCTCGGCCGCCGACTTCGAGGATTTCCGCCAGCCGCGTCCGGAGATGGCCCCGGAAATGGAAGGCGAACTGGAGGAGGTCGTGCGCGTTCTGGCCGAAAATCGCTGGCCATGGCGCATGCACGCCACCTATGACGAGACCATCTCGCGCTCGCTCGACGTCTTCGAGAAGGTCAACAAGGAGATTCCACTCCAAGGTCTTAACTGGTTCTTCGACCACGCCGAGACGATCTCCGACCGGTCCATCGACCGGATCGCAGCCCTTGGTGGCGGCATCGCCACGCAGCACCGCATGGCCTATCAGGGCGAATACTTCGTCGAGCGCTACGGCCATGGAGTGGCAGAGGCGACGCCACCGATCAGGAAGATGCTCGACAAGGGCGTCAACGTTTCGGCGGGCACCGACGCCACCCGCGTCGCCTCCTACAATCCGTGGATCTCGCTGTCATGGATGGTGACAGGCAAGACGGTCGGCGGCATGCAGCTCTATCCGCGTGCCAACTGCCTCGATCGCGAGACCGCGCTTCGCATGTGGACGGAAAAGGTCACATGGTTCTCCAACGAGGAAGGCAAGAAGGGTCGCATCGAGAAGGGACAGTTTGCCGACCTCGTCGTGCCGGACAAAGACTTCTTCGCCTGCCCTGAAGACGAGATCTCGTTCCTGACCTCGGAACTAACCATGGTCGGCGGCAAGATTGTTTATGGAGCGGGCGAGTTCAAGGCCCTCGACGAGACCGATATCCCGCCTGCGATGCCCGACTGGTCGCCAGTGCGCAAGTTCGGCGGATATGCCGCGTGGGGCGAGCCGGATGGTGCGGGCGCGCGATCCTTGCGGCGCACGGCGATCTCCACATGTGGCTGCGCCAGCGGTTGTGGCGTGCACGGTCACGACCATGCCGGCGCGTGGACTTCGAAGCTTCCGATATCGGACCTCAAAGGATTCTTCGGCGCTCTCGGATGCTCCTGCTGGGCAGTCTGAGGCGATCTCATCATAAATGAACAAACGGGCAGCGGTGGCAACCGCTGCGCGTTTCCGTTTCCTCCAGCGAAGACAATTGCGGCATCTGCAATTAAATCGAAACTATTGATGCAATTGTTAGAGCAAGTCGTTCCCGTGAATATCGCTCCATCCGACGAACACCAAAGCCGCTCGAAACCGACCGGCAAGACTTCAGGAGCAACAATGACCAGCAACTCACATCCGACAACTCGCGGGCTTCTCGCCGAGATCGCATCGGCACCTGCCCTGCGGACGGCCGCACTTCTTGCGCTCTGCGCCGCCTATATCCAGGGGCCTGTCACGAAGATCGCCGACTTCGATGGTGCGCTCGCCGAGATGGATCATTTTGGTCTGCACCCCGCAGCCTTCTTTGCGGTGGCCGTCATCGTCTTCGAACTGACGGCGTCCACGATGGTCGTGTCGGGCTTCCTGCGCTGGGCGGGGGCTCTTGCGCTTGCGGGCTTCACCGTTCTCGCCACATTCATCGCACTACGCTTCTGGGAGATGGCGCCTGGAATGGATCGCATGATGGTCACCAACGCCTTCTTCGAACACCTTGGCCTCGCCGGCGCTTTTGTCTTCGTCGCCGCAAACGACCTCACGAGAGGAGCAGGCAAATGAGCACCACCAAGTCGTCCGGAGGTACCTTCGCGCCTCTTGCACAGCCCGTCTTCGCCGTCCTTTGGGCGGCCACCGTCCTCGGCAACACCGGAAGTTTCATGCGCGACGTCGCAAGCTCCTGGCTGATGACGGATCTCTCGGCGTCGCCGGCCGCGGTTGCCATGGTTCAGGCGGCAGGGACGTTGCCGATCTTCCTGCTCGCGATTCCCGCGGGCGTCCTCACCGACATCCTCGACCGCCGCAAGTTCCTGATCGCCGTTCAGCTCCTGCTGGCCTCGGTGAGCATCTCGCTGATGGTCCTTTCGCAGACTGGCATGCTGTCGGTCAGCGCACTTGTCGGCTTGACCTTCCTGGGGGGCATCGGGGCCGCTCTGATGGGCCCGACGTGGCAGGCGATCGTTCCGGAACTGGTAAAGCGGGAAGACGTGAAGAGCGCGGTCGCACTGAACTCACTTGGCATCAACATCGCCCGATCCATAGGCCCGGCCGCAGGCGGCCTGCTTCTCGCGGCCTTTGGAGCAGGGGTCACCTACGGGGCGGACGTCGCCAGCTACATCGTAGTCATTGCCGCGCTGCTCTGGTGGCCGCGGGAAAGGAACGCCAGCGATGCCCTGCAGGAGAACTTCTTCGGCGCCTTCCGTGCAGGACTTCGATACACCCGCTCCAGTAGACCCCTCCACGTCGTGCTTCTGCGCGCCGCGATCTTCTTCGCCTTCGCCAGCGCAGTCTGGGCGCTCCTGCCTCTCGTGGCCCGGCAACTTCTCGGCGGCGACGCCAGCTTCTATGGCATCCTGCTTGGCGCAGTCGGCGCCGGCGCGATCGGCGGTGCCTTGGTTATGCCGAAGCTGCGCGAACGCCTGAGCTCCGACGGTCTGCTTCTCGGCGCGGCAATCGTCACCGCGGTCGTCATGGGAATCCTTGCGCTTGCGCCGCCAAAGATCGTCGCGATCATTGTGCTCCTGTTCCTCGGCGCGGCGTGGATCACCGCCCTCACTACTATGAACGGCACCGCCCAGTCCGTTCTGCCGAACTGGGTGCGGGGTCGCGGTCTCGCCGTCTACCTCACAGTCTTCAACGGCGCCATGACGGCCGGCAGCCTCGGCTGGGGCGCCGTCGGCGAGGCCGTCGGCATCCAGTACGCACTGCTCATCGGCGCGGCAGGTCTGCTTGTCGCGGGGTTCATCATGCACCGCGTGAAACTACCGGCAGGCGAAGCCGACCTCGTCCCTTCGAACCACTGGCCGGAGCCTCTTGTGGCCGAACCCGTCGCCCATGACCGCGGCCCGGTTCTGATCCTGATCGAATACAAGGTCGAGAAGCACCACCGCAGTGCCTTCCTCCACGCCCTCGACCAGCTTTCCCAGGAGCGTCGTCGTGACGGCGCCTATGGCTGGGGTGTCACCGAGGATTCGGCCGACCCGGAGAAGATCGTCGAGTGGTTCATGGTGGGATCGTGGGCCGAGCATCTTCGCCAGCACAAGCGGGTGTCGAAGGCCGACGCCGATCTCCAAGGCAAGGTTCTCGCCTATCATGCAGGAGCGGACAAGCCTGTCGTCCGTCACTTCCTGACGATCAATCGGCCAGGTGCGGCCTAACGTATTCAGAAAGGCGAGGGCGGCTGCGGCCGCCTGTTGCTTGGGCGACGGGCCGGAAACGATAATGCATTGCGAGATTTAAGGCTTATCTACCCTTCGCAGATGCGACATCGCGTTAGCAGCATCAACAAAGAGAATGATCAATTCCCATCGGTTCATCAGGCTCTTGCTAGTTACTAGCCGCCGCCCGTGGATGCCATCGGTTCGATGCGCAGCTCGCAAAGTCAGAGATCTTTCGCTGAAAATGACGTGACGAAATCTCTTGTTGGCATGCTCCTTCCGTTTTTGTCGGCACCAGTGCCGAGGGCGAGCGAGAATAAAAGTGCAGTTTTAAGAAAGGATGTATCGGATGCGGCATGTTGAGCGCCGCTGAGTCATTGCAATTAGTCGGTACAGTTTGCTGTGGAGCTGCGCTCGGGAGATCGATGATCGTACCGCTGATTAAGCGCGCTTACCTAAGTCAGACGCCTAGTTAACTGATGGGCCTCTCGTTTAAACAAGAGGCGAGACTGATACTGGGATTTGTTTGATTCCCAATCCAGTCCTCGCCTCGGTCGCTTCGTAGAGACGGTTGCTGCCAGTGAAACGGTACGAGCGTTCGTGCCTCCGCCACTGCCACCCGAGCCACCTATCGATGTGCTCTCCCTTCTAGAGCGTCCCAGCCTGGCAGAGCGCGCGCTCGGGCGCCTGGATGGGATCACGATGTTGCTGCCGCGGCAGAGCTGTCGAAACTTTTTTCGAGAGGGCGGCGACCAACATCTTCGAAAGAGTAGCTTCGGCCGTCGACAACGATCCTCCGACGGAAGATCGCTTCGATGCCGGGATCAGACTCGAATGTCTGTGCGCCTGCCGCTAGGACGGGTGGCATGGCGGCACCAAGCTGCCATGCCGGGTCTAGTGATGAGCCAGTTGTTTCGACAGCTCATCAAAAAGTCTATCGCGGGGTATATCCGTCTGAACGAGATCTACGGCGAGCGTGATGGCGCGGCGTCCTTCGACGCTGTCAATGTCGAGCTTCTTCTCGCAGCACCAGTGGCAAACGGCATCCGTGACGATGGCAATGTCCATGTCATCGAGTGAGATGAGCGGTAGATGCACCTTCACACCCTCCAGCGGCAAAAGCGTGCCATAGATGACGACACTGTACACTCGTTGCGAAGCGATACTATAGCCATTTGGACGCAGGTTGGTTCCGATAGTACCATCGACAACACAAAGAGCGATGCCATCCAAACTCGCGGATTAATTGGGGTGCTCATTGCGCACTGCTGTCAAGGGTGGTGTCCGAACACAGCCTGTTCAATCGCGCAGACGCCCGTTGTGCTGCTCGTAACGCTGCGTCGTAAGCATCCGGCGTAGGCCGCTCTTTTGGTCACTGATTTCTCCGTGACCAAACTTTTCATCGACGAATGGAGAAGACGGGCAAGATGCGGTATGCGTTAGTTGGGCGAACGGTTTTCTACTCGCGATAAGAGGTGCGCAATGACCTACAAGACTGGCTCCATTGCCACCATTTGCCCACGATGCGGCAAACCCGCCCTTCAATCCCCAAGCAAAGGGATTTGGTGCGTTCACTGCAGGAACGGATCAAAGAGGTAGAGCAGCGACACGTGATTGTTGGAGATCACGCCGCTTGTGCTTCTGCCGTTGGCGGTGTCCAATTCCAAGGAAGCAGTTGCTCCAGCCTGGTCATCGGCATGTCCGCGATGCGGGCAAGAACGTCGGCAAGCCACGCCTGCGGATCGATGCCGTTGAGTTTGGCGGTCATGAGGAGTGTCGCCATGAAAGCGGCACGATCGGCTCCACGATCTGATCCGGCGAAGAGCCACGATTTCCTGCCGAGTGCGAAGCCTCGCAGGGCTCGCTCGGCAGCATTGTTCGTCAGACAAATCCGGCCGTCCCTCAAGAATGACGTGAATCCATCCCAACGCTTGAGCATGTAGTCGATCGCCTCTGCGACCGGAGAACTGCGTGATAGCTTCGACCGCTCGGTTTGAAGCCAAGCCTGCAGATCGTCGACGAGCGGCAGACTGTCTCTGCGGCGACGCTCCAGGCGTTGATCGGCGGCGCGCCCGTTGATCTCCCGCTCGATATCGAACAGGGCATCGATGCGTTTGACGGCTTCGAGCGCCATAGGCGAGATCGGCGCAGCGTTCTTTCCACGCTTCGCGTTTGCAGCAATGTCCGCGAGCACAAAGAATTTGCGACGCGAGTGCGCCCAGCACAGTGCCTGCGTCAGGGGCTCGGGATCACGATCAACCTTGAACAGCGGATTGTAGCCGCCATAAGCGTCCGCCTGCAGAATGCCGGTGAAGGATTTGAGGTGGCGTTCTGGATGCTCCTGCCGTCGATCGCGCGAGGCATAGTAGAGGGCAGCCGGCGGTGATGTGCCTGCGAACGGCCGATCGTCCCGGACATAGGTCCAGATGCGGCCCGTATCGGTCTTTCCTCTGGCCAGAATCGGCACTGTCGTGTCGTCGCCGTGCAGACGTTCGGCTGCAAGGACATGTGCCTCGATCAGGGCGTGAATGGGCTTCAACGCCGCGGCGCATGCTCCGACCTGGTCGGCCAGCGTCGATAAGCTGAGGTCGACGCCCTCGCGGGCATAGCGCTCGCTCTGGCGGTTGAGCGGCTGGTGCTGGGCGAACTTCTCAAACAGGATCATCGCCAGCAGGTTCGGCCCACCAAAACCGCGGGGCGTCACATGGAAGGGTGCCGGCGGCTGCGTGATCTTCTCACACTCGCGGCAGGTAAACTTCTCTCGCACCGTCTGGATAACCTTCCACTGGCGCGGGACGACCTCCAGGGTCTCGGTAATGTCCTCGCCAAGCTTCGACAGTTTGGCCGATCCACAACAGGCGCAATTGGCGGGAGCGGCGATGACGACGCGCTCGCGTGGCAGATGCTCCGGAAACGGTTTGCGTGATGGGCGCTTGCGCTCGAAGGCTTTGACGGTTGAGGCTTTAGCCGCGATCTCCGCGACTAATTCATCTTCACCGGCGTCTGCCTCGAGTTCCTCGAGCTGCAGTTCCATCTGCTCCAGGAGCCGCGCCTTGCGCTCGGACCGGCTGCCGTAGAGTTCACGGCGAACCTTGTCGATCTCCAGCTTCAGCCGTGCGATCAGCGCCTCGGAGTGCGATACGAGTGCCTTCGCGCTGGCGGCTTCTGCCTTGGCGGTCGCGGCTTCTGCTTCGGCTGCGACACGTCGAGCGCGTCCTGGGCCAGCAGTGCAAGCGCACTGGCAAGGTCGTCCGGAAGCTCTTCGGTCGCATTGCTCATGACAGGATGGAATCATATTCGACCCCGTCATTCCAGTGTTTTTGCTCATCCGGCCGACGTCGGCCGCCAGGTCTTCTGGGGCATCCGCCAGTCGATACCCTCCAGCAGATAACCGAGTTGCGCGGGCGTGATCACCACTGTGCCATCGGCCGCTGATGGCCAGATGAAGCGGCCACGCTCCAGCTTCTTCGTGAACAGACAGGCTCCCTGGCCGTCATGCCAGATCACCTTGATCAGGCCACCGCCTCGGCCGCGGAATACGAACAAGTGCCCACACATGGGGTCACGCTTCAGCGCCTCCTGCACCATCAACGACAGACCGGGGAAGCCTTTGCGCATATCGGTATGGCCCGTCGCCAGCCAGACCTTCACGCCAACAGGAACCGGAATCATCGCAGCCCCAGCACGCAATCGAGAATCCGGCCAAGCGCGTCCGTGTCGATATCGCTGTCCACCCGGACACGCCGGCCCCGACCCAGCTCAATCGTTACGTCGCTGCGCTTCCGTCTGGCATGGGATGTAGTGGGCGGTTCCGGTGGAACAGAGGCTGCCGGCGCGGTCTCCGACACGATCACCGGCACCAACATGGTCCCCACCTCGGTCTTCGGCTCCTCGATCCGGCACAGCTCCTTGCGCCAACGGAACAACTGGCTGACATGGATACCGGCCGCGCGAGCAATCTCAGAGATAACCGCGTCCGGCTCAAAGCAGGCAGCGACGAGGCGCTCTTTGTCTTCGCGTGACCAGCGCCGACGGCGCTCCACAGACGTGATCACCTCAATTGGATGCTTCGTCATATGACTACTCCTAGTGTTACCACTAGGACTGACAGCCAGCAGGCTGTCACCGCAAGACGGCCTTCACCGTGGGGTTACGCTGCGTCTTGTGGGAGTCACGACGCAGCTTCCATCGGTCGTCCAATTCCCCCGACCTAAAGAGACCGGATGGTCTCGACGAGACGCTGCAAATCTGTTGGCTTCCCGAGGTTCAAAGCATCGACAAAGAGGAATGCCGATTCCAATCCGGCTTTGTCATACGCTGTGGCAAGGACATAAGGCACTTTCAGCGTCTTTAGATGCAGCGCTACCGGTACAACATTCTCGCGGCCCAGATTGAAATCTAATACCGCTGCATCGGGCCGTTTACTGTCGATCAAATCTATCGCCTCCGCAACCGTTGCCGCTGGCCCAAGCACCAGAAATCCTGCTGCCTCGAGCGCCTCTTGGAGTTGGTGTGCAATAAAAAATTCGTCCTCGACGACCAGCACGGAGTGGATGCGTTCTGCCATTCCCCCTCACATCGTTGCTTTGCCCACTGGACCGGCTCACAGTTTGCGCCCTATCTAACTTCCCAGATGGCCCATCAGTTCCTGGCTTGTTGGTTCAGAGCTCGTG
Source organism: Rhizobium sp. R339 (assembly GCF_002211395.1). NCBI lineage: Bacteria > Pseudomonadati > Pseudomonadota > Alphaproteobacteria > Hyphomicrobiales > Rhizobiaceae > Rhizobium > Rhizobium sp. R339. Next base: position 290,486 of record NZ_LOKV01000027.1, read on the forward strand.
ACCTCTCGCTCCATCTGTTTTGATCTCGGCGCCTTCTCCATGCAGCGATCAGCAGGGATTGATCGTAAAGCATTGGGGTCCGCCATCGCCAAGCCATCAATCCCGGCGTATATTGACTATATGGGCAGCAACGAGACGCCGGCCGAGATGGCCGTAAGGCACGTACTGGAGGGCGAGAAGCACATCGCTGACCAGACCGCTTTGATTGAGCGGTTGCGCCTGATGGATTTAGGGTCGGTCGTCGAAGCATGGGGCGCCGAACTAAAAGTTCCACAGACAGTTTTTACGCCACTGACAGTGAAATAGCGGGGTCAACGGCTCTGGCCCCGGCGCAGTCGCCTTCTTCCAATCATCAGGGCCAGAACGACGTAAAAAGCCCTAGGGGACATGCCTGTCTTGTCTGTTCGTCGTCTTTTCCACTCGGTTGAGATGGCGGCGATATCGCTCCCGTGGATCAAAGAATGAAGCAACCTCCACATGGTAGGGGACTCCGAAGTCGGTACACCGGAAAACGCTCGATGTAGCAATGCTGCCCGACAACATGCGGGCAATCCCTCCTGCGATGACGTGATCGCTGCAGCTCTTTGCATGATCCACCGGCGGAATCTCAGCATCACCAAAGACTAAGATGGAATGCGCGTTCCAGCAGCGCGCCCTGATCGCAAATTCGCAATTCCTTGCTCAATTGCCACGTGGGTCATCAATTCTTCTTGTCCGCAGGCGCGTCCACAGTTCGCGTGGCGCCTCCTTCGTTTTCCCATGATGCCAAAGCCTCAGGATCGGCATGCAGCTTCCGCCGCCTCGAAGATGGGTAGGCAGGCGTCGGAATCGTCGCCGCCTTGATGCGCCTGATCACCATCACCTCTTCGTGATGGTCGCCATGTTCTGAAGCAACGAGATCTGTCGTCGCGTAATCCGCGCGCTTGAGGATCGACCGGAGCCGCCAATTTTCGTCGCGTTTCGTCGGAGTTCCGGTTTTAATGATTACTACCATAACCAGTCCCTCAGAATTAAACTGATGATGACGGCGAAGCTCGCCAGGATGGAAGCCCTGAATAAGAAGTCGCCATAAGCCACGATATGGGAAGAGCGCTTGATGGTGGAAGACATCTCGTCCTCCTTTGATTGGGGCGAAGGGAGCCACCCCTTGATCGGCAGCGCCCGTTTCATTGGCTGCCGATATACAAGCATGCGCCTCTATTGCGCCTTATCCAAGGCGAAAGCGGCGAACGCAGTGCCAGGCACCCATATAATTTTCGTTGCGGAGAAAATCCGATCGGTATGCTACCGCTAAGCAACCGACGCCGCCCAAGCCACGCAGCGGCGGGGGTTTGGGCTTAACATTGCGGTCTTCCGTGACCTGCCTCGGCAGTCCTTCCTAGGCCATTCGAACCACGACTCGCGCGTCAATAGCTGCTGCCAAGAATGCGGACTGGGCTTCGCCTTCGGTCACTATGCCCTCTACCGTACCCGCACAGGCCTCCATTGCGATGAAGAAGGCGCTACCGCTGGTCACCGGCCAATTTTTAAAAAGCATGTCAAGGGCTTCATCTGCGGACGCAATAGTATGCCGCACCTGATTGCGTTCAACCACTAAGAGCAGCCACGCCGATGTCGACACACAGTCTCCGATTCCACATTTAAGGAATAGTGGATCGCATAGTTAGCCAGGCGACGGCATGAGGGAAAAACGTTCCTCCACCCGTGCAATCCACACCCCCAACCACCGCCTTGCCGCGTTGTTCCATCCTATCGCCTTGCGACACTGGGAGGGCGGATAAGTATTACGGTTGTCAGAGGTCTATCGAACAGGCCGTCCCTGAATGGAGGCGCGTGTCCGCTCAAAGCTTGGCGGAGACTTCGACGAAATTGGCTCGCCAAAACACCTTTCCAGCTCCTTGGAAAGGTCGCCGGCAGAGGTCATCCCGTATTGGAAACGCTGGATAAGCAACTTCGCCGCCGCACTGTATCGCTCCGGGTGGGCGACGCTTCTGGCTGAATTGTATCCGGCCGCATCCAAGACGCCTTGCAGCATCGTGAGGTCTCCGGAATTCAAGATATGGACGTGTTCGGAAGACATTTCCGGTCCTCCTTCAATTTGGGGCGAGGGCTCTTAGCCCTGATGCAGCAGCGCCCGTATCATTGGCTGCTGACGAAGTGACCATGCCTGAGCGCGGCTCCGGATGCAATGTGAATCGCGCTATCTGAATTTTTATACGATAAAATTAATAAAACCGAAAATTGCGATTGCGTGCCATGCAGGGAGTGCCTGCACCCCTCGGCATTGCTGATGAGCGCTGTAAGCATCTGTCGCTCGCAAAGCCGCAATCGCTTCCTGCCTATGACCACGGATGTACTGGCATCGGTACGAGTAGCGATGTGATGAGGAAGGACGGTTCGGTCTCGCTCCGGCCCTCTTTTGTCAGCCCGCCAGCTGGCCGAGAACTTCGTTTGAACATAATGACGGCTCAGGCTGCCCCATCGAGTTTGCTAGTCGAGCTTCGTTTCGCGCCGACTGGCGTCAAGCAAACCTTTTCTCTCAAAATCGAACATCTTCCGGGCGCCGCCCGGCAGCGATCACTCACGCAACGAAAAGGAATTGGAAATGAGCAAAACCATGCGGCTGAGATCCGGCGCAGAACCGAACGCCAGGTCGCGAACACGAGCGGTGGCGGCCACTTGGGGGGAACAAACTTCGGGCAAGCTCCCGACGCCAAGACCGCAGGCGGAACAGGTGCCAAATCCCGTCCTAATGGTGGACGCAAATAGACGTCGATAGTAGTAACTCGGAAGGCTCGCTTTGGGCTGATTGCCAGGACGCGATGGCCGCAGAAGCATTTAGCCTCAAGTTCTTGGCGACGTACTCTAAATCTAGGCGCCCGAAGCGTATCGGTTCACCACAATACCGCATTCATAGGCCTTTGAGCCAAGCAGGCCGAGCTTGCGGAAACCCGCCTGGTCGAAGATGCGGGTTCCGCCGCCGAGGGCTGCCGGATTGACATAGAGTTGGTACTCGTCCACCAATCTGGCCGCGATCAATGCCGAGGCAAATCCCGCTCCTCCGAAGACAGAGATGTTGTCGCCTTCCTCGGCCTTCAACGCGCCTACCTCGTGCGGAAGGTCTCCGCTTCTGACCACCGTACGCTCCCACCGGGACTTTTCCAGCCTGTCGCTGGGTACCACCTTCTGCACATCGACGATACGTTGAGCGAAGGCATAGAACGGGTCCTGCGGGTATCTCTTCGCTGCATTGCCCCAATGGGTCAGATAACCTTCCTCCACCATCTTGCGGCTCAACAGTATGGTGTCTACGGACCGGAAATGGGCGTTGAAATCCAGCTTGAGCGCCTCGTCCCAGCGGTTGTCGTCACCCCAGTTCCAAACCTGCCAATCGTAATCGCCATCGGCGCCAACAAAACCATCGACCGACATCTGCATCTGAAGAATGAGCTTTCTCATTTCCGGGATCCTCCAGTTCTATGAATGGTTGCTCGTTCAGGCGGCGTGACGTGATACACCGAAGACACTTTCGGCCCACCGTTCCAGCCTGGTTGGCGTGGTGTTCCGTGGGCCCGACGCCTCGAGCGCCCAGCGCTCGCCAGCATTGAAGCTCGTCGCCGTCTCGATCAGCGCGTCCGCAAAACTCGCCGACATACCGCTTCCGATCATGCCCGCGCGGGCATCGGGGTACGGAACGGTCTGGTAACCAACTTTCCGGCCGATGGCACTGCCGAGGATCCCGGTCGCCTCGGCGAGCGTATAGTGCCCGCCGCCATGCAATTCGATGACGCGGCCCCGCGGCCAGTCCTCGGTGGTCAACAGATCGGCGACACGCTCGCCGATGTCGCGCGCCGCAATCAGCGGCATAGGCAGATCGCCGCGGAAAGGGGTTGCGAATACGCCGGACGCCGACTGTTCGATGAAGCCCATTCCTTTCACGAAATTCTCATTGAAGAACCCGGCACGCAGGTGCACCAGCTCATCGAGGCCAAGCGCTTCCAGCCGCTCTTCCATCTCGGCTGCGCCCAGAGACGTCCCCATCTTGAGGTGCGCGTTGAGACCGCTCAAAAGGACGACGCGACGCACGCCGGAGGCCGAGATCGCCTCGGCCAGCCGGTTGCCGATATCGCGCTCGAAGCGATGAAGGTCAGGCACCTGAACGTCGAACGGGATCATGAGATAGGCACTGTCAGCACCGGCAAAGGCGCGGTTCAAAGCATGCCTATCGGAGAGCGCAATACCCAAGCTGCGGGCCACGCCCCTCACTGCATGGCCTTTTCGCTGCAGCCTTGCCGACGCCGCTGCGCCGACTTCACTGGTGGCGCCGACCACCACGATGGTGCGCCTGCCTGCCTTCGATTGATCCACCCGGGTCATCACATTCTCCCTTTCCATGAACGAAACAAGCCGATCCGGCTTTCGGACATGCTTTACATTTGGAACCATTGACATGGGGCGGAAACGATGTCAATAGTAAAGCAGTTTAAAAATGGAACCAAAATGTCAGGCAAGGAAAAGTCGAACTGCCCCATCAACCTATCGCTGGAACTGGTCGGTGACCGATGGACGCTGCTGATCATTCGCGACATGATGTTCGCGGGCAAAAAGCGCTTTAGGGAATTCCTGCAGTCGGATGAGGGCATCTCGTCGCGCACGCTCGCCGACCGGCTGCAGGTTCTCCAGGAGGAGGGGATCGTGACGCGTCATGACGATCCCAGTCACAAGCTCAAAACCATCTACCGCTTGACGCCGGCCGGGATCGATTTCCTGCCGGTGCTGGTAAGCCTAGGTGTCTGGGGGAACCGCTATCGTGCCGCCGACCCGGAATTGGGAACCGTCGCCGAGGAGCTTACAGCGGGTGGGCCCGAGGCGATCCTGCGCATGAAAAGACAACTCGCGGCGGAGCAGATAGGCGCTGAATGAGTTCTATCGCAGCTCTTGTTGAACGCTTCACTCGGTTGTTCATCGCTGGACTTTTAATTTGCGACACGCTGTCCGAAGATCGAGCCCGGCTGCAGTTGGAGCAGCTCTGCGAAGAGGCGGGCGCCAAGCCCATTCTCATCGTTGAAACACCATTCTCTGTTGGCGCTTGAAGGCGTCGGAATCTGCGTCGTCAATCCTCTTGCAAATCGATGGGTTGCTCAACGAGGTTTGACCTTTCAGGCCCTTCGAGCCGGCGGTATACTTCAAGAGCTATCTGCTGTTCCGACCTGACATACAGAAGGCAAGGTTGGTTCGGTCCTTTGTCGCAGCTCTAATGAATGCACGCAACACGCGGCCTTCAGGTTCGAGGGAAACGCAGCGATAGTGGGCCAAGGATCCCAAGCGCATTTAGAAGGCCCACGTGTTCCAGCAATCGTCTGCCGCTACATTGAAGGTGTCGCAAAATCCGTAGTAGTCCAATCAACAACTGATGGGGTATTTCTATTGTGCGATTACACGACAGCGCGAAGGCCGTGCCATTGAGAGGCATAGGCGCGCCCGTTATCGGGGTGGAGCCCATCAAAGAGCGCCGTGAGGGTCTGAGGGCGCTACGGGGAAGTATAGGGGCGTCGAGGGAAGGTTCGGCCTTCCAATCCCATCGCACTGCCCGATCGCAGTGTCGATGGTTCAAAACCCGGGAGGTTCGAGACGCGAAGAATAATGCCTGCCGACTGTTCAGGAACCCCAAACCACTGACTGCTCATGCCGCTTGATCAGGTGCTTGAGGTTGTCGAAACTCGTGCGAACGTGGCGGGCGAAATGATCGACTGCCGGTGTGCGGGGGGCGTCAGAGCGTTTAAGGAGGCCGAGGGCACGTTCTGGATGCGGAACGGAAACGGGCAGGGCGGTGATCGACTTTTCGTTGCGCAGTGCAAAGACCACGCTGTGCGGCATAATGGTCAGCGCATCAGCCGCCTTCATATAGTGGATGACGCTCATGAGGGAACCGCCCGAATAGCGGATCTTGACTTCGGTTGCGCCGAAAGACAGGAGCATGCTGCGCAAGTCGGCGAGAAGCGGGCTACCCGGTGGCGGCGCGACCCAGGGAAAATCGAGCAGATGCGCAGGCTGTGGACGTCGCTTAATGAGCAGCGGATGGGTGACCCGACAGGCAACGACGTTGCGGCCAGGCAGGATGTGCTGGAATTCCAGGCCGGACCCTTCGTCGAGAATATCGATCGGACAGATGGCCAGATCGATCTGGTCGGCGTGAAGTGCAGCGCGCAGGTCCGGGAAATAGCCGTAGGTCTGATCGATACGCACATCGGAATGCTGGTTCTGGAACTCGGCGATCATGCCGGCGATTAGCGCATCCATGAAGAAGGGCGTGCCCCCGACGCGCACGACGCCGCTCTTGCCGACCCGGAAACTCTCGACGAAGTCGGACGCCTTGCGCGATGCCGACAGCATGGTCTGACCGTGGTCGGCTAAGGCTCGGCCGAGCAGCGTCGGCTGCAGCGGACGGCGGCCCTTGATGAAAAGCGGTTCGCCGATTCGCGCTTCCAGCATGGAAAGCGTGCGCGACACCGCCGGCTGGGAAAGGCCGAGCAGGGCCGCGCCCTCGGTGACGCCGCCGGTTTTGACGACCGCGGCGAGTTGGACAAGGTGCCGTTCATCTATCTTCATAACAATATGGTATATTAGACTGGAATAAAATCATCAACGGCATGCCGATCTTCGGGTAAATTTATCTCTACCAGCCAATGCCCTGGAGGAGACGCATGATGCCGGGTCCGACGGCGCTGAATTTCAGCGAGACCACCTCGCATGACATTTTCGCGCAACGACTTCCGCAATCGAAGGACGACAGCCTGCCGCAGATTTTGGCGGCTGCGGTGACGCATCTTCACGCCCTCATCCGGGAATTGCGGCCGACCCAGGCGGATTGGCGCAAGGTGATCGAATTCTTGACCGATGTCGGCCATGCGAGCGACGAGCGCCGCCAGGAGTGGGTGCTTCTTTCGGACCTGCTCGGCGCTTCGGCACTGGTCGAGGAAATCAATTCGCGCCGTCCGAAGACGGCTACCCCCAATACCGTGCGCGGACCCTTCTTCCGGGCCGACGTTCCGCAACTGGCGCTCGGCAGCAATATCTCCCTCGACGGTATCGGCGAGACGCTTGATGTTACCGGCCGCGTGCAGGATCTCGATGGCGATGCCATCGCCAATGCCGAGATCATCACCTGGCAGGCCAATGCCCAAGGGTTTTACGAAAACCAGCAGCCGGACCTGCAGCCGGAATTCAATCTGCGCGGCAGCTTCCGCACGGATGCGGATGGACGGTTCCACTACCGGACCGTCAAGCCCTGCGGCTACGGCGTGCCGGACGATGGTCCCGTCGGAAAGCTTCTGCGGCAGGCGGGCTATCCGCTGCGCCGGCCCGCGCATCTTCATTTCATGATCAAGGCGCCGGGCTTCGAGACGATCACCACGCATATCTATGACAGCAGCGATCCGCATCTGGCTGAAGACGCGATCTTCGGCGTCAAGCCGGAGCTGGTGCGGAGTTTCGAGCGGCAAGGGAAGGGCGCGCCGACATGGCTGCTGGACCTCACCTTCGTCATGGTCCGCGCCAGGCAGGGAGCCGACACATGAGCCGGGATTTCACCTATAGCGGCAACTCCGCCCATATCGTCTTCGGCGAAGGCAAGAGCGCTGGCGCCGGCGAGTGGGTGGAAAAGCTCGGATGCCGCAGCGCGCTCGTCCTCTCGACGCCGCAGCAGAAGGCGGACGCGGAAGCGCTGGCGGCGCGGCTGGGCTCGCTTGCCGCAGGCGTCTTTACCGGCGCTGTCATGCATACGCCTGTTGATGTCACCGAAAAGGCGGTGGAGGTGGTTCGCCAGACGAAGGCCGATTGCGTCGTCTCGCTCGGCGGCGGTTCGACCACCGGGCTCGGCAAGGCGATCGCCTATCGCACGGATCTGCCGCAGATCGTCATTCCCACAACCTATGCCGGATCTGAGGTAACGCCGATTCTCGGCCAGACGGAAGGCGGGCGCAAGACCACCGTGCGCCATGCGAGCATCCTGCCCGAGGTGGTGATCTACGATCCGGAGCTGACGCTCGGCCTGCCGGTCGCCATGAGCGTCACCTCTGCAATGAATGCCATGGCCCATGCGGTCGAGGCGCTTTACGCTCGGGATCGTAACCCGATTTCGACGCTGATGGCGGCCGAGGGGCTGCGGGCCTTCAAGACCAGCCTGCCCGACATCATCGCTGCGCCCCGGGCTCCCGGCGCTCGCGCCGATGCGCTCTACGGCGCCTGGCTCTGCGGCACCGTGCTCGGCACGGTCGGCATGGCGCTGCACCACAAGATCTGCCACACGCTGGGCGGCACTTTCGATACGCCGCATGCCGATACGCATGCGATCATGCTGCCGCACACCGCCGCCTACAATGCCGCAGCCGTGCAGGAGCTTCTGGCGCCCGTCGCCGATATTTTCGGTGGTTCGGTCGGCGGCGGGCTCTGGGATTTCGCCAGGCGGATCGGCTCGCCCCTGGCGCTGAAGGATCTGGGCCTGAGTGAATCCGATCTCGACCGCGCCGCTGAGATCGCCACCGAAAATCCCTACTTGAATCCAAGGCCGATCGACCGGCAATCCATTCGTGCCCTGCTGCAGGATGCCTGGGAAGGCAAGCGGCCGGCATGAGCTGACGACAGACATCACGCTCTCTGGGAGGAGAGGACAATGGGAGGAGGAAACATGTTTACGAGACGCGATTTTCTGAAGAGGACGGCTGCCACCGGGGCATTGGCGGCTACATCCGGGCTTACCGCCCCCGCAATCGCACAGGATGCTGCGATCAAGCTCGGCTATGTCAGCCCGCAGACCGGGCCGCTTGCCGCTTTCGGCGAGGCCGACAAATTCGTCATCGACAGCTTCTTGGCAACCACCAAGTCGATGGGTCTCAACTATGAGGTCGTCGTCAAGGACAGCCAGTCCAATCCGAACCGGGCAGCCGAAGTCGCCAAGGAACTGATCGTCACCGACGAGGTGAACCTGATCCTCGTCGCCTCGACGCCGGAGACCACCAATCCGGTGGCGACCACCTGCGAGGCCGAGGAAATGCCCTGCATTTCGACGGTCGCGCCCTGGCAGCCCTGGTTCATCGGCCAGCAGGGCAATCCCGGTGACCCCACGTCCTGGAAACCGTTTAACTATGCCTATCATTTCTTCTGGGGTCTCGAGGACGTCATCTCCGTCTTCACCAATATGTGGGCGCAGATCGAGACCAATAAAAAGGTTGGCGGCCTATTCCCCAATGACGGCGACGGCAATGCCTGGGGCGACAAGGTCGTCGGCTTCCCGCCGGTGTTGGAGAGAATGGGCTACGACCTGATTGACCCCGGCCGCTACCAGAACATGACGGATGATTTCTCGGCGCAGATCAACGCCTTCAAGTCAGGCCAGTGCGAAATCATCACCGGCGTGGTCATCCCCCCTGATTTCACCACCTTCTGGAACCAGGCCAAGCAGCAGGGTTTCGCCCCGAAGATCGCCTCGATCGGCAAGGCGCTGCTCTTCCCGCAGACCGTGGAAGCGCTGGGGAATGCCGGGCACAATCTGTCGTCGGAAGTCTGGTGGACGCCGAGCCATCCGTTCAAGTCGTCCCTGACCGGGGAAAGTGCGGCACAAGTGGCCGCCGCCTTCACCAAGGCGACCAACAGGCCCTGGACACAGCCGATCGGTTTTGCCCATGCGCTGTTCGAGCTGGCGGTGGATGCGATGAAGCGGGCTGGAGACCCCACGGACGGGGATGCGGTCGCAGAGGCGATTGCCGCCACCAGGCTCGATACGCTGGTCGGGCCGATCGCCTGGGACGGCAAGGGCCTGCCGCCTTTCGCGGCCAAGAACATCGCCAAGACGCCGCTCGTCGGCGGCCAGTGGCGGTTGAAGGACGGCGGCGGCTACGATCTCGTCATCACCGACAACAAGACGGCGCCGAACATTCCGACCGGCGGCAAGATGGAAGCAATCGCCTGATTCTGGCGCCTGATTTTTGGCGCGGGGTCTATCAAAGGCCCCGCCTGTTCTGGGAGGAATGGGTTTGGCAATTCTCGAACTCGATCAGGTCTCGAAGAAATTCGGCGCATTGACCGTCGCCGAGCGGATTTCTTTTGCCGTCGGCGAAGGCGAGGCGCTTGGCATCATCGGGCCGAACGGCGCCGGCAAGTCGACGCTGTTCAATCTGATCACCGGCAATATGCCTGCCGATAGCGGCACCATCCGTTTTCTCGGCAGCGACGTGACGCGCACGCCGCCGATGGCGCGCTGCCTGTCGGGCATGGGCCGCACCTTCCAGATCCCGCAGCCGTTCGAGAAGCTGACGGTCTTCGAAAACCTTTTGGTCGCCGGCGCCTTCGGGTCGCGGCGGCGCGAGGCCGAGGTGTCGGACCGCTGCGCCGAGATCCTGGTGGATACCGGGCTTATCGACAAGGCGAACGTGCTGGCCGGCAGCCTGTCGCTGCTGCAGCGCAAGCGGCTGGAGCTGGCCCGGGCGCTGGCAACGGAACCGAAGCTGCTGCTGCTCGATGAAATCGCCGGTGGACTGACCGAGGGCGAATGCCGGTCGCTGGTTGCCACCATCCGCGCCATTCATGCGCGCGGTGTTGCCGTCATCTGGATCGAGCATGTCCTGCATGCGCTGAATTCCGTCGTCGAGCGGCTGCTGGTGTTGCATTTCGGCAAGGTCATCGGCATCGGCAAGCCTGACGACATCATGGCCTCGCGCGATGTGCGGGAGATCTATCTGGGGATCGAAATCTGATGGCGCTGCTCGAAACCAGGGGCTTGACCGCTTCCTACGGCGATTTCCAGGCGCTGTTCGGCGTCGATATCGCGGTCGGCGCCGGCGAGACCATCGCCATCATCGGCGCAAACGGGGCCGGCAAGACGACACTGATGCGCTCCATCGCCGGCGTGCTCGCCAATGCGGCGGCGTCGATCCTCTACCGCGACGAGCCGATCGGCGCGCTGCCGGCGCCTGACATTCTGGCGCGCGGCATCGCCATGGTGCCGGAAGGACGAAAGCTCTTTCCGTCGCTGAGCGTCGAGGAAAACCTGCTGATCGGCAACTATGGCCGCAAGGTCGACGGCCCGTGGACGCTCGAAAGCATCTTTTCGCTGTTCCCGATCCTGAAGGAGCGGCGCAACAGTCCGGCCACGGCACTATCAGGCGGGCAGCAGCAGATGGTGGCGATCGGCCGCGGGCTGATGTCCAATCCGGCGGTGCTGCTCTGCGACGAGATCAGCCTTGGCCTCGCGCCCGTCGTGGTCCGCGATATCTACGCCGCTTTTCCCCGCATCCGCGAGACCGGCGCTTCAATCGTCATCGTCGAGCAGGACATCGCCCAGGCGCTGAAGGTGGCCGACCGCGTCTACTGCATGATGGAAGGGCGGGTGACGCTCTCCGGCCGCGCCGCTGATCTCAGCCGCGACCACATTCACAAGGCCTATTTCGGGACGGATCATCATGAACTGGCTTGATACCATTCTCCAGGGCGTGCTGCTCGGCGGTCTCTACGCGCTGTTTGCGGCGGGGCTCAGCCTCGTCTTCGGCATCATGCGGCTGGTCAATCTCGCCCATGGCGACCTGATCGTGCTTGCCGCCTTTCTGATCCTGGTGCTGGTGACGACGCTCGGGCTCGACCCGTTCGTTGCCGCTGTGATCGCGATGCCGTTGATGTTCGCCATCGGCTGGGGCCTGCAATATTTCCTGCTCAACCGCACGCTCGGCAAGGATATCCTGCCGCCGCTGCTCGTCACCTTCGGCCTGTCGATCGTTATCCAGAACGGCTTGCTCGAAGGCTTTTCCGCCGATAGCCGCCGTGTCTTTGTCGGTAGCCTCGAGAGTGCCTCCGTCAATCTCGGCCGCGTCACCGCCGGCATCATGCCGCTGATGACCTTCTTTTCGGCGGTCGCCGTCATCGTCTGTCTCAACCAGCTGATCTATCGCACCTCCGTCGGCCGCGCCTTCCGCGCAACCTCGGACGATCCGGTGACCGCGGGGTTGATGGGCATCCGGCCGCAGCGCATCTTCGCCATGGCGACGGGGCTTGCCATGGTCGTGGTGACGATCGCCGCCCTCTATCTCGGCACGCGCGCCAATTTCGATCCGACGTTGGGACCGGCGCGGCTGATCTATGCCTTCGAAGCGGTGATCATCGGCGGGCTCGGCTCGCTCTGGGGCACGCTCGCCGGCGGCATCATCCTCGGCGTTGCCCAGACGGTGGGTGCAGCAATCAATCCGGAATGGCAGATCCTTGCCGGCCATCTGGCGTTCCTCGCCGTTCTCCTGTTCAAGCCGCGCGGCCTTTTCCCGCGCGCGGTGGATTGAGGTGCATCGATGACCATGGCCATTCCCTCCTTTACCGTCGAGACACGCACCAGGGCATCGGCATTATCAGCTGTCGCGGTCGTTGCTCTCCTGCTGCTTGCCTTCGCCGCGCCCTTCCTCGTTTCGCGTGGTGTCATCCAGGACCTGTTCTTCATCCTCACCATGCTGGTGCTGGCGCAGAACTGGAACCTGCTTGCCGGTTATGCCGGGCTGATCTCGGTCGGCCAGCAGGTCTTCGTCGGCTTCGGCGCCTATACGATGTTTGCCTGCGTCATCCTGTTCGGCGTCGATCCGCTCGTTGCCATCCTAATTGCCGGGCTGTTTTCTGTTGCTCTCGCCATTCCGACAGCCTTCTTCACCTTCCGGCTCTACGGCCCCTATTTCGCCATCGGCACCTGGGTGGTGGCCGAGGTGGTGCGGCTGCTGCTCGCCCAGTGGAAGGCGCTCGGCGGCGGCACCGGCACCTCGCTGCCGCGCGAGGCGACCCGCGACATGATGGGTGTCGGCATGATGCGCGATCTCTTCGGCATGAAGGCCTCTGAGGCCGGCGACGCGCTGACCTACTGGCTGGCGCTGATCCTCGTCGTCGCCACAATCGGCTTCATCTATGGGCTGTTGCGCAGCAAGCAGGGCCTCGGCCTCGCCGCTGTCCGCGACAACGAACAGGCGGCGCGTGCCGTCGGCGTCGATGCGCGGCGGATGAAGACGCTGGTCTATCTCGCCACCGCCTTCATCACAGGCATCGTAGGCGCGCTGATCTATGTGCAGAAGGCCCGCATCTCGCCGGATGCTGCCTTTTCGGTCACCGACTGGACAGCCTATGTCATCTTCATCGTGGTGATCGGCGGCATCGGCACGATCGAGGGGCCGATCCTCGGCGTCATCATCTTCTTTCTCTTGCAGAACCTGCTCGCCGACTACGGCTCCTGGTATCTGCTGATGCTCGGTCTTCTCGGCATCGCCATCATGCTTTTCGCGCCGCGCGGCCTCTGGGGATTGTTCTCCGGCCGCACCGGCATCCAACTTTTCCCGGTTCGCCGCGTCCTGAAGGGCGGGCCGCTCAATCTCACGCACAGGGGAGGGCCTCATGGCTGACATTACAACCGACGTACTCATCATCGGCACTGGCCCGGCCGGCTCTGCCACCGCGGCGCTGCTCTCGTCCTACGGGGTCGAGAACCTGGTGATCAACCGCTACCGCTGGCTTGCCAGCACGCCGCGCGCCCACATCACCAACCAGCGCACCATGGAAGTGCTGCGCGATCTCGGCCGCGACGTGGAGGACGAGGCCTATATGTTCGCGGCCGAGCAGGACCTGATGGGCGAGAACGTCTTCTGTACCTCGCTCACCGGCGAGGAGATCGGCCGGATGAAAAGCTGGGGCAAACATCCGCTGTCGCGCGCCGAGCACCAGCTGTCGTCACCGACCGAGATGAACGACCTGCCGCAGACCTTCATGGAGCCGCTGCTCTACAAGACCGCCTGCTCGCGCGGCAGCCAGTCGCGCATGTCGACGGAATATCTGAGCCATACGCAGGATGAGGACGGAGTCACCACGACCTGCCTCGACCGGCTGACCGGCAAGGAATTTACCGTCCGCTCGAAATATCTGGTCGGCGCCGATGGCGGCAATTCCAAGGTTGCGGAACATGCCGGCCTCACCTTCGAAGGCAAGATGGGCGTTGCCGGCTCGATGAACATCCTCTTCAAGGCCGATCTGTCGCGACTGGTCGCTCATCGCCCCTCGGTGCTCTACTGGGTGCTGCAACCGGGTGCGGATGTCGGCGGTATCGGCATGGGGCTGGTGCGCATGGTCAGGCCCTGGAACGAATGGCTGATTGTCTGGGGCTACGACATCAACCAGCCGGCGCCTGAGGTGGATGAAGCGCATGCGAAGAAGGTTGTGCGCGACCTGGTCGGCGATCCCGATCTCGAAATGACCATCAAGTCGGTCTCGACCTGGACCGTCAACAATATGTACGCCACCACAATGTCGAATGGCCGCGTCTTCTGCATGGGCGACGCCACCCACCGCCATCCGCCGTCGAACGGCCTTGGCTCCAACACCTCGATCCAGGACGCTTTCAATCTCGCCTGGAAGCTTGCCTTTGTCCTGAAGGGGACAGCCGGCCCGAAGCTTCTCGACAGCTATCAGGCCGAACGCGCGCCCGTCGCCAAGCAGATCGTCACCCGCGCCAACAAGTCGATCGAGGAATTCGGGCCGATCTTCAAGGCGCTCGGGCTGCTCGATTCCATCGACCCGGTGAAGATGCAGCAGAACATGGATGCGCGCTGCAACAACACTGTCGCTGCCGAGGAGCAGCGCGCCGCCATCCGCAAGGCGATCGCCGACAAGGTCTATGAGTTCGATTGCCACGGTGTGGAGATGAACCAGCGCTACCGCTCAGGCGCGGCGATCACAGATGGACAGGCCGAGCCCGCCTTCACCAAGGACCCGGAACTGCATTGCCAGCAGACGAGCTGGCCCGGCGCTCGGCTGCCGCATGCCTGGCTCTTCTCCGCCACCGGCGAGAAGGTCTCGACACTCGATCTCACCGGCCACGGCAAACTCACCGTGCTGACGGGTATCGGCGGGCAGGGCTGGGTCGAAGCGGCCCGCAGTCTCGGCAAGGAATTCGGCATGGAGATCGTCACCCATGTCATCGGCCCCCGCCAGCCGTGGCAGGATTTTACCGGCGACTGGGCCGGTATTCGCGAAATCCGCGACAGCGGCATCCTGCTGGTTCGCCCGGACCACCATGTCGCCTGGCGGCGCGAGGCGATGGCCGGCGATCCCACGGGCGAACTGCGCCGCGTGCTGACAGCAATTCTCGGGAAGTGAGGCCGTGATGGACACGCATGAAAAAGGTTTCTTCACCGAAGAAAACTCCGTCGAGGTCGTCACCGGCCGTAACAAAAACGCCAAGGACGCGCGGCTGAAGCAGATCATGGAAGTGGTCACTCGCAAGCTGCACGAGGCGGTGAAGGAGATCGAGCCGAACCAGGACGAATGGATGCAGGCGATCCTGTTCCTGACCCGCACCGGTCAGATGTGCAACGAATGGCGGCAGGAATTCATCCTGCTGTCGGACGTTCTCGGCGTCTCGATGCTGGTCGATGCGATCAACAACCGCAAGCCGTCGGGTGCATCCGAAAGCACGGTGCTCGGCCCATTCCATGTCGAGGGCGCGCCGGAACTGGAGATGGGCGCCAATATCTGTCTTGATGCCAAGGGCGAGGACATGGTCATCGCAGGACGCGTCCTCGATACGGCGGGACAGCCGATCAGGGATGCGGTGATCGACGTCTGGCAGGCCAATGACGAGGGCTTCTACGACGTACAGCAGCAGGGGATCCAACCAGACTTCAACCTGCGCGGCGTCTTCCGCACCGGTCCCGACGGCCACTACTGGTTCCGCGCCGTCAAGCCGAAGTACTATCCGATCCCAGATGACGGCCCGGTCGGTCATCTTCTCGGACAGCTCTCCCGCCATCCGTACCGGCCGGCGCACCTGCATTACATCATAAAGGCCGACGGTTTCGAAACGCTGATCACCCACATCTTCGATCCAGACGATCCCTATATTACTTCAGACGCGGTCTTCGGCGTGAAGAAGAGCCTGCTGGCCGAATTCAGGAAAACCTTCGATCCGGACCGTGCCAAGGCCTACGAATTCGATAAGGATTTCTGGGAGGTCGAGTACAATTTCGTTCTGGCCCGTGTCGGAGAGAAGCGAGAATAGAGAAGGACATTCAGGCGCGGGGAGACAAGCGCAGATGGTCGCAGCGCCCGCTAAGGCGGCCCAATTCGGGAGCAGGATGCCTGGGCTTGATTGAGCGCGGCGTCTCGACTGCCAGTCTTGCACCGGAGCTACGAGAGAGTTCGTCCACGAGGGCATCTATCAGGAAGTTTCCGAGAAAATCGTTGTCACCCATGAGATGGGTTTTGCACGGGCCGTTGGCAACCAAATCGTCTTTCTGGAGGACGGTGAAATCATCGAGGTGGGCCTGTCTGCCACATCCCTCGACAATCCGAAAACCGACCGCGCAAAGCGGTTCTTATCGGAAATTGCCTGAAGCCAACACGGATGACAGAGCGAGGCAACAGACAAAAAGGAACGGCGGTCAGGAGTTCAGAAGGCGTTTGGAAACCCATAGCTCGCAAGGCATAAGTGCTGCGGACTCTAGAGACAACATCTTAAGGCTTTTCACCGTCGTCCGATAATCCGGGAGCGAGGCGGTAAACGGCCAAGACGAGGGTGCAGATGTCCAATGCTGGGCTGATGTACATCACCGCGCGTTGGACATTGATTAGGGGGCATCGTCCTCGTTGCTCCTTTAAACTTAGGCTCTTTTAACTGTACGATTTTGGACGAAAGCGTGGCCAACGCATAATAATCATAAATACACTTCTTATTCTTTGGTAATATGATCAGGCCAATCACCTGTTGCTGTCACCTAAAGAGCTTTTTACCCTGTATGTTGGGTGGCGGACAGTTGATTGGCTAGAAGGTTGGAGACCTGCGTTAGCCAGCCAAACCTGCAGAAAGCGCGTCGATGGCCGCTTGCGGGCAGAACCAGAATGAACGAGCTGCTGAGCATGATAAAGAGCAGGACTTCGCGCACATGAAACCATCAAAACCTCTCGGGTCATTATCTGTCAGATGCCTCGCATCGTTTTCCGAGTTCCGCGTAGGAGGGAGCACCGAGAATGACACCAAATGCTCAACTTAATCGCCCCATCTGCGTTCAACGCGGGTATCTCGTTGAGGAAGTCAAAACCCTCGACGAGGTGTTAGAATACCTAGAAAGTTGGCCGCAAGAGCTGCGAGGGGTGGCGTACGAGACGTTATACAGGGCGTGTCGCGAAGCTGCCGCTGGAAGATTTCCGGTGAGTGCCGTTGCGGAGAATTTTCGTCGGTTCGTCAAAAGGCATCATATGCTGGCGGAAACTCACCGAACTCGCGTTCACCAACCAGCTCATTGATCGCGACAAATGCGGTCACACCCGCCACCTGAGCTGGCAGGATTTAGATAGCACGTTGTGGTTCTGCTTTTTCCGGGCTCGCGCGTCTGCTCGCTATATTGGCACAATGGAACGGACCGCGAGCGCCGATGTGAGATCAATCCCAAGCGGGATAGGTTAAAATGTCTTCAGGTAGTCGATTGCATCGCGGATCCTGGTTGCACTCGTCGTATATTGCGAAAGTTTCCTTGGCGCTGATGTTCTCCCTCATCTCACCTGCTCCCATGCCGCGGTATATTGCGGCCGCGACTACCCGTTTCGGATCTTGAATTTTGAACCTGGTTTCGCCAATTGATCGGCGCAAATTGCATTTTCTTTGGAGAAACCGATCACATGACGACAACTGTCGAACAGACCGCTGAAAGCCACGTCTTTGAGGCCGATGTTGCCCGCCTTTTGCATATGATGGTCCACTCGGTTTACTCGGACAAGGACGTTTTCCTGCGCGAATTGATCTCGAATGGCGCCGATGCCTGCGAGAAGCTGCGCTATGAGGCGATCGAGACGCCTTCGCTGCTGGCGGCCGACACCGAGAGCCGCATTACGCTGCGGCTTGACGAAGAGAGCCGGCAGCTTGTCGTGGAGGACAACGGCATCGGGATGCGGCGTGATGAGATGATTGAGGCGCTCGGTACGATCGCGAGGTCGGGGACGCGGGCGTTCATGGAGCGGATTGGAGGAAACAAGGCTGCTGAAGGCGCACAATTGATCGGACAGTTCGGCGTCGGCTTCTATTCCTGCTTTATGGTCGCAGAGCATGTCGATGTGATTTCCCGTCGCGCCGGCTCCGAGGAGGCCTGGAAATGGTCCTCGGATGGGAAGGGAAGCTATAGTGTCGAGGCGGCAAACCTCGTCGAAGCGCCACCCCGCGGTACGCGCATCGTCCTGCATCTGATGGACGATGCCAGCACATACACCTCAAAGTGGACCGTCGAACGAATCGTCAAAGAACAATCCGGTCACGTCCCGGTCGCGATCCGCATTGTGGACAAACCCGGTGGCGAGCCGGTCCAGATAACGGACGGGACTGCGCTGTGGACCAAATCGAAGAGCGAAGTCAGCAAGGAAGACTACACCGATTTCTACCGCGGCCTATCTGGGCAATACGACGAACCGGCCCTGACTGTGCACTTTCGTGCCGAGGGGCGGCACGAATACACAGCCCTGGCGTTTGTACCGGGAACGCAGCCGTTCGACATATTTGATCCCGAGCGTAAGGGAAGGATGAAGCTTTACGTCAAGCGGGTCTTCATCACCGACGATGCGGAACTGATGCCCAGATATCTGCGCTTCGTCCGAGGCCTGATCGACACGGCTGACCTGCCGCTCAACGTGTCTCGCGAGATGATCCAGGAGAGCCCCATCCTGGCGGCAATCCGCAAGGGTGTCACCAATAGGGTTATCACAGCGCTCGAGAAACTGGCTGACGGCGAGCCGGAGACCTATCTCAAGCTCTGGGAGAATTTCGGACCCGTCTTGAAGGAGGGCATCTACGAGGATTACGAGCGGCGTGCACAATTGATGGCGCTTGCACGATTTCACACGTCGGCATCGCCGGAAGGGCACCGTTCACTTGCCGAATACGTCAAAGACGCCAAAGAAGGCCAGGACGCCATC
Organism: Rhizobium sp. R339; assembly: GCF_002211395.1. Taxonomy (NCBI): domain Bacteria; kingdom Pseudomonadati; phylum Pseudomonadota; class Alphaproteobacteria; order Hyphomicrobiales; family Rhizobiaceae; genus Rhizobium; species Rhizobium sp. R339. The sequence goes on from NZ_LOKV01000027.1 coordinate 309,449, forward strand.
TACTATCTTGCGGGTGGCAGCCTGGACCAGTTGAAGGCGTCGCCCCAGCTCGAAGGTTTTCGGGCGCGAGGCATCGAAGTGCTGCTGCTAACGGACTCAGTCGACAGCTTCTGGGTGGTGAACGCGCCGGAATTCGAAGGAAAGGCGTTCAAATCGATCACGCAGGGAACTGCGGATCTGGCGCAATTTCCAAGGCTCGACAATCAAACGCCACCGGAACAGGACAGCGCCGGTTTGGCAACATTTATTGGCTTCGCAAGAGAAAAACTGGCCGGTCAAGTCGCCGATGTTCGGGCATCCGACCGCTTGACCGAGAGCGCGGTCTGCCTGGTTGCGCCGGAGGACGGCTATGACAGACAGATGGAAAAGATCCTGCAAAACGCGGGTCGTCTCCAGGGAGCCACCAAACCGATCCTCGAGATCAATTTGGCCCATCCCGTGATTAAAGCCATAGCGACCGTTGAGGACGATGCGTCTTATCAAGAGGACGCAACGTTCCTGTTGCTCGACCAAGCGCGGATCCTCGACGGCGAACGGCCACAAGATCCCCAAAAATTCGCGCAACGGCTGGCGAGGGTTTTCGAGAGGTCAGTTCGGTCGGAGGGTTAGCCTGTTCACGCATTGCTTGCCGCTCGACCTGGCGATCTCACTGCTGAAACCCGCTAGACTCCATGTCAGGAGCCGAGCCTTCCCGGCCCCATGGCCAAAGGTAACATTATGCTTGCTGTCGCGGGCCTCGCTGCTCGAGACAATGCGCATCATCACCGGCTGGCTGGGGTTTCGACGGCTGCGAGGAGTTCTGTCAACGCTCCAAAGTGCTCCCGCGCCGTCCTCAGTAAATCAGCGCCGGCAATAGAAAGATCGATGACGGACTCAAGCGCACGAACGACACGGCGGGCAGCCCGGCGGATTTCACGAGAAGTCATATCTGATTTTGGGATCTCCAGCTGTCGCGCGTGCTTTCGCGGTTCCGGCGTGACCTCTCCATCGAGCCGAGGCCGAATCATGGTCGCGACGAAGCCGGTCGACTTCCGCAAAGGCCATGATGGATTGCCGGCGCTGGTAAAGAACTAGCTGCACAAGGACCCGTTTACAGGGACCGTCTTCGTATTCCGGTCAGGCAAGGCGGACCGGTTGAAGCTGATCTACTGGGATAGGAGCGATCTCACGTAGCCAGAGTACGACATGAGGTAGAAACGGTCCTCACCCGTGCAATCCACCCCCAACCACCGCCTTGCCGCGTTGTTCCACCCTATCGCCCTTACGACACCGGAGGGCCGATAAGTACTACGGTTGTCGGAGGTCTATCGAACAGGCCGTCCCTGAATGGAGGCGCGTGTCCGCTCAAAGCTTGGCGGAGACTTCGACGAAATTGGCTCGCCAAAACACGTTTCCAGCTCCTTGGTCGCCGGCCCGCCAGCTGGCCGAGAACTTCGTTTGAACATAAGGACGGCTCAGGTTGCCACATCACGAATGTAGCGATCGCGATCATAAGCGGCCTGGTAATATGGGCGATTGGACCTATCCCCTTCCTGCTGGTTCATCTGCCTGTCGTTCTGCTGGCGGGGGCAGCCGGCGTCTGGCTATTTTATGTCCAGCATCAGTTCGAGGAAACGCACTGGTGGAAGACCGGAGAATAGAAATTTCCGCAGGCCGCTCTTCACGGCGCGTCACATTATGATCTTCCGCTCGTGCTTCGATGGCTGACGGAATATCGGTATCCACCACATCCACCACCTTTCAAGCCGCATTCCGTCGTACCGGCTTCCGGAAGTCCTGCGTAATCACCCCGAGTTGGCGGCCATCAGTCGCGTCACCCTTCGGCAAAGCCTCGAATGTGTCCGGCTTGCTTTGTGGGATGAACAGAGCGGCAGGCTCATCTCCTTTCGAGACGCCGAGAGCCTCGGCCCATCGATATCTGACCGCGTTATGCGGATCGTTTGAATAGCTGTTAGGATCCAAGATGAGCACGACTGCCAAAACAAGTCCCAATACGGCCGCCTTGTTGGTCACTTTGACGCCTCCCCAGATCAGAGGCCTGAAACTTGCAAAGGATGGGGACCTGTCCCTTCAGGCGAGCAAGAAGTGGACCCATCGCAATGCGAGGCTTCCCTTCGCCAAGGCCGATTGCTTTCAGGAGCGGCCGATCAAAATTAAGTTCGTGACAACAGCGACGGTAGGCGAATTAAGAGCCAGCGGTCTTCTCAAGACCCTCGATCCCGTCGCCGACCCTGACATCGCGCCCCACGGCATCACGATGGCCGCAAAGATGTGGCTGCTGAAGCATAAATAGATCCTGTCAGTTGCAGCGCCGGCGACAGGAGAACCCGTCGGCGCAATGCTGCTCCAACGAAGCGGTGTCCCAGTCGTCGTCCCTGACCCCTCCCGGTAGCAGTCCACAAGCTCATAGTCGCCAGCCGCCGACACTGACGGGCATATTCAAGGTGCATCTCACCGCAATTGCCATAGTGAGCCTTCAACAAATGCGCACCCCGATTATCCAACCGGGTGCGTGATCATCAGCCAGAGAATTCCTAGCAATGAAGCGAGGCTCTTCGACCAACCTCCCGCCGCGGCCCGCCTGTCCTACCTCCGTTCCGCCTTCCGACCGCAAAATGTAGACCGGCCGCTTATTCGGCGCCGGCCAGCTACCGCCGGTGCACGAACTCGCCGTCATGGCCGTCGAAATATGCACACGCTCCAGCGAACCCTCTTCAGTATCGGACGGTCGTTTAAGATATTTACGACTACGATCTCTCCCTATGTTCTCTTCGAAGCTGTTCGATGGCGGACCAACCAGTACGGCTTGGGAACTCGGACACCTGAAGGCGGTTGGGCGGGAAACCCGGCAATGAGGTCTGCAATGGAAAAGGCAATCGATATCGGCTTCCATATGAATTGGAAGCCACCGGTATACGTCCGGATCGGCGACGGCATGCGTGAGCGCATTGAGGGTCCGGACGCGGCGCTTGCGGCGCTTCTCCATCGCTGGCCGTTGACCCATTCTCGTGAGTTCGGCGTCGCCAAGCGCAGATGCGTCGACGCCATCGCACGCCGTGGAAGTGTCGAGGGAGCTCGCAGGGCGTTCATGGAGGCGGCGCTCGCCGCGGGGGTCTTCGCATGACAGTGCTTTCAATCGACGCACCGCACTGGGCGATATTGTTGGGAACGTTGACGCTTTCATGCTGGATTGCTGCCGGCCTGGCGGCAGTTCTCGGGACCGCTGAGGAGATCAGGCACGGCCAAGCAGGGAGATTTACCGGCTATATGACAACGGGCCTCGCTGGGGCCGGCGTTGCCTCCGCATTAGCGATGATCACTATCTTGGCATCCGCATGACGGGCAACGGATGCCGGAAGCCCTAAGCTTCCTCGGAGCGGTCTTCCTCGTCGATGCGGGCGATGCCAGTTGTTCTAACATCGCCGAAGCGGCTGCGGACCAAACCTTAGTTCCGCGCAGCTTTTCTATGAAACCGTTCGAGGAAGCAACTCAAACGCCCGCGAGCAGCTGTCGGACGTGCCCAGGGAAATCAGAGAATCGCTCCTCTCTCATTGGCCCCTTACGATATCTTGTGTGGTGACGGTCTGGAGACATGATGCGCGACTGCATTATCATCGGAGGTGGACCTGCTGGCTTGACTGCGGCCATTTATCTTGCGCGCTACCACCTCTCAACAACAGTATTCGACGACTATAGCAGTCGTGCCGCCACCATTCCGGTCTCCCATAACCTCGCAGGGTTCCCGAAGGGCATCAGCGGAAGGGAGCTTCTCGCTAGGATGCGCACACAGCTTCAAGGGTACAAAGTTCAGATCCGCATTGAGAGCGCCAGACAGCTTCAGAAGGAGCGTGACGGCTATCGTGTCGTCTCCGACAGCGGCAGCATGCGGGCGCGAACGGTCCTTCTCGCCACCGGTGTCACAAACCGCAAGCCACCGATGTTGGCCGAACGTCATGACGAGGCTGTTGCACGCGGCCTTATCCGCTACTGCCCTGTCTGTGACGGGTTCGAGGTCACCGACAAGCGTGTGGCTGTTATCGGCTGCGGATCGATAGCGCTTGCGGAGGCACTGTTCCTGCGGAGTTATACGACACACGTGACCATCATCACACCGCAAGAGGAACACGAGCTCTCGGAGGTTGAGGTCAATCGGCTGCGGGACTTGCAGATCGGCCTCCAAAAAGGTCCGATAAAATCCATCGACCCCGAGCGCGATGCAATCAGAGTTGCGACAGCTTCCGGTATCGGGGAGTTTTACTCTATATACCCGGCGCTCGGATCGGACGCTCGGTCGAAACTGGCAGCGATGGCCGGTGCAGAATTGTCGGAGAACGGCTGCGTCGTCGTCGACAGTCACCAAAGGTCAACCCTACCTGGCCTATACGCAGCTGGAGATGTGGTCATTGGCTTGGATCAGATCGGGACCGCGATGGGGCAGGCGGGCATAGCGGCCACTGCGATCCGAAATGATTTGAACGAGGCTAGACCTCTAGCGCGCTGAGGAATGCCGTCGCTGGGCTCCACCCCGCATTTCCAGAAAAGCTTGTGGACGGACCGGGTGAGCCTGAGCCTTGCTCTACGTCGGCGCCCAGGATCTCGAAAATCAAAGTCGAGCCGCTGCCCGCTCCAAAGGGAGGCGTGCGATAGAGCCTTAGCCCAATTCCGTCCTAAAGCGGCACCCGCGGTCGGTGCCTCTGACGCCTCCGCGGGTACTACGATTACCAGCCACGTCAACGGACCCCGGCAGGCATTCTTGCCGCCGACGCAAGCGGTTGCGCAGCCGATCCAACCGATGGCTCGCGTTTTGTTCCTCGCCTGGCTACAATGTCAGCCTCGACAATATTCCAGGGCTCTTCTTCGTTCGACAGACAGCGAACATCAACCGCGCGGAGGTCGCCTTCGCCGATCGAGTCATCGAAGAATTGGTCGACAAATCCTGGTATGGGCGCGATCTGTCCGACACTTTGGGGGAGCCTAACCATGCTTTGGAGTGCCAGCTGGAATGGCCGCAAACCCAAACGGTGCTGAATGATGCCGAGGTAGCCCTCTGCCAGAGGGTATTCGGTCACGTCGCACGTGAAGAGGATCACCTCGGACGCCGAGCGCCAGGATCTGGCCTCTTGGATTATTCAGCCCTATCCCCGATGAGGATGGACGGTTGAGGCTGCGCATCGATGTTCGGTCTTGAACAGGACTAACTCCCCCACGTCCCTTTTCGTCTCGCCGGTCTTTGACAGTCTGGTGACGTGGACCCAAGAAGCCGTTCGTACTCGGCCTCCGGAGCGCCGTAACAACCATCGGCAATATCGAGGAGAATCTGGCGGCTCAGAATTTGGACGTTCCCGCGCGTTGACTTGATGGCGTGCATACCCTCGAGGATATGCAGATGGTCGGTAACACCGGACCGTCTGACGCCCAGCATCAACGCCAAAAACTCGTGAGTAAGGGCCATATAGTCCATGAGAAGACGATCATGGCACATAAGCAGCCATCTCGCGAGCCGCTGGTGCATGTTGTATCGGCCCGCCGCCAAAGCCGAATGAGCCAGTTGCAGCTCTCGCGTGTGAACGTAGCGGAGAAAGATCAGACGAACCTCCTCGTCGCGCAGAAGCGACAGGAAACGGCTGGTGGCCAGGTCTAGGCCGTCTCCTGAAACCTGCATGAAAGTGCGGTTTGGCGTCCGATCCACGCCGAGCACAACCGGATATCCGCTCATGCCTTCGTATCCAATCTGACCCACCTCGATGCCTATTCCCTTCGAAGCCACGGCCACCATTGAACCTAGGCCGCTCTCGATAAAACAGACGTGTTCAATGGGTTGATCAGGTTCAACAAGCGAGCGGCGGACCGGAAGATCAATGGGCTTCAGGTATGGTGCGATATGGTCAAACGCCTGCTCAGGAAGCCCTCGCAGCAACCTGTTCCTGGTATCCGTTTGCGCGATTTTTGTCACAGCGTCGCCTCCGTCAGTGTCCGCCTCGGCATACGTCGTTTGCCGCTTCAGACCCGTTCGCCCTCGTAAACGCACGAGCGAGGCCAACCGATACCGTTTTAATCCCAATTGCTGATGCGTTCTACCCCAGCGCAACCTGCACGTAAAAAAAAGGGTCTGGCGAAAAACTGCAGCGTATTGTCAGCTGCGCCGGTAAGCCTCCTTCTTTGTCGCAAACGTGCAGGTGGTTGCCCACCTATTATTTTCACATCAAACACGCTGACTACGACGTGCCAGACCCAGATGGTGAGCCGTTTCCAGACATGGATGCAGCAAGAGAAGAGGCCGACGAAGCCCTCAGAGAACCAGTTGCCAGGAGCATCTTATCCAATCAGCCGGAGCTCCCGGAGGCGATCGAGATTCGAGATGCCCAGGGTCGTCTGGTTGCCGAAGTTCATATAGATGCAGCGATACTCTGATCGCCCGTCGAGACTCAGATCGATAGCGCCGGTAACCAGTAGATCTTCAACGAGCTCCGTGGCCAGGGAACCGTGTTATCGCTTACATAGGCCAGATTCAGTCAATGAAGGCTATGAGGCGGGTACGCTGGTATCTCCCGCGAGCAGGCCCCGGACCCCGGCGGCGTCCTGTTCTCCTCCAAGGGTTTGTAGATCTCAAAATTATTACGTCCGCGTAGTCGCGATCCGAATCCCGGGAATGTCCCGCCGCCCCGCAAGGCGTCACAGGCGTCAATGGTCAATTAGCAACGCAGATCGATTGCTCCTCGAGTCGGAAAACGCAAATTGAGGCAAACGGTGCGAAGCGCCTGGTCCGTGGTTGGAATCCCCCCAACTGCCAAAAACAACACCACCTACATTCAGCGCAGGTTAGCAGGACTGCGCATCGCAGGGTGGAACAGGTTGGTCCAGCTGTCGCTTCTGGGCGACCGCGTCTCAAGCTCACGGCCGACGCTTCCGGTTAGGCAATGCGTCGAGTCACGAGCGGATTTCGTGGTGCCAGGAAGATGAGTCACGAAGCCGGTGTGAAAATCTTAGGTTGACAAACTGCCACCTGATCTCTATTTGGAGTTTATCGATATTTGCTTGCTTAGCTTTGGTTACCGCGCGTTTGGAACCGCGCCCTGAACGAACCTTCCTTTCAAAAATCGCTATCACCATCCGCAGCGCGCTTGTGCCGCGGTCTTTCAATATTGCTATGAAAGGGTTCATCATGACCACTGGCACAGTTAAATGGTTCAATTCCACCAAAGGCTTCGGCTTCATCCAACCTGACAATGGCGGCCCAGACGCGTTTGTCCATATTTCCGCCGTCGAACGCGCAGGGATGCGCGACATCGTGGAAGGCCAGAAGATTGGCTACGACCTCGAGCGGGACATGAAGTCCGGCAAGATGTCGGCCTGTAATCTTCAGGCTGCCTAAATGGCATCCGCTCTCCGTTGACCACGGATGTACTGGCACTGCGAGAGCAGATACCAATCGAGGTCAGGCGATGTCGCCTGGCCTTTTTTTGTTGCGGTCACGCCGACAGATGCGCCTGGGACTACTGCCATTTTGGCTTGCCCGGATCAGCTCGCCATCGAGACACTCTGAACACGGCACCCTATCTTTGCGATCTAACGACGCAGTTCAAAAGACACGCGAGCCGCGTCAGGGGAGCTCGACTACCGTTCTCACCCTGTCGCCGTCACCATGTGGCCCGACGACTGCGTTGTCTGTTGCGGTGCAGTGGGGCTATGGGAACAGGTGGCTCGGGCAGACTACAGAGGTCGCCAGAGGAGCGGCTACACGCGGAGTGCGGCAAGCGCCGGCGCGCAGGCTTATATTAAGGGGAATCTGGGGGATGACGGCAGCGCTGCCTATCAGGCGCGCCTGCCACTATGATCAGCTAACGCGTCCCGGGGCTTGCGGCACGGGCGGGTAAATGCGCCATTACCGACGCCGTCGATCGGACAGAAGAAGGAAAATTTATGTCACATGCGGACAGCAACACACCCGCCCAACCCTTCTTGCATGGCACGAAAGCCGATCTGAAGCCGGGCGATATGATCAAGGTGGGGTACAAATCCAACTTCACAACGGAAAAGCCGCTGTCCTGGGTTTATTTCACCCGCACCATGGACGCCGCGACCTGGGGTGCCGAACTGGCCACTGGTGACGGACAAGGGCGGATTTATGTTGTGGAACCGACCGGCCCCCTCGAAGACGATCCCAACCTCACTGACAAGAAGTTCCCCGGCAATCCCACGCAGTCACATCGTTCCCGCGAACCGCTTCGGGTCGTCGGCGAAGTCACGGACTGGCAGCCCCATACGGCCGAGCAGTTGCAGCAGATGAAGGATGGTCTTGCGCGCCTTAGAGCGGAAGGCAAGGACGTTATCATAGACTGAGCCACTCGGGGTCGTCCGTGATTCCGCCGACCCAGGCGTGGCCGCCTTTGATGCAGTCTGGCGGCCGAACCTCCCACTTGACGACACAACCAGAGTAGCGGATGTCGACGGCTTTACCGCTCCTTTGATAGGTCGGTGGAATGATTGGGAATCTGAAACTGAAACCGCGTCTCGATCTCGTTGCTCTTGACGGTAAGCCTGCCACCATGCGCCTTGGCGATTTCAGAGGCGATGTAAAGTCCGAGGCCCAGCCCCTGCTGGTCGGCCGGGTCGGCACCGCGGAAAAACGGCTGAAACAGTTTCTGCATAACGAGCGCTGGGATCGGCTTTCCGCCATTGGCGACCTCGATCTCGAGGAGATCTTCGTCGCTTTTTGCCTTCACCCGGACGGGTTGGTCGGCCGCGCCGTGCGTGAGGGCGTTCCCAATTAGATTTGACGCCATCTGACCAATGCGCGTGGGATCGCAGGTTACGGGTGTGAGTAAGTCGAAAGACGTCACAATCGCACGCTCCGGCCGGCTTGCCTGCAGTTCCTGGACGACCTGCCGCAAGACCGGCTCAAGCGCCTGGTTCTCCTGACGCATCAGGCCAATGCCGCCGCCGAGCCGGCCCCGTGCAAGATCCATGACATCGTTGATCAGGTTGGACATCCGGTCCGCGCTGCCCTCCATGAGTGCAAGCACAGCCTTTGCCTTTTCGCTTGCTGGTTCCCGTGAAAGCATGCGCAGTCCAGATTTGACTGAAGCCAGGGGGTTGCGCAGATCATGGCCGAGCACGGCGATGAAGTGTTCGCGGAGTTCGGCGGCCTGCTTTTCCTGCAGCAGCAGACCTTCCGTGCTTAATCTCTCGGCCACGACACTGGCAATACGTGACTCCAGCCGTGCGTTGAGGTTTTCAAGCTGCTTCATCACCTCGGTGGCCGCTGTGCGGGCATCGACGAGCTCGCGCTCATAACGGCGGCGCTCGGTCGCCTGAAACAGCGAGACGCGCGTAAAGAGAAGCTTTTCGTCCGCGCCGCGTCGCTCTACGGCATTCGCCAAGACGGCAAGCCGGGAGCCGTCCGCCTTGGCTATGTCCAATGCGACTTCATGGAAATAGCCCTGCATCCGCAAAAGCGGCGCAAAATGCGTTTCATAAAAGATCCGCGCCGCCACGCTTAGAAGGTCCCTCAAGAGCTTGCCGATAAGTTGCTCCCTGGTGTAGCCGGTCCAAACGAGGAAGGTGGCATTGACTTTGAATATGCGGCCGTCCGGAAGCAGTGAAAGATATCCGCAGGGCGCGTTCTCGTAGAGATCCTGGAGATCTTCCGTTGGCGCATTGCCGAGGGTTTCCGCTTCGATCTCAGACAAAGTCACGCACCGCGGCAATGACTTCGTCCGGCGCGCTCAGGTTCGGGCAATGGCCGACTGCCTTCAACTTGACCAGGCGGCTGCCCGGAATTTCATGGTGCACATAGTCCCCGACCACATCGGAGGCGATGATGTCGTCACTACATTGAAGAATGAGGCTCCTGGCTTTTACCTTCGGCAGGTCCGCGCGGTTGTCCGACAGAAAAGTGACCCTCGCAAAGGCCTTGGCGATATCGGGGTCGGTCCGGCAGAAGCTGTTTTCCAGTTCCTGGCTGAGTTCCGGTCGATCTGGATTTCCCATGATCACCGGCGCCATCGCGGCCGACCAGCCCATGTGATTGTCTGCGAGAAAGGTAAGCATCTCCTCGATGTCGGTGCGCTTGAAACCCCCTACATAGTCCTGGTCATCAATATATCGCGGAGAGGGGCCGACTAGCACGAGCTGCGAGAACATGTCTGGCGCCTGCAGGGAGGCAAGAATGCCGATCATGGCACTGACAGAATGCCCGACAAAGACAGCATCCTTCAAATCGAGGGAACGGCCAATTTCAACGGCGTCATCCGCATAGCCATCCAAAGAGTTGTATTTGTCCGGATCATAAGCACTGAGATCGGACCCACCGGCACCGACATGGTCGAAGAGGACGACCTGAAAATCTTTCTCGAAGGCTGGGGCCACGAAGCGCCACATGTTTTGATCGCATCCGAAGCCGTGGGCGAACATCATTGCCCGCGCGCCTTGACCCGAAACCTTCACATTGTTGCGCTCGCGCACGGACATAGATTTCAACCTAATAGGATAATGAGCAGGACGAGCTCGGCGGCGCATAAGCAAAAAATCGATACTACAAGCTAAACGGTTCACGTGGTGATGTATACGAGCTTGTCAATTCAGGCTGGTAATCTCGCGAGCTCAGGCAGAGCGATTGTGACGGTCAGGCCGGCATTATTCCGGTTTCGTTGGATGCGGCCGCTCAGCTGTCTCTCGACAGTTGCATCGATCATGACGGTGCCAAAACCGTCCTGGGTTCCACCTGCAGGTCCGACCAAACCCGATTCTTGCCAAAAGATTGTCAACCCGGCCGCGTCCGCTTCCCACGTGACGGCCACTGTTCCGCTCGGCACCGTCAGGGCACCATGCGCCGCCGCGTTGGATGCGAGTTCGTGGAAGATCAGACCGAGCGGCTGCAAGGTCACCGGTGACAGCCTGATCGGCGGCCCGTGGAACGATGCCCGAGCGCCACAGAGGGGCGTCACGAGAAGCCGGGCCACGTCACCAAGCGGGATATCCTCCCAGCCACGCTCCGAAAAAAGGCTGTGAACGCTCGACAGCGCCTGCACCCGTTTTCTGACGACGGCTGCGTAGGCTCGAGGATCGCGCGCATCGCTCACGCGCACAATGCTTTCGACAATCGCGAGGACATTCTTCGAGCGGTGCTCGACTTCCATGAGCAGCCGACGCTCGGAGGCTTCCAATGCCTGAACCTTCCGGAGCTCCGTGACATCGATCTGAGACGCGAAAAAATAGATAAGTTTGCCGTCTTCGTCGTGGATGGGACTGATATGAAGACGGTTCCAGAAAGTCGACCCGTCCTTGCGGTAATTGAGAATCTCGACATTCGTGATCCGCTCCTGGCCCAAGCCGGCTCGAATTTCGGCAATCGCGTGAGGTGACGTGTCCGGTCCCTGCAAAAAGCGGCAGTTCCTGCCGACCACTTCCTGGGCCGCATATCCCGTCAATTTGAGAAAGGCCTGGTTGGCAAGCACGATCGGGTTGTCGGGTGCTCGGGCATCCGTCAACACGATTGGCATACGGGTACGCTGGAACGCCGCTGCGGCAAGTTCTTTGGCGTCCGCCAAGCCCTGTTCGGTGGCCGCTGCCGGCCGATCACCATGCAAATTTTCGGTGGGATGAATTAAGCGCGACACGATGACCTCATTGGAGCCTTGATCGAACGCGCGAGTGCGCAAAATGATCCCCATTATCAGCGTTTTAGTTGAACTGAGCCGCGCGAACGACATGTCGTCGACCCCCGGCCCGCTGCCGACAGCGACCAGAGCGATGCCGAAAAGGCCGCCGCCAGCCCGCTCCATTGAGCGAGCGTCACAGGCTGCTTGAAGCGAATGGCGGCCAGGATGACGATGAAAATCGGGATGGTGGGCGGAAAGGATGGTCGCGACAGAGGCCGACATGCCTGCACCCCGAACGATTGGGCGACATTGCCGAGCGAAATTCCCATCACGCCAAGCCCAATGACACCAGGAAGGGCCCGTTTCGGAAGCCGTAGCCCTCGACGCGCCAGGACATGAAGCGCAGGGCAGGGAATGTCATCGGGGCAGGCGTCTGGCTCGGTCTCAGCCGGTCGGCCGCGCTTGTTCTGGATCCTTTCAATGGCGCGAACCCAACTCCCATGTCGTGCTTGCGCCAATCTTCGTCCTGTAGCTCGGCCCCGGGAACTCGGTCTACCGGGTCAGCAATTGCCGTTCGCTGCTCGTGCTAATGTTCAACGCCGCGTGGGACGGCCATTTGCTGCAGGATCGTCGCGCGCTGGAACCGCCATATGTCCCCGTGGTCGCTCCAGCTGCCAGTTGATTGCCACCGGTAACGCCTTGGCAGTGTCTCGGTTCATCACCTCGACGGTACCCAGCCTCCCTCTGTCATACGACGCTCCGTGGCATTCTTGCAGCGGACATCAAGGGCTGGGCAACCTGATCCAGCAACTGGCCCGCATTCTGTTCTTCACCCAGCGACAGTGTTAGCAATTGAGCGACCGCCGACTGCGCAAGCTGGAGCGCCAGGTTGCGAGCCGTTGTGTAGGCGGCAATTTCGTAGTGTTCGACCCGCAACGCCGCTCCGATCAAAGCCAGATCAGCGGGAGCATCGTCCTTCTTTTTGCCTTCCGCCATCACTTCCTCGCCTTCCTCTATCAGGCCGGCCATGCCCTTGCACGGTTTGGCGCGAGCGGTCGTGCCGAGAATGCGCAGACATTCGTTCAAGCGATCGACCTGTCCTTCCGTTTCGGCAAGATGGTTGCGCAACAAAGTCTGGAGCTGCTGGGTACGCGCGGCTTTCTGCATTTTTGGAAGCGCCTTCAATAGCTGCTTTTCCGCATGCAGCAGGTCACGGAGCTCATCAACGAGGATTTCCTGGATTGCTTCCGATCCTTCCGGAGGCGCGCTTTGGGCGCGGATTGCCGTGCCTGCATTCTCCGTTCCCTTAAGATCCTGGAACGCCGGCGCCTCCACGAATTCCCAAGGCTCGCCTTCATTCCAGGGACCGCGGGTGTCAACTTCACCGAGATCCCCTTCACCCGTCGAATCGTTGAAGAATTGATCGACGAGCCCTGCGGTCGGCGCAATCCTGCCGACGCTCAGCGGCGGCTTGCCCATGCTTTCGAGGGCCAGAGAGAAAGCGCGCATGTGGGTGATCTCCCTGGTCATGAGGAACTGCAGGGCATCCTTGGTGCCCGGATCGCGGCAGAAATCGATCAAGCGTTCGTAGACGATTTTGGCGCGTGCTTCCGCGGCGATGTTGCTTCGCAGATCCACATCCAACTCACCTGTAATTTTAAGATAATCGGCGGTCCAAGGGTTTCCCATCGAGTTGAAAAGGTTCACACCACCGCCGCCGGCAATCGCGATCAGTGGGTCGGCTTCCGCCTCCTCTCTGACCGACTTCAACGGCTTGAGGTGCATCCTCGCCAGAGTCCCAACGATCTCGAGATGACTGAGCTCTTCCGTGCCGATGTCCATCAGCAGGTCCTTGCGTCCGGGATCCTCGCAATTCAGGCCTTGAATGGAGTATTGCATTGCAGCCGCAAGTTCACCGTTTGCGCCACCGAACTGCTCAAGCAGCATATTACCAAATTTCGGATCTGGCTCATCAACCCGAACGGTATACATGAGCTTCTTGACGTGGTGATACATTGCGTGTCCTCCGGGTTGAGTAACATCTAACCGGCTCGTCCAAGGAATGTTCCGCGCCTGTGGCTTTAGGACTGGCGCTCGGCGGCGCAACTCCGAAGCGCCTTTCATTCAGGATCGGAAGTGTCTGATGCGAACGGTGGCTGCCGCAGCCGCGTCTGAACACCACATTCTTCGTTGCTCTTTGAATGCGCGGTAAGGCCAGCACTTGGGCAACCGAGTTCCGCTGATCCAACCAGGGACGGATGGAGCAGGTCATCGTCATCGGAATGTTGGGATGAGCAGCCGAGAATTCGTTAGGGACATCGGGCCGCGATGGTCGCCGAAGTCACGCAAGCACTAGCCGGCTGGTGCAGTGAGGATCTAGAGGCATCGACTACCTATCCATCCGATCGCGCAGCAGGTGCCCCTCTCGTCGACAGCCCACTGTCCTAACGGCATATCCCAAGAGGAGGCGGACTTGCGCGATCAGCTTTCCTTATGCGGCTCCCGGACAGGTCGCCGCGTTTCGAGGTTGAACAGGTCGTTGGCGCTCAACACGTGGAGCCTGAGGTCATAGATCGAAAGCGCTTCGTCCGGAGAAGCCTCGGCGATATTCGAATGGGTGACATCACCGCCGTCGACCAGATAGACGGCTCCACTGCCGACCACCCGGAACTGCTGGCCCTGAACGACGATCGCCGTATCCTCATCGATTCCTATGCCGAGCACGCGCGGATTCTGTGAAACCGCGCCGATCAGCCGGCCGATCCGGCCACGTTCGGCGAAATGTTGGTCGATGATCACGTTCGGGAGAAGCCCGAGACCAGTGGCCATGCTGATATCGCCGATGCGGAAGGATGAGGCGTTGCGCCCGCGCACCAGCATCGTCTCGCTCATGGCCGACGCACCTGCCGAGGTTCCTGCAATAACCCCGCCGCCGGAAAAAATCTCATGGATCTGTCGATAAATGGGCGTATCGCCGATCAGGCTCGTGATGCGCAGCTGATCGCCGCCTGAGAAAAAAACTGCTTTGACCTGCCTCAGGCTCTCAAGTTTCTCGTTCATCGCCGCCTGGTCGCGCTCATCGATGTAAAGCTCAGTCACTTCAGTCACGCCGAGGTCGGCAAAGGAAGATCGGTATTTCTCAAGATAACCGTCGGGTTCGTGCGAGGCGACCGTTGCCAGCACCAGCTTCCGGTCCTTGATGCGGCTGGCAACCTCCTTCAGAATCACCCGGTCGCCCTCGTGATCCTCGTGACCGCCAATGATGATCAGGGTGCCGCGGCCGGATTTGCCTGTCTTGCCTTCTTTAGCCATGGCTCGCTTCCCCCTTCCTCAGATAGACCTTCGGAACGGGACTGGCGCTGCTTGCGATAGCAACCGCGAAATCGTCGCTGTTATGGCCCCAGCCGAACTTTCCATCCGGCGTCAGCACGATGCCACCCGCTTGGCCGCCGGTGCGTTCCAGATGAGCCAGCGCCGCCTCGACCGCCTGGTCAGGCGACAGATCCTCCAGCGCCTGCATCACACGGGCTGCCAGGATCATTCGCGCGATCTGCTCACCGTCTCCGGAGAAGACCACGCCGCCGATGTCGTCGTCGCAGTAGAATCCGCAGCCTGGCTGCGGCGAGTCGCCGACCCTTCCGGCCGGCGCGCCTTCGAGGCCTCCGGTAGACACGGCTGCCGCAAGACACCCGGTTCCGTCGCGCGCGATACAGCCGACGGTGTCGTGTCCCCTTTCCTCGTGTGCCGATCGTTTGCCCATAGCGATCATCGCGTCGGGGTCACAAAGCCTCTCCCCCGCCTCGGCGGCGAACGCCCTTGCGCCGTCGCCGGCAATCAGGACAGGTTCTTCGTAGAGCATCGCTTTGGCGACGGAGATTGGATTGCGCACGCCCTTGGCAACGGCCACAGCTCCGACATTGAAACCCGCTCCCTCCATTAGCGCTGCGCACATTTCCACCTCGCCGTCGGCGTTGCGTGCGCTGCCATAGCCGGCATTGAAGGTCGGATCATCTTCCAAAACGCGAATAGCCGCTTCAACGGCATCCACGCTGTTTCCGCCGTGCTTCAGGATCTCAACCCCAGCCTCCAGCGCTCGCTGGCAGCCGGCGCGGTTCGCAGGCGCATCCTTTTCAGCAATGCTCTTGGCGCCGCCATGTAGAATGATCGACCACATCAAGACATCCTCGCCTCGGTCTTCGCGCCCACGTCGAGGCGAACGAAGGCCTCCTTTTTGCGTCTGTGGACTTGACGGGATGCCTGCCGCCAGACCTGACTTACATCGTCAGCAGTGATCACCACCAAATCATTTCCCAACGCCATGGTGAGAGCCCTGTTGACGGCTCGTCTTTCGCTCACGAGGATTTCGATATTCTCAAGCGGGAAACCCGCGCGTCGCGCTCCTTCCTTCAAAATGGTGGCCACTTCACCGACGGGCCGGCCCCGAGGATCGTTATCTTCCTTAATGACCAGACGGTCGAAGATGCCGCCGGAAAGCTTGCCCATCTCCAGTATATCTTCATCACGCCGATCACCCGCGATCCCGATCACGCCGATGCAGGTGCCGTGTTCGGGCTTGAGCTTTTCCACAAGGCCGCCCAGTGCGCGCAGTCCGTCGGGATTATGGGCGTAGTCGATGATGACCTTGAACCCATGCCGTTCGATGACGTTCAGGCGACCGGGAGACTGCTCGAACGAGGTTCCGAAGGTACTGAGTGCATTGCGGATGGCCGGCAGCGCGATACCGCCGCAATAGGCCATCGCTGCCGCCGCAAGCGCATTCTCGACATTGAAGCCGGCGAGGCCTCCAAGAGTGGCCGGAATTTCATCCGCTGTCGCCACCAGCATCATCTGACGGCCGTCGTAAAGCAGTATGTCCTGCGGCCTGGAGGCCAAGTCGCAAACGACGGCTCTGCCGCCTTCCCGAACATGATCCTTCAGGAAATCCGGCCAGCGATCCTGCGGCTGGGTCGAGAAGTAGCATAGATGACCGCCGGCTTCCTCGCGCATTGCCGCCGCGTGACTGTTGTCGGCGTTGAGAATGCTCCATCCTTCGCGCCTGACCGATTCGACGACGATGGACTTGACAGCAGCCAGATGCTCGACGGTCCCGATGCCCTTGAGACCGAGGTGATCGCTCGCCACGTTCGTCACGCAACCGATGTCGCAACGATCGAAGGCCAGGCCCTCGCGCAGGATGCCGCCCCTGGCAGTTTCCAGCACAGCCACGTCGATCGTCGGCTCGGCAAGGACCACGCGGGCGCTTTTCGGCCCGGTGCAATCCCCGCTCATGATCCGCCGGCCGTCTATATATACGCCCGTGCTTGTGGTCAGCCCCACTTTCTGGCCATCGGCAGAGAGAATATGGGCAAGCATTCTGGCGGTGGTTGTCTTGCCATTCGTGCCCGTGATCGCGAACACTGGTACGCGCGACGGCGTTCCGTCCGGATAAAGCAGGTCGAGAACCGGCTTCGCAACGTTACGGGCCCGTCCGTGGGAGGGATAGAGATGCATGCGGAAACCGGGGCCGGCATTGACCTCGATGATGCCGCCGCCTGTTGCGAGAATAGACCGGCCGATATCCGGCGCGATGAAGTCGATCCCCGCAATGTCGAGACCGACGATCTGCGCCGCCCGGCAGGCAATTAAGGCATTGTCGGGATGAACCTCATCCGTGCAGTCGATCGCAATACCGCCGGTCGAAAGATTGGCCGTCGGAAGCAGCATCACCCGCTCGTTGCTGGCCGGCACGCTCGCAAGGCTGAGGCCCGATTGGGCGATGAAATGCATGAGGCACTCGTCCACCACGATCTTCGTCAGCGCGGCCTCGTGTCCGTCGCCGCGGCGTGGGTCCTGGTTCAGTTGTTCGATCAGTTCGCGGATCGTTGATCGGCCGTCGCCGGTCACCTGTGCGGGAACTCGCTTGGACGCGGCCACGAGCTCTCCGCCCACGACCAGGATACGGTGATCCGCGCCGGCCAATTGCTGCTCGACGATGACCGATGGACTATGCGCCTTCGCCTGCTCGAAACCCCACCTCACCTCCTCGTCACTTGCCAAGTTCACATTGACGCCACGGCCATGGTTGCCATCGATCGGTTTGGTGACGACGGGAAAACCAAGGTGGCATGCCGCGCGCGCTGCTGCTGCGGCATCTTCGACGATAACACTGCGCGGAACGGGGAGCCCTGCCTCGTGCAACAGCTTGCATGTCAGATCCTTGTCGCTGGCGATCTCGGCGGCAATTTCCGAAGTAAGGGAGCTGCAGCCGGCCCTGATACGCCGGAGGTGCTTGCCGTAGCCGAGTTGCACCAGGCTGCTCGAGTCCAGCCGGCGCCAGGGAATACCGCGCACCTCCGCCTCCTTGATGAGGGACGCCGTGGTCGGGCCGAAGGCCTGGCCACGATGAAGCGCGCGCAGAGCGTCCAGCGCATCGGCAAGCTCGAAGGCGTCCAGTGCAGAAGCAGCGATTTTCGCGAGGTTGGAGACACCCTGCAGTTCCGCCGGGAGCAGATTGTCCACCAGTTCCAGTGCATAACGCCCTGCCAGCAGGCCCACCTCCTCTTCCTGATAGGCAAACATGACATTGTAGATGCCTTGTTCGCCTGCCACCGAACGAGTTTTCCCCCTGGCGACGTCCGCCCCGACCATGTTCTGCAATTCCAGGGCGACATGCTCGGCGACGTGCCCGAGCCAGGTTCCCTCTGCCACGCGGCGGAGAAAACCGCCGGCTTCGCCGTAGCAGCAGCCATGCCGGTGAAGCCCCGGAAGCAACTGCTTGAGCTTTTCCGCGAAGCCCGGAAGGCGGTCCGTCGGAAACTGCTCAAGCGTTCCCAGGTCCAGCTGGATCCGGATCATCGGCGTTTGGCTGTAAAGATGCGGTCCGCGATAGATGGCTGTCTCGCGCACATCCATGGCTCTCACCGCCCGCTCGCTCGTGACGGCGTTGAGGGGCTTCATGCTGCTTCTCCAGGGTTAAATGCAGTCTAAGCTCGATTTGGTCCACGACAACCGCACTCCGCCCCGGTGGTTCCGGCACTGTACGGGACCGGACTCTCTCGCAGCGTCCTGGCTGTCGCCGTCTGCCGACCCGTCACTGCAAGAGGTAATCCGGCCCGCGGTCTGCGAGGTGAGGGTCAGGCGCCCGTTCGGCTGGCGACATAGGCCTTCCATCTCGACGAAGTCTGAGTGAGTGAATGTATGAGGGGAGGGCTCGCAGCATCAGTCCGAGCCGAACAAGGGTTGCGGCTGCGCTGGAACCTTCGAAGCCCTCGGTTGTTAGCGGCGTCTATCGTGAAAACGGGTGAGTGAGCAGTGTCGAAGCTGACGAAATCCGAAGCAGCTTGAGTGCTTTGAAGTTGCTTGGGCTGTGTAGCGTTAGGCGTTGGCGAAACATGGTTTTGGGAAGATTTCATGCCGCATGATCGAAAGACGACAGCAGATGCAGAAGGTTCGGCGAGAGGACGCCGCCGGGTTGTTGTCATAGGCGGCGGTTTCGCAGGCCTTGCCTGTGCCGGCGAGCTCGGGAATGCTGAGGTGGAATGCGTCGTCATTGACCGCCGCAACCACAATCTCTTCCAACCGCTTCTCTACCAGGTCGCCACCGCCGCCTTGTCGCCGGCAGACATAGCAGAGCCCATCAGAAAGACGCTTGCAAGCTACAAGAACATCGAAATGATCATGGCGGAAGTGGTCGGCATCGACACCGCAAAGCGGCGCGTCCTGCTCGCGGACGGTGCCGATGTACGCTACGACCAGCTCGTGATTGCGACAGGCTCCGAATACGATTACTTCGGACATGACGAGTGGCAGGCTCTGGCGCCGGGTCTCAAGACGATCCACGAGGCGCGGGAAATCAGGCATCGCCTTCTTCTGGCGTTTGAGAAAGCCGAACGAGCGGGCAGCCCGGCCGAGAAGCAGGCCCTGTTGACGAGCATCATTATTGGCGGCGGCCCTACGGGCGTCGAAATGGCCGGCGCCATTTCGGAGCTCGGACGCTTCATGATCAGCAGGGACTTTCGCAACCTTCAGCCCGACCATCTCCGCGTTCTGCTGGTGGAAGCCGGGCCCCGCATTCTAGCGGCCTTTCCTGAGCATCTCTCTGCCTATGCGGCGAGGTACCTTGAAAAGATCGGCGTGGAAGTGCGCACGGGAAGCCGGGTCGTCGACATTACAAAGGACGGCGCGAACATCGGTGGCGCCTTCATCTCGGCCGGATCGATCGTCTGGGGGGCCGGCGTGAAAGCGTCGCCCGCGCATCGCTGGCTCGGCCTCTCGGGTACTGCCGGCAACCGCATTCCAGTCGATGATCATCTTCGCGTCCAAGGCTTCGAGGATATCTATGCGCTCGGAGACACAGCCGCGTTGATCGGGACGGACGGAAAGCCACTCCCGGCGCTTGCGCAGGTTGCCAAACAGCAAGGCATCTACCTTGGACGACATCTTCGCAAGGAAACTGTGATTAGCGGGCCGGGCTTCGTCTTCCGCAACAGAGGCAATACAGCCGTCATTGGGCGCAACGCCGCCGTTTTCGACTTCGGCCGGTGGACCCTGAAAGGAAGGCTGGCATGGCTGCTGTGGGCAATCGTACACGTCTATCTGCTTATCAACTTCGAAAAGCGGCTTCTCGTCAGCATCCAATGGATCTGGCGCTACCTCACTCGCCAACGCGGCGCCCGGATCATCGACGAGAGCGCCGGCCAGACCGCTACGCGTGCTCCGGAGGTCAGCCCCGCAATGCAAGCGGGGAAGATTTGAAGGCGTACAGGGAGCAGGAGGAGGATCAATGGATCAGCAATCACCGCGCGGACTTGCGTGGCTCTACGCAGCCATTGTCATCATCATCGGGTTCATCATCACCATCGGTTCGATTTCCTTGTGGCAGTTGGACGGCCTTGACGTGAACCTTGCATCCGCGATCGAACGAGGAGAGCCCGAATGACCAAGAAAGGGGAGAAAGCTGCCGCGCAGATTAGGGGCGGGATCCAGTCGGGAGAGACCGGGGACATCAGGCCCGGCTTTGACCCGGCGGCTGCGCCGCTCGAAACGGATGCAGAGGCCGCCGGCCATCCGATAACTCCCGATCAGGTCGAGATGGCACTGCATGCGCAGAACATCGGAGCCGCCGATCGTCTGCGGAATTACGACGTCGCGATGCGTGAGCCAGGAAGCGGGGCGACGATTCCACAGACCACTCGCTCGCCTGCGTTGCGCATCTTCATTGGCACTACGGTTGTTGTTGCGATCGCGGTGGCGGTCGCGAGCTGGATTTATAGCTGACTAAAACAGGTGAAGGGATTTTGTCAGTCGCGGTTCCATGACTAAGAAGGATTCCTTCTAACGCGGGGCAGACCGGTTGTGTGGTGACGTCTGCCGGGCCTCGGGAAGCGTTAGCGGATGCGTACCATGGGCCGTGCCGAAGGGTGTGATTGTGTCATGATCAGGGCTCCCGCATCAGCTTCGCTATATTGTCACGGTCGAACGGTATGTCGCGACCGTGAGCGCGGATATGGAGAACTATCGCAACCGGGACAGGGTCAAATGCCTTCAGATAGTCGATTGCATCGCGCATCGTCGGGAATGTCTTTTCCTCGGTGGAGTAGGCATCTCGAACGTAAGTGATCGTGGTTGCCCTCTCGCCGTATATCGCGAACGTTTCTTTGGCGCTGAAATTCTCGCTCATGGAACCTGCTCCATGCGGCAGCAAAGCCACTGGCTCCGGTGCCAGGGCAATTTGCTGAAGTACCGCTGTCGATTAGGGCAGTCAGCTCACGCTTGTCCGGGAGTGAAGAAGGCCAAGTACGCCACCGCTACAATTATTGCGACAACGAGAGCGGTCAGCACGTAATTGATCATGCCTCTCGCGGCTTTGTGCTCTGTACTGCGCATACCAACTACAACATCGGTTAAGTATAGAAGTTCCTGGTCTAGGCAGTCAGTTTCTTAACGACCTCATCGACCGTCTCCCTGACGGGATAGTAACTTGGTGCGCCATCCTTCTGCGGTGCAGCAACATGGATGTGGGTGCTGTTGGCGAATTCTCGCACAGCAACAACCTGTTCCGGATTGATGTAGACCATGGCAGGGTTATGCCCCGCATATTGGAATGGCACCAGCTTCATCTCGGTCTCCTCTCGAGTGCATCTCGGGCCGAACCAGATGCGGCGCCGTTAGTTGCAGGGCTGTCGAGGAATTCCTGGTGCGGTCGGTGGCCGCAAACGCGACAAGCACAATAGGACCAATCGACCTTAAGGATCCCCAAATCAGTTGATGACGGATTCGTACTTGATGGCGGTGAAGCGACACGAGTTGAACGAGGCGCATTGGTCGAGAATTGCGCCTTTGCTGCCTGGCAAGGCGGGCGATCGAAGCAGGGAGCAGACAACCGGTTTGTTTGTGAACGGCTGTCTGTGCAACTTATCTCGTTCGATGCGGCTGCTACTGGCAATAGTGCGGAACGAAGAAAATGATCGGCACCAGGCGGGCTCCTGAGTCTGCTCGTGAAGCCATTCGCAGAGCTGTCTGGGCGCGAGACGCGGATCGTCCGCGGGCATGATCGCAAAGTGCCAGGCGGGCCCGCTCAGCACGTATGAGAACGGCGCGATCAGCAGTCCCTTCTCCAGGAGCGGTCGAAACAACACTGACGATAGCAACGCAACGCCGACGCCGACGCCGGCCAGTGCCGCATTGGCGTCCAATTCATGCGTAGGGTAATGGACCCCGCAAATCGCAGAGCCCGCGATAGCTCGCACCGGGCGCCCCTGAACCATGCATAGCAATCCGGATGCGGCAAGAGCTCGAAATCTGCAAGTGCATCCGGCATGATGACGGTCCGGGTTGCCAACAGAGAAGGCGCCAGCATTGGCGTCACCTCAACGGGAGTAAGCGGATATTCGGCAGTCCTTGCCATCCGCCGCGACCGGTCCTTATGGCAACGTCGAACGCGCTGCGATCGCGGGGCGACTTGAAGCAAAAGAAGAAACTTCAAGCGCCCGTTAAGCCCGCTCCACACCGTCAGGAAACCGCATGTTTCCCGGTTGACAGCTCCTCGTCTCCTCAACATCAAGAGGACCGTTTTCAGCCGCTTCAGTGACTCGCCGCTCCTTTGAAACAAGCCGTCTTGTTGACGCCAACAACTGTTTCGTTCGTTCAATCAGAGCTCGGGAAGAATTCAACTGCGCCTCAAGTATAGGGTCGCCCATGAGTGCACACCGCTGATTTGCAGGCGGGAGCACTTGGTAACCCTCAGCCGTCAGCGCCTACATATTCGGTTGCCAACGATAGCAGGGATGTAGGGTCTGATCATGAAAGGTCAACTTCACCGGTCTCACAGGTAAGCAAGATCCAGCTATCGCGACTGGTGCGGCGCTCCCGCCTTGAGAAGCAATCGGACATCATGGCGCCAACATTGTCAGCGGTACGTTTGACGACGAAGGCAATAAAGGAGTGATCGCGCGATTGATTATATGCTGGCGCTGATCGCCAAGGGCAGATTGAAAGAGCTTCTCGCTGAAAGGGCTTGAACGTGTTGGCGCGGTTGGCAAAACACCTGCGTCAGCATCTCTCGAACGAATGGAAGAACTGGGAAGACTCTGCTACGGGAGAGGTTCCGGCCTGGTGTGATCGACGCGGGGGTCGCCCAGTTCACAGGAGACACATGCTTGGGGTAAATGATCGCCATAAAGGTGAAACATCGCCCCAGCCTGCCCCGGGAGTGACCATTTCGTCCGGCATCGTACGGGAACCGTAAACTGACGATTCAGGTTAGCTCACTGGATCGCGGGAGAAAGCAAGTATCTTGTTGTTCGCGAAGGCTTACTCCTAGCGATCCACCACCCCGGATGTTGGGTCGTGCGGAGGTAGTTCCTGGTCTGCTCCCAAAGCGACGCTCCGCGCGGCCCGACGCCCTTTTGTGTAGGCCAAACACAAGTCGTGATCTCCAATCACGTTGAAGCGTCGCCTCCGCGCCCTACGGTTATCATCGGGGAGTGACGGCGTATGATCCTGTCTAGCGTATTCCAAACCCAGAGCGTGCTGAATGATGGCGAAGTTGCCCTTTGCCAAAGGGTCTTTGATCACGTCAGCTCGGCGCGGCAGATCGTGACCGCAGCCGACCGGGAAGAACTGGCAATGCGAATAATCCAGTCGTTCCAGCATGGAGTGAAAGACGAGGATTCTCTAGTTCGGCTCCTGACCTGATCGGCCTGCTTGTTATAGCCCGTTGTGTTTGTACGGTTCCGCACCAATATTAGCAAAGATTAATGCGTATCGGTCTACCGGTGGGTATCATCAGAGCTTGTTTCCCGTCGCAACGGAGAGGCTCGATATTGCATAAAGTCCCGTCGATGTTCCGCAATGAACTGTTGAACTCATTCTCTGAAGAACTGCAATGGCTGGAGGCCGATCTTCAACCGGTTAAGCTCGACGTTGGAGATATCCTTGTTGAGCCTGACGCTCCCATTCAGCATGTCCACTTCATCGAGAGCGGGATCGTTGCCGCGGTTACGACAACACCGGGTGGCCGAAGCCTCGAAGTATTCAGCGTGGGCCGGGAAGGCATGACCGGTGTCTCTGTTCTCCTCGGGGCTGATAGAACGTCATGGCGGAGCTTCGTTCAAGGAGCCGGTTCCGCCTTCCGCATTCCTACATCGGCTATTCGGGAGGCGGCCGAGCGTAGCCCTTCACTCCGCGAAACGCTTCTCCGATACGCGCACTCCGTCATGGTACAAATGGCGGAGACGGCCCTGGCTCTGGGCCACTACTCTTTGAACCAGCGCTTGGCCCGCCTCATCCTGATGAGCCACGACCGTGCCGGGGACGACGAACTTCTTATGACGCACGAGTTCCTGGCTATGATGCTTGGAGTTCGGCGGGCCGGCGTTTCCGAAGCCTTGGCGTTGCTCGAAGGCGAAGGCATGATCAGGTCCGCGCGCGGCAAAGTCATCGTCCGTGATCGTACCAAACTGATCAGCATGGCAGGCGGGAGTTACAATCGCCTCGCGGCGGCTCGTCCGGCCATTATGAGAGAGCCAACAGAAAACGCGTTTTCGGCGGGAACAAATCGGCAGCACTAAGCGTATTTCGTCAGCCGCGCGGAGCTTGGATGGCAGCCAACTCTTCATGATGCCTCCGCCCGGTCCATCGCAAGTCCCCAACTTGAGCCCCGCCCGCGCGGGGCTCTTTTTTAATTCTACGCTGGTACGCTCGCTGACAGAGGCTTGCGACGGGTTTTGCGAATGCTAATCCTTCGAAAAGAGGTGACCGTGGCGACGTATTATTTTCACATCCGGCACGCGGATCATGTCGTAGTCGACTTCGAGGGTTCGGCCTTCCCTGATCTGACCGCGGCAAGACAAGAAGCTATCGAGACCCTCCGCGAACTGGTCCGGCATGCCCTTATGAAGAGAGGGCAAGAGATTCCGATGGGTATAGTTATCCACGATGAGCGCGGGGCATGGGCGGCAGAAGTTGATATCGCCACCGCGATACCTGAGATAGTCCCTCGGCTGCGATGATCGATGGTCAATGCTATCCATCAGCCCCTTGGTATGACTGATGCGAAGGAAATTGCAGCCAATAGGCAGCCACCTCCGACGCGACCAAAACCATCACCGTCCGCTGACTGGCCGGCTAAGATGGCTTCGCTGTCGTTCCCATCCAACCAACGTTGGTCGCTCAAGTTCCTCCCCCGGAGGGCGGAACTAACATCCTCGCTGGCAGGTTCGGTGCGTTCAACGTCGGAGAACCAGCAGCTTGAACCTCAGCACACTCCTGTTTGGCCGCAAACTCGCTAACCGCGAGCACGAAGACAAGAAACTTGGCTGGATGGAGGCTGTACCCGCCATGGGGCTGGACGGGCTTGGATCATCCTCCTACGGGCCGGAAGCTGCTCTAACGATCCTGATTCCGCTCGGGGCGCTAGGTCTCACCTATCTCGGACCGGTTATGGGCTGCATCATCGCTCTCCTCGCGATCTTGTATTTTTCATATCGTCAGACCCTCGCCGCCTATCCGACAAGCGGCGGAGCCTATGCGGTCGCCAAGGAGAATCTGGGGGAATACCCCAGCCTGCTGGCGGCCTCAGCCTTGATGATCGACTACGTATTGAATGTCGCGGTTGGCGTCTCTGCCGGCGTCGGTGCACTCGTATCCGCCGTCCCAAGCCTCCATCCGTATATCCTGCCCCTCTGCCTGCTCATCGTAGCGTTTGTCACCCTGGCCAATCTTAGAGGGACTGGCGAGGCTGGCTGGCTGTTTGCGCTTCCAACCTATCTTTTTATGGTCTGCTTCCTAGGTGTGATCGCTTACGGCCTCTTCAGGATTGTGACTGAAAGCGATCCTGCCCCTGTTGTCGCGCCACCTGCGCTTGCGGCAACAACAGGGGCGGCAGGCATTTGGCTGCTGATGCATGCCTTCGCCAGCGGCTGCACCGCGATGACGGGAGTTGAAGCCGTCTCTAACGGTGTGGGTTCATTCAAGGCGCCCGTCATCAGGAACGCCTACATTACGCTCACGATCATTGTCGTGGTTCTGGCGCTCCTGCTGGGCGGTATCGCGACGATAGCGGCTACCTTCGAAATCGGCGCGATGAGCCAAACTGGTAACGGGTACCAGAGTGTGCTTTCGCAGTTGATCGGTGCAGTGGCAGGTTTCAACGCCTTCTACTACGTCGCCATGTGCAGCCTGCTCTGCATCCTGTGCCTGTCGGCCAATACGAGCTTCGTCGGCTTTCCTCGTATCTGCCGCATGGTAGCCGCTGATGGATACTTGCCAAAGGCTTTTGCTCAGCCGGGACGCCGCCTGGTCTTCACGGTAGGCATCCTTTTTCTGTCAGGCTTCGCCTCGCTTCTTTTGATCGCCTTCGGCGGCATTACAGAAAGGTTAATACCTCTCTTCGCCATTGGTGCCTTCTTGACCTTCACCGTCTCTCAAACAGGAATGGTCGTTCACTGGAGGCGTCAGAAAGTAAAGAAGCCAGCGAAGCTTGCGATGAATGCCGTCGGGGCGGTGGCAACCGGCACTGCCCTGGTTGTGATCATGCTAGCAAAGTTCTTGGACGGCGCTTGGATCACATTGATCGCCGTTCCTCTCACCATCATCCTGCTACGTGCGATCAAAAGCTATTACGAGGGATTGGATCGGGAATTGCGTCAACCCGGTCCGATTGCTGTGGAAGATGTCGACCCGCCAACGGTGCTCGTTGTGACGGAAAGCTGGAATCGCCTGAGTGAAAGGGCCATCAAGTTTGCACTGACGTTGTCCCCTGATGTCGTCGCTGTCCACCTTGTGAAGCTCGGCGGCCCGGAGAATGAGGATGGAGAGAGAGTTTTGCGTCAGCAATGGCATGCCGATGTCGAAGAACCGGTCGCTGCGAAGGGTCTCCAGCCTCCGCGCCTGATGCTTATTCCGGCACCTTATCGAGAACTGCATGAACCACTTCTTCGATTGATCGAGAAGCTTGATGCGGATGCGCCTGAGCGTCAGGTCGCGGTTCTCATTCCCGAGACGGTCAAGGAGCGATGGTGGCAAAAGATACTTCACATGAACCGTGCCGGTCATCTCAGAAAGCAGCTTTTGAAGTTCGGCGGCCCCAGGCTAACGGTCGTGACGGTGCCATGGCGCTTGTCGCGGCAAGAGGGATGAGGACATGTCACGTGACGCTGACCGCAATAAGCGACGCACACTTTTACCGATCTATATCGTGCTCGCAGTCAATCTTCTGATCGTCGGACTTTACATGCTCGGTGTGTTCGCTTGACATCGAAGATTGGGCGCCAGTTAAATCACCGGCTGCTGGGAAGAAGCCGTCAAGGCCGCGCTCGGCGGCGCGACCACGACGTTGTTCGCCCCGATCATCGAGCAGCTTGTCAATGTACGCTCAAGGGCACCGAATAAGAAGGAACAGCAGAAGAGGCAGCTCTCGCGAAGCTGATTTGCGCAAGAGTTCGACAACTCGCGGGCAGCTATTTTTGAACGTGGCGCGGGGCTATTCCGGTTCAGCCGACCTGCTGCACAGAAAGGGTGCCCACCGCGAGCGGCTTGATCAAGGACTTCGCGGAAACCGCCGGGTCAAGCCAATCTGCCCAGGAGCCGCGTTCGAGGATGACGATCTGCCGGTCGTGATACGGCGCAATGTCCGGCCCCGGCTCCATCGTCAGCATAGTGAAGGCTTGGCCGACCTCCGGCGTTTCGCGCCAGATGCCGGCGATGCAGAAGATCGGCTCGTCCGTCTTCGTGAACAGCCACTTGTCCTTGCGCTTCTTTTTCGGGTCCTTCGGATCGGTGAACTCGTAAAAGCCATCGGCAACGATCAGGCAGCGATTGGAAGTGAACTCCCGACCTTCCGACCGGAAATTATAAACCGGCCGTTTGTTCGGTCCGGGCCAGCTCCAACGCCGCTGCACGAGCTCGGCTTCATCGCGGGCTCCGCCGATCGTCCTGACGATCGGGCCGATATCTGTGATCTTGATGTCCTCGCGCGCTTCGAGGTTCGGCGCGCCTTCACCGAAACGGATCTTGATCTTCAGATCGGCGAAATCCTCGACAACCGAGGCGATATCCACCATCAACCGATAATCATTGCACATAGCTCTTCCCTTCGAGGGTGGCCTCATCAACTCGCGACCGAGCCGCTGCAGGTGCAATATATGCTCAGTTTGTATGCGCTCCAGCAGGACGAGCAGTTCCTCGGCATCCCTTGTTGGCAGGCGGAGCGTGACGAGTTTTTTGAGAAAGCCCAGTTTGCCGCGCGACGATGGCGGCACCATCTCGAACGTGTCGCATGACCATTTGAAGTTCGGTCTCACCGGCGCGCATTCGGGGAGATTAGCAGTTTTCGGCTAACCGCACACGATTATCCCTCAGCCGTTCAACGAGCGCCGCGTTATCGTCAAGCGCCATGACGGCGATGTAGAGATAGTGGAACTGCCTTGGGGATTGGCGCCCACGCGGCGGCGGTCCGCGCGCGGTGAACCTCATCCGTTCGGAAGGACGTTTCCCACCCACCTGCCTGGTGCCGTCTCGGAGTTTCGCCACAAGAGCTTCAGCTTCTCGCTCGCCAATGGCGACCGGTTCTATTTTGCGGGGATCTGGCGCCCGGCGGCTGTGAATTGGGCGGAGGACTGCGCCATCCTGACCATCGTGGCGAATGCCGATATCGCGCCTATTCACACCGGCAGATGGTGGTCCTGACACGCGACCAGCGCGTGGGCTGGATCGACGGCCTTGTTCGCGAAGAGGAAATCCTGCGGTCATTGCCGGCAGGCACGTTCCGGGTTAAGCACGATGCCCGCGCGCGCCTGCCGAGCCCGACGCTGGCGATCTAAAGCGCCAATCTCAGCTGCGGCTCCGTTCCGGCGGCGCGCCTTTCGAGCGACGACAGCGAGACGCCGAGCAGGCGAATGCCCTTGCGCGGCGGAAAAATCGGCGCCAGCAGCAGGCCGACGATCTCCTCCAGATCGGTGATCGCGGCCAGAGGACTGGGAACAGTCTTGCTGCGGGTAATCTGATTGAAGTCGGCATACTTGACCTTGAGCGTCACCGTCTTGACGCCGATCCCATTCGTCTCGCAATAGCCCCACACCTTTTCGATCAACGGCTGCAGCCCTTCACGGGCCGGCTCAAAGGCATGGAGGTCCTGCGAAAACGTGTCTTCGGCGCCGACGGATTTGCGCACCCGGTTCGGCTTGACCTGGCGCTCGTCGGTACCGCGGGCAATGCCATAAAAATAGGGTCCCGACTTCCCGAAATGCTCCACCAGGAACTCGAGCGTCTTCCCTTTGAGATCGGCGCCGTTGTCGATTCCGAGCCGGTGCATCTTTTCCGCCGTGGCAGGGCCGACGCCGTGAAATTTCTTGATGGGGAGAGTCTCGATGAAGGCCGGTCCGTTCCTCGGGGTGATAACGGCTTGGCCATTCGGCTTGTTCAGATCGCTCGCCATCTTGGCGAGGAACTTGTTGTAGGATATCCCGGCCGACGCATTGAGGCCGGTGACTTGCTTGATCCTCGCGCGGATCTCCGACGCGATCTCCGTGGCAATCGCGATGCCTTTGAGATTTTCGGTGACATCGAGATAGGCCTCGTCGAGCGACAGCGGCTCGATTATCGGCGTATATTCGGCGAAGATCTCGCGGATCTGCTGCGACACCGCCTTATAAACCTCGAAGCGCGGCGGCACGAAGATCAGGTCTGGGCACTTTCGCTTCGCCGTCACCGACGGCATCGCCGAGTGGACACCGAATTTGCGGGCCTCGTAGCTTGCTGCGGCCACCACGCCGCGGGCGGCCGATCCGCCCACCGCAACCGGTCTACCGCGCAATTCCGGATTATCGCGCTGCTCCACCGACGCATAGAACGCGTCCATGTCGACGTGGATGATTTTTCGGACGGGGGTCGAACTCATGTCGTTCATGGCGGCTTCAGCGATCGCGATGGCGTCGGCAGGTGATGTGCGCCGAAACAAAAACAGAACATAGCAGGCTTTGGCGCGATATCAACATTTGAGGGGGCGTCCGGGCCTGCTGTCGAAACTAGCAGCCGCCGGCCGCGTTCTCATTTGAGGAAAGCAACATCAGGAGACCTTAATGGCCGATGACAGCACCACGACGATCACAGCCACGTTCGAAACCCGAGAAGCGGCTGATCTCGCCGTCGAACATCTGGTTCAGCAGCACGGCATATCCAGACCAGACATATTCATCCAGTCGGCGAGCAACCGGAATAGTGCCGGCGCGGCGCCCTCGGGCGGCGATGCCTCGCATGGCGGAGGCGCGCGTCAGGACGCACCGCTGGAAGGCGAGATCGTCGTTTCGGCGGATATCGCTTCCAGCCAAGTCGCCGCCGTCCGGCGCAGTCTCGGGGATGCTGGCGCGCTGAGGGTCTCACAGCGATAAGCGGTGAAGGAAGCTAGCGCCGGTGCGCGTTGATAGGAGTTCGAGTTTCATGGCCGACAATCTTTCGAAATACCGGGCCAAGCGCGATTTCAAGAAAACCAGCGAACCCAGCGGTGAGACGCGAGTCAAACCGTCGAACCGGCGCCGATTCGTGATCCAGAAGCACGATGCCACACGGCTGCACTATGATCTCAGGCTCGAGCTCGACGGTGTGTTCAGATCCTGGGCGGTGACCAAGGGGCCATCGCTCGATCCGCATGACAAGCGGCTGGCTGTCGAGGTCGAGGATCATCCGCTCGATTACGGCGACTTCGAAGGCACGATCCCGAAAGGCCAGTATGGCGGCGGCACGGTGATGTTGTGGGACCGCGGCTATTGGGAGCCGGAGGGCAGCAAGTCTCCGGAAGAAACCTTGAGGAAGGGCGATTTCAAGTTCACGCTCGAGGGCAAGCGGCTGCATGGCAGCTTCGTGCTGGTGCGCATGCGCAATGACCGCGATGGCGGCAAGCGGACGAACTGGCTGCTGATCAAACATCATGACGATCATTCGGTCGACGAAAACGGTGCGGCTGTCCTGGAGGAGAACGCGACCTCGGTCGCTTCCGGCCGCAGCATGGATGAAATCGCCGAAGGCAAGGGGCGCAAGCCGCGACCGTTCATGATGGCGAACGCGGATGTGGAGGCGGATGCCGTCTGGGACAGCAAGCATGGCCTGGCCGCCGCCGAACGCAAGAAGAGGTCCAGCAAGGATCTCGCGACATCCACCGTGGTCGACCTGCCGGATTTCATCGAGCCGCAGCTTTGCGACAGGCTCGATCGTCCGCCGGCCGGCGACGACTGGCTGCACGAAATCAAGTTCGACGGTTATCGCATCCAGATGCGGGTCGCCGATGGAACGGCGACGCTGAAGACACGCAAAGGTCTCGACTGGACTAGGAAGTATCCAGCGATCGCCGATGCCGCATCCGCACTGCCCGACTGCATCATCGATGGCGAGATCTGCGCGCTTGATGAGAATGGCGCACCGGATTTTGCCGCACTTCAGGCGGCCCTGTCGGAAGGCAAGACAGGAGACCTTGTCTACTTCGCGTTCGACCTGTTGTTCGATGGCGGAGAGGACCTGCGGTCGATGCGCCTGGTCGAGCGGAAGGAGCGGCTGCAAAAGCTTCTGACCGCTACCGGCGACGATCCCCACATCCGTTATGTTGAACATTTCGAGTCCGGCGGCGACGCCGTGCTCCGCTCCGCCTGCAAGCTGCACCTCGAGGGCGTCATCTCCAAGCAGATGGATGCACCCTATCAATCCGGGCGCACCGATACCTGGGCGAAGTCGAAATGTCGGGCCGGGCACGAGGTGGTGATCGGAGGTTATGCCAAGACCAACGGCAGATTCCGATCCCTGCTGGCCGGGGTGCACCGCGGCGATCACTTCGTTTATGTCGGGCGTGTCGGAACCGGCTACGGCGCCAAAAAAGTCGAGACGCTGCTGCCGAAACTGCAGGCTCTCGAAACGGCGAGGTCGCCATTCACCGGTGTCGGCGCTCCGAAGCGGACAGCCGAAGTTGTCTGGGTGAAGCCCGAGCTTGTCGCGGAGATCGAATTTGAAGGGTGGACCGCGGACGGCCTCGTCCGACAGGCTGCCTTCAAGGGCCTGCGCGAGGACAAGCCGGCAAGAGAAGTCGAGGCCGAAAATCCGGCGCCGGCCAGGACCGAAATCGCTGAACCTGCCGCGGCCGCCAGACACAAACCCGCTCGCCGCAAAGGCGCGAAGGCCGAGGTCATGGGTGTCCTCATCTCCAACCCCGACAAGCCGCTCTGGCCGGATGCTGGTGATGGAGAGCCCGTCACAAAGGAAGAGCTTGCGCGCTACCATGAGGCCGTAGGCGCCTGGTTGATCGATCACATCAAGGGCCGGCCCTGTTCGATCA
Source organism: Rhizobium sp. R339 (assembly GCF_002211395.1). Classification (NCBI taxonomy): domain Bacteria; kingdom Pseudomonadati; phylum Pseudomonadota; class Alphaproteobacteria; order Hyphomicrobiales; family Rhizobiaceae; genus Rhizobium; species Rhizobium sp. R339. Next base: position 341,864 of record NZ_LOKV01000027.1, read on the forward strand.
TCCGAGCGCCCGACGGCATTGGCGGCGAGCAGTTCTTTCAGCGCCATGCCATGCCCGGCACCTCTAACCTGCTCGAACTGGTGAAGGTCTTCGGCGACAAGAAGCCTTACCTGCAGATCGATCGGATCGAGGGGCTGGCGGCGATCGCCCAGATCGGCGGTGTCGAGCTGCATCCGTGGAATTGTGAGCCGGGCAAACCGGAGGTGCCCGGCCGTTTGGTGTTCGACCTTGATCCTGGTCCGGACGTGCCGTTTGCGACCGTGGTCGCGGCCGCCCGCGAGATGCGCGACCGGCTCGACGAGCTCGGCCTCGTCAGCTTCTGCAAGACGACGGGCGGCAAGGGCCTGCATGTCGTCACCCCGCTTGCCGTGAACAAACGCAAGCCTCTCTTATGGGCGGAGGCCAAGGGTTTCGCGCATGATGTTTGCCAGCAGATGGCGCGTGACAATCCCGACCTCTATCTGATCAAGATGACCAAAAGCCTTCGCGGCGGCAGGATTTTCCTCGACTATCTCCGCAACGACCGGATGGCGACGGCCGTCGCACCGCTTTCACCGCGCGCCCGTGCCGGCGCTACCGTGTCGATGCCACTCACCTGGGCGCAGGTGAAGTCCGATCTTGACCCGAAGCGGTTTACGCTTCGCACGGTGCCGGCGCTGCTTGCCAAAAGCTCCGCCTGGCAGGACTATTGCGACGGCGAGCGGCCGCTTGAGCAAGCAATCAAGCGCCTCGGAAGATCGCGACGGGCAGCGTAGACTGATAGGGTCACGTCGTGTCCGATAAATATGAAATTGTCGGACCGCGCGGAGCATTGCTCGATGGGAGCGCACCAAAGCTCCGCACGAACCACTTCGGGATCAGATCAAAGCTGCGAGGGCATCTACGTGCAGCGTATAGCCATTCCTACGATCGTGAACCAACCCAGCTGCGTCTAGGTTACCGTTCGATCGTACGAAAAGCCTCGTCCACCGGGACGGGGCAAGTTCGTATGTGAAAAACGATGTCCGCTTGTCGCATCCCTCGTCGGCCGCAAGTCCCCCCGCGAATACGAGCCTCTCCAGCACCGCGATACGTTAGCTTAGCGGGTGCGGAACTCTGTCGCGGTCGAAAACGTTGACTGTCGCTTTAACACGCGGGGGCGCAATGACGGATACTGGGATCTGCACTGATGAGGGACTGATGGCTGCCCGGTCTGAAGGTTTGGAGACCGAGCTCACGTCAAACCCAGTCGTGGGTCTCCTGAGAACGGTTGACTTTGCACCTACGCCCCTTGGTCCGCCGGAACATTGGGATCAGTCTTTGAAGTCGGTGACGGCGCTCATGGTCGATAGCCAGTTCCCGATGTTCGTGGCATGGGGCGAGGAACTGACCTTCCTTTACAACGATGCCTATGCGCAGATACTCGGAAGCAAGCATCCGGCCGCCTTTGGGGCGCGGTTCAAGGATATCTGGCAGGAGATCTGGGAGGACATCTTTCCGCTTATCGACAGGGCGATGAAAGGCATCGCAACTTTCCGCGAGGACCTTCCGCTCGTTATGAACCGGGCGGGCTATGACGAGCAAAGTTGGTTTACCTTCTCGTATTCGCCGGTTCGCGATCATCAGGGTGTGGTGCGGGGGATGTTCTGTGCCGTCACCGAAACCACCCGGCGCGTCATGCTGGAAAACAGACAGTCCTTCCATCTCGCGTTGGAGGAGACCCTCAGGGATATCGCCGATCCGGTTGCAGTGATGGCCGCGGCTTCCGAAGCGTTGGGCAGAGCGCTCGGCATAGCACGGGTTGGTTACGGTGAAATCGATGAAAAAGAAGAACATGTCACCGTGGAGCGCGACTGGACGGATGGGCGCATCGCAAGTGTAGCGGGAAAATACCGCATGAATGACTTCGGTCCGCCGATCATCGACGAGCTCAAGGCCGGGCGGGTCATGTGCGTAGACGACGTGGACCGGGACCATCGGGTCGGAAGCATGGCTGCGGCGTTCCATGCGATCGGATCAAGAACAGTCTTGGCAGTGCCCCTGATCAAACATGGCCGGTTCAGAGCTATGTTGTTTCTTCACCACCCCATTCCACACAAGTGGACAGATAACGATATTGCTCTCGCGACGGAGGTTGCCGAACGGACGTGGTCAGCTGTCGAGCGCGCAAAATCAGAGGCGGAGAAGGCACGTTATACGGCGCGGCTGGATTTTCTGGACGCGCTTGGCAAGGCGACATCCGCGCTTCACGACGCGGATTCCATATTGGAAACCAGCACGCGCATGCTCGGCCAACAATTAGGTGTGTCCGTTTGCGCCTACGCCGATATGGACGCAGACGAGGACGGCTTCACCATTCGAGGAGACTGGGCAGCCCCCGGTTCGGGCCACATTACTGGCCGATACCATCTCAGAGATTTTGGCCGGCTCGCTGTTGATGAGCTTTCCGCCGGCCGCCCCCTTGTCATCAATGACAATTCGAAGGAGATCGCGCCGGAAGAGGCAGCCACGTTCCAGAAAATAGGCATTGCGGCGACCATCTGCCTGCCTCTGGTTAAAAGCGGCAAACTCACAGCGCTCATGGCCGTCCATCATAAGCTGCCACATCATTGGACCGCTCATGAAATTGCGCTTGTCCAGGAGGTCACTGACCGCTCGTGGGCTCATATCGAACGGGTCAGATCGGAGGCGGAGTTGCTGGCGAGTCAGGCCGACCTGCGTCGAGCCAACGAGGTCTTGGAGGCAACGGTCGCGGAACGTACGGGCGAACTCATGGCAGCGGAAGAATCTCTGCGCCACGCGCAAAAGATGGAAGCCGTGGGGCAGCTTGCGGGCGGGCTTGCCCACGACTTCAACAATCTTCTCGCCGGGATCCTTGGCAGTCTGGAAGTGATGAGGACCCGCTTGGCACAGGGCCGATTGAACGATATCGATCGCTTTCTGACTGCGGCAGCCGGTGCGGCCACGCGCGGCGCGTCGCTGACGCAGCGTATGCTCGCTTTCTCCCGGAGACAAACACTTGCTCCTAAGCCCACCAATGTCACCAAGCTCATCACCTCGATGGAAGAGCTGCTTCGCCGCAGCGTCGGTCCTGCCGTGGCCGTCGAGGTCGTTCAGACATCCGGGGCCTGGCCAACGCTTGTCGATCCGGGTCAGTTGGAGAGTGCGCTGCTGAACCTGTGTATCAACGGACGCGATGCGATGCCATCTGGCGGCAGGTTGACGATCGAGACAGCAAATCATTGGATTGACGATCGCATGGCGTCTCTTCTGGGGCTCAAGGCCGGGCAGTATTTATCGGTGTCTGTCTCGGATACTGGTACGGGCATGTCGGCAGAAACAGTTGCTCGCGCTTTCGATCCGTTCTTTACAACCAAGCCGATCGGCGAGGGGACCGGCCTCGGTCTTTCGATGGTATGGGGTTTCGCGGGCCAATCTGGCGGCAGCGCAAAGATCTATTCTGAGTTGGGTGAAGGTACTACCGTGTCCATCTATCTGCCAAGGTTTACGGGGGACGTCGGCTCGGAAGAGACGCTTCCCGCTGGCAGGCTGACTGCAGCAGAGCGAGGTAAAACAATCCTGCTCGTCGACGACGAGCCCCTGATCCGCATGGTCTCCGCTGAACAACTCGAGGAATTGGGTTATCTGGTGATTCAGGCCGGCGACGCTCGTGAAGCAACCGAGGTGCTGGAAACAGGCCGGCGGATCGATCTGCTGTTGACCGATGTGGGGCTGCCCAATGGCATGAATGGTCGGCAGCTCGCCGATCGTGCCCGCGAATGGCATGCAAATCTGCCAGTCCTGTTTGTCACAGGCTACGCGGAGAATGCGCTTTTAAATCACGGACATTTATCTCCGGGCATGCAGGTATTGACCAAGCCGTTCGATATGGAGGCGCTGGCAAGAAGGGTGAAGGCTTCCATTGAGGGTCAATAGATGATCTCCAGGCGCGCTTTCACTAAAGATTCCCGGCCGCCTCAAAGCGAAAACTAAAGGCGGCGCCATTGCTTATCTTGTCCGTTCTCAGGCGGTCACGTCACGGGTGCCAATCTGAGGCTGGATGGAGGGTTTGGCCAGCGCAGTGGCAGCTTGCGCCTCGGCCCCATTGTTCACATTCAAATACGTTGGACCGGTATGCTCACGCGACCTCTGACACTCCCCAAGGAGGCGGTATAGGTTTGCATCCGCCAAAGGCGATACGGCCTCGTCCTGAGGCCGACTTTAGCTCGAAGCGGCCATTAGGGAATTTCGGTGTCAAGTCTCACTGCAACTTAAACTCGCCCGCGACGCGGCGCCATTCGTTCGGCCCGATCAGCCGTTGGTGCGTATAGCGGACGGAATGAAGCGGCCCGTCCAGCGTGGACTGCCAAAAATCCAGAAACTTATGCATCTCCGGAAAGTCCGGAGCCAGATCGTAATCCTGCCAGACATAGCTTTGCAGGACGGATTCAAAATCAGGAATGCGATAGAGGATATGCGCTGTCGTCAGCCCGTAGCCGTTCAGCTGACGGTC